>CANMTO010000001.1 GCA_947500755.1 Flavobacteriales bacterium
GAAAAAGTAAATAGTCACATTAAAGAAAATCCATCGTTGATCGCAGTGATTAATCAAGGAATCCAACGCGGAGAAATTCAGTTCATCAACGCGATGCTGTTTTTTGTTAATCTTGTATCCTTGTGCACCTATCCATTTGTGGCTCGTCCGATTTTTAAGGTGGTGGCCGCTAACAATGATGCAATGTGGGGAGAAGAACAGGAGATTTCCTTTCGAGCTTCCATTCACGAGTTTATTAATAACAAAATTAAACCATTGTAAATGAAGTTTTTAACATATTTGTTTTTACTTTTTAGTTTAAATGTTTTTTTCGCTCAAGAAACATCTATTTCCTTGGATTCATGCATTCAATGGACAAAACGTAATTTTCCTATCTACAAGCAGTCTGAATTGTACAAGACCCAACAAGCAATTAATGTTTCGGCCATTCGTGAAGCATGGTTGCCTAAACTAAATCTGAATGCTTCGGCTACCTATCAATCAGAGGTGGTTCAATTTAATATCCCAGGCTTCAATACAAACTTTCCGCATGATGCGTATCTAGGGTCTTTGTCGATGGAGCAACTTGTTTTTGATGGTGGAATTGGCAAGAGAAAACTAACCTTAGAAGGGCTTTCTACGGAGATTGAAATTCAGAAAAATACCGTGGAGTTATACAAGACAGCAGACCGCGTAAATCAAATCTACATGGCAATATTGTTGGCAAAAGAAAATTTTTCAATGCTGGAGTTGTTCAAGGATAATTTAATGCAACGATCTACCAGCGTAGCGGCAGCGGTTTCTAATGGATTAATGTTACAAACAAACTTGGATGAGATTGAGGTGGAATTATTAAAAACCCAACAAAACCTCATTGAAGCGAACGAGAATTTGAACGGTCTTTGCGCTTCTTTAACCTTAATGACAGGTAAAGAAATCACCCCAAAAACTACCTTAAGTGTAATGCCTGCGGGTGGGTCTTCAATCGTTATGAGCATCATGCGTCCGGAAACTAAGCTCTTGTTAATGCAAGAATCTTTATTGGATGAGCGTTACAAGCTAGCGACCAATGTGGCGCTTCCTAAGTTATATGTAGGTGCAGCAGGTAATTATGGTAGACCTGGACCCAATTTCATCAACCAGGAGCTGCGATTTTTTGGATCTGGCACTGTTTCACTGCGTTGGAATATCTCTACCCTTTATGGCCTAGGGCGGGAACAGCGTGCCTTTGATTTAAATAAAAAGATGCTGGAAATCCAGCGTGATCAACTCAATAAGAATATTGAGATTTCCTTATCCACCTATTCTTCCCAGCTCAGCGCCTTGGATCAGTTGATGAAATTAGATGCATTGATATTGGCTAAAAAAGCAGAAATATCTGCGGTATCCGCGGCCCAATTGGCCAATGGAAAAATCACTTCAACCGTTTACTTAATCCAATTAAATGATGAAATGGCTGCGCGCTTGAATGCAAAGGTTCATGAAATTAAAAGAATCAATGCGTGGTCGAATTATAATATAACAATGGGTTTAATTAATTTTTAAGATGGAAGATTCAACGAAAAAAACAGGAAAACGGAAACGATTTTTAATTATCGGTAGCATTCTCGGTGTGGCATTGATCATTGGATTGTTTTTTTACATCCGATCCAACGGATTTGAAACTACGGATAACGCGCAGATTGATGCCGATATCATTCCTATACGCACCAGTGTGTCGGGATATGTGAAGGAAGTTCGGTTTGCGGATAATACCATGGTAAAGAAAGGGGATACCTTATTAATTATTAATGACGATGAGTTTCAAGCGCGTGTGCTTCAAGCGGAGGCAGCATTGGAAAATGCGAAGGCTAATCTTGTGGCCGTGAAGAATAATGCGGATGCGGGCGATTTGAATGCCTCTGCGGCTTTTCTTTCGAGCGAAACAACGGCTCAAAATATTGATGTAGCGAAAACTCGATTGAATAAAATCAAGGAGGACTACAAACGAATCAAAAACATGTATGCGTCAAAGGCAGCCACGAAGGCCGAACTTGATGCCATTGAGGCTGAATTAGCAGTGGCTGAATCGCAATTTAAAGCAGCAACCAATCAATATAAGGCTTCATCTGCCCAAAGTGCAGGGGTGAAGTCGCAAGCTACCGGACAAAAATCTTTGATTGCATTAGCGGAGGCCTTGGTTAAGCAACGGAGTGCGGAGTTATCCTTGGCGAAAACGCAATTGGGGTATACGATTGTTAAAGCACCATGTGACGGTCTGGTCTCTAAGCGAAGCGTTGATCAAGGTCAGTTTGTTACGGTTGGCACTCCGGTTTGTTCTGCCATTGATAATACAACCTTGTGGGTCACAGCCAACTTCAAAGAAACGCAAATTGAACATATTAAAATGAATCAATCCGTAGCAGTTAACATTGATGCGTATCCTTCATTGAGTATAACCGGCAAGGTAGATTCATATATCGGAGCAACGGGTGCAAAGTTCTCCTTATTACCTCCGGATAACTCAACCGGTAATTTTGTGAAAATCGTTCAACGCGTACCTGTGAAAATTAAACTAATTGGATTGACAGCTGAGCAACGTGCCATGTTATTGCCTGGTTTGAGTGCATTTGTTTCTGTTTCGGTAAAATAAGATGAGTCAACCGACCGCCACAGCCTTAAGCTATCCACAAGGAGCTGCGCGATTGATTTTGGTACTTACCGCGATCACGTGTGCCTTGCTTGAATTAATTGACGCGACCGTAGTGAATGTGTCGCTGCGCGAAATTTCGGGTAGCATTGGAGCAACCACCACAGAAATTGCTTGGGTGGTAACGGCATATGGCATTTCTAATGTGATTATTATCCCGCTTACTGGCATGTTTTCCAACTACTTTGGAAGAAAAGCATATTTCACCACGTCCGTTATAATCTTCACTTTTTCGTCCCTCATGTGTGGCATGTCAACCAGTTTATGGACCTTGGTGTTTTGGCGATTTATTCAAGGATTAGGTGGCGGAGGATTGCTTTCCAATGCACAAACCATAATCATGGGGGCCTTTCCACCGGAAAAAATTGGAATGGCGAATGCTATTTTTGGCATGGGAATCATCATGGGACCTACGTTTGGGCCTACTATTGGTGGATTAATCACGGACAATTTTAGTTGGCACTGGATTTTCTTTGTGAATGTACCAATCGGAATTATAGCGGCTTTTCTTTCGTATTCATTCGTTACCAATGATCCTTCTGCAGTGAAACCTAAGCGCATCGATTATTGGGGGATTGTGTTTTTGGTTCTTGGCGTAGGGAGTTTGCAATTCGTCTTAGAGGAAGGGAATTCGAAGGATTGGTTTGATAGTTCGGAAATCGTGTTCTTTGCCTTTCTTGCAATTTTGGGGTTTGTACTTCTGGTAAAACGATCCTTGAGTATTGATTACGCTGCAGTTAATCTGAGGCTTTATAAAAACTATAATTTGGTCCTCGGCAGTATTCTGAATTTCTTACTTGGCTTAATTCTCTTTGGGTCCGTGTTTATTTTTCCCTTATTCGTTCAAATTTCACTGGGATGGACGGCTACACAAACCGGTATGTTTATGATTCCGGGAGCATTGTTTTCTGCGATTACTATGCCCATGGTGGGTAAAATGTTAGGTAATGGGGTGAGTCCAAAAACAATCATTTGGACCGGTGCAGGACTAACCGTTATATTTTTAATGATGTTGTCCTTTTCCTCGCCAACGTCGTCGCAAGGGAACTTTTACCTTCCATTTGTATTACGAGGTATCGGAATGGCTTGCATGATGTCTCCAATCATTACGCTGTCTGTGGCTGGATTAAATCCAAGAGATATTGGTCAGGCAGTAGGTCTTTCGAATGCAGTTCGCCAATTAGGGGGTGCGGTGGGCATTGCGTTGATTAATCTCTTTTTAACGCAAAAAAATGCACAAGTTCGAGGCTCCATGCTCGGGTATGTAACGGATTATTCGCAACAAACCGCAGAACGAATTGCTATGATGAAACAGAATTTCTTAGCACGTGGCTATTCCATGGATCAAGCCGAGGCATTGGCAAATCAATCACTTGAAGGCATGCTATTCAAGCAACAGGCCTTGGTGAGTTATGATCATGGGTTTTTTATGGTGGGATTGATGGTGCTTATCATCTTTCCAGTCGTATTTCTCATTCGTTATAAAAAGAAAGAAAAAGTTGTGGTCTCTGACGGCCATTAATGAACATCTACATGCCTCTGGTGTTTATTATGCATGAAACATTTCTTATTGGTCGGAGCTTCTTCTGCCATCGCACAATCCACAAAATCTGCACTACTTGCTAAGGGTTATGAGGTAACGCAGCTTTCAAGGAATCAATCCGTTTCGGATTACGAACTAACAGACTATTTGAGCGCTTTGCCTGCTATAGATAGGCGCTTTGATGGAATCGTGTATTTTCCGGGATCAATCAATTTGAAACCGTTTAGGTCCCTGAAATTAGAAGATTTCCAGTCGGATTTTAATATCCATGTATTGGGTGCGGTGAATGTATTGAAGACCTATCAGTCGAATCTAAATGAAGGGGCAAGTGTTGTCCTGATTTCTAGCGTTGCTGCAACTTCGGGAATGCCATTTCATGCGTCGGTTGCTGCTGTAAAAGCAGCTGTGGAGGGCTTCGCAAGGTCTTTGGCCGCGGAATGGGCACCAAAAATTCGCGTGAATGTGGTTGCACCGTCGCTTACCCTAACTCCTATGGCAGAAAAACTCACTAATTCACCAGAGAAAATTGAGGCAGGGGCACAACGGCACCCGCTTAAACGATTGGGGAATCCGACTGATTTGGCCAACGCAATAACCTTTCTGCTCGGAGAAGAAAGTGCTTGGATGACCGGACAGGTACTTGCTGTTGATGGCGGGATGGGGAAATTGAAGGTTTAATAGGTCGGATCGTAAAGCTCTTGCAGAATTAACCCTTCGATTTCGGTTTCTTTAATTCCTGTGATTCCCTGACTGATTGCGTTTTTCATAACGGCTTTGGCGATTTCCACGGATACTTCCCGTATTTCATTGATCGGCGGGTAAAGAGAACCCATGGCTAAATCTGCTACTTCCACAAGTTCAGCAAGTACTTGCGCAGCAGTAATTAACAATTCATCATTCACGTGTTCAATTTGAGCAGCTACAATACCAAGGCCTAATCCTGGAAAAATGTAGGCGTTATTTCCTTGACCCGGATCAAAGGTTTTTCCTTCAAAAGTCACATTCGGAAACGGACTTCCGCTTACAAAAATAGCTTTTCCCTTGCTCCACGTATATGCTTGCTCGGCCGTGCATTCTGCTTTAGATGTGGGGTTTGACAGGGCAAAGATCACCGGACAATTATTGATGGATGCCATCGCTTCAATGATTTCCTTTGTAAATGCACCGCCTGCGCCTGTTGCACCGATCAAGGCCGTAGGTTTAAATTGCTGGATTGTTTCTAAAAAACTCATTCCCGGTAGGTTCTTAGCATAGGGTAGGTTATGGGCTTGTAAGTCCGATCGTTCGCTTACAATGAGACCATGAATATCGCACATAGCAATTTGATTATAGGCCTGTTCCTCCGTTAATCCATGTAACATAAGCCCTTTTACTAACAAGTCGGCAATTCCCGTTGCGGCTGAGCCACCACCAAGGAAAAGAAACCGGTTTTCTTGAATTGGAATTTCTGTAATTCGGGTTGAACACATGATTCCAGCTAAGGCAACTGCAGCTGTTCCTTGAATGTCATCATTAAAACACCGATACTTAAATTGATACCGATCCAGCAATGCGAAGGCATTTGGCGTCAAGAAATCTTCAAATTGTACTAAAACTCCCGGGAATCTTTGAGTAACTGCCTCCATGAATTCATCCATTAAGTCAAGGTATTCTTGTCCACCAAGGCGTGATGTTGGAAGCCCTAAGTAGAGGGGGTCGTTACGCAATTCTTCATTATTTGTACCAACATCAATCATTACCGGAAGGCACGCAGAGGGATGTATTCCTCCACAGGCCGCATACAGAATGAGTTTTCCAATGGGAATCCCCATGCCATTGGCTCCAAGGTCACCTAAGCCTAGAATTCGCTCACCATCCGTTACAACAATTACTTTTATTGCTTCCTCTGGCCAATTACCTAGGATATTAACGATGTTGCCTTTATCTTCTGGGGTAATATAAAATCCTTTAGCTTCGGTGTATGCATGAGAAAAAGCTTTACATGCTTCGCCAACGGTAGTGGTATAAATAATTGGGAGTAGCCGTTCAATGTTATTGATGACTACACGATAGAAAAGGCGTTCATTTCGAGCTTGTAAGGCCGATAAATACAAGTATCGTTCAATATCATTCGGTTTTCGTTCAAGATTTTGAAGTACACGCTGTTCTTGAAGTTCTTGTGTGGTCTGCTTGTACGGAAGAAGTCCTTCTAGATGTAAGGCTTTCTTCTCTTCGCTTGAAAATGCGGTAGATTTATTCGTCTTATTATTTCTGATCCACTCAATGTTGTCTTTCATTTGGCTAAGTTATAACAAAACAAAATTAAATGAATCTATTTACTTACTTGTTTTATTTTGTAAATTCACAGAACTAAAGCACCTTCTGCCATGATAAAAATCTACCTTTCTGCCTTGTTTTTTGCCCTTACTTTCATCGGAATCAATGCGCAAAACGTACAACCTGGCCCTGTCAATTCTTTGCCAAACAGTACCAAAAAATCAGCAACGATTACTGCAATTACACCAAAGGTTGACAAGCCTTTAGTTCCAAGAAATCATGGATTGAATCAACATTCCTGTGCCTCACATGAATTGACTAAGAAATATTACGAGGAAATCGGGAAATGGGCAGAGTTCAATCAATCCTACTTAGAAGAGGCTGCAAAAACTAAACCTTACAAACCTGAAAAAACACCGGGGATAAATACCATTTCGGTTATTTTTCATGTGGTACACAATCCAAATAATCCGGCAGAGAATGTGTCGAATGCACTCATTATGCAAGTGTTCAATGACATTCAAGAAGATTTTCAACTCATGAATCAAGATGCGGCCAACGCGCGAACCAATTTAGGTTTCGTTCCTGCCGATGTAAACATTAATTTCTGTTTAGCCACCAAGGATGCCGCAGGAGTTCCTCTAGCGGAGCAAGGAGTTATTCGCGTTTCAACCAATGAAGATTATTACAATCATAGCGGTGGAGAAGAGAATAAGATGAAAGCTTCTGCTACCGGAGGTTCTCAGATTTGGGATAGAAATAAGTACCTCAATGTTTGGATATGCGATATTTCGAATGGTGCGAATTCCGGAACGGCTGGCTATGCCTATCGTCCAACCAACAACATGTTGCCTGGTGCTGCCATTGATGGAATTGTTTTAGATTATAATATTGGAATGAATAACGACAATGTCTTTACGCATGAAATCGGACATTATTTGGGACTTGACCATACGTGGGGTGGTTCGGGTAGCTGCGCCTTAGATGATGGTTTTAATGATACGCCAAACACCATCGGTCCCTCGTTTAATTACGCTGGGTCATGTTCTGGTAATCAAATGACTTGTGGTGCGACGCAAACGCAATACGAGAATTATATGGATTACAGCAATTGTACCGTAATGTTCTCTCAGGCGCAAGCGAATTACATGCTCAACACCCTTACAGGTGCTCGCGCGTCCTTGTTGCTTTCTCCGGGTTGTGATCCTACTAATATACCTCCGGTGGCTGATTTTACAGCAGATATTTCAAATCCAATCATTATTCCGGTGGGTGGCTCCGTTAACTTTTTTGACGCGTCAACGAACGTCCCAACCGCATGGACATGGAATTTTGGGGGAGGTGCTACGAATAGCAATATCCAAAACCCAAGTGCAGTATTTAATGCGGTGGGAACCTACACGGTTTCGCTTACCGCAACCAATGCCTTCGGGTCTGATACCGAGACGAAAACCGCCCATGTGCAAGTCGTAGGGGCTGCTCCAGGCACAGCGTGTGATACCCTAAGAAATTATAACCCGGTTACTGAGGATTATTCCTATTATAATTGGTCTACCGGATGGGGATTCTTACCGGGTTCGGGTCGTTTTTCATCTACAAACACCTCTTTGATTCATCAATATGCGGACCGATATACTGCGCCAGCTTCAACGCAAGTGAGAAGGCTTCGCATGCCAATCATTAAGGCAGTGAATTCCTCCGGGAATGGCCTAGTGAAAATCCGTGTTCAGCAGGACAATGCCGGAAATCCCGGGACGATATTAGTCACAGATACCTTACTGATTGCCGATATGGACGCAGGGTTTTACAACGAATTTGATTTTACCAATCCGCCTACCGTAACTGGTAATTTCTGGGTAACTTTTGAGTTATTCTATGGTTCTCCGCAAGATACGGTAACCTTCTTGTGTGTTGACATTAATCAGCGGAACGGAACCAATGCCAGTGGTTTAAGCACCTTGAAATGTTATTACGGGGGTTTAACCAATACTACAGGGACTTGGCATCCAACAACGGATATAAATCCGATAATCATGACCAGCCTTTGGATGGATGTTCTTACCTCGAATGGTCCGAATCCCGATGCCAATTTCACATTTTCTGGATCTGCAATTTGCACCGGAGGACAAATTACCGTAAATGGTTCGGGGTCTATCAATACCAATAGCTATTTATGGTACATTACCGACGACCCCTTTACTACCGTTATTTCAACCCATAATACAGCGGCAAATACCTTTACGTTTAATCAGGTGGCTAACCGAAGAATTTATTTGTTTGCAGATGGTTCTTGTCGTACCGATGGAATCTATTTACCTGTGGTGGTGAATGCCAAACCTTCAGCAACCTGCACAAAAACAAACACAACCTGCGGACAAAACAACGGGACCATTGTATTTACAAGCCCTACAGGTGGTGTTCCACCAACGTATGAATATAGCCTCGATGGGGTAAACTATCAGGTATCGCCAACCTTTGGTAATCTTCCTGCTGGAACGTATGTGGCTCGCATTCGGACCTCGGGAAGTGGCTGTGTACAAACTTATACACGAGCGATTGCAGGTTCCACTGAACTTATAGCCACTATTACACCAGGAACAACCATTTGTGTTGGAGAAACGGCTACTATTACCGCAGGTGGAGGTATCACCTATACGTGGTATGATGGGCCATCTGTCTTGGGAAATACGGCAAGTATTACGGTAACGCCCGGTGCCACATCGCAATACAGTTGTGTAGTTTCGGACGGGACTTGTGAAACGGTAGTTTCAGCAAATATCATTGTGGATCAATGTGGAGCAGGAGTAGGGGAATCGGCTATTAATGCTTCGGTGTATCCAAATCCAATGCAAGGCACTTTAACCATTGATATCGCGAATGCCTTTCAGTTTGAATTGCTTGATGCGCGCGGTCGCTTGGTGCAAAATGGTAAAGGATTAGGTAAAACAACCCTAAATACCCAAGCGTTGAGCGCTGGCGTTTATTCGTTACGAATTAGCGTTAACGGCCAGCAAGGGGTATTTAAAGTAATCAAAGAGTAAGGATAGATTTAACGACTAGGTGCGAATGGTTCTTGAGTTTGCTCCGTCTAGGGCGAATCGAAGGGCCGCATCGAGTCGTTTTTAATACTCCTTATAATTTTCTTCCCAAAAGCGACGCGCTTCTTCCCATGTAGGTATGGTCTCGCTCTCATAATGATAAGTACTCCCCGTAGCGATCTTTCGAAAGGATTTTACGGCTTTTAAATGAGGTCCTGAGCCTACAAATGCACGCAAGGTTCGCATGTCTTCCCATGCGGTTAAGGTATGCTGTATGCCGTGTATTCGTTTTACCTCACAAAACTTATTGCCAGGCGCATTTTTAGCCTGATTAAACGAGGGGATTGCTCTTAACCAAAAGGGAATGCTATGCAGAATGGACTTTGGCCTTAAGCCTGTGATGGAAATAATCATAGGTAAAAATAGAAAAAATATATGCGCTTACTTATTTATCGTAATATTGCGATATGTATAAATCATGGGGGTTACAAAAATAGATTCTTATTCGCCGAGTGTGCTCGCCTTGTCGGAGGTGTTTAAAGCCTTAGGTCATCCGGCACGTTTGTCCATTGTTCAATACCTAATTGATAAAGGAACGTGTATTTGTGGGGACATCGTTGACGAACTTCCCTTAGCGCAAGCGAGTATTTCAAGGCATCTTCAAGAATTGAAAAATGCGGGAATCATCAAAGGACAAATTTCGGGCACTTCCGTGTGTTATTGTTTATCTGACGATCACTTAGAGTCGATGCTTACCCTGATTAATTCCATTAAATTATCCATTCCTAAATCCTGTTGCGATGACACTCCTTGAATTTAAAACTGCTCTTCAACAAGTGACTTATCCCACACTGTTGCTTCCAAATGGGACCCAAGTACCTGGACATTTTCATGTTACTGAATTGGCATTAATTAGTAAAAACTTTATTGATTGTGGAGGGGTAGCTAGATTAGAGCGAAAAGTTACGTTTCAAGTATGGGTAGCTAATGACCTAGATCATCGAATTACCGCATTAAAATGGTTAGGTATTCTCAAAAAAGGGGAGATGGATTATGGCCTCACGAATGAACTCATCGAAATTGAATATCAAGGACAAACTATTGAACGTTATGGCCTCACATATACGGATGGGATATTTAATTTAATGCCATTATTTACTGAATGTCTGGCGCCTGATCATTGTGGAATTCCTTCGGAGCAATTACCATCAGCTGGTTCTTGCACCCCCGGAGGTGGATGCTGCTAAAATCAATTGATTATGAATAATATTCGATTAAAATTTCTTGACCGCTTTCTGACCCTTTGGATTTTCTTAGCCATGGGAGTTGGAGTGCTCCTTGGAAATATAATACCCAATGTAGAAGGAGTGTTGTCGAATGTTGCCATTGGTACTACCAATGTTCCCTTGGCGATAGGACTCATACTCATGATGTATCCACCGCTAACCAAGGTGGATTTCGCAAAAGTACCTGCTACCTTAAGCAATAAACGCTTGTTGTTCTCCTCTCTTTTTATCACATGGATTGTGGGTCCCTTTTTAATGTTTTTACTGGCAATTACTTTTCTACCAAAGGATCCTGAATATTTAACGGGGCTAATTGTAATCGGTCTTGCACCGTGTATTGCCATGGTGATTGTATGGAACGACCTCGCTGGAGGTAACAGGGAGTTGGTCGCTGGCTTAGTAGGGATTAACAGCCTTTTGCAAGTACTTTTTTTCAGTTTCTATGCGTATTTCTATCTAGAAATTATGCTTCCCCTGTTCGGATTCGATGCCATAACAATGGACATTAGCATGCTCGAAATTGCGAAAACGGTTGGAATTTATTTAGGTATTCCCTTTGCCGCCGCTATGTTGAGTAGGGCTGTGTTAATCCCTAAATTCGGACAAGATTGGTTTCAATATAAGTTCCTTCCCAAAATTTCTCCAATTACCTTGATCGCCTTACTCTTTACCATTGTGGTCATGTTCAGTTTAAAAGGAAAACTTATTGCCACCTTGCCTTTAGATGTTTTTCGTGTAGCGCTTCCCTTGGTTATTTTCTTTTTGGTTATGTTCTTTCTTATGTTTTTTGTAGCCAAGACCATGGGGGCTTCGTACAAGGATACTGCTACCGTAGCGTTCACTGCTGCAGGAAATAATTTCGAATTGGCCATCGCCGTTTCCATCGGTGTCTTTGGTCTGAATTCCGGACAGGCATTTGCTGGGGTTATCGGACCTTTAGTGGAGGTGCCGGCATTAATCCTCTTAGTTAAAGCCAGTTTAGCGTTAAAAAATAAATTTAGGAAGCCATGAATATTTTAGTCTTGTGTACAGGGAACAGCTGTAGAAGTCAGTTAGCGGAAGGATATATTCGTCATTTTCACGGGGCTGTTGCCACCGTTTATAGCGCAGGTATTGAAACGCATGGGGTTAATCCGCGTGCGATTGCGGTAATGACAGAAGATGGAATCGATATTTCAATGCATACCTCCAATCATGTAGACGAATACGTGCATATACCGTTTGATTTGGTCTTTACCGTGTGCGACCACGCCAGCGAGCAATGTCCTGTATTTCCAGGTGCGGTGAAGCGAGTTCATCACAATTTCCCTGATCCTGCTAAAGCAACGGGCACTGAAGAAGAGGTTATGAATGCCTTTCGTTCGGTCCGCGATGAGATTAAGTCCTTTTGTAAATCCTTGATATAAAAAAAAGCCTCCCGCGAGCAGGAGGCTTTTCTTTTGATTATTAAATCAACCGTTTATTTCTTTAGTTCAAAACGATCGAGATTCATTACTTTATCCCATGCGCTGATGAAGTCTTTTACAAATTTCTCTTTAGCATCTGAACTTGCATACACTTCTGCAATGGCACGCAATTCAGAATGTGATCCAAAAATCAAGTCAGCACGAGTAGCAGTCCATTTCACGCTTCCCGTTTTACGGTCTCTTCCTTCAAAAATTTCTTGAGTTTCATTAATAGCTTTCCATGACGTACTCATGTCTAACAAATTCACAAAGAAGTCATTATTCAAGGTTCCAACATTGTTGGTAAATACGCCGTGTCGAGAGTGGTCATAATTCCCATCCAGAACACGCAATCCGCCAACTAATACGGTCATTTCTGGAGCACTTAAGGTAAGTAACTGCGCTTTATCTACTAATAATTCTTCCGTAGAAAAGGTGTATTTCCCTTTGCTGTAATTTCTAAATCCATCGGCCATTGGTTCCATCACGGCAAAGGAGTTCAGGTCCGTTTGTGCTTGGGTCGCATCCATTCGTCCCGCGGTAAACGGTACCGTATAGGTGTATCCTGCATTTTTAATGGCTTGTTCTACACCTGTATTTCCTGCCAATACGATAAGGTCGGCCATGGATATTTTTCGCGTACCCGAAGCCTTATGGAAATCTGCTTGTACTTTCGTTAATGCAGTGATTACTTTGTCTAACTGCCCTGGATTGTTTGCTTCCCAGTGACGTTGTGGTTCTAGCATGATTCGTGCACCATTAGCGCCACCGCGGCTGTCTGAACCTCTAAAGGTTGAAGCGGAGGCCCACGCAGTGCTAACCATTTCACCAATCGTTAAGCCTGATGCCAAGATTAATTTTTTCAAGGCAGTTACATCAGCTGCAGTTACTAAGGGATGATTCACCGCAGGAACTGGGTCTTGCCAGATTAATTCTTCTTTTGGAACTTCTGGTCCTAAGTATTTTACTTTCGGTCCCATGTCGCGATGCGTTAGTTTAAACCATGCTTTCGCAAAGGCCAATTGAAATTCTTCCGGATGTTCATGGAATCGTTTTGAGATTTCATTATAAGCTGGGTCAAATCGCATCGAAAGATCTGTGGTAAGCATAGATGGCTTAATACGTTTGGTTGAGTCAAATGCATGAGGTACAATTTCAGGAGCATCTTTCGCAACCCACTGGTTTGCACCCGCCGGACTTTTCGTAAGTTCCCATTCATAGGCGTACAGCATGTCAAAATATCCATTACCCCATTGCGTTGGGTTAGGTGTCCAAGTAACTTCTAGTCCTGAGGTAATAGCATCCGCGCCTTTCCCTGATTTGTAGGTGCTATTCCATCCGAACCCTTGCATTTCTATGGGTGCTGCTTCCGGTTCCGGTCCTACATTGCTTGCAGGTCCCGCACCGTGTGTTTTACCAAAGGTATGTCCACCAGCGATTAAGGCTACTGTTTCTTCATCATTCATTCCCATTCGACCGAAGGTCTCTCTGATATCTATTGCCGCAAGTAGGGGATCAGGATTTCCATTAGGACCTTCCGGATTCACGTAGATTAATCCCATTTGCACCGCAGCCAGTGGGTTTTCAAGTTTTCTTCCTTCGCTGTATCGTTGGTCGTCTAACATTTTCTTTTCAGAACCCCAGTAGATATTGCTTTCTGCTTCCCATACATCCGCTCTTCCGCCACCAAACCCGTAGGTTTTGAAACCCATGCTTTCTAGGGCTACGTTTCCGGAGAGAACCATAAGGTCAGCCCAAGAAATTTTATTCCCATATTTTTGTTTGATAGGCCAAAGCAATCGTCGAGCCTTGTCTAAGTTTCCGTTGTCCGGCCAACTGTTCAAGGGGGCAAAACGTTGCTGTCCTTCGGTTGCTCCACCGCGACCGTCCGCGGTGCGGTAGGTCCCGGCACTGTGCCAAGCCATGCGAATGAAAAACGGACCGTAATTTCCGTAATCTGCTGGCCACCAATCCTGAGACTGGGTAAGTACCGCTTTGATATCATTTTTTAGTGCGATGTAATCCAAACTTTTAAATGCTTTGGTATAATCGAATGATGGGTCCATCGGGTCGGAAAGGGAAGAGTGTTGTCTTAAGACACTTAAATCCAATTGATTAGGCCACCAATCTTTGTTCGTATTAAATGGGGTGGTGCCCATAGTTGAAGGTGCTTTTGGTTTAGATTCAGAATCACCGGTATTAGGTAATTCTTGCACAGAAGCTGTTGGTGTATTGGTGGGTTTGGAGTCAAAATTGAACGGACATTTTCCTTGTGCAAACAACAAGGAGGTAGACAATAGACTAAAAATTAAGGCAGATTTTTTCATGGCTAATTGAATTTTATCAAAGGTAATATCAATTAAACCCAAGAATGCATCGAAATGTTTTATAGCGTTATCGAATTCGTTTATTTAAACGATTACTTCGGCCTTTATGCGATAAAAATTAATGTAAATGCGGTATACTTAAAATTCCTTTACCCCTCTAGTGCACAGGGTGCAATTGGATAGGGCTTTCCACGGACTGGTAGTAAAGCCACCCATGGTGCTCCCAAAATATTTGGACCATGCCGTACCGGTACCAAGGGTAGATGACCAATAATCACGGTTATCAAAACCAGATAATGATGCTTTGGAGCTGTAAATCAATTCCAATTCAGTTTTTGTAGGAAGTCTCCAGCCTTCACCGCCTGCTGTGTAGGCCTCAACAGCGGCTTTAGAGTCATTCCAATTTATATGCATAGCAAAGGTCACTTGATCCGTTTTAGCTACCACCAATCCATGTTGGTCCGTCTCGTCCAGTTGGATGACAATTCCGCCAAACGCTTCTTCACCGATCGTATAGGTTTGTACTTCTTCTTTTTTGCAGCCTGTTGCAATGAATGTAAGAACAAGGATCGGTAATAGGTATTTCATTGGGGTGATTTAGACAATAAAGGTAAGGAATTATATTCTTGGATAGCAACTTTCAGGTATAAATTCAAGATGCCGCAGGGGGTGTTGTTGCAATTGTTTGTACGCTCTGACAATTTCCTTGATGCGATTAGACTGCACCTTAACCACAAAGGCATATTCTAAACTACCGCCTTCATTGCTAATTCCTTTGATTTCTTTTATTACTTGTTCTATATCGGATTGCGCGTTTCGGCGGTCGAAATACACGTTCAAATGGTTTGATATGATGAGTGACGTTGTGTCTCGTTCATCAAAGCTTCTCTCTTTCAACCTGCTTAATTTAATCCTTTTTCTGCCAGCGCAATACCGGTATAGTTGTCCATTCGCGTTACCAGTTCCTCCGGAGTTCCCGCAAATACAATCTTTCCACCGCCTTCACCGCCTTCCGGACCAATATCGATTACATGGTCTGCTGTTTTGATGATATCCAAGTTGTGCTCAATAACTACGATGCTATGTCCGTTTGCAATCAAGGCCTGTAATGAAAGCAACAGTTTCTCAATGTCGTAATAGTGAAGTCCAGTAGAGGGTTCATCAAATAAAAAGAGGGTAGGAGCTTGGTTGTTTCCTTTCGCCAAAAACGATGCGAGTTTGATGCGTTGCGCTTCACCACCCGATAGTGTGCTTGATGCTTGTCCTGCGCGTAAATACCCCAAGCCAACGTCCAACAATGGTTGTATCATGGAAGCGATATGCTTTTCTTTCTTATCTGAACTTTCATGAAAAAAAGAAGAAAGATCGTCTAAGGTCATTTCCAATAAATCGGCTATAGATTGTTGGCGATATACAATTTCCAAGGTTTCTTCCTTGAATCGAGTTCCTTCACAGGTATCGCATTTCAATTGAATATCCGCCATGAATTGCATGCCAATGGTAATCAGTCCTTCGCCGTCGCAGGCATCACAGCGTCCGCCTTCCACGTTGAAGCTAAAGAAACCAGGTTTATAGTTTCGATTTTTAGCTAAAGGCTGCCGTGCATAGAGGTCGCGAATTTCATCGAAAATTTTGAGGTAGGTTATCGGATTACTTCGTGAGCTTTTTCCAATAGGGTTTTGATCAATGAGTTCGATTTCCTTAATTTTATTAATATCTCCGGATAGGGTGCACCCGCGGTACAAGGTGTTTTTAGCATCAAATAACGCTTGTTTAATCGCCGGGTAGCATAAGGCTTTAAGGAGGGTAGATTTTCCGGATCCAGAAACCCCAGATACACAAACCAATTGGCGAAGTGGAATCTCGACGTGAACTTCTTTAAGGTTGTGCAAATTGGCATTACTCAGGCGAATCGAATAACTCGTTTTTCGGCGAGTACTTGGACTTTTAATACGCGTTGTACCGTTAAAATAGTTCGCCGTTAAGCCCTTATTCTTTTTAAATGCGGATAAATTACCCTGAAATACAACGGTTCCGCCGTTCTCTCCAGCATAAGGACCAATATCAATCAGGTGATCCGCGGCTTTGATGACTTCTTCTTCATGCTCTACGATCACGAGCGTATTTCCAATTTCCTTCAAAGAATTTAAAACGCGGATTAAGTTTTTAGTGTCTCTCGGGTGAAGTCCAATCGATGGTTCATCCAGCACATAGGTAGACCCCACAAGGCTTGATCCTAAGGAGGTTGCTAGATGAATACGTTGTGATTCTCCGCCGGATAAGGTATTGGTGGAACGATTCAAGGTAAGGTAACCCAAACCGACTTCATTTAGAAATCTGATGCGCTGAATAATCTCCGGGAGTAGGCGTTTAAGTACATTGTTTGTTGGTATGGAGGCTTGTGCTTCTTCAAAAAATCCCTGCAATTTACTCACCGGCATAAGGACCACCTCTTGCAGTGATTTGCCATAGAATTTAACATAACCTGCATCGCCTCTTAGTCGCGTTCCCTGACATTCTTGGCATTGGGTCTTTCCTCTATACCTGGAAAGCATCACACGGTATTGAATTTTATAGGTTTGACTTTCAATGAATTTAAAAAACGCTCTAAGTCCTGTAAAATACGTGTTTCCTTCCCACAGTATTTCTTGCTGTGCAGGCGTTAAAAGCCGATATGCTTTGTGCACAGGAAATTCAAATTTGTGCGCTTGAACTAATAATTGTTGCAGGTATTCACCCATCACCTCACCTTTCCATGGATGAATGGCGCCTTCATAAATACTTAAATTGGAATCCGGGATTACTAAGTTCGGATCAATGCCTAACACGCTCCCGAATCCTTCACACGTTTTACACGCTCCAAACGGATTATTGAAAGTGAAGAAATGCAAACTTGGTTCCTGAAAGGTCATGCCATCGCGTTCGAATCGGTTGTTGAACCAAGTGATTTCTTGGTTAGACATGTTGAGTATACCACATGTCCCACCGTTTTTTGCAAAGGCCATTTGAATGGAGTCAATTAATTGCGCTTGTTCTTGCTCGGTTAATTGAGTGGTTTTGAATCGATCAATGACAACGGTGATTTCATCGCAAGGCTCGAGTTCAGTGATGTCTGAAATTAAAGTGATCTTTTTATTGACATAGATTCTAATAAACCCCTCATTAGCAATTATTTGCAATTCTTCAGAAATGTTTCGTTTTGGATTTACTTTAATGGGTGAAAGCACGGCAAAGGAGAAGTCTTCTAGAGAAAGAATCGCGTTTAAAATGCTTGACGGCGTATCTTTTACAACTTCTTGATTCGAAATGGGTGAGCAGGTTTTTCCTTCTCGAGCGAAGAGTAATTTTAAAAAGTCATAAATCTCTGTAGTTGTTCCCACCGTAGATCTCGGGTTAGAGGAAATTACTTTCTGCTGAATAGCAATCGCAGGGGAGAGACCTTTGATGTAATCAACCTTAGGTTTTTCCAATTTACCTAGAAATTGCCGCGCGTAAGAAGACATGGATTCAATAAATCGTCGTTGTCCCTCTGCATAGAGCGTGTCGAACGCTAGGGTTGATTTTCCAGACCCTGAAACCCCGGTGATTACCGTAATTTTTCCATGTGGAATCTGCGCATCAATTTGCTTTAAATTATTCGCCGCGGCCCCTTTTATTTCGATGAATCTTGACACGATACAAAGGTAACACTTGTGGGTAAAAAGGGTTCATCTTAAAAATATTTCTATTTTAGGGGTTCAATTCATACTATGCGCACTTTATTTCGAAGAAAACAAATACCAGATATTCTCAAACAACTTGAAGCAAATCAATTAGCGGATGGCCATGGTGCGCTTGGAAAGCACCTTAAAGTAAGGGATTTAACTGCATTTGGTATAGCAGCGATTATTGGCGCAGGGATTTTTTCTACCATCGGAGAGGCGAGTTATCAGGCCGGTCCTGCTGTTATTTTCTTGTTTTTATTCACCGCAATTGCCTGTGGATTTGCGGCCTTTGCCTATGCTGAATTTGCATCAATTGTGCCTGTTTCCGGAAGTGCATACACGTATTCCTATGTGGCCTTTGGTGAGATTATCGCCTGGATCATCGGCTGGGCTTTGATTATGGAATATGCGATTGGTAATATTACAGTAGCTATTTCATGGTCTGATTACTTCACCGACATGCTCAGTAACATTAAAATTTCAGGATTGGGAATCGATGGAATTCATATTCCCTTGTGGTCTCAAATGGATTATTTCTCAGCGTTTAAAGGACATCAGCAAGCAATGACCTTATTGGAATCCGGTAAGTCGTTGACAGATATTCCTGAAGGGATACAAACCGCTTACAGCGCTTACGAGCAAAGTCCTACGTTTTTAGGCTTTCATGTGATTTTAGACTTGCCTGCGTTATTCATTATCATTTTAATTACGGCCTTAGTTTATCGAGGAATTAAAGAGAGTCGAAACGCATCGAATGCTATGGTAATTATCAAATTAGCCGTTATTTTATTGGTCATCGGAGTAGGGGTTTTTTACATTGATGTTTCCAACTGGAGTCCGTTTGCCCCAAAGGGGATTGGGGGCGTATTGAAAGGCGTATCGGCGGTGTTCTTTGCCTACATTGGGTTTGATGCCATATCTACAACCGCTGAAGAGTGCGAAGATCCACAACGCGATTTACCCCGCGGGATGATGTGGGCGATTATCATCTGTACGATCTTGTACGTTGCCATTGCCTTAGTATTAACGGGTGTTGTGTCTTACAAAACCTTACGAGTAGGTGAACCATTATCCTTTGTGTTTACTGAGATCAACCTGCCCTATCTCAGTGGAATTATTTCGGTAAGTGCTGTAGTTGCGATGGCTTCAGTGCTTTTAGTTTTTCAAATGGGACAGCCTCGAATTTGGATGAGTATGAGCCGTGATGGTTTGTTACCAAGTCGATTTGCAAAGGTTCACCCAAAATACAAGACCCCTTCCTTTGCCACCATTGTAGTTGGTTTTGTGGTTGCGGTACCCGCACTTTTCATGAATTTAACCATGGTTACTGATCTTTGTAGCATTGGTACCTTATTTGCCTTTGTACTCGTTTGTGGCGGTGTGCTCATGCTGCAGAATAGAACGGATATTCCCCGCGGGAAATTCAGAACGCCCTATTTGAATGGAAAATATATTATGCCGGTATTGCTTATTGGGACAATGGTATTCTTTTTTACCGCATTTCAGCGTCAAACGATAGATTTCATAACTAATAAAGAGTCCTTGAAAACCAAGGCAGAAATGATAGAAAGCATGAATCCAAATCAAATTATGGCCTTAAAAAACCACCTGGTACACGATAAAAATGCAGCGTTTTCATTTTCAAAACGAAACATTGATAAATACTATGAACTGCATGGGAAAGTGTCTTTGGTTGAGGATTTGAAGTTTCTGAATTTACCGAAATCTCATTTCTATCACTATGGTTTCAAGCACTTTGCACATAAAATACCGCGTTGGATTTTTATTTTGTTCACGATTTTTATCACCATTATGAGTTTCCTTAAAAATCTATCGATGATCCCATTGCTTGGCTTATTGAGTTGTTTGTACATGATGAGTGAGATTAAAGCTGAAAACTGGTTGTATTTCTCAATCTGGTTGCTACTTGGGCTGATTATTTATTTTAGCTACGGTAGAACACATTCTAAATTAGCGAAACCGAGATTAGTAGGTTAATAACCCTAAGGTTTTGCATTCATTTCCTTATTTTTGTAGCTTCAATAGTAAAAGCATATGTTTGAAAATTTAACGGAGAAATTTGAACGTGCGTTCAAAGTCCTAAAAGGTCAAGGTCAGATTACAGAAATTAATGTCGCAGAAACCTTGAAAGAGGTTCGTCGTGCCTTACTTGATGCCGATGTTAGCTTTAATACAGCGAAACAGTTCACGAATACAGTCAAAGAAAAAGCGCTTGGAAGGGATGTCTTAACCGCCGTTTCTCCAGGACAACTCATGATTAAGATTTGCCATGAGGAATTGGTGGAATTGATGGGAGTGAATGAGTCAGAGATCAATTTAAAAGGAGCTCCTGCTGTCATTCTCATGTCTGGTCTTCAAGGTTCGGGTAAAACAACATTTACAGGAAAGCTAGGAAGCTACTTAAAATCAAAAAAAGGTAAAAATGTACTACTCGTAGCTTGTGATGTCTATCGTCCTGCAGCGATTGATCAGCTGCATGTACTCGGCGAGCAATTAGGCATTGAAGTATTTTCCGATCGGGAAGAAAAAAGTCCGGTGAACATTGCCACGAAAGCAATTATTCATGCACGTTCAAAAGGCTTTAATGTGGTTATCGTCGATACCGCGGGGCGTTTGGCTGTTGATGAAGCGATGATGGATGAAATTGCCCAAGTAAAAGCAGCGATTCAACCTTCAGAAACCTTGTTCGTAGTAGATTCCATGACCGGACAAGATGCTGTAAATACCGCAAAAGCATTTAACGAACGAATCAATTTCGATGGTGTCATCTTAACGAAGTTGGATGGTGATACACGCGGCGGTGCCGCTTTATCGATCAAGTCCATCGTGAACAAGCCCATAAAATTTGTTGGTACAGGCGAGAAAATGGATGCCTTGGATGTGTTTTATCCTTCTAGGATGGCAGATCGGATTCTAGGGATGGGCGACGTTGTTTCTTTAGTGGAGCGGGCGCAAGAGCAGTTTAATGAGGAGGAGTCTAGACGTTTGCAAAAGAAAATCATGAAAGATCAGTTTGATTTTAATGATTTCTTAGGGCAGTTGGAACAAATTAAAAAGATGGGGAATGTCAAAGACCTTATGGGTATGATCCCTGGGATGTCTAAGGCCATGAAAGAAGTAGATGTTCCTGATGATGCGTTCAAAGGTGTGGAAGCCATTATTCGCTCCATGACCCCGAAAGAACGATCAATGCCAGCTATTTTAAATCCTTCCAGAAAGGCCCGGATAGCCAGTGGAAGTGGCACCACTATACAAGATGTAAATAAGCTCATTAAACAGTTTGAAGACATGCGTAAGATGATGAAGATGATGAGTAACCCCCGAAATATGGCCAACATGATGGGACAAATGAAAAACATGCGCTAGTCAATGGTAGAATTTGAATTGTACCCCGAAAAACCGCAACTTCATAAGCAGGTAGTTCAAAGCAATTGGGGCTTGACCGTATTTACGCTTGTTTTGTTTATTGCAGTTTTCTTGAGCATTTACAGTGACCGGGCAGATTTTGTGTTTTTTCTGGTCCTAGTACTTCTCGTACATGAATTTGGTCATTTTAGCCAGATGAAACGCTTTAATTATGAAAATGTTAGAATGCTTTTTATCCCCTTGATGGGGGCTTTTGTTCAAGGAAGCAAAGATCGTTATTCCCAAAAAGAGAGTTTATTGGTGGTTGTTTTTGGCCCCTTTCCGGGAATAATTCTAGGGTCTGTAGGTCTTTACTTGAGCGGCGTTTATCAGTGGGATTGGCTCTTGCTGCTTTCCTTTATTTTCATTTTTGTTAATGCGATCAATTTATTACCGATCGATCCCTTAGATGGTGGTCAAATCCTGAAGTTACTTGTCATTCGCCAACGGGATTTATATTTGATGATTTTTGCCTTAATTTCCTCATTAGCATTGATCATCATCGGACTTTTAATGAAAGATTGGTTAGTTGCCGGTTTTGGATTTCTAATGGGTATTCGAGTTCGCGCCATGCAAAAGAACTATCAACTGAGGAAGGACTTAAATGAATTACACGTAAATTATATTGTTACTTACGAGGAGTTATCTAACCGGGATTACCACATGATTAAACAGGTGCTAATCAAAGATAAGCCTGTATTGGCTGAACTGGATGCCTATGCTGAAGAGGGAAATTCTAACCTCGCTGCGCATGTGAGTGATTTGTTGATTCCTCCAATCACACAAGATTTAAGTCGACTCGCGAAGGTATTCCTGTTTTTGACCTGGATTGTGTTATTTGCCTTGCCCATTTACCTTTTGTTGACCCTCGATTTTAATTGGTATTTTGAAAAACTGTAGTATATTTCTTCTAGGCACCTTGTTTTTTTCCTTTTTTGTACAGGGACAATGCAATAAGGTTTTGGTTCGAGGTCGTGTCATAGATTCATTGCGACCGCAAAGCTTTTATAACCTAATGGTAGTGAATCGCAGCAGTGGCAAGGCCAGTTTTGGGCAACCCAGTGGTTCCTTTTCTGTATATGCCTTGGCAAACGAACGCATTGCGCTCTCGGTTAAACAATATCCAATTTATGAGTTTACGGTAACACCAGATTCCAATTGCCAATGCAATGTGCTCGCTTATATCGATCGCCTCCCTCAAGAAGTGGCAGAAGTCGTGGTGAAACCGTTAAAAACCTTGGAACAAATTAAAGAGGAACGTGCAGCCCTAGCCATGGTTGATACACGAATGGTTTCTGGAATAAATATTCTTGAAAGTCCCATAACAGCCCTTTATCAAGCCTTCTCTAAAAAAGAGCAAAACAAACGTTGGATCGCAAAACAAGTTTATCGCGATGATCAACGCAAAGTGGTGCAAGAACTTTTGAGATTATATGTCGCTTATGACATTATTGATTTACCCGAAGCAGATTTCGATTCGTTTATGCTGTTTTTGAATCTAGACGACGATTTCTTAAAGACGGCATCAGAACTTGAATTAATCACGTATATCAAGGATAAATACGAGCATTTCAAGCGCTTTAATGCCGGGGAGTAATTAGGCCATCTAGGGCGTTCACCGCTCGTCCCCAACCATAAATCTCCCGCACCGTTTTTCTTCCTTGCTCTCCAAGTGCCTCCGCTTCTTCTGGATTATCGAGTAAGTACACAATGTGTTCCTCAATAGCTTCTGAATTATTCCCCACCCACAGGTCTCGTCCCGGAACTATTTCGAGGGCTTCACTGGCCAAGGGTGTTGTGAGGCATGGAATTCCCATGGCCATGGCTTCAAGGAGTTTGTTTTGCATGCCTGTACCTATTTGCATTGGAGCAACAAATATCTTTCCTCTGGCATAGGCCCTGCGAATATCTTCCTGCCACCCTTCGATAGTAATGTTTGGGTATTTTTTTAAAGACTGAACGAACGCTGGTGAAGGATTTGCACCCGCAATCAGTAAGGTCCATGTTGGCCGCTTCGTTAGTAGGTGCTCTGCAAACCACCGCATCGCATCAATATTTGGCGCGTAGGATAAATTCCCTACAAACACTAAATCAAAACTGGCTTGAATGTCTTTCATTGGGTGGAAATACTCCGTATCAATACCGTTTGGAATTACACGTATTTTGCGTTGGTCCGGATGAGCAATGTAGTGGACATCCTGATGACTTATCATCGTTTGAAATTCGAAATAATTAAAAATACGCTGTTCATATTCTTTGAGTCGTGCAGCTTCCATGTTGAATACCCATCGAGTATACCACGGAGCTTTTTGAGCCCTTCGCTCCATACCAACGGACAAGGCATCCATATAATCAATGGTTTTGTTACACCGATGATAATTTTTTACGTACTCCGCTGGGCGAATCATCTGACAAAAGATATGATCGGGAGTAAGGGTTGAAATTGATTTTTTAATGGTTCGTTTTAATCGAAAAGAGGTGAAATACGCCAATTGAAAGGGTTGGTTCGTAAATAAGCATCCAATTAATCGAACCCATTGTGCAAATTTATTCAGATGGAACTGCTGAATGGACACTACATACGGAGACAGTTCCTTGTTCCACGAGGCATCAATAGATTCAGAGCTCAAGGCAAACAAGTGAATTTGATAAGTTTTGCTTAAGCCTTTGATTAAATGGTAAGCGCGTAATTTATCTCCTTTTTCTAGCGGATATGGAAATCGAGATGTCATGAAAAGGAGGGTAGGTCGCTTATCCATGCATGCGTTGTTCTAGTTGAGTCTTAAAAGTCTCTTCATCAAAGGTAGTATTGATATAGGCGGATATGTCCGATTCAAGCGCCTCTCTTTGGTCCGAATTGCCCAATAGCGCTAGCACGAAATCAGCAAATTCCTGGGGTGTATCAGCGATTAAAAAGGGTGTTTTATGTTCGAATCCACGGACGCTGATCTTGCTTGTTACAATCACTTTTCCATACAATAACGCCTCCAGTACTTTCATATTTAATCCCGTTCCATACGTTAAGGGACTAACCATGACACGTTGTCGCTGGTAATAATTTTCTAGGGAATCGACAAAGCCAAGGCCTTTGATGCGATGTTGTGGATGGTTAAAGATTTCAGATCCCCGTCCTGCGATTTCTAGCTGCACCGAAGGGTGTTTAGCGATAATTAATGGCCAAATTTCATCAATGAATTTATTCACGGCATCCACATTTGGAAACCAATCGAAGTTTCCAATAAATCCCACACAAGGTTCGCTGTCTTTACCCTTTATGAGTTCATGTTTGGTCTTCATGGCCGGATAACACGTATGGGTATTTACATTCCATTTCCGCAACGTAAGTGTTTCCTCATGTGAAATACTGAGTACAGCATGAGCTGCACCCACCAAAGATTGCTCTAAGCGCTTCATTTGCCAGCTAATTCGTTTGTAAAACCAACGCAGATACCAGGGCATAAACCGCGCGCGTTGTTTCCAATGTTCATATTCGAGGTTGTGTGATCGGTAAATGATTCGTTTTGATACAAACCAAGCCTTAGGCACAATGGTAAGCGCATAAAAACCGTCACAAATGACCACGTCAAATTGTTGAATAGAGTCTCGAGAGTAGAGGGTGGACATTGCTTCAGAGGTACTGTATCTGAGTACATTCATCGGAGCAGACACGGCATAACACAGGATCTTCATGGTTATGGATGTATCGATCCGCAGTGGTATAAGTTGAATGGAGTGATCTACTGCTGAAAAATCCCCGGGATGTTTTTTCGTACAAATCGGGGCATAGGTAAGTGCGATGTCTCGACATTGAAGGAGTCCATGGAAAAAAGATGCAATGGCTTGACTTCCACCATCGATTATGGGATGATGTGGTTTTTGGCTGATGTAGAGTAAGCGTTTCATCCGCGTCTTATCATTCGTTTTGTCCACATTTTCCAAGTTTCTATGCTCGCTATGGGAACGTCGTTATTCGCGGTATAGGTTACTATCATGGCAATTGGAGTAAAAAACAACCCGGAAAGCCACATGCCAAGCCAAGGGGCAATAACGTAGGTGTCTGCTAAATTGTCTCCAATGCTCAGAATTATGAAATAAACCATGAAAATAAGTGCTGCGATCACCACAGGAGCACCAAATCCACCTTTTTTTACCAAGGCCCCAAGCGGCGCCCCAACAAAAAATAACACAATAATCGCATAGGTTAGGGCGAATTTTCGATGGAATTCAATCCAAAACTGATCTTCTTCATGATTAAGGGTCTCCATAAAGGTGGACTGATTCCGTACGTTTTCGTTGATTTGATATAGTTTTGTGAGTACATCCGGCATGAGTTCTTTCCGTTCTGAGCGCTTCAGGCTTTTATAGGTTCTGAAGATGACGGTGTTTTCCGTTAAGCTAGGATCTGTAATTGGCATCAGTTTTAGCTTGTTGTCAATTACATGAAAGGTGGCAAAGCTTCCTTTGATGCTAGCAATAAAGGTACTGTCTAAACCCTTTCTTCTTCGTTTCAGTGAATCCGTTGCACGCCCAATTTGAAACACATTCATCATTTCATATTTATCTTGGAAAATATCCTCATCGGAACGTTTTAAACTGATTCCCGTGACATTCATTTTGTAGGTGGCACGTTCAAACGTTGAAATGCGGTCGGGGTGGGAGCTGATCTTTCCTAATAAAGGCATTCCATTGGGTCCGATCTCGCCATTTTCAAGTTCTAATTCTTCATAAATTGCTCCGTTTTTTAGGTCAAAAAACAAATAGTTGCCGCTGGTTGATCGATAAATTCTTGCCTGTTTAGCCTTGACTGTTTTTAATACATTGGGTTCAGTATGATCGTGAATGGTTATGTTGTTGAAGCTGCTATCTTTTCCCTTGTTTATCTTGATGGCATATCCATCAATTTCAGTGGTATAAACTCCAGGAACAATAAGCGATGAAAGTTTGGTGTTCTGAATGTCATAAATGAGCGAGTGCCATTTTAAGTTGGCAACAGGAATGACATAATTCGCAAAATAAAAGGTGAACCCTGAAATTAGCAAAACAACAACCGTTAATGGTCGCATAATTTTGAGGAGGGAAAAGCCGTTCGATTTTAATGCGGTTAATTCATTGTTTTCCGACATGTTGCCAAAGGTCATTAACGATGATAGTAAAATTGCCAGGGGCAGAGCCAACGGAATTAAACTCGCTGAAACATAAAAAAGCAGTTCAAGGATAACCCAAATGCTCAATCCTTTACCCATGAGGTCGTCGATGTATACCCAAAAAAATTGCATAATTAAGATGAACATGGAAATGACCAAGGTAACAATGAAGGGGCCAATGAACGACCGAATACTGAATAGGTATAAGCGTTTCAAAAACGAATTTTTTACAAAAATAGGGCTACTAATCGAATAATTATGCACCGATAAGCCGCCGTAGTTTTTGAAGTTGTTGTTCCCACACTAAGATGCTGCTGTCTTTTTCTTCAGCTTCAGCGAAATCAGTAATGATAAGCATGATGGCTTGAGTCATTGGCTCTATCGAAAAAGCAAGCTCAAAATAGGTGTCAAGGGCCTCATCGATGTCTGATTGCCATTGAAAGCGAATGTGTTGATTGGCTTTGTGGCTCAGTAAGACCGCTTCTTCTTCATAACCGTCCCACAGAAAGAAGTATTTCCCATCCCGTATGTTCACGTCTTCAGCAAACCATTCACTTAGCCCTTCCGCACTCATAAGTTTGGCATCCAAAATTTTTGGCGAGGTTTTGAGCAGTTGCTCAATTTGAAATATTTCTTTCATAGGGTTAAGAAAAGCGTAGTATCTTTGGTTTTACCTTGCAAGATACAAATTAATTATCAATCGTTCAATGCCTCGTTTTCAATCCCTTGGTCCATTTTTTTTTAGGTTTAGAGGCCAGTTGCCCTTTGTTTTTGTAGCCGTATTATTGCCCTTAGCTTATGGTTTTCAAATGGAGTTTTTCCCTAGGGAATTTTCAATCCTCATGAAGGCCTCATCCACGTGCTTAATATCGATAGGCCTAATACTTCGGGTAATAGTTGTAGGATTTAAAGCGCCCCATACCTCGGGTAGAAATCGACATGAACAAGTGGCTCAGACATTGAATACGACAGGGCCGTATTCGATTACTCAACATCCCTTGTATCTTGGAAGCTTCTTGATTTGGATTGGGGTGAGTATTCCAATGAATAATCTAATTTTTTTTCTCGGTACGATTTTATTCTCCATGGTTTTTTTTACCATGCTTATTCGCGTTGAATCCAATTTTTTAAGCGAGAAATTTGGCGTTTTATATGCAGAATGGAGCAAACGAACCCCCGTTTTTTATGTGAATCCGTTTTGTTTTATACCAGCAAAAAATTCATTTGATGGAATACGCGTGTTAGCTACAGAATATCCCACATGGATTTCCATCGTTGCGGGATTGCTTTTTACCAATCTTCTAAGGTATTTTTTTACCCAGTCCAATGATTACCTTCTATCCAGTATTTACTGTTGGATTTCGATAGGTGTTGCGCTTGGAATCGTAGGGCGTTTTTTCAAATACGTGGTTGTACTTCGTTGGCTTAAACGTTCAATCTAAAAACCTGGCGATGTTGTAGGGATCTGCCAAGTGTAATTTCATCGGCATATTGTAATTCAGATCCAACTGAAACGCCGCGAGATAAGGTGGTGATAATTAATCCCTCGCGATCAATGCGTTTGAATAAATAAAAGTTGGTAGTATCGCCTTCCATGGTAGGGCTTAATGCAAAGATCACCTCTGTGATCATCGGATTTTTTGAGCGTTCTACCAAAGCATCAATGTTTAACGCTTGCGGCCCAATGCCATCCATTGGAGAGATTACGCCGCCAAGTACATGGTATCGGCCCTTAAAGGTTTCGGTGCTCTCAATCGCCATGATGTCGCGCACGTCTTCAACCACACAAATGATATCGTTGGCACGCCGTTCATTGGCACAAATGGAACAAGTTTCGGTGTCTGAGATGTTTCCGCATTGAATGCAGGCAAAGGTTTCGGTTTTGAGTTGTATGAGGGCTTCCACGAACGTCTTGATCTCATCTCCATCCCTACGGTGTAAATTCAGTGCTAAACGCAACGCAGTCCGCTTCCCAATTCCAGGCAAGGTAGCCAACTGCTCCGTGGCTTGTTCTAAGTATTTAGAGGGAATTTGCATGTAACAAAAGTAGTTATTTTCAGTTCGCTTTGCGTATTTTTGTGGCATGGCAAGCCCACAATTAAATATACGAAATAAGCGCGCGCGCTTTGAATATCATTTGGAGGATTCTTTTCTTGCCGGAATTGTTTTGTCAGGTACTGAAATTAAAAGTATACGCAACGGAAAAGCCAGTATTTTAGAAGCGTATTGCATTTTTCATGAACGAGAAGTATGGATTCGCAACATGTTCGTGAATGAATACGAAAACGGAACCTTTTACAACCACAAGCCTCGAGCAGATCGAAAGTTACTGTTGAATAAAAAAGAGATCAATCGAATTGAGAAATTTCTCAAAACGAAGGGAAATACCCTTATTCCTCTTAAATTGTTCCTATCAGATAAAGGTTGGGTGAAGATCGAAATTTCGTGCGCGGTCGGTAAAAAGTTACATGATAAACGGCACGATCTGAAAATGAAAGACGACCAACGCGAGATGGATCGGGTATTAAAACGTTAATTCTTAATCACTTTATATCCTGGGTAATTTTTCTTGTCGAACGCAAATTTTGTGTCTTTAACCTCTGGGTTTGATGTGAATTTGGTCACAGAATATGTCATTACTGAACCATCATTCGATTTCATGACTGCTTTTTTCAATTCATTTTTCGATTTAGAAATGTAAATGACAATGGTATTATAGTCTGCCGTCTTTGGATTTTTTGGATACAAATCAATGACATCTACCGTTTCACCACTCAGTTTATCTTCTTTAATGAATTTATTCTTAAACCCAGTTTCCCAAATGGTCATGAGTTTTTTTGGATTTATCCCATCTTCGTCCTCCGAATTATCACTTTCATACACCTCTTTGTCTTTGGCGATGATAGTCCATGTTTTAAGTCCGTTACACAAGATGGTATTGTCCGCATAGGTAGCGTAGTATTTATTGTTCTTAACCCAACCTTTTCCTGAATAATCATCGTTTTGATTCAATTCTTCATTTTTAATGTTGGCGCTATATTCCATGTAAAAAGACTTTAACCCTTTCATCTTTTTTGAAAGCTTGTTTAGGATTTTCTGGGACTTGCTTAATTCCGTTTGACCGTGGAATGGTGTAAGCGAAATAATTAGCACGGATAACAAGAAGATAATTTTCATGGGTATATTTTACAGTGCAAATATCATACATTGTGCCAAAAATACCGCACTAAATTTTAATGAATTGTAAAATTTTATGTTCCGATCCTACACGTACTCGCAAGAAATAGATTCCTGCGGCTTTATCGTCCATGAGCACCGATAAAATATGCGTTCCTGCCTCCAAGGTATTTTCTGAACGCGTGCACAGATTCCCGAGTACATCGATTACCTCAACAGTTACTTGTGTTTTTTCTGTAAGGATAAGTGGGAAATTACTTTGATTCGTTACAGGGTTAGGGGAGAGCTCACCCAGGGAAAACGTTCCCTCCTCGATTAATAAACAAGCATAATTATTTGATAAATCTGGCTCCTCCAAGAAATGAAATCCTGTCAAGTTTGCACGTACACACAAAAAATCCACCATATTGTTTTGAGATAGCCCGGCTAGATTCGGGCTGTTTTCAAAAATATAATAGTACGAATCTCCCGGAAGAATGGTGTCGTTTAGCGTTCCGCTTAGTCGAGGGATTCCAGATACAGTTAAGGTAAGAATTCCACCTACAATGGACACGGTTCCTTGGTTTTGTAATGAACATCCTATGATGGACTGGGAATTCTGACTTCCAAGGTATACCTGGTTAAGGGCTAATTCCAATAAGGGTTCATTGATTGAGATAACCTTCAGGGTGGTATCCGAACACCCATACAGGTTACTCGTTATGCTGTAGACAAATAGATTCTCGCCAATTAATGAATCCGGAATTAGATAATTCAACGAGATCGTGTCTTCATATGAAATACCATTGATTACCCAATCGATGGTATTTGAACCATTGGCCGTGGAGGAAAGGGTTAACTCGTCACCAGCGACGCATATGGCGGGTTCATAAACAAAACTGCTACTTAGTCCAGGATTTACATTAACCTGAATTAAGGTGTCTGCTTGGCAGCCCATGTTAGAAACTGCAGAAAGTGTTAAAAACTGAATCCCCAAGGTGGTAAAGGTAAATTGCCCTTCAATTCCAGTAAATGGATACTGTAAATTGACCAACCAAAAGGTGCTATCAATGGTACCACTCGGTATGCTACTTAAACTTGAAAATACCGTTGGATTGTCTTTACAGGCAGGTGCTAGGTTCCAATTTAACTCGGGCATCGGATGAATTGTGACCACTTGAGTACTCGTGTCCACACACCCATTGCCAGCATAACAAATCAATGAAACTGAATAGTTCCCGGAGCTAGCGTAAAAACATGGAGCATTGAATGCTGTAGAATTTAAGCCATTTCCAAAATCCCACAGCATGGATTGAATGCCCGTGCTGTCGTTTGCAATACTTGCGTTTACAGGAGCAGTTATGGTTTGTTCGCAGCTATTGTTGATCGTGAATATTGAACTCGGTGCAGCTGATACGTTGAATGTATATTGTGCCGTGTCTACACATCCAAAGGTGTTCTGTGCCACCAAGGCAATTTGATTCAATCCGGCTTGACTAAACATGTGGCTTCCAATGCTGTCAGTATCTACAATACCTCCAAGATAATCCCAAGCATACGTGCTTAGTGGATTCCCGCTAAGGTCGCTTGCTTGAAATAAGATAAGCTCATTATTACATGATCCGCTATGTTGTATGTTTAAGCTTGGAGGTACCTGAACATAAAATGAGAAGGTATCTAACAAACTGCAATTATCGCTTGCTGTGACCTGCATTGAGCCATAGATCCATCCAGTGGTAGAGAAGGTGGTTTGAACTGTGTTTCCATTTAATTGGATTCCGTTGGAAAAGCTCCATGCCTGACTTGTTATCACAGCAGGCAACGGAACGCTGGATTGATTTGAAGCTTGAAATAAGCTATTTGTGCAATTGGTAATTGGAAGCGTTACGTTTATCGTTGGGGCGGTTCCGTTTACGTTGACCAGTATCGTGTCTTGCGCTACACATCCATTAACATTCGTTGAGGTTAACGAAATAACAGCCATTCCTCCGGTTGTAATAGGGAAGGTGCTTCCCGTGGTCCCGTTGTTCCAAGCATAGGATGTTGTTTGCTGTGCCCCTTGCTGCAACGAAACAACATTACCAATGCACAAGGAGGTATCGTTTCCTAGGGAAGAAGTCAAGGGGTAAGTGTCAAGTGTGAAGGTGGCCTGTTGTGCTGGGGAAGGACATCCACCTGTTCCCGTAACTTGTACGCTGTAGTTTCCGCTTTGAGTTATCGTTAGTTGATTTGCAGTGGATCCGGTATTCCACAGGTGCGTAAATCCAGCACCTAATCCAGTATTCCATAAAACAGAACTGTTAGAGCAAATCGACGTGCTTGGAGGGGGAACGATCGTAGGGAATTTTACAAAAATAGTGTCGCTCCATTTGAATCCGAAGGCATCATTGGCTGAAACCCAATAAGCTCCCGATTGATTTACTGAAATGCTAGCGGTGGTTGCGCCCGTACTCCATTGATAGTTTGAAAAACCGGCAGGTGCCGTTAAGGATTGTGGACAAAATCCATTAGTTATGGTAATATCACTACCTAAATTAAATACCGGCGTATATTTGAATTTTAAATAGTTTTTGATTTTAAGTATGTCTAAGGAATCATTGGTGTCAGCAAAAATTATCTCACAAATATTCCCGTTTAAAAAAAGTAGTTCGCCATCGTCATTTGCATTGTTATATGCACCAATTAAAAAACGAAAGTTAGATTCAAAAAGTAAATTGCTGTTAAAAGAACTTATGCCCAGGGAGGAATTATTTACATCCAGGTGATTCTTTGCGGTAGTTCGATTCACAAAGGCATTATATAAGGCAAAATTCGTGGTATTAAAGGCTGAATAATTACTGGTATTGTTGTCGCTTTGAAATAGGAAGGCTGTAGATGTTCCGTCCTTGAGGAGTGCATAGCGAAAAGTAGCGTTTGCTGCTCTTGATTTAGCGAGTAAGGTTTGATTTGAGGCAGCCATTTTTCCAACTACAAACATGGATCTCGAGTTAAAACCGAGGTCTAGAATATCTCCGCCACTTAGTACTTGAGCTCCAGCAAAACTAATGCTTGGATAACCATTGACTGAATTATTTACTACGGTTGGCCTTTTTGCTGCTAGGTTTTGACTCATAACATGCGAGTTCGCGCTCAAGTCGGCCCATTGTTGAACTTTATTGCTTGCATCCGGGGTAACTCCAGCATCCGCTTTCAACCATAAACTGGTAGAATTTAAACTGGATGGGGTAAAATACGTGAACGTGTACGTTGGCGAGCAGGTGGAATCATTTGCTGTGTATGCTTTTACGCGCCAATAATATGTCCCTTGAGTAGGGACGAATGAACTCCAAGAGGTAAGGTTAGTAAGCGGAGATTGCGTATAAGTACTACTGAAGGTGTTGTTGCTCGCAAATTGAACCCGGTAATTTATAGTATTTGGAGCGCTATTCCATTGAAAGGATACGTTGAAGTTGCTAAGATTTGACTGGTTTTTGGGTAAAATACCACTCAAAGGTTGCGCAAAATAGCTTCCTAATCCTGATGAAAATATCAGAATAAGGGTAAGGAGTATTAAGTGAAACATTCTATGCATCCTTTCAAAAATAAGAATTAATTGACTAATTATTGCGCTCTTTGAATACATCTTCAACCATATTGAATATTTACTCGTTCAATGGTAGCATTTCTTCGAATAGGGAAGGGCTTAGGTACATGTTGTTTTATAAAGCGTACCTTTGCCTTTACACATTTAGGAGATTGGTAGATGGAATCGTTGCGTAAAATCGAGGTGATTACCCCTAAGCGAGGACTTTTTGATGTTCGCTTGCATGAATTGTGGGGATATAGAGATTTAATTTTGTTGTTTGTTCGAAGAGATTTTGTTGCTCAGTATAAACAAACCATTCTCGGCCCCCTTTGGTTTGTAATTCAACCCGTACTTACGGCCTTAATGTTTTATGTTGTTTTTGGAATGATCGCTTCAATTCCTACACAGGGTGTGCATCAATTTTTATTTTATTTCACCGGATTAACCATATGGGGCTATTTTTCCGAGTGTTTTACTAAAACATCAGGGACCTTCATTGCCAATTCAAATTTATTCGGAAAGGTTTATTTCCCGCGCTTAACCGTTCCAATTTCCATTGTGATTTCTGGGTTGTTCAAATTATTAATCCAACTGGTAATTCTTAGCATATTGATTGGTATGTTTAGCTTGAGCGGGCTACAACAGATTTCCATGGATTGGACCATTGTTTTGTTTCCTTTATACGTGCTGCTCATGGGATTCTTAGGCTTAGGTCTTGGGATTTTGTTATCTGCCTTAACCACAAAATATCGGGATCTAAGTTTTTTACTTACGTTTGGAGTGCAGTTATTAATGTATGCAACGCCGATTATTTACCCGTTGTCTTTTACTAGTGGGAGGATAAATCAGGTGTTAAGGTATAATCCATTAACGGCAATTCTTGAGAATGTTAGGTATTCAATCTATGGAATTGGTCAATTCGATGCATTCGGGTTACTTTATACCGCCGGTTTTACCTTGGTGGTTTTAGTATTAGGGATTTTGGTTTTTAATCGCATTGAACAGTCCTTTATGGATACCGTATAATTGGAACACATGGAGGTAATCAAGGTAGAACATTTATATAAGCAATATCGACTGGGGCAAGTAGGTACGGGGTCCTTAGTTCAGGATGCAAATCGTTGGTGGCATAAGGTAAGAGGAAAGGCAGATCCGTATGAGGTAATCACAGAAACAAACGATCGCACCACGCAAGGGAAAGGTGATTTTGTATGGGCACTAGAAGACATTAATTTCGCTGTAAATCAAGGGGAAGTACTTGGCATCATCGGACGCAATGGGGCAGGAAAGAGCTCCTTGCTAAAAATCCTTTCTAAGGTGACTTCGCCAACTAAAGGAAGAATAACGCTAAACGGTCGCGTAGCCTCCTTGTTAGAGGTTGGAACAGGCTTTAATCCCGAGCTCACAGGAAGAGAAAACATTTACTTGAATGGAGCCATTCTAGGGATGACTAAAGCGGAGATTCGTTCGAAGTTTGATGAGATTGTCGCATTCTCCGGAGTAGATAAATACATTGATACACCCGTTAAACGCTACTCATCAGGGATGTATGTTCGTTTAGCCTTCGCTGTAGCAGCACATCTTGAACCAGAGATTTTAATTGTAGACGAAGTGTTGGCAGTGGGGGATGTAGATTTTCAAAAAAAATGCATCGGGAAAATGAAAGATGTGGCCAGTGCAGGAAGAACGGTATTGTTTGTGAGTCACAACATGGAAGCGGTGAAGAATCTGTGTTCTCGTGCCCTTCTCTTGGAGCATGGTACTATTATTTCAGAAGGTAGCCCTTCTCAAGTAATTGAAACGTATCTTAATAACCGAAATAAAGCAGACTGGGGGCATACGTACACGGAACTAGAAGCGCCAGGGAATGAATTTACGCGCTTAAAATCGATAGCGCTTAAACCAATTCGTGAAGACGGTAAACCGATGATTACGGTAAAAAGCTCCCTTGAAATAAATATAAGTTTCTGGAATTATGTAGAAGACTTAGCCGCTAATCTTAGCCTTCATCTTTATGCAGCCACAGGAGAATGCGTGTTCAATGTGATTACCCAATTACCACCACCCACGCTTGATGTTGGTCTTCACCATGCACGATGTGTTATTCCAAAAGAATTATTAAATACTGGAGTATTCTATGTATCTTTCATGCTAGTCCAAGATACGGCAAAGCCGCTTTTTAACTTTGAAGAGGTATTAACTTTTGAGGTGGAAGAAGAACGAGAAAATACCAATTGGCATGGTAAATTCCCAGGTTTCGTTCGACCGAATGTTGATTTTACGTTACACACATGATTCCAGTAACCAAATCCTTTATACCTCCGATTGAGGAATATATGGCGCAAGTTCAGAGGACTTTTGACAACGGTTGGTTAACGAATCGCGGAGCGTTGGTTTTGGAATTAGAAGAAAAACTAACGACCTATCTTGCATTGGAAGAAAGTAGGATTTTGCTAATGAACAATGGCACCATTCCCATTCAGATTGCATTAAAAGTGTTGGGAAAAGGAGGAGAGGTCATTACCACCCCTTTCTCCTATGTGGCTACAACGTCCGCGATTGTTTGGGAGGGTTGCACGCCCGTGTTTGTGGATATTCACCCCGAATATCTAACCATTGATGAAACAAAAATTGAAGCGGCCATAACCGACAAAACCACCTGCATATTGGCGACACATGTCTACGGAAATCCCTGCAACGTGATTGAAATTGAACGAATTGCCCAAAAGCACAACCTAAAAGTGATTTACGATGCTGCGCATGCCTTTGGGGTGACTTATCAAGGAAAAAGTATTTTCGAATACGGGGACGTTTCGACCTGTAGTTTTCATGCGACCAAGTTGTTCCACACCGGAGAGGGGGGGGCTCTTTTCTGCAAAGATGCCGACCTTTTTCATCAATTGTATTATAGTCATAATTTTGGTCATGACGGACCCTTGGCTTTTCATGGACTTGGGATAAACGGGAAGATGAGTGAATTGCATGCGGCTATGGGCTTGGCCGTTTTACCGCATATACATGAGATTTTAGCCGATCGAAGTAGCGTGGTAACATGGTATGATGAAAACATGAAAATGAATCCGCTTGGGCGAATTAAAATTAGAAAAGAAACAAATTGGAATTCAGCCTATTACCCCGTGTTGTTTGAATCTGAAAATCAATTATTGGAAATAGAAAAATCCTTACAAGATATCGGTGTTTTTCCGCGCAGATATTTTTATCCGTCGCTTACCGAATTACCGTTTGTTCCCCAAAGCAGCTGTGAGATTGCATCTTCGGTATCTTCCCGGATTTTATGTTTACCCTTATTTTGTGGGTTAAGTGAAAATGAAGTGAAGCGCATTACCTCGATAATTAATAACGTTTAATTTAGGATAAATGATAATTATAGGAGCAGGAGGACATGCCTTAGAAGTATTAAATGAACTGAAACAAGCGAATCAATCGATCAGTGCGTTTTATGATGAAATTAATGTTAATGTCAATGAGTTGTTCGGTATTCCCGTATACCATGAGCTTAACCAATTACCTATGGAGCCTTTCGTGCTTGGTGTTGGGGGTCCAACGTTAAGACGGAAATTACACGAACGGTTTTACGGCCAACGGTCTTCAGTATCTATGATTTCAGCTACCGCCCAAGTGAGTGAATTCGGAGTACAACTTGGCTTGGGGCTAAACCTTATGCATCACGTATACATTGGACCAAACGTAATTCTTGGTGATGGCACGCTTGTCAATGCCAAATCGAGCATTCACCACGATTCTAAAATTGGTTCGTTTTGTGAAATCTGTATCGGTGTTTCTATAGCGGGACGCTGCACGATTGGAAACGAGGTTTTTATTGGTATGGGGGCATTGATCCTGCCTGGTGTTACAATCGGCGATCAAGCCATCATAGGAGCGGGAGCAGTGGTGACAAAGGATGTTCCTGCGGGAGTTACAGTTAAAGGGGTTCCAGCAAAGTGAATAGAAAACCGAATATTTTGATGGTTGGGGATATGCCGGGTTGGGCGTTTCATAACATTATTGATTTTGTTATTACGAATGTCAAGGGGTTTGATTTTTATTTTGACTTCACTTACAATCACCCAAAAACCAATCCCGAAGTTATTTCTGATTGTCAGCCTTTAAAAAGTAACCGTATACCTTCAGGGAAGTTGCGAAAGAAAATCCCTTTTCAAAAAGTTGTTTTATTGAGAGGTCTCATTTATAAATTCATCAATTTATTTAACAGGCTTGGTTTACTTGATTTTGACGGAAATGGAAAGGTTTGCAGGGTGAGGCAAGACGGAAAATACGATTTGGTCGTCTATCTGGATTTTTACATGGATAAGGATGCAGATTTTAGTCACATCAGGGCGACGAAACATGTTAAAGGGATTTTTACAGAAAGCTATCCACCCAAAGGTGTAATGGTTGACAAACACATTTCAAAACAAACATTTTGCGAGACCTTTCTAAGAGAAATTAATGCCTTGCTCGTAGGCGTTCCTTCCATCAAAGAAAATTACGATGGCTATTTTTCTAAACCCATCCTTTTTGCGAATATGGCTTATGACGAGCGACTTTTTAAGTCAAGCAATGCGAAGAAAAGCGATGCTGAAAAATTTGTGATTGGTTGGACCGGGAATCCAGATCGTGCGTTCAAAGGATTCCATTCCCATGTGATTCCAACCATTGAGAAACTGGTTTTAATGGGTTATAAAGTCGAATTAAAAACACAATTTGAAGGCAGCCTAAAATCCTTGGTTTCTTTTTGGCAAAGCGTTGATTTAGCGCTGATTGCTTCCGATGCAGATGCGGGTCCTTCCATGTTTATGGAAGCAAGCTTGTGTGGGGTTCCAACCGTAAGCACAAGGATTGGCATGCCCAGCTATGTAATTCAGGATGGCTTAAATGGATTGTTTTGTTTGCGAGACATCGCCGACATGGTTGAAAAAATATCCCTCCTAATCAATGAAAAGGAGTTGTATGTTGCTATGAAAAACAGCATACGAAAAGACTACATCGAGAAATTGGGGGCGGAGGTACAAGTACAAAATTGGAAGACCCTTTTTAATGAAGTATTACAAGATGCCTAAAAAAAAACCTTCTGTTTTCTGCTTTTTTCCCTTAGCCTCAATCGGGGGTACAGAATCTGTTCATTTAGATGTGCTCAAAGCTTTATCTGATTATCCGATTGAGATTTTCATTCGCTATAGGTCAAATGTTTGGAAAGGAAAAGAATACGCCAAGACAAAGGATGCAAGGATCGAAGGCATACAACTTTTGCCTGAATTTAGACGGTATGGTAAGGTTTTATTCTCGTCCAAGTATTTAGAAGCGCCGCGATTGGGACGATTGATTCGTGTTGGATTTGTCAAATATTTGGCGTGGAAAATTAACCGTCATCCCAATCCCATTGTTATTTTTTGGCACAGAGAATCTTTAGATTTTTTGTGGCCGTTGCTGGAAGAACATGTGCGAATAATTGACATTGTGCATAACAATTCAAACAACAAAGAGGCAGACGCAGTGTACCTTAACAATGATTGGGCGACAAGATTAAATCGACGGGTATTGGTTTCAGAAGGTTTGCGGCATTGGATTAAAACCTTGTATCAGCCATTTGATAATTCAAATGAAATGATGACATATCTCAAGGTCATACCTCATGCTGTTACCATTCCTCCGTCAATGGCTGTAAAATCATCAAAGTGCTTAAGAGTACTTTTCATTGGCCGCGACTCTATGGAAAAACGCTTTCCTTTGTTTCTGCAAATTGCAGCAAGCGTTCAAGGTTTAAATGCTGACGTAGCGTTCCATGTCGTCGGACCTGTCCAGTCAGATTACACGGAGGCCCTTGGCAACCTTACATGGCATGGGACATTGACAAAGCGCAGTGAGATAGAGAAGATTTATCGGGAAATGCACTGTGTGCTTTTAACTTCCTCCAGTGAGGGTTTCCCGAAAGTAATTTCTGAGGCAATGGCTTTTGGATGTGTGCCTATTGTAACCGCAGTAGGTGGGATACCATTGGTTTTAACCCATGAGGAAAATGCCATTTTAACGGATGTTGAACGATGCGTCGAAGAATCTATACAATGGATTTTTAACCTGAGTAAAGACACCAAGAGGTTTTCAGAACTCTCTGAAAAATCCTACATTTATGCGCAGGAAAATTTCAATCCAAGCCGATTTGAAAATGAATGGAAATCCCTTGTCGAATCCCTTGGTTAGCGTAATTATTCCGAATTACAACCATGCACCTTTTTTAAAGGAACGCATCGATTCAGTGTTAAACCAAACTTTTCGAGACTTTGAGGTGATTGTACTGGATGATTGCTCAACCGACAATAGCCGTGAAATCATAGAAAGCTACCGCGGACATGAGAAAATTGTTCAAATTGAATACAACGCGGTTAATAGCGGGAGTACCTTTAAACAATGGCAAAAAGGTTTAGAATTGGCAAAAGGGGAATGGATTTGGATTGCGGAGAGCGATGATGCAGCGGATGAACTTTTTTTGTCTAAAATAATGGATGTTCCATCACCTATAAATTTTTCTAATTCCAGAATTATTGATTTTCAATCAAATCCCTCTGATTGTTACGGATTTAGTGAAATGCCTTCAAAGAAAGCCTACCCATTTTTTAAAAGTGATTTTGTAATGGATTCTAAGGATTTTACGAATGAATGGATGTTGACAGACAATTTCATTCCAAATGCTAGCGCAGTTGTTTTTAGCAGAACGCATGCAATGGATGTAATGAATAAAATTTGTACAGAATTAAGTTCAATGAAATTGATGGGAGATTGGCTATTTTGGATTTTGTTTTTACAAAATTGTTCTGAAGTGAGATACTTGACAATTCCCCTAAATTCTTTTAGAAATCACGAAAACACGGTTAGAATGAACTCCATTAAGCAAAGGTCTTTAGAAATGGGAATAATCTTTAAATATTTGAAACAATTTCACATTCCAACCTCCAAAACGATTTCTACTTTTTTGTTTCGTTACTTGGTAAAAGAATCCTTCCCCAGTTTTACATTTAAAGAGCATGTTAATATCTGTATGTTTTCCTTTAGGTATGGATTCTTTACATTGTACACGAAATCTATACTCATGAAAATGTTGCAAAAGTGATACCTAAAAAAATACATTATTTCTGGTTTAGTGGAGATCCATTTCCTGAAAATATCAAGAAGTGTATGGCATCCTGGCAAAAACATATGCCTGACTATGAAATCATCAAATGGGATTCAAATATTACGCCCATTGAAGGTGAGTTCGCAAAAAAAGCATTAGCAGAAAAGAAATGGGCTTTTTTGAGTGATTATGCCCGACTGAGAATACTACATGAATACGGTGGAATATATTTAGATACAGATGTCCTTGTTATAAAATCTTTCGACGATTTACTTCATAAGGAGTCTTTTTGGGGACGCGCCAATAATGGAATGGTCGAACCTGTTGTTGTCGGTTCTATAGCTAATAACAAAACTGTTAAGCGTTGTTTGGATGCATATTTAGGTGAAAATAAAAATGCTGTTTTCCAAGAAATCCCCCTCTTAATTTCACCTGTTTTTGAAAGTCTCGGTTTCAATATGAACGACCCAATAACGCAGAATTTAGGCAAGGATGTGATTTTCTCCTACGATCATTTTTGTCCCATGCCTTTCGAGCAAGCCGACAGTTTGGACCCTTTGGCATTTAAGACTAAAAATACCTATGCCGTTCATTTATGGAACGCAGCTTGGTTTGATCCCTTTCGTTTTTTCTGGAATGGACGATCCAAGAAAGGTTGGAAAGCAGTTTGGCAAACGGTTAGAAAGAATCCATTTCAGGACCGAGACTTTTATAAGAATGTGGCCTACCACATGAAATGTACTATTTTTGGTTATAACTCATGAACATACAGTATTTTCCATTTACCTGCCTCGATGTAACCGTCCATTACTTATTCAAGGTAGCCGCGTTGGCCCAAAATTTTTAAGATATGCTTAAATTATTGAAAACATTAATAAGAAAACTAGGGTTTTACCGACTTGCATTTCCACCCGGGCATTACGCAAGCCCTATACCTGATACAGAAGAGGCATTGCAAGCTTTACAGCAAACACCAAACCTGCTTGTAAAAGACATTAACCTCCAATCCTCAAAACAACTTCTTTTACTCAGCGAATTTGAGTCCTACATTAAAACAATACCCTTTAATGAGAACGCTGACCATTCAAGGTTCAGATACTATTTCAACAACACCATGTTTCAACGCATGGATGGCACCATACTATACGCCATGTTGAATCATCTTAAACCTAAAAAATACTATGAGGTGGGCTCGGGGTTTAGTTCTGGGCTTGTTTTGGATATGAAAGAGATGTTTAAATTGGATTTGAATATGACATTTATTGAGCCATATCCCGATAGACTGGAATCAATTTTAAAAGAGAATGACAGATTGACTACCATCATTCACAAAAATAAAATTCAGGAAATAGATGTTTCTGTTTTTGAAGAGTTGAATGAAAATGATATTTTATTTTTAGATACGAGCCATATCGTAAAAACAGGAAATGATGTTACCTATTGGTTGTTTAACATTCTGCCCGTTTTAAAACCGGGAGTTATTATTCATATTCATGATATTTTTTGGCCATTTGAATACTCAAAAGAATGGATCGAGAATCAAAAATGTTACAACGAAATTTATTTTATTCGGGCATTCCTGATGAATAATAATGACTATGAAATTTTATTTTTCAACAGTTATGTGCAAAATGAATTCAAATCAACATTAATAGAAATAGATCCTAACTTGATCGATAATTCTGGAGCGAGTCTATACTTAAGGAAAAAATAACTTGATGAAAATTGCGCTTATTATTCCAACTTTTAACCGTGGGTATTGTCTTTCGTCAACTATTCAGTCTGTACTTCAACAAACATACTTCAATTGGATGCTAACAATTATCGACGATGGCTCAACAGACAACACAAAAGAAGTGGTTGAAAGCTTTAATGATCCTCGTATCACGTATGTTTATCAAGAAAATGCAGAACGAAGCGCAGCAAGGAACAATGGCATAGTGCATTCCGAAACTAATTGGATTTGCTTCCTTGATAGTGATGATGAATACAGTTCAAACCACTTATCCACCCTTGTTGAATTCATCGAAAAAGAAAATCCTTCCCCGGGACTGATCGCTACCGGGTTATTGATCGATAATGGAAAAGCAACGATAAAAAAAGATTTTTTAGACCTTCAAGCCAATATCCTCGAAGAGATTGGAAGGAAGTTCCTCATCCCATCCCAAGTATGTGTGCACAGTACGATTTTATCCAATGAGAAATTCGATCCACGTTTTCGACTTTGGGAAGATACCCATCTTTGGTTGCGCATCGCTGCGCAATATCCTGTTTATCAAATTGAACAATATACAGTCACTCAACATGTGCATAGCGAAGGAACTGTTGTTCAGGGGATGAAAAAAGTACGAGTTGTCGAGGTGAATCAATACATTAGTGCAATTCTAGACCTTAAAATCAACCACTCCTCGCGTTTTGAAGGTAATTTGCCGCCAGTGTTTTTCGATCAATATGTAGATTCAAAGTACCGAATGTATCTCTACCGAGCAAGACAAAACAAACAATTTCGCGTAGCCTTGGTATTGTGGTGGAGAGGGATGGTTAACCAACCTTCTTCCTATTACCTAGCCGAGTTCGTTAAGATTTTTGCAAACCAATTCAACGTTGGGATCCATGAATAAACACTCCTTGCACATCCTTTTGATTGCCTCATGGTATCCATCCAAGGAGAATCCAACAGCCGGTAGTTTTGTGCAAGAACAAGCGCATATGTTGAGAGATTTCGGACACCAAGTCACCGTGATTCATCCGTTTATGCTCGGAACCTTTGCGAATGCTTTTACTAAACAATCATATCAGACCTTCTCCGATGAAGATGGTATTCGTGTATTACGTGTTGGTGTGGCTCCACCCATGCCTTTTATCCGCGGAATCTCTTATGCATATTGTTTCCATCGGGTGCGCATTGCCATGAAAAAGTTTCAACTTAATCCAAAAGAATTTACAATCATTCACAGTCATGCGATGTTTATGGGGGGTGTCATTGGACATAAGCTCTCTAAAGAATATAACCTTCCACATGTTCATACAGAACACACCTCCGGACTTATTTTTAACCCAAAACAATACACCAAAAAAGACATCTCTATTACCCGAAAGGCTTATTCGCATTGTCATAAAGTGCTGTTCGTAAGTAATTTTGCTCTGAAACACACCTTGTCTAACATTGCATTGAAGTCTAAGGATACCTTTGTGGTCCTTCCAAATGTTGTGGATTCTTCTTTCTTTTCTTCGCCAATACTTCATTTCTCCAAAGCTACCTCATTGAGGTTCTTGGTTATTGGAAATTTTATTCCCCGTAAAAATCACCAATTATTGCTTGAGGCGTTTGGACTTGTGCAAAAGGAATTTCCAACCGTCAAACTTTCAATTGCTGGTAATGGGCCCTTAGAGCAGGAGCTTCGCGGGCTTTCTGAATCCTTGAAATTGGAGAACATCAATTGGTTGCCAAGACTGAATCGGGCAGCGGTAAAAGAACAAATATCAGCACATCAGGTGATTCTTTCAACGAGTAAGGTAGAAACCTTCGGATTAACAATCGCTGAAGCGCAAGCGATGGGAAAACCGGTGGTTGTTACAGATTCGGGAGGGGTAAGGGATATCGTTAGCCAAGAAACAGGTATCGTAACGGAATTAAGTTCAGAGGCCTTCGCTAAAGGGCTGATTCAGCTGATTCAATCGTTCGATGCGTATGATCCGGAAACAATCCGTCAGTCAGCAAAAAATCGCTTTGCTGCCCCGGTTATTATGAATCAATTGAATGAAATCTATTGGCAGCTTCATGATGGGAATTTGTACCTTTGATTCATGATCCGCGTCTTAATTCTTGCCTACGATTTTCCGCCATACGTTTCAGTAGGTGGCTTGCGTCCGCATAGCTGGTTTAAGTATTTCAAGGAGTTTGATGTAGAACCCATCGTAATTACAAGGCAATGGGGAAATACCTATGGGAATCACTTGGATTTTATTGCCCCAGGTTGGAGTAAAGAGTGTGTGATTGAGGAGTCACCCCAGGGGAGCATTATTCGTACCCCATACAAGCCTAACCTAAGCAATCGGATCTTATTGCGATACGGGGAGAAACGGTTTAGTAGGTTAAGAAAAGTGATTTCAGCATACTATGAAGTATTGCAATTTTTTTTCGTGGTTGGCCCCAAAAAAGAGATTTACAAAGCAGCAAAGTCTTATTTAGATCAGCATAAGGTTGATGTGATCATTGCCACAGGAGAGCCTTTTGTCTTATTTCATTATGCCCGTAAATTAGGCGCAACCTACCAAATCCCTTGGATTGCGGATTATCGGGACCCATGGACCAATAATAACTCAAGACAACAATCAAACGTACTTTATTGGATAAATAAGATGTTTGAAAAGAACATTGTTGCCACTGCTAAGTCAATTCAAACAGTATCAGATTTCACTGCAAATCAAATAAAAGAAATAACTAACCTAAAGGATATAATCATTTTACCAAATGGGTATGATGATGAATTATTCAAAGAACATGAGAGAGAATCCCATAAATCTAACATCTTACGCATCGCATTTGGAGGAAGAATTTATCCATGGCATCCAATCAATGAGTTCTTAGAAGGTATGTGTGAATCAATTAAATCGAATGTTAATATCAGATTAGAAATTAATTTTTTTGGGGTCAATTTATCGGATGAGCAGAAGCATTCATTTAAAACTAATTATAGGTTGTTATCTGATAAGTTACATTTTCATGATGCTATTCCAAATCATGAGTATCAGATTGCGCTAAGGAATCATCATGTGTTATTATTGTTCAATGATTATACGATTCTAGGTACCAAAATTTTTGATTACTTGGCGGCGAAAAGACGCATCTGGCTTTGTTTCTCTCAAGAAAATGAAAGAGAAGAAAAAAATGTGCAAGCCCAAATTATTCATGAAACTCATTCAGGTGTAATGATTTCCAATAAGATGCATCTAATTCGAGAAATTGAAAATATTTGGGATGAATTTATGAATCATGGCGACATTCGTTGTGAATCAATTAATACTGAACAATATTCTAGAAGGATTCAAGTGGAGCGTTTGGCTAACCATATAAAGAATATTCACTGATTTTTATGGAATACAATCGCAATCTCATACTTTTGCCTAAATGAACTATTTCTTGGAGCATCTCCTTTCAGAATTTCAATTCCCACTTACCAATCCAGTATTGGTTTTTTCTTTGATGCTTTTTATTATTTTGTTGTCTCCAATTCTCTTGCGACGAATTCGCATTCCGGGAATTATTGGATTGATTTTATCTGGTATAATTATAGGTCCAAAAGGTCTCGGTATAATCGGTGAGAATACCCTTGCTGCGGAAGGATGGATTAAGCTTTTTTCTACCATTGGGTTGCTCTACATTATGTTTATGGCAGGGTTGGAATTGGACCTCAATCAATTTAAACGGTACTACAAAAAAAGCTTGGTGTTTGGATTTTTAACCTTCGCAATCCCCATTGCCTTGGGATATCCTTTGTGTTTGTATGTCCTCAATCTGAATCCTTTGGCGAGTTTGTTGACATCAAGCATGTTTGCCACACATACCTTAGTTGCCTATCCCATCATCAGTAAATATGGGCTCTCAAAACATAACGCAGTAGCCATTACGGTAGGAGGGACCATCCTAACCGATACGGCAGTATTGATCATTCTCGCCATTATCTCAAGCTCGTCAAAAGGACAGTTGGATTGGAATTTCTGGGTGAGCCTGCTTACCTCACTCACATTTTTTACCGTGATTATGTTTTACTTGGTACCAAAAATCACCCGTTGGTTCTTTAAAAAATTGGACAGCGAAAAGTCGTCCCAATATATTTTTGTACTCTCCATCGTTTTCTTCTCTGCTTTCCTGGCGGAAGCAGCAGGCGTTGAGCCCATTATTGGGGCATTTGTCGCGGGTCTGGTTTTAAATCGATTTATCCCACACAATTCGGTATTAATGAATCGCATTGATTTTATCGGTAACGCCCTGTTTATTCCCAGTTTTTTGATTTTTGTAGGCATGGTGGTTGATTATCGGGCCTTGTTTCAAGGCTCTTGGCCCTTGATTATTGCAGCAGTATTAACACTCTTCGCGATTTTCAGTAAATGGTTGGCCGCACTTGCCACACAATTGATTTATAAGATGTCAAACGTAGAGCGAAAGGTAATATTTGGTTTAACTACTTCTCATGCCGCTGCAACTTTAGCCATTATTATGGTAGGATATCAAGACCACATTCTCAACATTAATATTGTGAATGGGACTATTTTACTCATCTTATTCACGTGCATGACAGCATCCTTTGTAACTGAACATGCCGGAAAGGAGCTATTGATACAAATTGCAGATGAGGGTGAAGATGAGGTATATGAAACTAAACTTCGAAACAAGCATCTCGTGGTTGCGATGAATGAACTCCAAGGCAATGAAAAATTATTAGAATTTGCGCTACAAGTATCAGATCCTAAAGTGATAAACCCAATTTCCATTGTTAGTGTCCTTCCTACATCCACGTATGCGGAGCGCATTATTCATAAGTCCCGTAAAAATTTGGAGGAAATTGTCAAACATTTCTCTGGATATGAAACTAAGCTAAATACCATTGCTACGATTGATTTAAATGTTTCTTCCGGAATTTCTAGGGTGTCGAAGGAGCTATTTGCCGATGTTGTTTTGGTGAACGACAGTAATAAAATTAATTTATTCAAACGCATTATTGGAGACGATCGAGCTCACCTTATGGATTCTTGTGACAAAACAATTTTCTTTTGTCAGGTGGAACGACCCTCTGTGAATTATGAGAAAATTGTGGTTGTTGCACCCGTGCTCTCCGAATTAGAGTCCACCTTCGTTTCTTGGGTTGAACGAGTTTTTCGCTTATCTCATGAGTTGAAGATTCCGATGGAGGCATTTATGCATGCAAGCACTTATGACCGTTTTTTAAAGGTAGGAATAGCGAATAAAATCATTGCCACTACCAAGCATATCCCAATTGAAGAAATTTCCGATTTTTTTATGTGCGCGGAGCGCAAGGAAAATGATTTTGTGGTGGCGGTTGGAGCCCGTGTCGGTTCAGTATCTTATTTTCCTGAGGCTGAAAACTTCTTGTCCAAGGTGCAAAAAGCTTATGAGGACAATGATTGGGTGTTGGTTATGCCTGGACAAGAGAAAGAGAATCTGTTCAAAGAGTATGAGGATATTTCTGGGAATGCCATAGGATTAGGGGTAGACACGTTATCCAGAATTGGAAAAGAAGTAGGGAATATCTTTAAGAAAGATTAAGTTTATTTCCCGCGTGAACTTCCAGTTTTTACCACCGGTGCTTTTTTGCTTACTGCAGGCTTAGACAACTTCGGTTCTTTGGTGGCGACTTTTTTCGTGGTTTTCTTAACCGCCTCCGTTTTTACCTTTTTTGTCTCTTTTTCTATCTTTACTTCACTTGCAGACTCCGCCTCTTCAATAACTTCTAATTTCAATAATCCTTCTTTAAGCAAGAGGTTATACCACTGAAATACCTTGCGAATGTCTGATAAATACACACGATCAATGTCGTAATTAGATAATACGCTCGTAAAGGTACTTCTCAATACAGACTCTTCCACTTTGTGGTTGATGCTTTCCTTACCTTCGTTTTGACTTAATAACGTCGAAAAAACATCCGTTAATTTAACATCTTCCTCATACGTGAATATGCTTATGTCTTCTATGGAACTAATCTTTTCCGATGCAAACGCAGGAAATCTTTTTTTGTCAATCAATGATTCCACAATCACATTGCTTTTACCTTGAGTAACGATTTTAAATAATCCCGGGCGACCAGAGATGGAAATAATTCCTTGTAAGTCCATTTGTTTGATTTTGCCCAAAATTAGAAATTCTTTCCGATTTGGCTCTATCATTTCTTGCTTCATTTCAAAATAATAGTAAGTTCCATTATATTATACCTACCTTTGCACCTAATTTTTAGAAGAAATCAATGACATTTGAAGCGTTGGGATTGCGGAATGAGGTGCTGCAGTCTATCAAAGAGCTCGGGTATACCGAACCAACACCCATCCAGGAACAAGCGATTCCACATCTACTCCAAGAAGAAAGCGATTTTGTAGGCCTAGCACAAACTGGAACTGGTAAAACAGCAGCCTTCGGATTGCCTTTGCTAAGCCGCATCGAACCCGGTCAACTATACCCGTCTGCTGTAATTATCTGTCCGACCCGTGAACTTTGCTTGCAAATTTCGAGTGACTTAAAGACTTTCGGTAAATACCTGAAAGTCAATGTAGTCCCTGTATATGGCGGAGTAGATATTAAAAAACAGATCACAGATATTCGAAAAGGCGTTGATATTATTGTTGCCACCCCAGGACGGCTCATGGACCTTATGAACCGAAAGGTGATTAAGTTAAATGAAATTGAATTCGTAGTGCTCGATGAGGCCGATGAAATGCTCAACATGGGCTTTAAAGAAGACATTGATGATATTTTAAAGTATACGCCCGAAACAAAGAGCGTTTGGTTGTTTTCTGCCACGATGCCCAAAGAGGTAGCTACCATTGCAGCAACCTATATGTCTGAACCCCTCGAGGTTTCCATTGGGCGTAAAAACCAAGGAAATGAAAACATACACCACATTTATTATATGGTTTATGAAAAGGATCGTTACCCGGCATTAAAGCGCTTAATTGATTTTAATCCAGAGATTTATGGCTTAATTTTTTGCAGGACAAAAAATGAGACTGCCAATGTTGCTCAGAAATTAAGTAGGGATGGTTATAACGCTGAACCCTTACATGGCGACCTTTCTCAAGCCATGCGCGATATGGTGATGGCACGGTTTAGAAGCAAAGAAGTACAGTTGTTGGTTGCTACCGATGTCGCCGCGCGAGGATTAGACGTCGATTCAATTTCTCACGTAATTCACTACAACTTACCGGATGATGTCGAAAACTATACCCACCGAAGCGGTAGAACAGCTCGGGCAGGTAAAAAAGGGGAGTCACTAAGCTTACTCACCCAAAAAGAACTGTTCAAAGTAAAAGGTATTGAGCGTCAAATGCGTACGGATTTCACCAAAGGAGTTATTCCTAATGCACAAGAAATTTGTCAAGTTCAACTTAAAAAATTAGTAGAGAAAGTTACTTCAACCGCTATCCGAGAGAAAGAAATTCAGCCCTTTCTTCCAGATATGTTTAGTCATTTTCAAGACTTGTCGAAAGAAGAGGTTATTAAGTTGTTTGTTTCTGCAGAATTTAATCGATTTATCGAATATTATGAACGCGCTGGAGACTTAAATGCTTCGGAGCGCGCAGAAAAAGGAATGGGTTCCAAGGCGGATCGGTTTGGAGAACGTGGCACGGGCGAACGTCGTAAAGACGAAGATAAAACACGGTTTTTTGTTAACCTCGGAAAACGAGATGGCTTGAACGTTGGTGGATTACTTCGGATTGTTTGCGATACGACAGGAGTCAAATCCGGAAATGTTGGAAGAATTGATATCAAGGACTCGTTCTCATTTTTCGATACCGATAATGAGCATGTTGATAAGGTACTCAAAAAACTAAACGGTGCTGAATTCGAGGGGCATACCATTAGTGTTGAAGTTTCAGCAGGAGGTAAAGGCGAAGGCTCTTCAGGAGGAAATAGAAGTGGCGGCGGTGACCGCAAGTTTGGCGGCGGTGGAGATCGCAAGTTCGGCGGCGGTGGAGATCGCAAGTTCGGTGGCGGTGGAGATCGCAAGTTTGGCGGCGGTGGAGATCGCAAGTTTGGCGGCGGTGGAGATCGTAAGTTTGGTGGTGGTGGAGATCGTAAAGCCAGTGGTGGTGCGGGAGATCGCAAGCCATCAACATCAAGTGACTTTACTAAAAAACGAAGATAGAACTTGAGGTATGGAAATTAGAAATATTGCAATCATTGCTCACGTTGACCACGGTAAAACTACCTTGGTAGATAAGTTAATTGAAGCAGGAACCGTCCTAAATGAGAGAGATCGTCCTACAGGAGAATTGATTTTAGATAACAATGACCTTGAACGAGAACGTGGAATTACCATCGTTTCCAAAAATGTTTCTGTAACGTACAAAGGCACGAAAATTAATATTATTGACACCCCAGGTCACGCCGACTTCGGAGGAGAGGTAGAGCGTGTTTTGAATATGGCAGATGGTGTGTGTATCTTGGTGGACGCCTTTGAAGGACCGATGCCACAAACGCGTTTTGTGCTCGGAAAAGCATTGGCAATGGGTATCAACCCTTTGCTGGTTATCAATAAAGTGGATAAAGAAAATTGTACCCCAGACGAAGTACACGAAAAGGTGTTTGATCTAATGTTTGAGTTAGATGCTTCAGAGGAACAATTAGATTTCCCAACAATTTACGGTTCAGCTAAAAATGGTTGGATGTCGGAAGATTGGAAGCAGCCAACAACCGACATCGCTCCGTTGTTGGATAAAATATTGGACTTTTTTAAACCAAAACCAATTCCTGAGGGAAATACGCAATTGCTGATTACCTCTTTAGATTATTCCTCCTATGTTGGAAGAATTGCAATTGGTCGTTTAAGTCGAGGCAAAATTGTCGAAAATCAACCCGTAATTCTCGGTAAGCGCGACGGCACGTTACAGAAACACAGAATTAAAGAGGTGTATGTATTTGACGGTCTAGAGCGCAGAAAAGTGTCAGAGGTTCAAGCAGGAGACATTTGTGCCATCACAGGTTTGGAAGGCTTTGATATCGGTGATTCGGTATGTGATGCTGAAAATCCCGATCCATTGCCAACTATTGAGCTCGATGAACCTACCATGTCAATGCTTTTCACCATCAACGATTCTCCATTCTTTGGTAAGGAGGGTAAGTTTGTGACTTCTCGGCATATTCAAGAGCGTTTGCACAAGGAACTAGAGAAAAACTTGGCGCTGCGTGTGATTGATACGGATAAAGCAGACCGCTGGATAGTTCATGGTCGTGGAGTATTGCATTTATCGGTGCTAATTGAAACCATGAGAAGGGAGGGATACGAACTTCAAGTGGGACAACCTCGCGTTATCTTTAAAGAAATTGATGGTCAACGCTGCGAACCTATAGAAGAATTAACCATCGATTTACCAGAAGAACATGGCGGTACAGCAGTAGAAGCAGTATCTAAACGAAAGGGTGAATTAACCTCAATGGCTCCTCGGGGTGGAAGAATGATCATTCAATTTTTAATCCCATCAAGAGGGATCATCGGTTTACGAAGTTATTTGCTCACACAAACAGCTGGCGAAGCCATTGTTACACACCGATTTTTAGAATACCAACCGTACAAGGGAGACATTCCGGGCCGACAAAACGGTTCACTCATATCCCTGGAACAAGGTACAGCAATTCCTTATTCCATCAATAACATACAAGAACGCGGACGATTCTTTATCAATCCGAATGAAGACATCTACGAAGGACAGGTAATTGGTGAGAATGTTCGGGCCGGAGATATGACGGTCAACGTAACAAAAACTAAGAAGTTAACGAACATGCGTGCCTCCGGCTCTGATGATAAGGTGAAAATTATCCCTGCAAAAATCATGAGTCTTGAAGAAATATTGGAGTACATTCAAAGCGATGAATACGCAGAAGTCACACCAAACAGCTTGAGAATTCGTAAAACGTACTTAAAAGAGGCGGATCGCCGCAGAGTTTCAAGGGATTAATTAAACTTAATCGTTTTTACAGGATTAACTCTGGCAATCAATGCACTTGGAAGCAATAAGGCGGTCATGCAGACCACAAAGCTTCCTAGATTCAGGAGTAAAAATGCATTCAAGGTTAATTCTACAGGTACTCGATCTAAGTAATATACCTCTGGATTCAAGGCTAACATTCCCGTAAAACGCTGCAGTGCATATAGGGCTAGTCCTGCAATATTTCCAATGAACATTCCACTTCCTACCAAATACGCTGCTTGAATTAAGAAGATTCTTCGCAGTTGTCGATTACTGCCTCCCATCGCTTTCATTAATCCAATGAAGTTTGATCGAATTATTATCAACACCAAGAGGGCAGAGCCCATGTTAATGATTCCAATCAACAGCATTAATACCAGGATGATGATCACATTGATGTCTAGAAAAGCTAACCAATTGAATAAATCTTGCTCCAAATCAAAAATGCTAACCACCTTCACCAATTCCCCATGTTCGTTGGGGATGAGTTTTAATTGTTTTCTTAAGGCCAGTAGCGTATGGTCTAATTCATACCAATCCTTCGTATGGATTTCGTATCCCGAAATGAAATCACCCGATGTGCCATTTCCTGCGCTGATCTTCACCTCATATACCCGGGTTTCCGCATTGCTTACAGGGTAATAGTACCGATAATGCAGCCCCGATTCATCCAAGATTTCTTTATACGGGTTGTTAGATGCTCCAGGCGCTGTTCGAGCGGTAGTTAAATAGCGGATTTTAATCTTATGTGAATCAATGAGTTGCGTTTTTAAGTCCGTGGTGGTTTCGTAAAGCTTTACGCGCAGTGTGGTATCGCTGAGCGTGGTCCCAAGATACTGTCCTTGGAATTGACTTAAGCCTTTACCCCAATCATAGCTTATGTTAGTTGGCTTTCCTTGCGTAGCAAAACTAACTACGAATTGGTTATTCTCAAGTGAATCCCAGAGATCTAGTTGACCGCTAAAGCCCCAATCGTTTAGTTTTTGGGTAATACGGATATCGCAGATCACCAATTTCTCGTCGTAATCTTCAAAACCGGTATCGTAAATACCAATAATTTTAAACTTCCTGGAAATGGGAGAGTCTTTCACAAAAAATGCTGAAATCTCATCGTTTAACTTGAGATTTAGTTTGTTGCATATCCGTGAAGAAATCAATATTTCGGAAGAAACAAAGGGACCAATGTAGCTTGGAATTTTACCCTCGATTAAATGTTCCTGGATAAACGAAAAATTATAGGACTGGTCAATGCCTTTAAATACCAATCCGACAACATCCGATCGTTCTCCAAGCGCTTGAATTAATCCAGGTTTATAGGCTACGCGATTAAATCCTTGCACATCAACTGTTGCATTCAGTACGTGTTCTACACGGCTTGAAGTATGTATAGGGTCGGATTCGTAGAAATCAGCATTGTTTTCATGTTGTATAAAAAGTGGAGCTGTAAATCCAGTGACCTTTCTACGGATTTCATTTTGAAAACCATTCACTACAGCAAGGGTTAGTAGGTTTACAACAATGGATAGTGAAATACTTATTACTGCTATACGCAAAATCGGACGGGAAACTTTTATACCTTGCGAGCGATTCGGAAGAATCCGTTTTGCAATGAAAATTTCTACTGACACTTTTTTTAATTTACTAAGCCAAAAATACGCTAATCTATTGGGTATGCAGCATGGATTACAAAATTATCCGTGGTTAATGCGTCTGTTCGTTTTACTTGTAATCGCTTGGTTTATTAATGCTTCGGGAATAGCGGGCTCATCTGGTACAAAACCAATTTACCCGGGAGCTGAACGCATGGGGCTTTATTTGGATAGTTTGAAGGGAAAACGCATTGCAGTCGTAGCTAACCAAACCTCTTTGGTGAAAGGAGTTCACTTGGTAGATACCTTGCTTTGTGAAGAAATTAATATCGTAAAGATTTTCGCACCCGAGCATGGATTTAGAGGGGAGGGTGACGCCGGGGAACACATCTATAGTTCAAAAGATGAACGTACGGGAATTCCCGTAGTCTCCTTGTATGGAAACCACAAGAAGCCTACCGCCTTTGACTTGTTGGATGTGGATGTTGTTATTTTTGATATTCAAGATGTGGGAGTTCGATTTTATACGTATTTATCCACCTTGCACTATGTAATGGAAGCGTGTGCGGAAAACAATAAACGCTTGATTATTCTTGACCGACCGAATCCGAATGCACATTATGTGGACGGGCCAATCTTAGAGCCTGATTTTAAGTCCTTTGTGGGAATGCATCCAGTTCCTATGGTATATGGCATGAGCATCGGTGAATACGCCAATATGATCAACGGTGAGTTTTGGTTGAGTGACTCTATGCAATGTCAGCTTCAGGTAATTCCATGTAAAAACTATTCCCATAAATCCGTGTACAGTCTTCCCGTTCCCCCGTCTCCCAATTTGAAATCTGATCTGGCCATTGCGTTGTATCCTAGTCTTTGTCTTTTTGAAGCTACCACGGTAAGTATTGGTCGAGGGACTGCACGACCTTTTGAGCAATACGGGCACCCGAGATTTCCAAATACTGGGTATTACTTTGTGCCCAAGCCCCAAACAGGTGCCAAGAACCCACCGCATGTGGACCGCATCTGTCATGGGTTTGATTTGGCGAAAACCTCCCAAACTCGAACGTACGAGTTGAATTTATTTTTCTTAACGCATGCGCGAGATTTACTTGGGGATTCCGCTGTATTTATTGATCAAAATGCCTTCTTTAACCGCTTGGCAGGAACCAATACATTAAAAGAACAATTATACAAGGGTTGGGGTCCTAAGGAAATTAGAGCATCGTGGAAACCGGGAATAGAAAAATTCCTAAGCATCCGCAAGAAATATTTAATTTATCGCTGAGTTAAGCGTTCCTGACTCTCCGCCACGGCAGTTTCCATTTGTTGCGCATACGCATCAATGATCGCTCCAATTTCTGGGTCCGTTGCACTGATTATTCGAGCAGCCAAAATGCCGGCATTTTTTGCACCATTCAAAGCTACGGTAGCAACAGGAATACCATTGGGCATTTGTAAAATACTTAATATACTATCCCAGCCATCGATTGAATTGCTTGATTTTATCGGAACGCCAATTACGGGAAGAGAAGTAAGCGATGCGACCATTCCAGGCAAGTGCGCTGCCCCCCCGGCCCCGGCAATGATTACATTAATTCCGTTTGACTTGGCTGCTTTAGCAAAAGCCACCATCTTTTCTGGGGTTCTGTGCGCTGAAACGACCTCCACATGGGTGGGTATTCCAAAATCCTTTAAAATAAGCTCCGCTTCCTTCATGATTGGATAGTCAGAGGCGCTTCCCATGATAATTGCAACCTTATACGTCATTTGATGCTGTATTTTCTTGAGTTAATTTCGTGTTCTCTATGGATGGATTCGTTGATTCAGGTTCCGCTGAACTTGCCTCAGAAGTTATTTGCTCGCTTTCGGATTGTTGTTGAATCACCGTATTGATTTTACTTCCTTCGTAATGCATGGTATTTCCGATGTCTGAGAATACCTGATCCATGGGCTTCAATAATTCTTCTTCCGGTAGTTTCAAGATCTGTTCGATGTTTAAATCTTTTTTGATATCCACACCAGACTTTCTAATTTCACTTTTTATTTCTTCGGATGCATTTCGAATGGAAAACAAGGCTTTTCCTAGGGTTTTCGCAATACCAGGTATGCTCTTTGGACCAAAAAAAATAAGTACCACGAGAATAATGACCAGTACTTCATAGCCGTCAACATCGTTAAAAAGCAGTGGCAATGTAATCATCAAAACAAAGTTACGACATTTTACTTCGTTTGTATTTTTTCCACCACCTTAAGAATGAATATTTTTGGAATAAACGGAGAGAGATAATTGATTAAGATATGAAAGCCAAGGTCGCTAATAATGATGGATTTTCCTTTCATCATTGCTTTATATCCCTTTAATGCAGTAGAATATGCATCGGCGCCTTTTTCAAACATTTTCGAATTTCCCATGCCTGCTGCAAATTCGAATTCCGTTTTAACGGGTCCGGGACAAAGCGCAGTAACGCTTACTCCGGTATTTCGTAATTCATAATTTGTTGCCCTGGTTAAGGAAACCACAAACGCTTTGGTCGCAAAATAGGTGGCCTGAAGCGGACCAGGAATAAATCCTGCGGTACTTGCTGTATGCAGTATTTTCCCTTCATTTTTCTCAATCATTTCTGGAAGAAAGCCATGAGTTAAGGCGGTTAAGGCTTGCACATTTACAGCAATCATTTGATGATCATCCGATGCGGAACGATCTGAGAATTTACCCCAGCCACCGAATCCGGCATTATTGAATAGATAATTAATAAAAATCCCGGTGGATTTAATGGTTGAAATCAGCTGTTCTACTTCTTCCATATTTCGCAAATCCACAGCAAATACGTGCGCTTCAATCGAATATTTGTCCCTGAGTTCTATGGCGAGCTCGTTTAATGCGTCAACTCTCCGAGCAACTAAAATCACGTTGTTTCCCCGTGATGCATGTATTCGCGCGAGTTCTTTTCCTATGCCACTAGAGGCTCCTGTAATCAATCCTGCTTTAACCATGGTGTAATTATATTATCGAACTAAGTGAATAAAGTAGTACGCATCATTTTGCTGTAGGTCTGTTAAAATAATGGTGTAAACTCCTTCGGTAAGCTCCGTTCCGTTTTGATCCGTTCCGTTCCAATTATTCAAGTAATTTTCCGAAAAGTAAACCGCATTTCCCCATCGGTTGAGGATGGTAATGGTCGCATTGGGTTTAAGGGATTGTATATATAATACGTCGTTGATTTGATCTCCGTTAGGACTAAATACATTGGGTACTTGAATTTGGTCGTACACCGTAATGAATGCATTCGCTGTATCCACGCATCCTTCGTTATTGGTTACGGTCAATGTCACTTGAAAGGTCCCTGCGGTATAACTATAACTCCATGGGGAAGGTTGAAACACAGTAATTCCCGCGTTCACCCATTGTTCTGTAGTGTAATTTATTGAAGTATTTGTAAATGTTACGCTATCACCGAGATTGGGAATGAGGGGAGTATAGGTAAATGAAGCAATGGGATAGTTTGGTGGGGTTAAGGTATATAGCGCAGAGGTATCGCTACATCCATTGGCATCGGTTACCAAAAGAAGATAGCTACCTGCCGCTAAATTTTGTAAATTCAAACTATTGATGTTTCCCGGTTGCCAAGTGTAGGTATAGGAGTTTGTTCCTCCACTTGCGGTTATTCCGGTAATGCTACCATTTAGCAAGCAGGTCGGATTCACCAAGGTTGCCTGCGTTTCATCTAAGACCACAGGCGTTAACGCAGGAACGAAAACAGTCATTGTTGAAATGCAATTGTTAGCGTCAGTGATGGTTAGCACGTAGGTTCCAGCCGTAAGGTTGGTGTTATTGGCTGTATTTACGGAATTATTCCAGCTGTATTGAATTCCATTACCATTGCTGGTAATTCCTGAAATTGCTCCCGCTTCCCCAGCGCAACCCACCGGCGTAATTAGTAATTGGGTTGTATCAATTGAAGGACCTCCAGTGGAACTAATTGTTAATCCAGTGATGCTATCCATACACCCTTCGATATCAGTTACTACCAAGGAATAAGAACCTGGCGCTAGGCCATTTGGGATATTTAGGGTAGTTTGTTGGTTCGACCAAAGGTAGGTTAATGGGGCGGTGCCACCGCTAACTGTTATACCGGAAATACCTCCATTGTTTTGCCCGCAAAGTTCATTTAGCAATTGAATTGAACTTGTATCAATAACGGGAGGGGTAGAAGCCTGAATGGTAAGGGGACCTATTGTATCCGTGCAGTTATTTTGATCGGTTACTACAAGGGTATACTGTCCGGCCGCCACATTACTAAGATTGACCGAGTTGCTGTTGCCCGGTGTCCATTGGTATTGTATTCCTACACCAGTGGCTGTAATCCCACTAATTCCTCCATCGCCTTGTCCACAATGTTCTATTGAATATACGGCTTGACTGGAATCTATGGTAGGGCCACTAATGAATGGAACGGTCAGTGGGCTTGAAACGGCAATACACCCATTTCCATCGGTTACAGTGAGGGTAAAGCTGCCACTTACTAAACCAGAAGGACTTATCGAAGTCCCGCCATTATTACTCCAAGAATAGGTTAAATTATTTCCAGTGGTGGTGATTCCGCTGATGCTACCCAGGGTCCCATTACACGTTTGTGGGGTAATTACTGCATTGGTCGTGTTAACACTTGGACCGCTTGTCCCGGTAATTGTATACGGAGAAGAAGTGGTAGAACAACCTGCAGCGTCTGAAACAGTAAGTGTATAGGTGCCAGCAGGAGCATTGGTGAGATTTTGCGCGTTTCCTCCATTATTAGACCATAAATATGAATAGGGTTGTGCACCGCCGCTTACGCTAAGTCCACTTATGGAACCGGGAACTAAACACGTTGCGTTTGTAATGGTTGGTATTCCAGTAATTAGGGGAGAGGCTCCAATAACAACAGTAACTGGTCTGCGGAATGATCCCGGACAAAGAGCGATATAATAGGTTGTCGTGGTATTGAGCACAGGGGTAGTGAAATTTAATCCAGTACCTGCAACGGTATTACCAAAAGGGGTGGTATACCATGTTAAATTCCCAGCGGGTGGATTTCCAATGGTTGATGCACTGAGTGAGGCTGAACCAGAACCGCAAAGGGTATCATTCGCTGCAATGATGTCATAAAAAGAGGTGTTTGTAGTTGAAATCCCGCTTGCGCCTCCCGTAGCTCCATTTGGAGGGAAATTCGGAACAAAGGTTGAATTTGTAACGCCAGAAATTCCTCCATTCACTTGCTGAATGGGTGTTCCGCTTGATATAGAAATGTATCCACCGCCACCACCGCCACCGGGTCCATCTGCTTCCATGGAAGGTGATGGGGCAAATGCTCCAAAGGAAATGACTTGATTTCCTCCATTTCCTCCATTGGTTTGTAGCGTAATGGTATTCGGTATAGCGCTAGCATTGGAGATGTAAATACTTCCACCTCCTCCTGCGCCACCCGCACCGTCGTTTCCATATTTTTGTGTTGATGCCTGAGGGGCGGTTTGCCCGTTTGGATTGGCGTTTACTCCGTTGTCACCATTCGCTTCTACGCTTCCATTGCCTGAAATACTGCCATAAACTTTGATGTAAGCGATGCCTCCACCGCGTCCTCCATTACCTCCTTGCGCGTTGTTCTGATCTCCAGCACCGCCTCCTCCTCCTGCAAACAAGCGCGTATTATCTTGGGTTAGGGGATGACCACCCAAACCGCCTTCTTTTCTTCGATAATCACCTCCCCAAGGGGTACTGTTCGGTCCAACGGTATTTTCGTTTTGGTTTACTGTAGCACCAGAATAACCACCCCTTCCTCCGCCCGGACTAATTGACCCGCCCATACCGGCTAATTCTAGATTCCAATTCACGTTATACGTAGGATTAGGAACTCCTTTTCCTGTGTAGGTTAGTGCCACATTACCCACATTACATCCGCCTCCACCTCCGGCGTTGTGATTGTTTCCACCGCCGCCTCCATTAGCAGCAGCACTCTTACAATACCTGGAGTAAATGGCGTCATATTCTGTGTAGAATCCTGCAATACTTTCTCCTTTTTCTGCTCCTTGGGTAGCCACATGAGACGCGCAAAATCCAACATCATTCACATTTCCTGGTGGACTCCCTAAGGTCTGATCTTCCGTAGCACCACCGCGAAAGCCATAGCCATTTGCTGAAATTTTAGCACTAGAGTTAATGAGCAGGTTGCCGTTAACTTCTACCGCTACGACGCCACCCGTGTTTCCATTCCATAAACTGGGTACAATGGACGTATTTGCATTCAGAGTAAGGTTTATAAACCGAGGAACACGAACTACTTGAACGTGTCCGGAAATTGAATAGTTGTTACTTAGGGGACACATCAGACTGATTGTATTCGCTCCTGAAATGGATTTAACCTCAGCAATCTCGAATTTACCAGCATTATTGTAGTTAGTGATTTCACCCCACAACGGAATGTATTGAAACCAATCGTTGATGTGCCCTTGTGGTGTGGTGTAGGGGCCCCAGAATTGTCCGTTAGAGGAAACATATTCACTGGCCGGGTAGGTATCCACATTGAGGATTGCGCCTTGCATTTGAATGATCATGATTAAATCACCTGGAGTCAGAACCCCTTGAAAAAAACCACCAACCATGGTATTTGACGCAACGGTAATTAAGGTTTGTCCAGCCGATGCATTGGCATTAAGAACGGTATAGCTATTCACCAACGCATTTAAGGAGCTAACCGTGTGAGACCCATCTTTACCGCGTTGTGCGTGACCATGTAATGCCATGAAGAGTATTAAGGAAAATAAAAAAAGTTGTTTCATGACTTGGAGTGAGCAGGAGACGTTTGAATCGTAAAATTAGTTGTTTTATTCGTGAGGAAACTTTAAATCAAGGTTTGTTAGTCCGTGCTCACAAAAATAGTATCCAATTTCTTTCTTTTTTTCAAACAAAAGGCGACTTTCCGTAATGTCCTCCTCGCGTTCGGGACGCTCGTGAAAAAGATGGTATTGAATGGCTTTCCATCGAAGGTTGACAGATTTTATACCCATGAGGTGGGCACGGTATTCAATGTCGGTATCCTCACCGTATCCAGGTAAAATGTAATCCATATCAAATCCATTGAGTGCCAACAGGTCTTGTTTGTGCCAGCCCATGTTACATCCTAATAATAGAACCCGCTTGTTCAACTGTAAGGGCCTTCCTGGGAAATATATACCCTCTTCAATGCGTTTTGTTTTTTGCATGAGTAACCTGTAAAGATTGATTGCACGCAATCCAAAGGTTCGGATCTGCTCTGAAGTTTTTTGGTCGAGATCTAGTCTCCTTCCCGCGGTGAAATATCCCACGTGAATGTACGCCCGATGCGCTGCGACAAACTTGGGATGTAACACACAATCCCCATCAATAAAAATTAGCTTTTCGTGGCTGGAAAGGAGGATCGCTTTGTTGAGTATTCTATTTTTATTAAATCCAGTATCCTCTTGATCAATGTGCGTAATATTGAGCTTGCCTGAGAATTTATCAATCGTTTTGCGGATGGTAAGATCAATCGCATCATGGGCTATGATGATTTGTGCTGGAATGATGGATTGCTGACAAACAGATTCCAACACACGTTCAAGTGTTTTATAGTCTTTATAGACCGTAATGATGAGCGAAACGGGCATTTGCTCAAATATAGGTAATTAACTCATGAGTTGAAAGACAATATCTGCTACAGCAGGACAAATGTCTGCATTTTTTTCAGTGATATCGAGCACCTGATGCATGTATTTTCGATTGGTGTGTGGGTATTCACGACACGCAAGTGGACGATGTTCGTAAATGCTGCAGGCATTGTCTGCTCCAAGAAAGGAACAAGGGGTTTTTTGTAGCACATAATCAGCGTCTTCATCTGTCCGTAAGTATTCGCTAATAAACTTCGATTCCTTAATGCGCAGGTGTTTTGAAATTCTCCGAATATCCGTATTTCTAAAGATTGGAGAGGTTGTTTTACAACAATTACCACATTTCATGCAGTCAATTTTTTGAAAGGTACGCTCATGGGCCTCTCGGAATATGGTATCTAATTGTTTATGTTTTCTAACTTTCTTTAAAAAGGATTGGATTTCCTTTCTTGAAACGTCGCTTTTATTAAGTAAATCTTGGTATTCTGGGATTAACATGAAATGGGTTTATGAAAGTTAAAGGAAAGTTCGGGTCGTTAATCCAACAGGTCGGGATCGGTGAAGTTATTCTGGTTGAGGTATTTGCGCTCAAACCAAAACGTTCCAAAGGGTATCAAGGACATAAGCCAGCCAATCACATAAAATTCAACCTTCCTTTTAAAACGCACTCCAACGATTAATACCCAAATACAATAGGCAATGAAAAGAATCCCATGGGCTAATCCGACGATTTTATTCGGAAGCGGCCAATGCATCATATACTTTAGGGGCATGGTTATCGCGAAGGAGATGTATGAGATTCCTTCAGTAATTGCGAGAATTTTCAGGGTTTTTAATGGGGTCATCACAAGGTTTCTTTTAATTTTTCTAACATGATTGTTTGATCTCGAATCGATGCCGCTAAGATAAAGTCTAATTCTTTTGCAGCGCGTAGCATTTCCTTTTTTAATTGTTTTATTTCTTTATCAACGGCTTGTATGCTTTGGTATTCTCCCTTAGCCTCACTCATGCTTTTAACCTTATCTGCCTGCTGATAATTGGGTTCACGTGAGCTGTTTCGAAGCCCCACATCAATCGGTTTATTTAAGGGCTGAGGAGAAAGGCCGTGGGTATCATTGTAGGCGATTTGTATTGCCCTTCTACGTTCTGTTTCTTCGATGGTCAAACGCATAGATTCAGTCATTTTATCAGCATACATGATGACCCGACCGTTGATATTTCTTGCCGCTCTTCCTACGGTTTGCACCAATGACTTCACATTGCGGAGAAACCCTTCTTTGTCTGCATCTAAAATTGCAACCAATGACACTTCAGGTAAGTCAAGTCCCTCCCGAAGTAGGTTTACACCGATTAGTACATCGAAGGTTCCGATTCGAAGTTCACGCAAGATTTCTACCCGATCAAGCGTATCAATGTCGCTGTGTATGTACTGGCAATTAACACCCACCTTCGTGAGGTATTTTTGAAGTTCTTCAGCCATCCGTTTGGTGAGTGTGGTCACTAAGGTACGTTCATTTAAGGCAACACGCGCTTGAATTTCTTCAATGAGATTATCAATCTGAAAGCGGCTTGGACGGACCTCTATGATGGGATCAAGTAGGCCTGTTGGACGGATAACCTGTTCAACCATGATGCCTTCGGAGAGCGCTACTTCAAGCACGGCAGGGGTGGCAGATACAAACACACATTGAGTCAATAATCCTTCGAATTCTTCATACTTTAAGGGACGGTTGTCGATGGCTGCTTGAAGTCTAAATCCGTATTCAATGAGGTTGGTTTTTCTTGCCCTGTCTCCTCCGTACATCCCTTTAACTTGAGGTAAAGTCACGTGGCTTTCATCAACCATCATCAGAAAATCCTCAGGAAAGTAATCCAGCAGGCAAAATGGACGTTCACCGGGTTGACGATTATCGAAATACCTGGAATAATTCTCTATACCTGAGCAATACCCGAGTTCACGGATCATTTCTAGGTCATAGGAAACGCGCTCATACAAGCGATTGGACTCTTCCAGGCGTCCCTGCTTTTTGAATTGCTCCACTTGAAACACCATATCGTCCTGTATCTGATGGATGGCTTGAAGTGTGTTTTCAGGACTGGAAACAAATAAATTTGCGGGATATAGGTTAAGGTCAGTATGGGTTTCAAAAATATGATTGGTAATAGGATCTATGGCTTGAATTCCTTCGATTTCATCTCCAAAAAATAATACTCGAACTACATGATCGGCATAGGCAAGATAAATATCTACGGTATCGCCCGTTACGCGGAACATGCCGCGTTCAAACACCTCTTCGCTGCGGGTATATAAATTTTCAACCAATCGGTGCAGGAATTTATTTCTAGGAACTTCCATGCCAACATGAATCGGGAGTATGCTTTTCTTAAATTCGTTGGGGTTACCAATTCCATAAATACAAGAAACAGACGCTACCACAATGATATCTCTTCTCCCTGACAGCAGGGAGGAGGTGGCGGCTAAGCGAAGTTTTTCTATTTCATCATTGATGGAAAGGTCTTTTTCGATGTAGGTATTCGTGACCGGTATGTAGGCCTCTGGTTGATAATAATCATAATACGATACAAAATACTCTACGGAGTTATTAGGAAAGAACTGTTTGAATTCTGAATAGAGTTGGGCAGCTAAGGTTTTATTGTGTGAGAGAATCAAGGTTGGTTTTTTCACCTGTTCAATCACATTAGCCATGGTGAAGGTCTTGCCACTACCTGTTACTCCAAGCAATGTTTGGAAAGTGATTTCCTCATGGATTCCCTGAACTAATTGACGAATCGCCTTAGGTTGATCCCCGGTGGGTTGGTATGCTGAAACCAATTCAAAATCCATGGTACAAAGGTAGGGGATAATGGTTCTATAAATAAGTTTGTTAATTTAAAATTACGTTTGAATTCAATAATCGAAAAAAAATTATATCTTTATATAATTAAACTAAATTTTATGAAAAAAATATTTTTTATTACAGCGCTAACATGCTTAGGAACTATAAATGCTCAGTTTTTTATTGGAATACCTTTCTTGGATCAATGTAGAAAAATGAGTAAATGTGACTTTTGTAATACTAAAAATCCAAAAACAAATGAATATTTGGATTCTTTAGCTATTGTTTTAAAGGGTGTGACTAGCGATAATGATAACTTGAGCGCCCTGAATCAGTTAAAAATAGTCGAAAAGGAGATTATGAATTACGGATCAAATTATGCGTCTCATTTGCCCGAATTAACCTCGGAAAAAGAAATTTATGGTCGACTTCTCCTGACAAAAATTAAATTATTAATTCAATCAATTATTGAAAAAGACAATAAAGTATACAACCTTGCATTAACCGATTACGAAGATTATCCAAATTTTAAGGGTGTAATCGAAATTAATGGGCTCATTGATGAACTGATTTCTTTGAATATTAGTGAATCAACTAATGAGTATTTAAGAGAACTGAGAATGAAATATATGTATGAGTCTTATGCTTTTGATATGGTATCCGAGGATATTGAGTGGTATTCTGATAAAAGTATTAATTCACTCAAAGGAGTTGATGATGACAGGAGAAATGCGGCAAAGATTTTTCTTGAGGACGAGGAAGCAACCAATTATGTTCCTTTCTCTTCTTATATTGCGATAGGGTTAGGTGCTACAGGTGCGATTGGAAAAGGAAATTGGATTGGTTACGAATTGTCTGATGAAATTGTCCAGTACACCAATCCTTTTTTATTGTCTCATCCCGTTTCGGGTTCTCCGCATGGTAGGTTTAGTTTTTTCGGAACTTCCTATTTGATGAATATAAACGATCGGACAAAACAAGATTTATTGTTTAATATTCTAAATTTTAAACATCCCCTGTTAAATATTAATTTGATTCAGTTTGGTATTCATTATGGAGTTGCGGATAAAGGTAAATGGTTGTACAGGCCCGAAATCGGATTGAGTTACGGGATATTCAAGGCTAGTTATGCATACAACCTAACATTTGATAAATCGGTTAGATCATTAACAGAAAAGAACTTATTTACTTTTGGAATTAGCTATCCATTAATACGAATTGGTAAATACGATTAGTGTAACGATCATAATATGAATTAAAAGGGGAAGCATTTAATGCTTCCCCTTTTTTTTATTGTAATTAATTGTTTTAACCCCAGTGTTTAATCATATGTTGATTTGATGTTATTGCACAGGCATATATATTCATCTAGCTTCAGAGGCTTATACAAACAATACGCTGGTTTTAAACATTTACAACGGTAAGTTTAAGACAAAAAAAAGAGGTCCGAAGACCTCTTTAACATGATATATTGAAATGGGCTTATTCGCCTTTCTCCATTTTTTCTTTCAATCCAGCTAAGGCATCTAAATCACCAAGGGTAGATTTCTCATTTCCTTTGTTGATTGCTTTAACCGCATCATCCGTATTCGATCCGGTAGAAGTTTTCTTGGTTGCTGTTTTGGCTGGCTTAACAACTGGCGCTGGAGTCTCTTGAGTGTCATCAAACGTGCGTGTATGTGACAATACAATTTTCTTAGCATCCTTGTTAAACTCAATCACTACAAACTCCAAGGTTTCTTCCACTTTCGCGTTAGAACCATCTGCCTTACGTAAATGCTTACTTGGACAAATTCCTTCAACACCATAAGGAAGTGAAACAATACCAGATTTGTCTTTCATTTCAGTAATAGTTCCTGAGTGCGTTGAGCCTTCAGCAAAGGTTCCCTCGAACACATCCCATGGATTTTCTTCCAATTGTTTGTGACCTAATGAAATTCTACGGTTTTCGCGATCGATTTCCATAACAATTACATCGAGCATGTCACCAACTTTACAGAATTCTGATGGATGCTTGATTTTCTTTTGCCATGACAAATCAGAAATATGAATTAATCCATCAACACCTTCCTCCAATTCAACAAATACACCGAAGTTGGTGAAGTTTCGAACTTTAGCAGTGTGCTTAGAATCAACACCATATTTGCTTTCGATTTCACTCCAAGGATCGGTCATCAATTGTTTGATTCCAAGACTCATTTTGCGTTCATCACGGTCTAGTGTCAAAATAACTGCCTCTACCGTATCTCCAATTTTCATGAAATCCTGCGCGCTACGTAAGTGTTGAGACCAAGACATTTCTGATACGTGAATTAAGCCTTCTACGCCTGCTGCGATTTCAATAAACGCACCGTAGTCTGCCATAACCACCACTTTACCTGAAACTTTATCACCCACGTTTAAGTTCACATCTAGTGAATCCCATGGATGTGGTTGAAGTTGTTTCAATCCTAAAGCGATTCGTTTTTTATCGTCATCAAAATCAAGGATTACCACATTAATTTTTTGATCAAGCTCTAGTAATTCTTCGGGATGATTTACGCGACCCCAAGAAAGGTCTGTAATGTGAATTAATCCGTCTACGCCACCAAGATCGATGAATACTCCATATGAAGTAATGTTTTTAACGACCCCTTCCAATACTTGTCCTTTTTCAAGGCCAGAGATGATTTGTTTTTTCTGCTCTTCAATTTCTGCTTCAATCAGCGCTTTGTGAGATACAACGACGTTTCTAAATTCTTCATTGATTTTCACCACTTTGAATTCCATGTTTTTACCTACATAAATGTCGTAGTCACGGATTGGCTTCACATCAATTTGAGAACCAGGTAAAAATGCTTCAATACCGAATACATCAACGATGAGACCTCCTTTGGTGCGGCACTTAACAAATCCTGTAATGATTTCACCACTGCGCAATACATCATTCACACGAATCCATGCGCTGTGCATACGAGCTGTGCGGTGAGAAACAATCAATTGACCTGTTCTGTCTTCCTGCACTTCAACGTACACATCCACTATATCACCAACTTTTAAGTCCGCATTATAACGAAACTCATTTGCTGCGATAACCCCTTCAGATTTGTAACCGATGTTTACGATTACTTCTTTTTTGGTGATTATTTCAACCGTACCTTGAATTACCTCTTTCTCATTGATGGAAGTCAAAGTTTTCTCATACTGATCTGATAACTCAGAACGTTGAATTAGGGTATATCCGTCTAAGGATAACGCTTCCCAATCGAAATCTGCACTCCCGTGCATGGCGATTTCTTTTTTGTTAGATTTTGCCATATGGCGTTTAAAAATTTGTATTTCAAAGTGTTCGGCCTTTGAAAGGGTTAATTAATTGGCCGGATTCCGAACGTCGACCCTATTTCAAGGGTGCAAAGGTACACTTAAAATCTAAGATTCCGAATGTTTGCGTTAATTTTCGCTCGGGTTTTTAGGGAAATTGGCAATCATTTTAAACTTTGACCCCTGTAATTCCATGCATGTTTTCCAAAGGGTCTCATAGGTTGATTCAAAGACAAGGTGTGTTGGGATATTATTGGCTGCAATCCAGCTATGCTCTTGAATTTCTTCTTCCAATTGCTGTTCGTCCCATCCGCTGTAGCCTACAAAAAACTTTAATTGGATGGATTCATAGCCGTTTATTTGCAAATATTCTACCAAACCATCGAAATCACCACTGAAATAAATATCGTTGCCACAAGCAAGAGAATTCTCAATGCGATCGCCCACATTGTGCAAGAAAAAGAGTTGATTTTTCGCAACAGGACCGCCTACAAATAAGGCCTGGTCTTTTAGGTCCTTGCGGTCGATAATGTCATGTAAATTAAGGGCTAAAGCGTGGTTAAGTACAAATCCGAATGTGCCCTCGGTGTCGTGTTGACATAAGTACACCACAGCGCGTTCAAAGAAGGGATCACCCTGAAAGGGATCGGACAATAAAAACCCTCCAGCTTTTGGTTTTTCAGTGTGTTCAAATATTAAACTAGTCTTTTTCACAGAATTTACGCGTCACAAAGGTAAGGTTTTCTACTTTTGTATCTATGAAGTTAGGTGCAATTGATGTGGGGTCCAATGCCATGCGGGTACTAATAGGGGAGGTAACCAAACCTGTTGGGATATGGCATTATTCAAAAACAGCGTATTTAAGACTTCCTGTACGATTAGGGGAAGAGGTTTTTGAGAAAGGAAAAATTTCCGACGAGAAAATTGAAAAGTTTATTGAAGGCATGCGTATTTTTAAGAACTACCTCGATTTTTATGGTGTTTTGGATTACCGTGCAGTGGCTACCTCTGCGATGAGGGACAGTTCGAATGCAAAAAAAATCATTCAACGCGTAAAGAAAGAAACGGGAATCACCCTTGAGGTCATAACAGGGAAGGAGGAAGCGGAGTTGGTTTATCTTACCTTTCAATTAATCCCAGATCTAAAAATGAATTATGTTTTGATTGATGTGGGAGGAGGAAGTACAGAAATTACGTTATTTCAAAATAACCGCGTGCATACGGCGCGATCTTTCCAAATCGGCAGTGTTCGCTTATTAAAAAATAAAGTTTCTATTACAGCCTGGGAGGAGGTAGTTGAGTGGTTAACTGCCGAGGTGTTGCCGTTCAAACCTGACCGTATTTTTGGGTCTGGTGGCACAATCAATAGCGTACACAAAGTGCTTGGAAAACAGGATAAATCTCCAGTAGATCTCTCAGAAATGAAGTGGCTCCAATCACAGCTAGAACCATTAAGTATAGAAGAGCGCATCCACCAATTCAAAATAAAGCCAGATCGCGCAGATGTTATAGGTCCGGCCATGGAAATATACATCCAACTAATGCAGACTTTAGATTTGCAGCAAATTTATGTACCCAAAATGGGGCTGTCCGATGGAATGATGTTAGATTTATACCGAGAAAAAACACTATGAGTCAAAAACCAGCGATTCCAAAGGGTACAAGGGATTTTTTGCCTGAAGATGTCTTGAAGCGAAATTTGATTTTTTCTACCATTTCAACCGCGTTCAATCGTTTTGGTTTTCAGCCTATTGAAACTCCGAGTTTTGAGTTATCAAGCACCTTAATGGGCAAGTATGGGGAAGAAGGCGATCGCTTGATTTTTCGCATTCTAAATTCCGGCGAAAAAGTGCGCAAGGCGGACCTAGAAGCTTTGGCCTCGGATAACCTACCTCGTTTTGCGAATTCCTTGTCTGAAAAAGCACTGCGTTACGATTTAACCGTTCCATTTGCTCGTTTTGTGGTACAACATCAGCATGAACTTAGTTTTCCCTTTAAACGCTATCAAATTCAGCCTGTTTGGAGAGCGGATCGTCCTCAACATGGTAGGTACCAGGAGTTTTATCAATGCGACGGGGATGTAGTGGGGAGTGATTCTTTGCGGAATGAAGTCGAACTTATTCAAGTGATTGATCAAGTGCTTAGCACTTTGAAATTACCAGGGTTTACCATCAAACTCAACAATAGAAAAGTATTGAGTGGAATCGCTGAAGTGTGCAATGCCTCTGAGCACTTGATTCACCTAACCGTAGCGCTCGATAAATTGGATAAAATTGGTGAGGATGGGGTGATCAACGAGCTGATGGGTAAAGGATTTGAAGCTTCCGTGATCGATTCGATCAAACCCTTGTTTCAACTAAAAGGTTCTTTTGAAGAACGGATTTCCTTCCTATCTGCATTTCTATCGAAGAGTGAAATTGGTATGAAAGGCCTAGAAGAATTGAGCTACATTCACAGCAAGTTCAGGGATAATCCCCTAGTAAAAGGACAATTAGAATTAGATGTGACTTTGGCACGCGGCTTAAATTATTATACGGGAGCCATTATTGAGGTAAAAGCCCATGAGGTGGTGATGGGAAGTATATGTGGTGGTGGAAGATATGATGATTTAACTGGGCTTTTCGGCGTTAAAGGCTTATCCGGCGTGGGGATCTCTTTTGGTGCGGATCGAATCTATGATATTATGGAAACCCTGGAGTTATTTCCAAGTGATTTACGCAGTGGTCCTGACGTATTGTTTCTAAATTTTTCAGAAACCGAAGCGGATCAATGTGCCATTTGGGCGAATTCCGTTCGGGATTTGGGCAAGGTTGCAGAGGTTTATCCATCGCAAACTAAATTGCAAAAGCAGCTGAAGTATGCAAACGAAAAAGGAGCAAAGTGGGTATTGTTTTATGGCGAAGAAGAGCGTCAAAAAGGCATCGTGATCTTAAAGCATATGGAGTCGGGCGAACAACATACTTATCCAGCGGATGCTTGGTTGTCTTCTTGGGAAGGATAACGATTTAACTCAATCAATTCTAGGTCTTTGCATTTCCCCATTTCAATCGTAAATCTAAGTAGAGTTCGAGCCTTGTGGAACCCTTTAATCCCACATGCACCGGGATTCATCCACAGCACATTTCGTTCCTTAACGTATTTTACTAAGGTGATGTGAGAATGACCGCAAATGAATAAGCCTGGTTTTTCCACCCTTAGAAGGTCTTTAATGGAATCTGCTAATTTTTCCGGACGACCAGCGATGTGTGTCATACAAACTTTTAGTCCTTCAATTTCAAAGCACTCCAACACCTGGGTTTCATTTCTGAGTGTTGCCCCATCAATATTTCCGTACACTACTCGGCACGGTTTCATTTCAAGGATTTTATCGAGCACCGCCAAGGATCCAATGTCCCCTGCGTGCCAAATTTCATCTACATCGGAAAGGTAGGAACAGACATCAGCGCCTAAATAGTCGTGCGTATCAGAGATTAATCCAATTCGTTTCATGCATCTGTTGATTGATCTTCGTTGAGCTGCTGGAGATAGGTTTCGTAGTACACCCCTTTTAGTTTCATCAGGTTCTCCGGACTTCCCATTTCAATGATTTCCCCCTCATTCATTACTATAATCTGCTCGCAATTTCGCAGGGTGGAAATTCGGTGGCTTACAAATACAATGCTGGGTTTTTGAGCTAGCGCACGGAGTTCATTGAGGATAATTTCTTCCGTTTCAGTATCCACCGCGGAAAGACAATCGTCTAATACCAAAAGTTTAGGGTTTCGAATGAGTGCACGTGCAATGCTTATGCGCTGTTTCTGACCACCACTGAGGTTTACACCCAATTCGCCGAGTGGTGTATCGAGCTTTTCTGGAAACTCTTCGATATTATGCCACACATGTGCTTTTTTCAACACATCGATGATTGCCTCATCCGAAACCGCATCATGCGCGCCAAATGCTACGTTATTTCGAATGGTATCAGAAAATAAAAACACCTCTTGAGGAACAACAGCCATCTGAGAACGATAATCCTGTAGGTTAATGCCATTAAGGGCTAGACCGTTAATATGAATGGTTCCCGAGTTGGGGTCAAATTGCCGGCCAAGCAATTGAAGTACACTTGACTTACCACTACCTGTTTTCCCCAGAATGCCTAAGTGTTGTCCGGGCTTAATCGTAAAACTTAGGTTGTGAAGGGCTCGGATTCCGGTATTTGCATAGGTGAAACTTACGGCCTTGAAAACAATATCTCCGGTTAATTCAAAGGATTCATTGCTGGGGTTTGCAATCGTTGGCTTGGTATCAAGAAATTCATTGATCCGTTGCTGTGATGCTTCTGCACGTTGTATAATCGAGGTTACCCATCCGATCGACACAAAAGGCCAGGTTAAGTTGTTGACATAGAAAATAAAGGCCACGATTCCCCCTAGGCTAATTTGATGCGTTGCCGTAAGCATCCCGCCAACATAGATTACGATTAGGGTGCTTAATCCAATTAACAGCATGATGCTCGGCATAAAAAGCGCATTGATGAGCATTAATCGCATACTTTTTTGTTTATAGGTATTCGCCGCATTTTCCATTCGATCGCTCATTGGGCCAAATTGGTCATAGGCTTTTATTAGGCGAATCCCTGAAAACGTCTCTTGCGCCAGTGTAGATATCTTAGATTGCTCCTCTTGTACATGTTTACTGGCAAGATTGATTTTGTTGGAGACCTTGTAAATGATGTAAGACATCAAGGGCAGCGGAATTAGCGCAAACAGGGTTAGGGTGGTGCTGATTTGTGCCATTTGATATAAACTCAATACGGTTAACACTGTTAGGTTAATCGAATACATGACTCCAGGCCCTAAATACATCCGTACTTGACCCACATCCTCAGAAATTCGATTCATTAAATCCCCAATTCGATTGCGTTTGTAAAAGTCAGCGTCTAAGGTTTGATAGTGCGTATATATTGCCTGTTTTAAATCAAACTCAATCCACCGCGACATGACAATGATCGTTTGGCGCATTAAAAACAAGAAAAAACCCTTGGTCGCGGATAGCAATAAATACAAGCCTCCAATCTTAAAAGATAGCCATAAGGCATCTTCTAATTGCGTGCTTACGCCAGTTTTTTGTAATCCGTCTATGGATACCTGTACGAATTTGGGCATTTTTACTGCAAAGTAATTGCTAATCACGGTGAATAGAATTCCAAGTAGGAATCTCCATTTATAACTGATGAAATATTTGTTCAAACTCCGTAGAGACTTCATGGGATTTATTTTCTATTTTTGCCGACCAAACCGGTACAAAGGTACTATTAAAATGTACGATTCTTATTCAATTTAAAAGGCATGAATACAAGCAACATCATTTCAACAACAAACACCGTTGATGGAATCTTGGTTCAATTAACCAAAATGGGTCACGAACAAGTTCTTTTTTGTAACGATGCAAAAACAGGTTTGAAAGCCATCATCGCAGTTCATAATACCGTGCTCGGACCAGCCCTTGGCGGAACGCGCATGTGGATGTACAACAATGAAGCGGATGCACTGAATGATGTGTTGCGGCTTTCTCGCGGGATGACTTACAAAAATTCAATTTCTAACTTGGATCTAGGCGGGGGTAAAGCAGTGATTATCGGGAATGCTCGGACCATGAAATCGGAAGCATTATTTCGGAGATTCGGTCAGTTTGTAAATGGATTAGCAGGAAAATATATTACCGCAGAAGATGTGGGTATTTCTCCAGATGACATGGTGCATGTAAGTAAAGAAACAAATTATGTAGTTGGCTTGCCGGGTAAAAGCGGGGATCCATCTCCTGTAACTGCTTACGGGGTTTATGTGGGGATGAAAGCCTGTGCAAAAATGCAATTTGGTACAGATAGCCTAAGCGGAAGAACCGTGGCTGTGCAGGGTGTTGGTCATGTCGGTCAATATTTAGTGAAACATCTGGCCTCTGAGGGTGCAAAGATTTTTATCACTGACATTCATGAAGAAACCTTAAAAAAAGTGGCAGAAGCCTATGGTGCCTCAGTGGTTGCGCCACAGGAAATTTATGATGTACCGATGGACATCTATGCGCCTTGTGCCCTGGGTGCGACAGTGAATGATGATACCTTGGCTCGACTATCTTGCAGTATTATTTCCGGTGCAGCTAACAATCAATTGGCAGATGAACAGAAGCACGGTGTGGCTGTGATGGAAAAAGGGATTTTGTATGCTCCGGATTATGCCATTAATGCAGGCGGGGTAATCAATTGTTTTTCTGAAGTATCAGGCTTGAGTTTGGAATGGTCGCATCAAAAAGCAGGAGAAATTTATCAAACAATTTACCAAATTCTGGAACGATCAAAAAACGAAGCGATACCTACGTATCAAATTGCAAACCGAATGGCTGAAGAACGAATTGAGCGTAATGGAGGGTTGAATCTATAAAACATGTTGAATCGCAGGCATTTACGGATTAAGGTGTTGCAGTTGCTTTATGCTCATTTTCAAAGCAACGAGCAGGATTTTATCAAAACAGATAGGGAATTAAACGTTTCTCTGGATCGGATGTACGACATGTATTTATACCTGTTAATCACCTTTGATCAATTGGTTCGGGCAGCGGAAAATAAAATGGAGGACCGCAAGAAAAAATTGCGTCCAAGTGCTGAAGATTTAAGTCCAAACATGCGTTTTGTAGACAATCTGGTGATTAATCAATTATCTAACGCCAAAATTCTAGGTGAAATCTCGAAAAAACGAAAGGTAAATTGGATGGGAGCGGAGTCTCAAGAAATTTTCCGGAAAATGTTCAATTCGATTTTAGAATCTGAAGCCTACGTGCTGTATATGAGCAATGAGGAAAACGGATATGAGGTGGACCGTGCATTTGTATTGCAGTTGTTTAAGGACTCTGTGGCAAATTCTCCATGGCTATACAATTTCTTTGACGAAAAGAGTATTTATTGGATGGACGATTTGGATTTATGCTGTTCCATGGTGCTGAAAACAATCAAAGCAATGAAGCCAGGGGAGGAGTTCTCGCCCTTACCATTGTATAAAGATCCAGCAGATGAATCTACCTTTGTGCATGATTTATTGCGCAAAACCATTCAGAATAATGTGGAATATGATGCGCTAATTACAGCCATGGTGGATAACTGGGAGACAGAGCGCATTGCCAAAATGGATATGGTACTCTTGAAAATGGGCATAACCGAATTTTTGTTTTTTCAGAGCATTCCCGCAAAAGTTACCTTGAATGAATACATTGAAATTTCTAAGTTTTACAGTACTCCAAAAAGTAATATCTTTATCAACGGAATTTTAGATAAAATTATAGAGAAATTCAAGTTAGAAAAACGAATGATTAAAACAGGAAGAGGATTATTAGACTAAACACTATGAAAAAGTTAATTGTTTTATTGGTTTTACCCGTGATTTTCTCGTGCTCGAGTGACGGGGAATCGGTTGAAATTGGAAAAAAGACAAGCCTTGAAGTGAACGAAGTTTACGATGCAGGTACCGTAATTAAGGGAGAAGTGATTCGAGCTGTGTTTACTGTTAAAAATACAGGAGATCACCCCTTGGTTTTTGGTGAGGTTCGTCCTTCGTGTTCATGCACCGTGGCTGATAAACCCTCGGAGCCAATTCCGCCGGGAGCGACAACAAAGATCATTGCAAAAGTAAATACGGCAAATGAGTCTTCTAAAGAAGTTACCAAATCAGTTACCATAATGACGAATACAACACCGTCTACTAAAGTGTTGATAATCAAAGCTAAAATTAAATAAAATGGGTGGAGGGAATTCTATTAGTTCGTTGATAATGATCGTTGCAATGATTGCAATTTTCTATTTTTTTATGATACGACCGCAAGCTAAAAAACAAAAGGAACTTAAGAAGTTTCGTGAAGCGATGAAACCAGGGGATAAAGTAGTAACCATCGGAGGCATTCATGGTAAAATTTTAGAAATTGCCGAGTCTACTGTCCTAATTTCATCCGAAGGAACAAAAATCCGTGTGGAGAAAAGTGCGATTTCGCAATCTGCCGCAGACCAATTGACAGCGATTAAGTAAGCTTATGAGAACGATTTTGTTTGGGTTATTTCTAGCCCTTGTTATTGTTTCTTGCAAATCAAAAGTTTGTGAGTGCGCCGATGCTCATGTGAAAGCGGTGAAAGAAATTAATAAAACGTCGGATCCCATCAAAAAGATGCGCGTGCTTGGAAATAAGAAATATCAAAAAGTCTTCAGTAAATGCAACGCAATGACTAGCAAGATGTCGCCGGAGGAATTGAAGGATTTTGAAGCCGAATATGAACAATGTCCTTCTGTTAAGGCACTTAAAGCAGAAGATTTAAAGCAGTAAAACACGGTTTTAACGAACATTACTGCCACCTACTTTTCTAATTCTATACGAGTAACCCTTAAAACAATACCGTATCCATCAGGAATACAAGGGATGCAATGGCTGCCGCACCAAGTTCTAATTCTCGTTTGTTGACAGTTTCAAATACATCGCTTTCTGCATGATGCACATCAAAGTAGCGCTGACCGTCGGGAATAAATCCAAACAAGGCTATGTCTGTAAACTTTTCTTTCAGGGGACCAATATCCACACCGCCTCCACCGCGTTCCCACAGGTGTAAATCGTACGGTTCGAATAAGGGCGAGAAAGCTTGAAACTTAGTGAATATGGAGTCTGAAGCATCACAGCCAAATCCTCTTGGGGTAAAACCACCCCGATCACTCTCGAGTGCTGCAAGGTGTTTCTCGTTTTTTTCTTTTACCCAAGAAGCATAGGTCTTTCCTCCCATATTACCATTTTCCTCGTTCATGAAAAATACAACGCGAATGGTGTGCTCCGGCTTATACGCCAGTACTTTTAGTATCCGTAAGGCCTCCATGCAGTGAATTATTCCTGCACCATCATCGTGTGCTCCTTCGCCTTGGTCCCAAGAATCTAAATGTCCACCGATGGTGATTATCTCATTGGGATATTTGGACCCCAATAATTCCCCGATCACATTGAATGAAGGTTCATACGGGAAATTTCGACAATCCATTTCCATCGAAAAAGTTAAGGAGACTCCTGATGCCAATAGGTCCGCGATACGCTCAGCATCTTGAGTTGAGAGCGCTGCTGCAGGTATTTTTTTTATGCTGTCCTCATAACGCATGCTTCCCGTATGCGGAAAGTCGTCATTCGGCAAACCGAGTGAACGAATAAGTACCGCTTTGGCTCCGAGTTTGGAGGCTTCAATAGCGCCGTTTCCACGAATAGGATAACACGCGCCATATGCCTTGAAGGTTTGTATTTCAGCAGCATTCATCGGTTGATTGATAAATACAATTTTCCCTGATACCTCCTTGGGTTTTGCCTTGGAAAGGTCTGCTATGGCATTAAACATAACCAACTCTCCTTCCATCATCCCTTGGGTGGACACAGAACCTCCGAGGGCACATATGTTTATTTTTTCAAGTATCCCATTCGGATGCGTAATCCATGCCGCTTCTGGGTTACCACGCTCCCAATGGGGCACCATGATCGGTTCCAGATAAACTCGATCAAAACCGTATGAATGCATTTTCTGCTCCGACCATCGAATAGACATCGCAGCTTCGGAACTTCCAGAGAGCCGGGGTCCAATTTCTTTACAGAGTGAGCGCAAATCTTCATAGGCATGTCCCCTGAGTAAGGCTTCGTCATATATCCTACGAATCATTTTATCCTCTTGACTCTGAGTGAAAATAAATTGAAAAAATGTAAGTCCGATAAACATTAAAACGAATTTTTTACGCATATTTCAATTAAATTTGTAGATGAAAATTATGACGATTCCGAAGTTACTGACTATTTCTTTATCCGTGTTCTTCGGACAGGTTTTTTCCCAATTATCTGTTTCGATTAATGGGACTGGCCAATCTATCTGTACGGGAGGAAGTGTGACGTTAACTGCGGTGCCTTCTTCTGCAGGAGGGTCCTATTCTTGGTCACCAGGAAATGCTTCCTCTCAATCTATTGTTGTTTCGCCCTCTTCAACAACTACATATACTGTTAACTACACCTTGTTTGGAACCACGGTTTCAGCTAACTACCAAGTTCAGGTTAATGTTACTCCCACAGTTTCTATAACTTCAAATGTTCCTGGCAATGCAATTTGTAATGGCCAAACCATATGTCTAACGGCAAGTTCCGGAAGTCCCGGCAGCCAATTTACATGGAGTAATGGTGTTCAATCTTCCACAATTTGCGTTAGTCCAACACAAAACATTACCTATACTGTGTCCTGCGTGGCCCCAAATGGATGTTCAAGTGCTACGTCTGTTCCTGTTCAAGTAAGTATTGCTCCAATTATTCAAACCGGTGATTATCAGATTTGTCAAGGAGACAGTGTAGCGTTAACCGCGAATGTTTTCCCTAACGGTGGAAGTTTTCAATGGTCTACCGGTGCGGGTGGTCAAAGCATCTATGTAAACCCACTCAATACACAAATGTATTACGTGACCTATACAACCAATGGATGTCCATCAATTTCTGATTCTGTTTTGGTTACGGTCGGACAAAATCCAAGTGTTTTTGTTCCTGGATATAACATTTGTGAAGGAAATAGCCAACAGGTTTTTGCTGTCGTGAATGTGTTGGGAGGGACCTATGAGTGGTCTAATCAGGCAACGAGTTCAACAATTATTGTCACACCATCTAATTCTTCTACGATGTGGCTTTCGTATCAAGCGCCGAATGGGTGTGTAACCATAGATTCATTCCAAGTCTCTGTATTGCCAAGTCCTAGTGCAAGCATAGTTATTGATGGTTCAGTGCTACAGGCACTTCCTGACAGTAACGTGTATTCATATCAATGGTTTAATTGTACAACGCAACAGCCGATGCTCGGTTCCGTTGCCTCCACATTGCCTGTGAGTAATGGATTTTATTCGGTGATTGTTGGAATTGGCCAATGCGTAGACACCTCCGTTTGTTTGGAAATAACCAATGCCATGATTCAAGAGCACATGCACTCGGTTTCAGTGTATCCTAATCCAGCGTCAGATTTAATTACGTTAAAAGGATTTTTATTTCAAGAGATCTCGCTTTACAGTTTGGAGGGCTTGATGATAGGTTCTTATGTTATTGATTCAGAATTAGTTAGTATTGATATATTAACACTTAATCCAGGTATGTATCTCATTAAATCGGCTGAAGGTCGATTCATTTTTAATAAATTATAAGTATGTCATTGAAGTGTGGTATTGTAGGACTTCCTAATGTTGGGAAATCAACGTTATTTAATTGTTTATCGAATGCAAAAGCACAATCTGCGAATTTTCCTTTTTGTACAATTGAACCAAACATCGGGATCACATCGGTTCCTGATCCACGGTTGGAGAAATTAGAAACTATGGTAAATCCAGAACGCGTAGTTCCTGCAACCATGGAAATTGTTGATATTGCTGGTTTAGTAAAAGGAGCATCCAAAGGAGAAGGACTAGGAAATCAATTCTTAGCGAATATTAGGGAGACGGATGCAATCCTTCATGTGCTTCGTTGCTTTGATGATGGGAATATTGTGCACGTGGATGGCAGCGTGAACCCAATTCGTGATAAAGAAATAATTGACATTGAACTACAGTTGAAAGACTTAGAAACCATAGAGAAGAAAATTCAAAGTTTAGCCCGGGTTATTAAGTCTGGTGATAAAGATGCAGTGAAAGAAAATGAATTAGCACACAAAATTAAAGAAGGTCTTGAACAGAGTATTTCTGTGCGAGGCTTAGGGTTTGATGCTAGTGATATGGAAGTGATTAAACGATTTAATTTGATTACCTCCAAACCGGTCATGTATGTGTGTAATGTAGAGGAAGCCTCCGTGCTTACTGGTAATGCCTATGTTGATCAAGTTCGCTCCGCGGTAGCAAATGAGCGCGCAGAGGTACTCATCATTGGAGCTAAAATTGAAGCAGATATCACCGAACTCGAAACGTATGAAGAACGAAAAATGTTTTTGGATGAGCTTGGTCTTGACGAGCCAGGGGTAAATCGCTTGATTCGTTCGGCTTATGACTTACTTAATCTGCAAACGTATTTCACCGCGGGCGTCAAAGAAGTGCGTGCGTGGACTATTTACAAAGGATCTACGGCACCACAAGCCGCAGGAGTGATTCACTCCGATTTTGAAAAAGGGTTTATTCGTGCGGAAGTCATGAAATACGATGATTTTGTTCAATACGGATCAGAAGCCGCAATGAAAGAGGCGGGTAAATTTAAAGTGGAAGGAAAAGAATATGTGGTTTCCGACGGTGATGTCATGCACTTTCGTTTTAATGTGTAATCCTATGTATTCAAATGTTAATTTCTTATTTCAACTCCAATGATTGCAGCAAATAATCCCGACTTAGTTTCTTGGATACACGTCAGTGAAGATTCCGATTTCCCAATTCAAAACATTCCATTTGGCGTTGGGTTTTTAGAGCAAGATGAGCCCTTTGTGACCACCCGAATAGGGGATAAGGTGATTAACCTCGCTGCATTGAACGACAAAGGCTACTTCAAAGAACTTGGATTTCAATCCTCGGCCTTCAATTCTGCTTCCTTAAATGCGCTCATGAAATATGGTAAGTTACCTTTGCGGAATTTACGCAATCGAATCTCATCACTCTTCACCAACGGAAACAAGGAGTTGCAAGGACATGAAGAAGACTGCATGGATGTACTTTATTCAGCAGATCGCGTGCAACTGCTGCTCCCCGTAAACATTGGAGATTATACCGATTTCTATTCAAGTAAAGAACATGCAACCAACGTTGGAACCATGTTTAGAGACCCAGCAAATGCCTTGCTTCCGAACTGGTTGTGGTTACCGGTTGGATATCATGGTAGATCCAGCTCCATCGTTACCTCAGAAGTTCCGGTGGTGCGACCTAAGGGACAAACAAAGGTGGAAGGTGAAAACCCTTCATTCGAGGCTTCTGCCCGCGTTGATTTTGAATTAGAAATGGGATTCTACACCTTTGATGGCAAACCCCTAGGGGAACGAATTTCTACTACAGAAGCGGAGGATTTTATCTTTGGATTGAGTTTGTTTAATGATTGGTCCGCTCGAGATATTCAACAATGGGAGTACGTACCGCTTGGACCTTTTTTAGCAAAAAATTTCGCGTCTTCCATCTCCCCATGGATTGTTACTTTAGATGCCCTACAGCCCTACGCGGTTGATACACCCGTTCAAGAACCAGCGGTGTTGTCATATTTGAAATTTGAAGGGAAGAAATCGTATGACATTAATTTAGAAGTGTTTATTCAGCCCAAAGAAGGAGCAGAAGATCGCGTGTGCTTATCTAATTTTAAGTACATGTATTGGAATATGGCGCAGCAATTAGCGCATCACACGGTGAATGGATGTAACATTCGCTGTGGCGACTTAATGGGATCGGGTACGATTTCAGGTCCTACACCAGATTCTTACGGATCCATGCTTGAGTTAGCGTGGAAAGGAACGAAACCCCTTACCTTGAGTGATGGGTCGCAACGTCGGTTTATCCAAGATTATGATACCGTAATTATGAAAGGACATTGCACGAATGGGAAAGTTCGCATAGGCTTTGGTGAGGTAAGAGCACAATTGCTTCCTGCAATAGATTAGTTATGACTCAGTTACCTGGAGCATATAACGTCGAAGAAGAACGGGTCGCTATTTTATCAGCGTTTAAAGGCTTACTCCGATCGGTAAAAGACCGCTCGCGTGAAGATACAAAGTTGATTCGAAAGGCTTTTGATATGGCCCTAGAGGCACATAAGGATGATCGACGTAAATCGGGAGAATTGTATATTTTTCATCCCATTTCTGTGGCGCGTATTTGTGCGGAAGAAATGGGACTCGATAGCATCGCCATTACCTGTGCCTTGTTGCATGATACCGTAGAAGATACCTATATATCCTTGGATGACATCGAAGATGCCTTTGGCATTAAAGTTCGTCGAATTATCGATGGCTTAACAAAAATTCCGGATGTGTTTGATGAAAATGCTTCGGTACAAGCTGAGAATTTCCGTAAGATGATTTTAACCATTTCTGATGATTTCAGGGTGGTGCTGATTAAATTTGCGGATCGCTTGCACAACATGCGGACCTTATCCAGTATGAAACCGGATAAGCAACTTAAAATAGCATCTGAGACCCGGTTTTTATATGCTCCGTTAGCTCATCGTTTTGGTTTTTATACCGTGAAGACAGAGCTTGAGGATTTGTCCATGAAATATTGTGAGCCAGAAATTTTCAATGAAATTGAAACGAAGTTGAAATCCACGCAAGATGTTCGTGCGCGATTCATTCGAAGGTTTATGGCGCCGATAAAGGAGGAACTTCAAAAACAAGCTTATCAGTTCGACATTAAAGCACGAACCAAGTCGATCTCTTCGATTTGGCGGAAAATGCAAACCAAGGAAATTCCATTTGAGGAGGTTTTTGACGTGTTCGCCATTCGAATTATTGTTGAGACCTCTCAAGAGCAAGAGAAGTCTGATTGTTGGAGAATATACAGCATTGTAACAGATTTCTATCAACCCAGTCCGGAACGATTGAGAGACTGGATTTCTACACCGCGTGCCAACGGCTATGAATCGTTGCATACCACGGTGATGTCACCTCAGGGAAAATGGGTTGAAGTTCAAATACGCTCGAAACGCATGGATGAAATTGCGGAAAAAGGACTTGCAGCACATTACAAATATAAAGAATCAAGGAACGATGAAAGTAAATTTGATCGCTGGATTACTGAAGTACGCGATCTATTAGATAACCCCGATTCGAATGCCCTTGATTTTATCAATGAGTTTAAGTTGAATTTATTCAACGATGAAATCTATGTGTTTACCCCCAAAGGGGAGCTGCGGGTTTTGCCAACTGGTTCAACCATTTTAGATTTTGCGTACGATATTCATACGGATATTGGCGATAAATGTATCGGTGCCAAGGTGAATAATCGCCTGATGCCCTTGAGTTATCAATTGCTCAATGGGGATCAGTTAGAAATCATAACCTCAAGCAAACAAAAACCTAATGAGGAATGGCTCAAGTTTGTTGTTTCTGCACGCGCACGACAAAAAATAAAGTCTTCCTTAAATGAAGAACGAAATCTAATTGCGCAAGATGGGAAGGAAACCCTTGAACGAAAGTTGAAGCAATTTAACGTATTGATGAATTCTGAGAACATTACATTTTTAGAAAAATTTTATGGGCTAGGTAGTGCTACGGATTTGTACTATCGAATTGCGAAAGGAAAAATTGATGTCAATAAGATTCGCGAGATTGAAGATAAACATGGGTATTTAATTACCTCCAAGAAAGATGTGGTCGTTCTTAAAAAAGGACGTAAAAACACCGAAGAAGACAGCAGGATTGTTGATGCAAAAAAAGATGTAATTTTTATTGGCGAAGATTTTAAGGGTATTGATTATCAGATGTCTGTGTGCTGTAATCCAATCCCTGGCGATAAGGTGTTTGGCTTCATAACGATAAATCAAGGAATAAAAATCCATCGTTCGGATTGTCCAAATGCCGTTCATTTAATGTCAAAATATGCTTATCGCTGCGTTAAAGCCCTTTGGAAATCCGAAGTGTTAGTAGAACGTTTAGCGGCCATACGCATCATTGGTATCGATCAGATTGGTTTGGTGAATCGATTGACAGAGATTATTTCAAAGGAAAACAAAGTAAATATGAAAAGCATTCACTTTGAAACCAACGACGGTACCTTTGAAGGTCGGATTCATGTCATGGTTTACGATACCGAGCATTTGGATCAATTAACACGTAAATTTCAAGAAATAGAAGGGGTTCAGCGTGTTACTCGATGGGATTCGGAAGATGAGGCACTAATCTAGGGTTTTGTGTACCATAGCATACGGATTTCTTGGTCTTAGCTTGGGATTCCACGAAAAATTCCGAATATACCGCTCCTTATCATCAATTTGGTCCATGGGGAAAAACACCCCATCCGGTTTATCGAAAAATGTAATTTTTGAAACCTCACCACTGTCTAAGTAAACAATCAACTCTGAGGCATATAATCGGTTCAAGCCTTTGCGCGTTCGTGTTAAGGTGCTGTCATTTTTTTGGTCTTCTAAGGGATAGAAAATAGTCCACGCCTGACCGCTAACTTTAGCCTTGGTAAGCACACTATCATTAAACCATGCATCAATTCGTTTCCCGGAAAGCTGGTTGAAACAGCTGCCCGTATCCACCTTCATGATTGAAGTGGCATTTCCTAATATTTGTGCTTTTTCAAGGACACTATCTGCCAGAAATACCTGAATGGAATCTCCTTTTAATTCTCCGTTTTGTGCCCAAAGTATGGGGCTCTGAAACAGGTCAATTCTCCCGATTTTACTGCTGTAGTGCGCCGAGTCACAAACCGCTTGTGCCTTCTTGGTGAATATACTAACCGCATTATACCCAAAAATGTTCCGCTCGTCGAGGCTGTCCTTTTGCATGCGTATGGTGTCGGCATGCAGAAACAATGAATCCTTTTGTTTCGTTTCAATCACCAGTGCATGACCCGCCAAGGTACTCTGAGAAACATTATTTTGCGTGTGGAAATAGTCGCCCAATAACATTAAATGCTGGTTGTTTTCATAGATTCGAACATGACCATTCCCTGTGAATAATTGATGGGTTTCCTTATACAACGCCGTGTCGCAATATATCGTCCGGTCCTTTTGCTTGATGAAAACGTTTTTCCTCAGGAGTCCTTCTTGAATATCAACTCGGTATTGCCCTTTTTCGCATTGAATTTCAATGCTGTCGTTTTTTATCGTGGTAGGGCCATGAAAGTAGGTGGTTTGTTTTTCATAAACATAGTGTAGGGTATCGGTGGTCATGGTTAAGTCTTCTTTCTTGTATTTAACCTTTCCGCTAAAAAAACAGGTACCAGTATTCGGGTAGAAATACCCTATTTTACTCGTGATTACCTCTTTGTTTGTGCTGTTTTCAATTTTTCCTTGGTTTCGGTAAATGGCACGACCCGTTTTTGCATTGTATTCAAGTGAATCCGATGATAATTTATATGCTGAGTCGCGTATTTTCACGTGGCCCCAGAGTCGAGCAAGTTTAGTACTGCCTGAATACACCATGGAATCACAATAAAGATTTACATCGTCTTTAGTGATATGCACCTTACCATAGGCGCGTACAATTTTATCTCGTTCTCGATAGTGGGCAGAATCGCAATACATGGTATTGCCTTGATAAATGAAGCTAACGGTACCCACCAAGCGATGAGTTTGTGTGGCCTTGTTGAAATAAATTTTCTCAGAGCCTGGTAAAAGTTCCAGTTTCCCTTGCGATAACAACACATTTAATGCGAATACAAATCCGAATAACAGGGTGAAACGCACGGGATTCAAGGGGCTTATTTTAAGAGCGTTTGTGCTCGGTCTGGACCTACCGAAACCATACGAATGGGAACTTCCAGTTGTGTTTCTAAGTAGTTCACATACGTTTTTAGTGCCTCTGGAGCGTCATCATACGATGTGAGCTGGGTCAAGTCTGTTTTCCATCCTTCCATGGATGTTAAGATGGGTTTGATTTCCAGGTCACTCACATCATAGGGGAACTCGGTTATGGTTTCTCCATTAATTTCATACGCTTCACAAATCATAATGTGATCGAAGATTCCTAATACATCGGCTTTCATCATGCACAATTCAGTTACCCCATTAATCATGATGGCATACTTCAATTGTACTAAATCTAACCATCCGCAGCGACGTGGTCTACCGGTGGTAGCGCCAAATTCGTTCCCTTCTTTTCGCATTAACTCCCCGGTCTCATTGTCCAATTCACTCGGAAAAGGACCGCTTCCCACACGGGTGCAATACGCTTTAAAAATCCCAATCACCTTGCCAATCGCTGATGGAGGCACTCCCAATCCGGTGCACGTTCCTGCCGTTACCGTATTAGAGGACGTTACAAAGGGATAGGTTCCGAAATCAATGTCGAGCATGGTGCCTTGTGCTCCTTCGGCCAAAATGCGTTGCTTGTTTTTTAATGCGTGATTTAAGTAATGATCACTTTCGATGCACGTTAAGGCTTTTAGGCGTTCAATTTGCTTAAACCATTCGGCCTCCATGACGGTTAGGTCATAGGTGAATCCTTCGTAGTGGTTCAAGAGATTCAGGTGTTTTTCTTTTAATTCCTCATATTTCGCTTGGAATTTTGGGGAAAACAAGTCACCAACACGCAAGCCGTTACGACCTGTTTTATCCATATAGGTAGGACCAATTCCTTTTAGCGTGGAGCCGATTTTCTTCAAGCCTTTGGCTTGTTCCGACGCGGCATCCAGTAGGCGATGAGAAGGTAAAATTAAATGGGCTTTTTTAGAAATTAACAAGCGACTCTTTAGGTCGATGTTGAATGGAGTTAATTTATCAAGTTCCCCAGCAAATACGATTGGATCAATGACTACGCCATTTCCAATGACATTAAGTGCTTCAGGTCTAAAAATCCCGGAAGGAACCGTATGCAATACATGCTTAATTCCTTCGAATTCCAGGGTATGACCCGCATTGGGGCCACCTTGGAAGCGAGCGATAATATCATACGATGGCGTTAATACGTCAACTACCTTTCCTTTTCCTTCATCTCCCCATTGAAGGCCTAACAACACGTCCACTTTCATAGGTTTTGATTATAGTGATTTCTTGCATCTTCGATGGTTTCATATATGGTGAAGACCTCATGCATTTTGGTGATATCAAATAGTTTTTTTAGGCTCGCATTTACATGCGAAATTACCGCATCTCCGCCATTCACACGAGAACGTGTTAAGATGCGTACCATAAATGCAATACCGCTTGAGTTGACGTGGGAAAGATCTTTCAAGTCCAAGACAATGTTCCAATTCTGTAATTTTTCAATTTCAGTGGATACGGCTTTTAAATCCGAGTCGGAAAGCAATTTACCGTCTAGGGTAATGGTGGTGGTGTTTTCACCGTTCGAAATGAAATAATCAATCATTTTCTTTGTGTTTAATTCCGTAAAAATATAGCGAATGGTGTTGGATTTCTACCCCAAAAATATCTTCAATTGTTGCCTTGATTTGTTGTATCCTAGGGTCGCAAAACTCAACGACTTCGCCCGTATCTGTCAAGATGATATGGTCGTGCTGCTTTGAACCGTGTGACTTTTCATATTGCGCCATGGCCTTTCCAAATTGGTGTTTTCGCACCAAATTACAAGCCAATAGCAATTCAATCGTGTTGTAAAGTGTTGCTCTTGATACGCGGTAATTATCCGCTTTCATCTTGAAATATAAGGTCTCAATGTCAAAATGACCTTGGTAGGTATAGATTTCATTGAGTATCGCGAAGCGCTCAGGGGTCTTTCGGTGACCGTTCTGCTCTAAGTATGCTGCGAAAATTCCTTTAACTTTCTCTGGTAATTCCAAGGTTGACAAATTCAAGAAACAAATTTACTTTTTATTTGATTCTAATTGATGAGCAAAATCGTTGATTTTTTAGAGGTTTTGAACACTTTTTCAACGCTTTTTATTTGGATTTCTATGTACCTTTGCGCTATGTTAAATCAAAAACGCATTTGCATCGTGCTTCCGGCGTATAATGCCGCAGAGACCCTAGAAATAACCTATAATGAGATCCCATTTGATATTGTAGATGAAGTGGTTTTAGTGGATGATGCCAGCCGGGATCATACGTCTGAAATCGCTAAAAAGTTGGGGATTCAACACGTGATACGCCATGAACTTAATCGGGGATATGGCGGCAACCAGAAATCCTGTTACCACAAGGCTTTGGAGCTGAATGCAGATATCGTTATCATGCTTCACCCAGATTATCAATACACCCCGAAATTGATTCATTCCATCGCTGCAATTATTGCCTTTGATGTGTATCCCATTGTGCTCGGATCAAGAATTTTGGGTAAAGGAGCGCTCAAGGGAGGCATGCCCATATACAAATACATTGCGAATCGCTTCTTAACCCTGGGGCAGAATATCCTCATGAGTCAGAAGCTCTCGGAGTACCATTCTGGATATCGTGCATTTTCCAAAGACGTGTTCTCAAAAATCGACATCGAATTGAATTCGGATGATTTTATTTTTGATAATCAAATGTTAGCACAGTTATTTTATGCCGGATACGAAATTGGTGAAGTAACTTGTCCAACCAAGTATTTTGAAGAGGCCTCTTCCATTAATTTTTCGCGCTCCATGAAATATGGATTTGGCGTCATTGGAGTCAGTATCGGTTATCGATTAGCGAAATGGGGTCTTTATACCCCGAAAATTTACAAGAATTAATTTATAGCATTATGTCAGACGATAAGAAAATTATTTTCTCCATGGTGGGAGTGTCCAAGTCTACCCCACAAGGAAAACAGATCATCAAAAACATTTACCTCAGTTTTTTCTATGGTGCCAAAATCGGTATCATTGGATTGAACGGTTCGGGAAAATCTACCATAATGAAAATTATTGCAGGCCTCGATCAATCGTATCAAGGAGACGTGGTGTTCTCTCCAGGCTACAGTGTCGGATATCTTCCACAGGAACCTGAGTTGGATCCGAACAAAACTGTTAAAGAAGTTGTACTTGAAGGTGCAAAAGAAATCGTTGATGTGCTCAAGGAGTATGAAGACATTAACAATGCGTTCATGGATGAAGAAGTGATGAATGATCCGGATAAAATGGATAAGTTAATCGCTCGTCAAGGGGAAGTTCAAGATAAGATAGATGCGCTTGATGCTTGGGAATTGGATAATAAAATTGAACGCGCTATGGATTCCTTGCGTTGTCCGCCCGATGACCAAACAATTGCTTCGCTTTCAGGTGGAGAAAAACGACGTGTAGCGCTATGCCGCCTCTTACTACAAAATCCAGATGTACTCCTATTAGATGAGCCAACAAACCACTTGGATGCGGAATCCATTGATTGGTTAGAACAACATTTACAACAATACCAAGGCACCGTGATTGCTGTAACTCACGACCGGTATTTCTTGGACAACGTAGCGGGTTGGATTCTTGAATTAGATCGGGGAGAGGGGATTCCATGGAAAGGAAACTATAGTTCATGGCTTGAACAAAAAGGGAACCGATTAAAAGCGGAAGAAAAGACCGAGTCTAAACGTCAACGCATGCTTGCGCAAGAGTTAGAATGGGTGCGAATGAATCCAAAAGCACGTCAGGCAAAATCGAAAGCTAGGCTTCAGAATTATGAAAAAATGCTCTCAGAAGATGGCAAAGAAAAAGAAGCTACACTCGAGATTCCAATCCCGAATGGTCCACGACTTGGAAACAATGTGATTCAAGCGGTACATGTAGGTAAGAGCTTTGGAGATAAATTGCTATACGATGATTTAAATTTCTCCCTACCGCCTGCCGGAATTGTCGGAATCATCGGACCCAATGGTGCCGGGAAAACAACCATTTTCAAAATGATTATGGAGGAATTAATGCCTGAGAATGGTCAATTTATGGTTGGGGAAACGGTGAAGCTGGGCTATGTTGATCAGAACCATAAATCCTTAGATCCAAATAAATCGGTGTATGATGTAGTTTCGAATGGTCTTGAATTTATTGAAATTGGTAATCAAAAAATCAATGCACGGGCCTACCTTTCAAAGTTCAACTTTAACGGTTCGGATCAAAATAAAAAAGTGGGCGTGCTCTCCGGTGGGGAACGAAATCGCTTGCATTTGTCGATGACCTTAATGATTGAAGCCAACGTGTTATTACTGGATGAGCCAACGAATGATATTGATGTGAACACCTTGCGCGCCTTAGAGGAAGGCATCGAACGCTTTGCTGGTTGTGCGGTGGTTATTTCTCACGACCGATGGTTCTTGGATCGGATTTGTACCCACATCCTGGCCTTTGAAGGAGATTCTCAGGTGTATTGGTTCGAAGGTTCCTATTCGGAATACGAGGAAAACAAGAAGAAACGCCTGGGTGATAGCGGCCCGAAACGTATGAAGTACCGAAAAATAATGTAACGAGTATAGACGCTTAATTGCCCTTTGTATATTTCCAAACCAGGGATTCAATCACGTTATGCTTCTTGATTTTTAAATACGCTTGAGGCGTGTGACTTACTCTTTCCTTGAAAATTACTGAATAAAAACTGCAAGCCGCGGCATATGATCCCAATTTACTGGGGTGACTGTTGTCGGGTCTATATAAGTCTGTTATGTGATGTTTGAAGTATAACTTTTCAAATACTAAGCCCACTGGTGTAAGTAAGGCATCAAAATCCGTCGCAAGCGTTTTGTATTTTGAGGAGATCCGCCGGATCATTTTGTAATGCGTTTTGGAATATGGAAATTTCGGGTACCCCTTTTTATAGGCCCAGGTCATAAAGAAAACCAACTTGGTGTTAGTGTTTCGTTGCTTTATACGCGTAACTATTTTATTTAACCCGGGAAGCGTTTTTTTATAATAGATTGAGCTGTCCTTCAACATGTCTCGACTAGACCCCTGCAGTACCACGTAATCCCATTTCTTCCATCGGATTGCCCTGTAAACCTTATCTCGCAAAGAATGTCTGTAGAACGATGTTTTTCCTTTGACGCACCAATTTACTTCCACGTGCTTTCCATTTGCCTTGGCGATTTTCATAAACATGCGTGGCATGTGATTGCGGTAGGTGTAAGAATTACCGATGAATAATATACGTATAGGCTCTTCCGCGAAGCTCAGGGACTGACCTGAAACGAAGATAAAAAGAAGAAATATAACGATGCGATTCATGAGTAGGTTAACATGACTAATGTAATAAAAGTTCTAGGCTTATGGAGTGTATTCCTTTTTTCTTCGTCTAATGATTCGTTTTAGCTTGAGTGGTAACTGTCGATATATTCGCCATAAATACGGGCGGAATAAAAGAGCAAGTGTACGGTAGAACATCCAACTTAAGCCATCCCAAATATTGAGTTTTATTGCTGTTGAGTGGGTAGAATATCCAAGCTTTTTACTTGTTTCATTAGTTTGTTTTAGAATGACCACTTGATGTTTTTCTGACAAGGGTTTAGCAGTTTGTTGTTTTGCGCGAGGAGCTGTATCTAAAATTCCTCGGTGAAAATCGCTTATTTTTTTGATGAATTCAGGGGACAGCAGGTGCGAGCGATGCGCAATTAGTGCGCTGAATCCAGCTTGATAATCCAATTGGGTTGATTCATATGGAACATCCCAAGAGGAATTCAAGGATTTCAACGAGGCCTCCGGATTTTTTATAAACGTTTCAAAATGTAGGATTTTTGTCCGTGGAAAACGCAAAGCCTCATCGTAAGTGAGCTTCCACACATTACTCAAATAATAGGGGTGACTAAAAAAATCTATCCCGCGTCTCGCTTTTGCTTCGATGTTTTTCAATACATATCGCGTTAATATTAAGAAAGTTGCACTGGGGAATAATCGCGTAATTTCCTCCTTTTGAAAGACATATTTCATCTGCTTGTCTAAAATAACCTGGATGGAATCCTTGTTTTTCATGTCCCTATCGTAGAAATTCAAATAGGTCAATTTAATTAATCGATTATAGTTCAAGATCGGCGCATGGGCCAAAAGGCATTCGGCAAAACGATCTTTGTGTTCAAAATACAGGGCGGCATTCTTTTCAAAAAGGCTAAAGAAGTCATCCACAAAGGCATTGATTCGGCGTTCATTCCAATCGCTTATGTTTCCGTACTTACCCGAAAAATACAAGGCAAACGGTTCTTCCGATGCAACAATCAATGAAGAATTCATATTCAACATGGTCGAAAGCAAGGAAGACCCTGTCCGTTCTGTACACAGTATAAAATGGATGGGTATAGAATCTAATTCGTCGCTACGCCACATGCTTCTTACGTTTTTTGTCGATTCGGAGCACCCAACGCTCAAAATATGAAACTTTTAACTGAATAGGCAAGCGATTAAAAAAAGCATCTTTTGCTCGTTCCATGCTTATTTTCATTGCATAAGGTGTTGCCAAAGCTTCAATCCAACATCGTTTGGCCATAGGGATTGTCAATGTAGTTTGATAGCCATAAGTGCTTCCCGTTCTCCCTGCAATGACTTCGCATACTTCAAGTTCCTGAGTTGTTAAACCTGATTTCCACGCCTCAACTGCCGCGGTATGTATGGGTTTAGACAAATCACCAAAGCGTTTTTTCATGCGGTTCGCTTGTTCGTATTGGGTTTTTACTTCGTGCTGAAATAGTGCTTGGTATGGCGCTAAGGCCTCTTGAGTTCTTATTTTTACTGGAATTTCAAGAAAATCACACACCTTGGCTAAGGTTTGATCAGGGGCTTGCACCAGGTCTTCATAACGTACAATAAGCACTCGATTGGGATGCTGTTTTTGAAAGGAAGCAATGCGTTGTTCAAATTGAATCCAGCGTAACGAATTATAGTATGCGCTTGTGGATTTTAAGTGAACGCTATTTTTTCTAGAATTCACATTGGCCCGATAGTCGCGCATCATCCAAATGAACTTTGTGTCTAAGCTAATGGAATGGAGTGCATCGAGGTAGTAGGAGTGAAGCGGATTCTTATTGATGAAATGAATCGCATCTTTGGTGGGGGCGAGCTGATCCACAAAGGAACGATATGTGTGTATGATCAGTTCTTCATACGACTTGATCTCTATATTAGAGTCGAAGAACGCCTCATCAAACGTAAACCCAACATAGGGTTGTAGGATTCCAAAGGCTTTATTAAAACGCGCGGCCAATGCTAAGTCTGCCCGACTGAATTCGGTTTTATTTTTCCAAGCATGATAGAAAAAAGGAATAAAATAATTCTCCGGACCTGCCCATACTTGCGGCTGTGCATTCAACATGCTCTGCAACAAGGTGGTTCCGGAACGACCAATGCCAATGATGTGGTGGTGCTTATTCAAGACGTTTTAATTTTAAGGACAAGGGCAGGGAAAAAATGAGTTTTTCTTTGAGATTGTAGCATCGCACTAAGAAACGAAATTTAATGGGAATTGGCACTTGAACCCTTGTTTTACGGGAATACCCAAAGAAATCCATTTCGGTTTTACAGATGTCTTCTATCGCTTCAATGATTTCTTGATCAAGGATCTCACTCCATCTGTTTATCGCATGGGGATTAATGGGAGCGTTTAAATCACGGTACTTTTTTACTAAACGTGCTGCGTTCTGATCAATGTGCGCGGAGGGTATAGGATTAGGAGATTCAAGCGTAATACGGTGAATCCTCAAGAAATCGCAGAGTTCATCCACGTGTTGCTGCGGATTTAATGCAAAATCCTCATAGCGAAGTAAATGAATTTGATGCGGGAATTGATCCTTGAGCTTGTTATAATATCGGTTATAGCCGCGCCAACGGAGTATATTTATCCTCCAGTGATTTGTTCTTCCATGAATTAGATTTTGACTTTGCATTCGAGAAGCTACATTCGCACGTGGATCACGCACCAAAAAAATCGCCTTAGTTTGTGGGTATTCTTTAAGAAAATGATGTACATGCAAGGTGTTTACTGGATTCTTATCGATAATCCACTCAGGACCTTGAGTGTTCTTTTTTGATTCAGATTCGGTGGTGAATAAGGTCGAAAGTTCGTTCATGAAGCTGAAATAGTCTAATCCACTTGGAATCTTTGCTACTTCTTCAGTTTGTATCTGCCATGGATGACCTGGATGCCTTCGCTTCATGGAGTTTATATAGCGTACAACCAGGTAATTTCTTTCTGAATTAGACCATTTGTTTCGAAATGCCTTATAAAAAAATGAGAACAACGGAATTTCAGGATTGTCTAAGCAATCGGGATGGCTTCCCAGTGTTTTGGAAAGTATAGTCGACCCAGACCGCCCGATTCCTATAATGAATAATCGATTCAAGTTATTTAATGTAAACTATTGATTATTAATTTTTTGAATGTATAAATTAAGGCGATTTACTTCACTCCTTGCTTCGGTAGAATTTATTTTTTTCAATGCGTCAATTCCTCGCTTGAAGGCACGAATAGCCAGGTCTTTTTCACCTAGATTTACATAGGAGTTTCCAATTTGTACAAAGTCTTTGGCCTTACCTTTTCCGGATTTGATTTGATGTCTGTGGATTGCTATAATTGCTTCATATTGAAGGGTATTCATGAGGTAGGTATCCGTGAGTTCCTCCACCTTGGATTCAGGGAATTTCCGTTCGATTGCTGCCTTTGTTGCAATGATTTCATGGATTAAGGAATCTGAAATTACTGTAAATCGACTTGGTGCTAGGAAGTGGCCAACCAGTTGTTTACGGAAATCATCTACGATGTTATAACTCGCTTTTTTTCCAGTGTATAGCTCCATTAATCGTTGTCTTACTTCTGTTGCATAAGGGGGGGTCATGTGGGCTAAATCCATGTTCCATGTGGTTTGTCCTGAAGCAAAGGCGCTAAGTTGATTAATCGACGTTGGATTTAATCCATCGGCTAAAAACATTTTTCCCCGTTCTTCGAATTGACTGAGTAAGCCTAACATGCTTAAACTTGAGAGGGAATCAAGTGAGTGAATTGGTCGATTGTTAAGTGATTTATCGGTTATGAAGGCTTCGTTTCGTTTCCATACAATATAGATTCTCAGCAGAGAAACTAAGCGGTTTTTCCACGCTTCTTGGTAATCGGGTTGTTTCTTGGTAAGTGCCTTAAGTAGGGATAGTGCTGCACGCTCATCACACCGGAAGGAAGATTCCAGGGTGGCCAGGTTGTTTTGGATTTTGTAATAATCAGGATAGGTGTGGAGCGCGTTTTCGTAGGCTTTTTTGGCCATATTCACGCTGCTGTAAATCGCTTCTTGATTTTCTAACTGCACATCGTTCCAAGACTGATTAATTTGGTACTGTAATTCTTGTCCAAGCAATGCGTGAACCTTAGCAGATTTTGTAGTGGAGCTATCGGCTTCATACAGACTCAGGCGGTCGCTCCATGCGTTGTTTCGAATGAACACCATACTTAAACTGTAAACGCTGAATGCGATGAAAAGTAGGGGGGCAATTTTTTCTTTGATTGTTGTGCATTGATTCAGTAGAAAGACGATGGTAATGCATAGACCGAGACTTGCCGTAAATGCCAAGCGTTCCCCCACAATACCCACCATAGGAAAGATCAAGTTACATGCGCCAACGATGGCTAAAAAGAAAAATACCAATCCGAAACTCAGTTCGGTATGCATCTTTTTTATAAAGGCCCAAAGAATAAACCCTAAGGTAAATAACAGAACCATTCCGATGGCAAAGGTTTTAAAGGTAAAGGCTGATGAAACGGTAAGGGAACCTAAGCCATAATAGCATTGCAGATCCAGCGGTAAAATGCTTTGTTTAACATACCAAATCACGGAGTCAAAGAATAGGGGGATACGCTGAAAGAAGCTGTATTCAAACGCCGGATTTTCAACGATGGAAAATTCACGAATCTTTTCGGTTTCAATTAAGCCCTTTTTTAATAATCCAAAGAGGATCCGTGCTCCGAGCAACGATACGGATATAAAAGCAACGGATTTCCATGAAAAGGATCGAAAATACACGAGGGTAATGGGGATGATCGCCAACATGGGCATGGCAGTTTTTTTACTCAATAAGGCTAAGAGTAAATTCATCAAGGTAAAGAGGAGCCATTTCCATTTCCGTGAATCTACAAAGCACAGTGCGGAACGCAGTGCCAACACGGAGAAAAGCATGCTGAGCAATTCATCGCGATTTTTTAAGCTGTTAACGACCTCACTGTGAATGGGTAAGCTGAGAAAAAGCAGGGTAATGACAAGGGCGACCAGGTGCTTGGAAGGACCAAATAAGGTATTCAGGGTGCTGAATAAAACAATCCCGAGTAAGGCATATAAAAGCAATTGAATGAAATGGGATATATGAACCCATGCGTCGGAGCTTCCGAATACGCTTTTTTCAATGGCAAATGACGTTAAGACTAGTGGACGATACTCGTAATTTTGCTCCTCATTGGAGGCATAGGCAGAAGTGAAAATTTTTGGAATTCCCGCAATTCCTTTCGAGACTAAAGGGTGTTCTTGTCGATCCGTACACGTAACTAATTCGTCATCTAAGGCGAAGGTGTTTTTAATCGTATTACCATAAAACAGAAACACCCATAAAATGAGTAATGGATAAATAAAACGCCTGGGTAAGGTGAAAACTCTACCAAAGAAAGGGAATTCAAACTGCACAACTCAAAGGTAGTATTTTAATCAAAAAAAAATCCCGGTTTCCCGGGATTTAAACTAGTTTTTAACTTCTTTATGTTCCGCTTTTGCGCGCTTCTTTTTCTTGATTTCCTTAACTTCTTGTTCCAGTTTTTCGTATTGTGCCGCGGTTAATACATCTTTCAACATGGATTTTCTCGCTTGCTGATTGCTTTGCAATACCTCTTTCTTAACCTCCTCAGAAAACGTAGAAGTTTTAATTCCATCATTTTTCATGATGATTCCCAAATTGATATCGTAAACCTTAGTAAACTGATCATCGGTTAGATTCAACTCAGTTTTCATGCGATTGGTTTGATTGGTAGCGCGTTCCTCCGGGGTTGTTTGAGCGAAACTTCCGAGGGAGATAAAAAGTAGAGCTAGTAAAAAAAGATTCTTCATGGCATTAATTTTTTTAAAAGTACGCATAACATGGGTTCAAAGATGCCTCTAGGTGTTAAATTTAGTCAATTTCAAGTTCGTTGTTTCTTTTCCCTTTGCGTATCTTCGCACTATGGCCTTAAATTGGAAATCCCTAGTCCCCACATTTTTAAAGGAGATATTCCATTCCCTTAAGCGAAAAAAACGACAAGCTGCGTTGCTTAATCAGCAACAATCAGGGCAGGGGTTGACGAAAGAAGAATTAAAAGAATCACTTCTAAATGCCGGTATACTTCCGGGTGATCACCTTATGGTGCACGCCAGCTTAAGCAAGATGGGATTTATCGAAGGGGGCGCCGACACGGTAGTTGAAGTGCTAAAGGAGTGCGTTGGTGCAGAAGGATTGATTCTAATGCCAACTTCTCCCATAGCGCGCTTGCAATTAGATTATGTGTTTACCAATCCCTTGTTTGATGTCTTGCTTTGCCCTTCGGCGATGGGGAAAATATCTGAAGTTTTCCGAACTTCGGATGGCGTCATTAGGAGCTATCATCCCACGGAGCCGGTAGCGGCTTGGGGCGCGCAAGCGTACGATTATATTAAGGACCATACCGCAAAAAACACCCCGTACCACTGGGATTCACCCTATGGTAAACTGATTCAACACGGTGGAAAAATTTTATACATCGGCGTTACCCTCGACAATGCAGGCACGCATTTACACACCCTAGAAGATGCCTTGGACCTTGGGGTTCCGGTTTATTATCCAGAAGAATTTAAGCTCCCAGTGCGTGACTATGAAGGGAACGAAATGATCGTTGCCACCAAAGTTCATAATCCGGAATACTCAAAAAAACGTCGCTGCGATGAATTACTTCCCATGTTTTTGCGTGAAGAGGTTTATCGTGAAGTGTATATTGGAACGGCTAAAACATTGGTGTTTGATGCTAAAAAAATGTTTGATGTGATGGTGACCGCCTTCACCGATCGGGGGGTAACCATGTATAATCCTGAAGGAAACAAATGAAGATAGCCATTACATGGGATTATGAGCTGTTTTTTGGCGAACGCAGCGGATCGGTGGAGCAATGCATGATCGAACCTACGGATCGGTTGTTATTGCTCGCCGCTAAATACAAGATTCCATTTACCTTTTTTCCCGACGCTGGGTGTTTAATCAAGTTTGAGGAACAAGCAGCTTGTCATCAAGCGCTTCAAGCGATTAAAAATCAAATTCAGGTATGGGATACCAAGGGGCATGAAACGGGCTTGCACATTCATCCACATTGGGAAAAGTCCAGTTGGAATGGTCAGCAATGGGAACATGATTTATCCTTCTATAAATTATCAGATTTTTCGGCTGAAGATGCCTCAGATATAGTTGATCGCTATGCAACCTATATGAATTCCTTACTTTCCCAACCGATGCAAAGTTATCGGGCAGGAGGTTGGTGTGCGCAACCTTTTACTCCCGTAGCAGAGGCCATGAAAAATGCAGGGATTCACCTTGATTCTTCGGTATTTAAAGGAGGAAAGAACACCACTAAACCGTATCAGTATGATTTTACGGGAACACCGGATTTATCGCAATGGAAATTCACGGAAGACCCTGCCGTTTTGCATGCAGAGGGTGTTTTTACCGAATTACCGATAGCCTCGATGAATTACTCGCCCTTGTTTTTCTGGAAACTCTTTGTGCTTGGTCGCCTCAATCCTAGTCAACATAAGCCCATAGGGAATGGACTTCCTGCAAAAGGTGGGGGATCGAAAAAAGAGTTACTCATGCGCACGCACCGCTTGTGTGTCAGTGCAGATGGATATTTTTCAACCCAACTGAATCGCGCCTTGCGAAGGGCAAAGCAAGCCAACGAACCATTCCTCGTGGTGATCGGTCATCCCAAGGCCTTAACACCGTTTGGCTTGAAAACCTTGGAAGCCTTTATCGCTAAACATCGTGAAGATCATGAATTTGTAACACTTTCCTCGGTCCTATGATTGTAGCCAATGCACAACTCGATAAACAGCGTTGGGATCAGAGAGTCCTAGCGGAACAACCTGAAGGCTTCTTTTTCTTGTTGAGTTGGTATTTGGATTCGGTAGCACCGGGTTGGGAAGGCTACGTGCTTGGTGATTATGACGGCATTTATCCCATTGTGCCCCAGCAAAAGTTTGGGGTGAGTTATACGCATATGCCGTTTCTTATACGAAGTTTTATTCCGATTGGGTTTGATGATCAACAATCTGCGACTCTTCGTCAATACCTTTCGAAACGTTTCTCCTATCTGCAGTTGGCAGGTGTATCATTGGATGAGCCTTATCAACAGCAAATCCGAACACATCAAGTGCTTGATTTAACAAGTTTCGAGCGGTCTCAATGTTCTGAGAACCACCGCAGGCAGTATAAAAAAGCAACCCAACAAGGGTTTGAAATGGATACTTCGGTAAATCCAGCGGGTTTAATTGCTCTATTTCGTCGGATGAAAGGGGCGGAATTTACCCATTTGAAAGATGCTGATTATCTACTGTTAGCGCGTTTGATGGAAGAAGCAAACCGTCGCGGATATTTAAGGCAGTTTTCCTTGTGGAATCAAGGGGAGCTGGTCGGAGCTGCTGCGTACTTGGAAGTGAACGGAAAGGTACTGTATTTAAAAGGAGCCATTACTCCGGAAGCCATGAAAACAGGAGGGATGGTGTATTTGCATGTGGAGGCTATGATGACCTTAGCGCCTTCCTGTTCCCAACTTGATTTTGGTGGCAGCAATGCCAAAGGGCTTGGAGAATTTAATCGAAAATTTGGTGCAAGGGATGTAGAATACCTACTTTTGATTAAGAATTCGCTAGCGAAGCCGTTGGCTTGGTTAGCAAAACGTAAATTCGGTTAATGACAAAATCAGTATTAATTACAGGAGCAAGTGGCGGTATAGGAATGCGCCTTGCAAAAGCAATGATATCGAAGGGGTATCGTGTGGTCCTTCACGGTAACCAACACATGGAGGCCATTTCTGAGTTGGGTGGACTATTTCCTGAACAGATTACTGCGGTAGCTGCTGATATTTCAACGGAAACGGGCATTAGTCAACTTACCCAAGCTGCAGGGGACTGTGATGTTGTATTGCATTGTGCAGGAATCCCAAGTGCAGGTATTTCTTGGAAGATAAGCACAGAGGAATTCCGAAACGTGAATGCTATTAATTACGAAGCGCCGTTTTTCATATCTCAGCAGCTTATTCCTTCAATGCGAAGCAAGGGGTGGGGTAGAATTGTCTTCTTTTCTTCGATCGTAGCCCAAACCGGCATACCTGGAACAGCGGCGTATTCGGCATCGAAAAGTGCCTTGTTTGGTTTAACCCGAACGATGGCCTCGGAGTTGGCAGCTAATAACATTACCGTGAATTGCATCGCGCCCGGATACATGGACGTAGGCATGATCCGCGAAATACCAGCGGCTGTGCGCGAACAGATCATTGCAAGAACGCCCATAGCGAAACTCAGCGACACCGGGGGAATTATTAAGATGGTAGAACTGCTTCTTTCCGAGGAGTCCAATTCTATTACCGGACAGGTGCTATCTGTGAACGGCGGCTTGTGGATGTAGGGGGATAAAAAAATAACACGTTGTTCATCCGCTTGAAACGGTAAAAGTGTATATTTGTACATACGATGTTAATTTGTGCGTGTAAAACTAAGGTAAGCTGCATATGTTTGCTTTTGGTAATATTATAAGTAAGTTAATAGTTAGTTTAAGAAAGAGGCGGAATCCGAAAAGCCTTGAAATAGAGTAGGAACTAAGTTTTTAAAAAAAAGAAAAAATGAAAAAAGGACTAATGGTTTTAGGAGTAATCATTGTGGTGGCAATTGTTACAATGTTTGCATATTTGATCTATAAAACGTGGATTGTTTTTGGATTTTGGACACTTGCTTGGACAGGTTTAGTCACTTCATTGTCAGGCACAATTTTAGGTCAAATGATAGGTTCAAGGAAGGATTCTAATGGTAAAATCATGTACAACCCCAAAGAATGGCCTAAGTTTGTTAACATAATTATTTGTGTTTTGGTTGGATATTATCTCTATACAATTATCTCTGCACCAAATGTGGATAAGGGTAATTATTATTTTGGGCTAACGTATTTAATTCTTTTAACAGCCCTGCCAACGATTTATGCAATTTATAAGCTTTTCCGCGACCGTAATGATTTTGTAGAACTTGATGAAAAATATATTTCATACAAAGACAATGCGAAAACGGGAAAATTTGAAATATCTAAAATAAGTAAAATTGAGGGTGCTTTAACTATTCATTTCAATGATGAAACAACACATACTATAGCCTTATCAAATATGAATTTTAATTCAATAGATATTACTTCCTTGAAAAAGGATATTCAATCTCGATTACCAAATATTGAGAACAATGATCTCAATGAATCAACAGAGCAATAGAACAACGATACGTTAACAGTATTTTTGCAATAGGCGGGGTTTCGTGCTACACAGATCAGCCGCGGCTGATGCTAAGAATCCCGCCCATCGCAAATCTTCATACCGTTAGTGGTAATACAACGAGTACGTCACGATAGACAATGAACAAATTAACCGTTCTACTTCTGACAATCCTTACTGTGAAAATTGCATCAGGTCAAATCTGCCATGGAAAACAAGTTGTTATGACACAAGATGGACAATGTGACTACAATGACTATATGTTAGAATTTGAAGATAATTTTGACGGGAACGAACTCGATTTATCCAAATGGACTTTACCTTATCAGGGTGTTTTGAGAAACTTTAATCATAGCACAGAAAGGCAATGGTATGCCAATACTGGAAATATTCCTGCTATTCCAATCAGTAATAATATTGAGATAAGCAATGGAACACTCAAGTTAATCGCAAGGAAAGAATCTACTCCAATTATTGGTACATATATTTCTGATTTTTCAACAAATCCATGGACATACACTACCGAAAGTTTTGATTATTCATCTGCTGAAATAGATTCAAAATATAAATTTGGTTACGGCAAGTATGAAATTCGATGTAAAATTCCAAGTGGTAGAGGTTTCTGGCCAGCGTTTTGGATGTACGGCATTGGTTCAGGCGATGTAAATAATGAAATCGATGTCTTTGAATTTTGGAACAATAGTACCAATGACCATAATATGACTATTCACTATAATGGACAAATGTGTTTAACCGATTATAATGGTCCAGATTACTCAGAAGCATTTCATACGTACACCGTCATTTGGAATAATTACAAAATAGAATGGTACGTTGATGGGGAATTAAAAAGAAGAAGCACAAAATTTTATACAATTCTTGGACAAACCGTTGATTGCAATGGTATTCAGGCATATAGCCATTATATAATGGACAAAGTTTTTCCTCTTGACCCAATGAATATAATTGTGAACCTCGCTTTACAAACTGGAACTTATACGCCTGATAATAGTACACCCTTTCCGAGTTCTTTGGAAATAGATTACATCCGATATTACAAATAAATACCTTGTGCAGTTGCTGTAAACACCGTTCGAGCGTTTTTTATCAACGTTTGAAATCAACAATGCTGATAATTTTCACGTGGACTTGTATGTAGATGTAAGCGTTGACTTTGCTTATAATCGGTTTAATTCGATGAAAAAATAAGCAATAAGGAACAATAAATATTCCTACGACCGGATGTTACCATGGAACATTTGGAAAAAGTTAATGAGACAGGAATTTGTTTTGTGACAATAGTTTCAGGTAATCTAATTTCAACAAAGAAAATTATAATCGAAAACTAAACTCAGAGCACCATTCGTTAATTTTTATATTTACCAAGTTGTTTAGAAATCAAAAAATTATTGAACTTTTTTATAATTTTACCCAATCGTTGCAATTTTTATCTAAAAACAACAACTAATAGTTCTAATCAACAAAATGAACAAGATCATGAGAAATAGTCTACTAATTTTAGGATTAATCATTCTTTTTAATTCGAATGCATCCGCACAATCATACAACACACTTTGGATCCCCGATACATTAACGGGTACTAATTTTAACTTAACGATCAAAGATACCTTTGCACAGATTGTAAACACAGGAAACCAAAGCATTACTGGTGGAATCAACGGGAAATTTTGGGGACCTACCTTGATCATTAATAAAGGAGACGTTGTGAATATGAACGTTCAAAATGATTTGAATGATTCAACAACGATACATTGGCACGGAATGCACTTGCCTGCTGTGATGGATGGCGGACCGCATCAAATTATTCCACCAGGAACACTTTGGCAACCCTATTGGGAAGTGAAAAATCAAGCTTCCACGCTTTGGTATCACCCGCACATGCATGAAATGTCACAGGAACAAATTACAAAAGGCATTGGGGGCTTTATAATTGTCCGTGATGCCGCAGAAGCGGCTCTTGCTTTGCCAAGAAAATACGGTGTGGATGATATCCCTATCGCCATTTCTGATAGAGACTTTAATGTACAAAATCAATTTTCTATTGTCCCTTATGGAGATAGTATAATGGCTAACATGACCTTGCGGGCTCAATATTCAGTTCCTGCTCAATACGTAAGACTAAGATTGCTAAACGCAGCAATTGAAACTTCCTATAATCTTGGATTTAGCGACAATAGGTCTTTTTATATTATTGGAACGGATGGCGGATTGTTAGATGCTCCTCTCTTAATAAATGGAGCCACACCTCGCTTTTTATTGTCAGCCGGAGAACGTGTTGAAATTTTAGTGAATTTTTCAGGGCAATCTGGAAGTTCTGTTTTCTTAAAAGCGTATAACCAAAGTTTAGGGAATTTTATTCCAGGTGGAGAAAGTTTTCCAAATGGTCCATTTGCAAGTTTTCTCGGTCATACCAATTATAACATTGTGAAATTAAATGTTACTAATGCAACTGCTAATCCGATCACAAGTGTGCCAATTTCCCTTGTAACGAACACGTATCCCTTGGAACAAGATGCGGCCCTGACAAGGATCATTACGCTTAGTGATAGCGCTGGAGTAACAAGTGTTCCTATTCTAGGGCCAAATGCATTTATTTTAGGACATCAACTGTTTAATATCAATACGATCAATCATTCTATTCCTTTGAACCAAACCGAAGTATGGGAATTGAAAAGTACTTCTGTTTTTGGACACCCTTTCCATATTCATGATGTTGAATTTAAATTATTGACAATTAATGGTGTAACAGCGCCCACTTACCAGCAAGGATGGAAAGATGTTGTTCTTGTGGAAGGAGGAAAAACCGTCAGGTTTATCGCAAAATTTGATGATTATGCCGATGCAATACATCCATTTATGTATCATTGTCACATTGCGTTGCATGAAGACGAAGGTATGATGGGGCAATTTGTGGTAACAGATATAAATTCAGTAAATGAAATTTCCAAGGTAGAAATTCCGATTACATTGTATCCAAATCCAGCACATGATAAATTGTTTGTTGAGTTTAAAAATCAAGCTCAATCTGCCTATTATGTAACCGTAAAAGATTTCTTAGGACGAACAAAATTGATGTTGCCCCAACCATATTTAAAAGATGGAATAGATATTAGCTCACTAAGTAAAGGCGTATATACTATATCTATTATGGAGAAAGGGAGCAAGCAAGTAATTACAAAAACGTTTGTTGTAAACTAAAAAAATGAAATCAACTCTAGCAATAGGCGTTTGTATACTTTTCATCTTTCTATTTGGCAGCTTTAATTTAACGATCGACAAACGAGTTGATAATTTCACGTTACGAAATGTAAATGGAAAAAATGTATCAACGCAAGATTATAAAGATGCAAAAGGCTTTATTGTAATTTTCACCTGTAATCATTGTCCATTTGCTAAGTTATATACCAATCGTTTTAATGAGTTGAATACGAAATATTCCAACTTAAATGTGCCTTTGATAGCCATTAATTCGATGGACACCCTGATGTATGAGGAAGAAACTTTTGAATTAATGCAACAAAAAGCAAAAAAGGAAAAATTTAATTTCCCTTATTTACAAGATATAACGCAAGCTGTTGGTAAATTATTTGAGGCGCAACATACCCCCATGGCATTTGTAATATGGAAAGAAAATAATGAATGGCTTATCAAATACAAGGGAGCAGTTGATGATAATGGGGCGCATCCAAAACTCGCAAATTCCTATATATCAAAGGCAGTTGATGAATTGCTGAATGGCAAGCCTGTTTCCAATTCAGAAACGGAATCTTTTGGCTGTGCTATTTTTTATAGAAATTAGATTTCTCCCTCTATTAGTGTGACTAAGGGGTGGGAGCGTTAAACCTCATAATTTTAAGGGTTCTGATTTCTTAAGAATTTTCACGATTTGGACTTCTGAGAATTCTGATTTTTTCACAACTAAAATAATTTAAATCTTATAATTTTAAATTGTCTGAAAAACATGGAAGTTTACCGTTCCTTACGATTTGCGGTGAAAAAATGTGTTAATATCCGCAAATATGCGGTGAATAATTGATATATTTACCGCATAATGTAAATTCCATATGCAAAAATACATCTACGAATATTCAAATTGGCCTCAATTTTACTGGAGAGAAAGGGAAATAAGTGCCTTGTTCGGTGAGGTGCGTAACTTGCAAGGTCGCTTATTCGCTCAAATGAACATGCTTGGGTTTTCTACCAAAGAACAAGCCTCCTTGGCTACCATGACCTTAGATGTCCTAAAAACTTCAGAAATCGAAGGTGAACACTTAGCGTATGAACACGTGCGATCTTCCATAGCCAAACGGCTTGGGATCAACGTTGGGGGTTATTTACCAACCCAAAGGAACGTGGATGGCGTGGTTGAAATGATGTTGGATGCTGCTCAGAATTATCAAAATCATCTTACCCATGACAGGTTATTCGCTTGGCATGCGGCCTTATTCCCGACCGGATACAGTGGCATGCTTAAAATAGACGTGGGGTGTTACCGAACAGAGGAAATGCAAATTGTTTCGGGGGCCTTAGGTAAAGAACGCGTGCACTATATGGCGGTTCCAGCCGTCCATGTAAAAGCTGAAATGGATACCTTTCTTGCGTGGCTAAATACGGATCAAGGATTAGATCCTGTGATCAAATCGGCTCTTGCTAACTTTTGGTTTATTATCATACATCCATTTGATGATGGAAACGGCAGGATAGCACGAGCAATCTCTGATTTGCTCTTAGCGCGCGCAGATAACACCCCCGATCGATTCTACAGCATGTCGAGTCAGATTATGCTAGAACGAAAACACTATTATGCGATGTTGCAAAAGGTCCAATACAGTAAGGGCGATATTACTGAATGGATGCACTGGTTTTTGATGTGCCTAAAAAATGCCCTGTTGAGTTCGCAAGAATCGTTGGATATGGTTTTAAAAAAGCATGAGTTTTGGAAAATACACGAGCATACCGAACTGAACGAGCGGCAACGGAAAATGTTGAACAAACTATTTGAGAATTTTGATGGCAAATTAAAGTCTTCAAAATGGGCGAAAATCACCAAATGCTCCGCAGATACTGCACTCCGAGATATCAAAGATTTAATGGATAAAGGAATATTGCGTCAAGAACAGGGAGGCGGTCGAAGCACTAACTATGAATTGATAGTGCTTTAAGTTCCTTACCGTATCACAGTGATATGACCCGAAACCACCTTGTTGTCGTTGGTGGTGAGCTTGTAGAAGTATATTCCTGCTTCAAGATCCTTTCCGTTAAGGTCCTTTCCACTGAATGGTACACTTGTGTTAGTCATTTCGTAAACCACATTGCCCCAACGGTTTAAAATAATCAGATCAAAGCTTGTGCATTCAACAAATAAGTTGTCAAGGATTAATTGATCATTCACTAAGTCTTCGTTTGGCGTAATTACGTTAGGAATATTTAAATTCTCTATGGTTACGGAAGGCAGAATGGTAAACGGCAGCGTCTCACTAAAATCACAGCCATTAGTACCTTCCAAGGTAATGCTCGCAATATATGCTCCTGGGTTTACAAAGGCATGCGTAAAGCTAGGAAAGGAGAAGTCGCCAACGCCCGGTATGTTCCAAGTCAATTGGTTAAACGTATAATTATCCAAGGCGAGCCCTACCTCAAACGTACCTTGCTGACCACAAGCAGTAAGCACGGAAGGAGTAATCGTTGGTACGGCAACGATGGTCACGTTAATGGTATCGGCATTCGTACATCCTTCGTCGCTACTCACATTTAAAATGACTTGGTATGTACCTGTGCTATCATAACTATGAGAAGCGTTTGAGACAGCAGCATTTTGACCATCGCCAAAATTCATACCGTAAACAACAGTAGGAGTTGGCGGGGGATTACTGATCCAGGTTAATTGACTGGAAAATTGCGCACTTTCTCCATCGCACAGCGGATTTACGCTCAAGTTAACCGATGGGATAGGGTGGAAGGTGATGTTAAACGTATCGGAACTAAAGCAATTATTGGTAGTGAGCATTTCTACCCAATATGTTTCTACACTGTAGGCTCCGGCGCTTGCGTTCACATTATTGGGGTTTCCTGTATTTCCTACGATGCCCTGTTGGTTATACCATGTAATCGACTGAACGGGGTCGGAAGGGTCTGTTTGGGTAGCGCTAGTGAAATTGATTGATGTTCCACACACTTCGATTGGGCCTTGATGTGATATTTGCGGTGCGCTTAACACGTGAATGGTATCAAATGCCGTTGGGGAAATACAAGCACCTAAATTGGAATAAAGTTCAATGGGATAATATCCTGGTTGTAATCCTTGAATAGTCAGGGAATCATTAACAGCTACAGTATCATTATTGAAATTCCAGTGATACGTATAGGCACCATTCAACGTGGTTTCTGCAAGAAGCGTATCTCCCAGACAAAGCGGTGAATTTGTATTAATCAGCGGTGTGTTAGGCGTAGAAATAATGGTAATCGCCACGGTATCTGGGATCAACTCACAGGCCCCTGGATTGTATCCAGAAATGATGTAATTACCTGATTGTGCAGGCACTACGCCATATAAGGTTAAAGAAGCACCATTCGTAGTGATTCCTAAAGGACCTGTCCATGTATAAGTAGCTCCCGGAAGTGAATCCGTCGCGAGCATTAAGGTGTCCCCGCTGCACAATAAATCGTTTGCTGCATCAATTTCATATTTGTACGCTGCAAAGTCTGAGAAATACCCATAACGACATCCGGAATTTGCTCCACCATGAATTACCCCAAGGTGAAATTTGGCACTTGGATTTTCTATGCGGCTCGCTGCTAGAACACCAATAAATCCACTTCCGTCCAACTGCGCATACATCCAATTGTTATTGGTGCCTGGTACCGGTTGAAAAATGCCCGGACCAACATTCGCTGGTGAGCCATTTAAGGTAAATGAATTTTCTCCGCCAGCAGGCACCAAAATATTCATTGCAAAAAACTCATTGGTAGAACGTACGAAGGCCACTGTATTTGAACCCGTACAAACTACGGGAGGAACAATCGCGCCGCCCACCTCGCAACCAAATCCTGTGGTATGTAACACATATACCGGCTTATCTGCTTGAATGTAGGCTGTTGGGTTAGATTGGGTGTGCACATAAAGGTTAGTGGCATTCAAGGTTCCTACATTCACCCCATCTATGGTAAGTTGCGTGTTATTCTGAGTGGCTACCACATACACCTTGTCTGGTCCATTCAAATATCCTTTGAGTGTTACATATTCTTTTCCTGTAACTGGGACAGGAATGGTTTGGTCTCCCATTAAATCAGCACAGCCGCCATAAGGCGCTCCTGACATCGAATCATCTTTAATCGTAATGGCAATGGGTTTATTTGCAATTACGGTAGAGCCCGAGAGGTGTAAGTTTCCTGCGATATTCGATGCCTCCGCGCTATAGGTTTCGCCCATGTTTAAAACGATGGTAAATGGCACACCAGCAGGATGTCCTACGATGTCGCTGGATGGAACGATGGTTATGGAAGTATTGCTTTGTGTGGCTACAATATCAAAGCCTGACCGGGCATAGTTAGCATTGGTCAAAAAGGTTTGAGCGCTGATGATAAAGTTGGTTCCAAGGGCATTTTTCCCCTTTAATGTGAAGATGTCTGGGTTGCAATTACATGAAGTAACTACTTCATAATACGCCATAATGGGCGCTGTTGCTTTGATTTTAAATCCATAATTCAATACAGAATTCGAGGGTTTATTTTCAATAATATCAATCCAGGGAGTGAGGTCCAAGGTTTGTGCAGCATTCGCCCCTAAATTGATGACTTGAGGGGGGAATCCCGGATTCGCAGGTTGTGAAATCGTAATCGTCGCGGGAGTTACAAGCGTAGCGAATCGGAACACAATCGGGCGATCACCGTGGCTTTGAGCTACTTCAGGAGCAACAAACCAAAATAAGGTATCCAATTGCGCGCTCGCCTGAAATCCAAGTAGCAGTGTGAAAAGTACTAGGTAGATTGATTTCATTGTATAAATTTAATTAAAAATCAATTCATCTAAAAAAATCCATGTTGGATTTCCAGCTCCAAGGTGCCATTCCGGACAAACTCCTTGATTTCGTATGGTATATCGAATATATTTTACCTTATCAATAACCACGGATTTAACCATGCTTCCTAGTCCTTTTTCTTCCGTTTCTTTCGTGGCCGTTCGTATAACAAATTCCGCTGCAGGTCGGTAAGTTATCCCGTCATCAGAGGTTTCAATGACAATCTGACTTGGTTCAAAAATCCATGAGTTAAGATCTTTTAACCATGATGCACCGAGTGAATTTATCGTTCGAGCTTCATTGAATGAAACAATTGCAATCACGTCCTTTCCTTGAAATCCTTGCCAATCCCCCGTTCTAAAATCATTACTGCCTCGAATTTTATCAATTAGGGTATTTGGTCCTGCTGCAGCGTAGGATGGGGCATAGGCGGTTTGAAGTTCGAGTTGAGATGTTGCATCGGTTTTGGTGAAGGTTGAACCCAGTATGGCTGAATAACTAAGTTCCTTTCCATTTTTGTTGAATCCGCGTACATGTACTTTGGCTGATTTCTTCAGCGTAAATGGGAGGGTGTACACTTGCCATTTACCCATGAGTTGATTCTCCTCAACCGCGTATTCGATGCCCTGGTTTTGTCCGGGTATGGTTACCATGCCCATTTCAATCGCTATGGAATCATTAAAAATTCTATTTGCCGTATTTATGAACGGTACAGGGATAAATTGACCAGGAACGTTCATCGGTATTTCTGTGAATTTCAAAGCAGGATTTGGTTCATCTTGCATTTCAAATTCAAGTTCTCCGCCTTGCATCAGCTGCGCATGGTCGATGTAGGAAATTTCAGTCCCATTGTAACGCACTGCCTTGATGTATTTTCCTGCTCCTCCGCTGCGTTTAATGGTGATCGATTTACCATTTTCTAACCGAATGCTTGCCTTGTCGAATATGGGATGCCCGATTTCATAACGCGTACTTCCCGGTGCAATGGAATAAAATCCTAAGGAAGAGAGCACATACCACGCACTCATCTGTCCACAATCTTCATTTCCGGCTAAGCCATCCGGCGCGTTACTATACATTGATCGCTGAATAGAATCCACATAAAAGGAAGTTTTCCATGGGCTTGAAGAATAATTGTATAAATAAGCCATGTGATGCGAAGGTTCATTGCCATGGGCGTACTGTCCAATTAAACCGGTAATATCGGCTTGTTCACGGCCCGATAGGCTGCTGGAGGTATTGAAAAGTTTATCAAGCCAAGAGGATAGTTCCTGTTTTCCACCAATCAAGTGGGTCAATATGTAGGGCTGATGTGGCGCATATAGTGAATATTGCCAACTGTTTGCCTCCGTGTAATTGAAATTCACCTCCGACGGATCAAATGGGGATACCCATTGAGCACCACGCCTCGAACGCATAAATTTTGTATTCGGATCAAAATGATTGATAAAATTTAAACCCAATTGATCGTGCTTCGCGGCAAGTTCTTGGTTATTCATGGCTCTTGCCATTTGGGCAATGCACCAATGGTCGTAGGCATATTCGAGCGATTTCGATACCGATTCAGATTCCCAATCTGAGGAGATTAGTCCATAATCCCGAAATAAGGTCTTTCCAAATTCGTTTAGATTTGACGTGTAGACCATGGCATTTAAGGCATCTTCCGCTGAATAATCTCTGATTCCTTTGACATAGGCATCTGAAATCACCGATGCACTGTGGAATCCAATCATACACTCCGTTTCATTCGCGGCTAACTCCCAAACCGGAAGGTCTTTTCCTTGGTTAAATTGTCGTAAAAAAGTGTTTATAAAGGAATTGGTTCGTTTCTGATCAATGATGGTAAATAAAGGGTGTGTGGCGCGATAAGTGTCCCATAAAGAAAACACCGTATATTGAGGTATTTTCTTATCAATGGTATGGATTTGAAAGTCTCGTCCTCGGTATCTACCATCCACGTCGGAAAAGATATTCGGGGCCATCATGGTATGGTAAAGCGCGGTATAGAAGATGGTCTTTTGAGTCAAGTTGCTTGACTCCACCTGAATTTTTGATAATTCTATCTGCCAAAAATTTTTTGCATTTGTCGAGAGTTTTTCAAACCCTAATCCATCGGTTTCATGCAGGAGATTTTTTCTCGCACCTTCTTCGTCTACTGCCGAGATTCCAACACGTAATTCTATCTCTGTTACCTTTTTGTCAAAGTGAAGAACTAATCGATGTTGTCCTTCTGATGTAATTTCTTCTGCCTTGCTAAAAGGGATAGAGGAATTAAGCGCGAAGTAGAAGTATTGTAACTTGGCCCAGCCCTCAGACTTTCGATATCCTGAAATCTCTTGGTTGCCATTGATGGTAAAGCCTGCATCGAGTACCTTATCGCGATAATCTAAATCCAATACGATGTAGCGCTTTCCCTTCCCCTTGAAGGTATATTTATGAATCCCTGTGCGTTGGGTTGCTGTTAGGCTTACATCTATATTTCCATCTATTAAGTGTACTTCGTATAGTCCCGGACTAGCCCTTTCATTTTTATGATTGAATCTTGAACCATAGGCTGCTTCAAAAAGATAGGAAGGAAGATAGGAAGGAACTGCCGGATAGTTGCCACAAACCGGAGTTATTAATAAATCCGCATAGTCAGGAACGCCAGTTCCACTGAGGTGTGTATGACTAAACCCGTGAATGATGGAGTCTGAATAGTGATAGCCGCCGCAACCATCCCAACCTTCCATGCGTGTGTCTGGACTCAATTGCACCATCCCGAACGGAACCGTTGCACCTGGAAAGGTGTGCCCATGTCCGCCTGTTCCAATAAAGGGATTAACATAGCTGAGTAGGTTCGGGTCAACGTTTCGAAGGGGATTCATTAAGGAATGAGCGCGATCACTCGCTTTCTTTAACTCATTAACTTGAGCGCTAAGTAGGATCGGAATAAAAATTAGAAAACCTAATATCTTGTTTTTCATAGGGTAAGGTCTGAATACTTATTTTTTCTTTTTAAGTAATGGTCTATTACAATGTTGCCAGAATAACGACCCAGCACCGTATTTTTGATGCGTTGGCGTTGGGAGATTAATCTTGGTAAAGCGCCGTAGAATCCGATATGTGCTCTTAATACTTGGTAAAGTAAGGCAGGCTTCCCTTTGAGTAAAAATTGAGCTGCCGCGAGTCCATCCCAGAGCATACGAATGAAAATTTTACCCTGCCAAAAACCCGTTTCATTTTTAGCCAACATGTAAAGGTTGTTGCGAAAATTCAAGAAAACTTTGGTGTTTGATTCATAGGAAAGGGTACCGCCACCTAAATGATAAACCGTACTGCTTGGTTCAACCCAAATTTGATAGCCTTTATGTTGTAAGCGCCAACATAAATCGATTTCTTCCATGTGGGCGAAAAACTTACCATCAAATCCATTCACTTCATGAAATAGGGTAGACCTAATCAGTAAACAGGCACCACTCGCCCAAAATACAGGCATGGCCTCATTGTATTGTCCGTTATCTGTTTCGCATGCATCGAATATTCTTCCGCGACAAAACGGAAATCCATTACGGTCCAAGAACCCACCGCTAGCTCCGGCATATTCAAAACGTGTTTTATTGGAGTGGCTTAGTATTTTAGGTTGAACTGCTGCAATGCTTGGCGCTGCGATCCGGGAAAGGAGCGGGGAGAGGTATCCAGGAGAAACTTCTACGTCCGAATTTAACAAGAGGTAATGTTCGTAATTCCCTTTAATTCGTTCTAATCCATCATTATACCCTTGAGCAAATCCAATATTTTCCTTTAATTGTATGAACTTAACGGTAGGGAATTTCAGGCTAATGTAATGAATCGAATCATCTAAGGAACCGTTGTCTATCACAATGACATCGTGACCGTCACTGCATTCAACCACCGAGGGCAAATAGGTCTGCAGGTGTTTTTTTCCGTTATAGTTGAGAATTACAATTGCGAGCGTTTTCATAACTAGTATTGTCGGAAAAGATCGTTACTGTTTTGTCCCCAATGCCGATCATTAAACAGGTTGGGGTCGTCCACGGTACCGTTAATCGTGTTGCGTTTAGAGAGGATTTGAGACCAGCCTGGATTCTTCACTTCACCCACTAAATCACTGTGCAATAAGCGATACGCGTTGTTGGTGAGGTCAGGGTTGTAAAAGATAAACCGTCGGTTGCTGAATTTACCGATTTTATTGTAAAACCAAATTTCGTAAGGGTATTCTGACGGAGAATCTTCGCGGGTATTCACCGTACTTGGGCCACCGTATTGCAAGTAAACGCGACCTCGGTCGGTTTCATAACCCGATTGAAAATTAGTTTTATATAGCCCTTGAACGTATTGTACTTGCTGTTTATACTTAAGCCACGCATAGGTGGCATCGCCGGGAGAGGTTGAATTCCAAAACGCTTGAAAATATTTACGAATGGCTCCAAAATCTTTGGTTTTCAACAAGGTTCGGATGTTTTTATTCTCTGATGTTTTTACTATGGGCAGCAAGCTTCCTAGGTAAAATTGTAAGCTATCTTCTGGGATTGATTGCTGAAAATTCGGATCCAAAATTGTATTGGCATAATCGATGGTGTCATCAAGAATAATGTTGCCGCGTTCAAAGAAATACTCGGAAGAATACACGACACTATCCTTATCATTCAATAAAGAAACAGCGTAGGCATAGGCTCCACTGGCAAGGTTTGTAATATCGATGCGTTTAATCATGGGAACCACCTGGTCGCGTTCCGTGAGTTCGGTAGACTTGTGATAGGAGAAAAGTTCGCGTTGATTTTCGGTGTCTATTAGAGCCTCTTCAATAAAATAGCGCGATGTACTATTTTTTGCCTGATATAACTCAAAATATACGGGCAAGGTATTTAACATGGTACCATAATAGGCATTAAGCTTAGGAATAATAAGAAATCCATTTTTTTGAAACACACCAGTGCTTGTATCGGCAATCGCATAATCAATGGCCTCCACTTGAGAAATTGTTGGCGTTTGAGCCATGTCTGTAACCTCAAGTAATTGACTCCCTCTAATATCAGAATTTTTGGCATTCCAATCTGATAAGGTCAGGTTGATTTGATACAATCCTTTTGCCAATGGGATTCGTCGCAGCTCAAAAAAATCTTCCACGGTACTGTCGATGAATACCGGTGAGTTTAATAAGTATTCATCTGTAAAAAAGATTTTATTTATGCTGTCCTTAATTTCGATTTTTAAGTATGTGGTTGCTTGTAAGCCTTTATCCTTAGCAAGAAATTTGGTGTGTTTCGCATCGAATTGAAAATGTAATTCCAGGTAATTACCGATCGAGGGTTCGTAGAACTGAACCGTATTGAAATACACCTTGAATTTGGAACGTTGAGACCAGCTATGATTTACAAGGGCAAGGCAAAGAAACAGCAAGAGATAAAACGCTTTCATTTTCTAAATTTAAGCAATTTTAATCATCGAGTTGCATTCGGAGTTTTTGACTCAATTGCCGATTGTAAGTATCCATCAAATACTTTAAATAATTGTCGGTAGACTTTGAAATACATCGCGTGTAATTTTTCAGCCGATGCTCAATGTGCTCTTGCAGCAACTCCATGCATTTGAACCCTTCGGTAAGCGTGGTGGCTTTGTTTAAAATGGCTTCAAAATGATTGTTCATAGAGTTCTCAATGGCGAGTTTTCCCTTAATTCCAGCATCAAGACACTCGTAATAATTTTCCTTTATATTGAATGCTGTAAGAATATCGACATCAAAGTACTTTTCCATGCCTTTAGAGAATTCAAATTCAATTTCAAATTCCATATCTTCCAATTCGGAAATTCTAGATTCGAGAAAGCGATCCGGGAAACGAAAGGCATCTTGCCAATTGATGTGATCTTGCCAATACCCGAAGCGTCGTACGTTATTCCCCAGGTCGATTACTTGAAAGTTAGTTTTTCCAGGAATACTTCGAGAACCCCGTCCGATCATTTGATGATATAAGGTAAGAGAGCGAGTCGCACGATTCAGTATGATGGTCTGCACGGAAGGTTCATCAAAACCAGTGGTTAAGATTCCTACGGAAGTTAAGATGGCATCCGGTGTTTCTTTAAACCATTTGAGGGTGTCTTTACGGTCTTTATCGCTAAAGGTAGAATCTAGATGCTTTACCTTATACTTGTGTTTTTTAAAGAGTTCAAATACATGAATGGAGGTTTCTATACCTGCATTAAAAATTAAGGTTTTCGTTCCAAGTGCTACTTCTTCATATGCAAAAAGCAACTTTTCTTGCATGAAAAAATTACTGTAAACTACATCTGAACTTGAAATGGTAAAGTCACCGTTATTTCCAATTTTCAACCCGTGAAGATTTACATCATAGTTATAGGTTTCTGCATCTGCCAAATACCCCATTTTAATCAATCCAGCAATACTTTCGCCTGTAATCAATTTATGGTAATGGTCTTTTAACGGTAAGGTTTTATTGCTGCTTAGTGGCGTGGCTGTAACGCCAAGGATGCTGCTGTTCCCATAATATTGAAAAATCTTTCTGAAGGAATTATAATGAGCTTCATCAACAATCACTAATCCTACATTTTCAATAAAATCCTGGTTGTCTTGCAGGCGATTGTTCAGGGTCTCCACCATAGCAATGTAACAATCACAGTCTAACTGATCTTCAATCGTTTTAACTTCAGAATTAATGATCTTGTTTTTGACACCAATGGCTAATAATTGATGAGATGTTTGAACAGAGAGCTCAATTCGGTGGGTTAGAATTAAAACGCGCTTACCCCATTCTTGCAGATATTGCTTTGCTATCGCTGAAAAAATAACCGTTTTTCCACCTCCTGTGGGCAGCTGATACAACAAGTTGAACGGATGTTCATTTGTTCTGAACTCGTCAAGGACTTGTTTAACAGTCTCTTCTTGAAATGGGTAAAGTCTTTTTGCCTCGTAAAGGTCGGTATCAATCATGTAGGGCGTAAAAGCGCAAATTTACATTCCTTTTAGGGAAATCCAATCACTTTTTATAATCTATTCCATTTTGCGACTAAAATCCCGCAGGCAACTGCAGCATTTAACGATTCAGCCCCGCCAAATCGTGGGATTGAAATGTGTTGGGTGAGGTACGGGATTAGGTCAGGAGACATCCCATTTGCTTCATTTCCGATTACTAATATGCTATCCGTTTCCATCGTCATCTCTTGAATAGTAGTGCCATCCATCATAGCGCCGTAGATTGGCAATGTGCTCGTCTTTAGGAATTCACTTAAGTTGGTATAGCTTACTGAAACTCGAAATATACTACCCATGCTAGCCTGGATGGTCTTGGAGTTGAAACAATCCACGGTTTGTTCTGAGGCAACAATATCCTGAATACCAAACCAATCCGCAATACGTATTATGGTACCTAAATTACCAGGATCTTGAATATTATCAAGACAAATCAGACGCTTGGCAGTAATGGGTGCAGTGAGCCTAGGATAACGAAGCACGGCTAATACATAGGATGCATTCTTAAACGTCGAGATTCGCTGTAGTTCTTTGGGTGAACATGACTTGATCGGACACGATGCGAGCTGCTCAAATTCATCGGGTAGGTTTGAGTCGGTAACGATCATGACCAACTCAAAACGCTCCTGGTGCAAGCATTCTGTTACCAATTTCCGACCTTCTACGATAAAACAACCTTCCGCTTTTCTCGCTGATTTATCATGCAGTGAACGAATCCACTTAATATCTGTTGAAGTAAGCTTTTCCATTGCTTGAAATTCTTAATTTTGTAGGACCCATGCTAAATAAATTCTTTTTTTCTTGCTGTTTTTTGGCTGTGCTATTCAGTTGTCAGATTTCCAAAAATGTCCCCAAGGGATTTTATTTATTGCAAGATAACGCGGTGAAATTACAAAAAAGCGGGGGAACCCTCACAACGGCTGATTTAGAAGGAGTAATTCGCCAGCAACCGAACCAAAAATTAATTGGGATGCCATTTAGGCTCTCCCTTTATAATAGCGTTGATTCCGCGAAGGTGGCATCGAAACGTCAGCGAAAAAATGAAGAGCTGCTGGCTAAGAATCAGGAGAATATAGACAACATGAGTCGGATCAACCAAAAGCGAATGAATAGGGCTAGGGAGAAGGGGCGTGATTATTACACTGAAAAGATTATTCCGATGAAAGATCTAGAGCATCCTCGTAGATTTTTTCGCGAGTGGTTGAAATTCAAATACGGTGAAAAACCAGTAATTTTTGATACCAATTTGTATGTTAAGTCTATCGAGCAACTCGGGATTTTATTGCGAAAAAAAGGATACTATGAAGCGTTGGTTGAAGCTGAAATTTACAAGGACTATCGAAAACGAACAACGACCGTAATCTATCTTGTGAATGCAGGAAAACCCTATATCATTGATTCGATTTATTTGAAAGGACCCAGCAAGGTAACCAGTCTTTACAATTCGTTCATAAATCGTCAAGTTAAGGCAAATGGTGAGCACCCCTTGTTGAATAATACACTTGATGAAGATATGCTGAAAACCCATAGTGAATTGGTTGCTCGAGAAATGAGAGACATGGCCTTGTTTGGATTTACAAATTCAAATATTCGGTTCTTAGCGGATACCAATGCACTAAAAAAGACGGTAACCTTGGGACTTGAGTTTTTACCACGACGTATAGCTCACGGTAGTATTTCTGATAGCTTCGTTACCGTTGCATTCAAAGATTATTATGTAAACAAAGTCATCTTTCATTTAAGTGATACCAATCGAATCGATATACCATTCAAGACTTATCTAACTCAAAAGAATGTCAATTCCTCTAAAGATGCATTAGAATCTTCCTTCTTGGCTACCACGGAGGAATATGAATACAGAAAGTTAACCTGTGATAAAAATGCCATTAAACGATTTAAGCTGACGAAACATGATTTAAATCCATTTCGAATGGTTGATGTCTATTTCAATGGTGACAAACCCAGTGTAAAACCCCATTTGTTAGAGCTTCAAAATTACTTGGAACCTACCAATTATTTCAAGGATAAGTATCTAGAAAGAAGTTATCAGTTTTTAAGTCAATTGAATCTTTTTACTACGATTAAGCCTGTATTTTATGAAGTTCCTGGTAAAAATCAGGTGAATGTTCATTATTTTTTGGTTCCCAAAAAGAAACAATCCTTTTCCTTTGAGCCCCGCTTTACTTCTTCCTTTGGTTTATTAGGAGTGAATGCTTCGATGAATTACGTCAACAATAATGTGTTTCGAGGTGGGGAGAAGTTTACGTTTACGCTTGGAGGGGGGTTTGAATCTCAACCGATTGTATTCGATGATGGTACAACCGGTGGAAGAGCATTTAATACCCTAGAGTTCGGTCCCAACATTAAAATAGAAATTCCTGGCCTTTTTCCGACTCCTGTATGGTTGTTATCGAAACGTCAAAAGCCGATTACAGTAATTGGCGCAGGATTGAATTTCGAACGACGTGATATTTTTTCTAGACGCGTATTACAAATGAATTATACATGGCGTTGGAAGGTCGATAAAACCCAAGTATTTACCTTTGGATTGCCTTTTGCATCAACTATAAAGTTTGTTCAATTCGACAATTCAGATGCCTTTCAGAATCAAATTAACACCTTGAGCGATTTATTTTTGAGAAATTCATACAGCAATCAGCTAATTTGGGAGGATTTTAAATTTCAATTTGAATTTTCCAATGTTAATAAGGATTTTGTTGCGGATGAAGGACATTCTTCCCGCTTAACGAACATGGATATTAACTTGACCAGTTCAATTTCACTCGCAGGAAACACCCTTGCCTTTCTAACAAAGAACGCGGATACCATTAGTGGAGGGCAACATACATTTTATGGCAATGTCTTTGCTGAATTTATCCGAAATGATAATCAATTGATTTTAACGAAGCGCTTTAACTCATCAGTGCAGCTGGCTGGAAAGTTCATGGCAGGGTTTGGTTTACCTTACGGCAATTCAACCACTTCTATGCCTTATGATTATAGTTTTTTTGCTGGAGGAGCCAACGATAACCGCGGATGGAAGGCAAGGATGCTAGGGCCGGGAAGGTATAAAAGTTATTTGGATTCAACCGGAACGGCAACTCAAATAGGGGATATCCGCATCGGAGGTTCAATTGAGTTTCGATTTTCTATGAGTAAAATGTTGAAATCGGTTCTTTTTGCTGATTTTGGAAATATTTGGACAACAAAAGATGATGACAACCGCGTGGGAGCTACCTTTTCAACGGATTTTTATAAACAGTTAGCACTTTCCATTGGTACGGGCTTACGCATTGATTTGGGATTTTTCCTTGTGCGTTTTGACCTAGGATTCCCAATGTGTAATCCTGCGCTACCAGATAAGGCGCGTTGGGTTTTTCAAAGTCGAAATTCATACTACCTCGAAGGTGCTGAGTATTATGGCATTACCGGGACACTAGAAGAGCAATTAATCGGTGGTAAAGAAAAATTACCAAGACCCTTCTTGCCATCTTTGAATTTTGGCATTGGCCTTCCATTCTAACACATTGAATATGAAATATGCTTGGTTTGTTTTGATTTTCCTTGTCAGCTTCGCATGCATGAAAGGTAAGAAGGTCGATTTAATTGTACATAATGCAAAAATTCATTGCATGGATGATCAGAATACCATTGAGGACGCCATGGCAATTCGGGATGGCATCATTGTAGAGGTGGGTCCGGAACGACAAATATTGAATAAGTATTATGCAGATCAAGAAGTGGATGCAAAACAGAAAGGTATTTATCCCGGTTTTACCGACGCTCATACGCACATGTTTTCTTTGGCGAAACAAAACTTAGGAGTGGATTTAACCGATTGTAAGTCTATGGAGGAGGTGGTTAATCGAATTAAGGCCTATCTAACGCTAAACAAACGCACATTTGTCATCGGAAGAGGGTGGGACCAAACGCGTTGGAAAGACGACCAGATGCCAACCAAGGAAATAATTTCTAAGGCCTTTCCAACAATTCCCGTGGCGCTATATCGGATTGATGGCCATGCATTGTTGGTCAATGAAGCCTTACTAACTGCCTTAGATCAGGTCAAAACATTACTATTAAACGGCCCTTTTGAAACAGGTTTGTTCATCGATAAAGACATGTCGATTCCTGAAGCGAAAATGCAGGATTTTTCGTCCTCAGAATACCAGCAAGAATTGCTTGAAATTCAGCGTAAACTTTTTGCATTTGGGGTTACTGGTGTACATGAAGCAGGACTGATGCGCTGGCAAGTAGCACTCCTTAAGCAAATGGTGCAGCAAGATAAACTATCCTTGGACATCTATGGCATGCTTACCGCGAATGAAGAGAATTATCAATATGCCAAAAAGCACGGTCACATGGTCTATAAAAATTTAAGCATTCGCAGTTTTAAACTGTATATGGATGGTGCCTTGGGTTCGCGTGGTGCACTATTAAAAGCCCCTTATGCGGACATGAAAAGCTTTTCGGGACAACAACTGACCAGTAACGATGCATTGTCAATGTGGATTGAGCGATCGTTAGCATTAGACTACCAACTCAACACCCATGCCATTGGAGATCAGGGAAATCAACTGGTGTTGAATGCGTACAAGCGCGCCTTTGAGCAAAATCCGGATCACCGATGGAGGATAGAGCATGCACAGGTGGTTGACCCTTCGGATATGCATCTGTTTGGAACCTATGCAGTTTTTCCTTCCGTGCAACCAACACATGCTACTTCTGATCATGATTGGGCAGAACGTCGCTTAGGCAAAGAACGGTTAAAGGGAGCTTACGCGTATCAATCGTTGTACAATCAATTTGGAATGTTGGCCTTAGGTACAGATTTCCCGGTAGAACAAATAAATCCTTTTCTAACACTAAGGGCTGCAGTGCTTCGTGTTAATTCGGAAAATAAGCCGATAAATGGGTATTTAGTGAAGGAAGCATTGGATTTAAATACAAGCTTGAAAGGAATGACGATTTGGCCGCAATTCGCAGCATTCAGCGAAACAAAACGCGGAATGCTCATTCAGGGAATGGAGGCTACGTTTTTTATCTGTGAGAAGCCAATTACAGAGAATAACATTCCAGAAAATAACCGATCAGTGGCTACCTACGTTAGAGGATTGCTACGCTTTGATTCAGCGGCTTATTAGAACGAAGGACAGCTAATTTTTCTAAAGTTCTTCGGTTTCTTTTTACATGCAAAGTTAAATCCTAAGGAAACTTCATGGGAACCACCAGAAACTCCGTTGCCAAGTTTTGATACCGTTATATCGTAAGAATATCCTACCTTAAATTTAGGGGTTGAAATGCCTAAGCATAAAATAAATGCATCTCGATTTCTATACCAAACACCGGCCGTAAAGTTTTCATATTTGATGTATGTACCAATGTTTAACTCTTGAAAGCCGTTTTGGTATTGATAGATGATATTTGGCATGATGGAGGTTGAGTTAGAAAATTTGTTTCTACCCAATTTTATGTTCGCCCCGGCATGTCCTGTAAATCGCATGGGAAGTTTACTTGTTCCTAAAATCATTGATTCATCTGGAGTATTCAAGTGGTGAATCGCACCACCGAAGTAAAAAATATCCGTGTAACCTACGAAACCAGCAGAAGCATCAAAATAACCCCGTCTTCCATTTCCGCGAGGAACATCTCCCGTTTGATAAATGAACCCACGACGTGGATCAATCATGTCGCCAAACGTTAATTTACTCCAATCTAAGTATTTTTGATAATAGGCTGCTCTTGCTCCAAACATCATCGAAAACTTACGGTTTACACGCAGGTTGTAGGAATAGATGGCACCTACCATCGTTGTGGAAATCGTTCCACGTCCTTGCTGGTCATGCGTCGCAATAAACCCAAGTCCACCAGAGATGCTTTTAACATAGCTGTCGTAAGCCAAACTGTAGGTTATGTAGTTACCGGTTAGCTGCGGCCATTCATTTCTGTAGTTCATGGAAACACGCGGACATCCAGTTGAACCTGCAAGGGCAGGATTCAAATAAATCGGGTTCGAATAGAACTGAGTAAAGGTTGGATCTTGCGCCATAACGTCCACAGAAACAACAGAAAGCAAGGCCAAAAAGATGATTTTTTTCATGTTCATAGTTACAAATATAAATAACGTCTTGTTTTTCGACTAATATTAGTATTAAATCTTACGACTAATTGATGCATAAATTGCGGTTCAATGCTTGTTAATGGCTTTGTTTTAAAGCTTTGCGCCATTATTGAAAAGTTTTTTGATTGGTATCCTAATAATGCCCCAACTGAGGAATTTGAGCCATAATTACCCCCAAGTACCAGATTACCGAGTTGAAGACTTGCCCCAAGTTGGGTGAATTGCGCGCCTTGAACGATGGAATGAGAAAGCATAGGGGAAAACATGATTTTACCTTTTTTCGCAGAAAAATCTGTTCCAATGTAAAGGTTGGTTTGTTGCTGCGATCTGTCGATGGTATCAAATTTATTCGTGTGGATGTTGTCCTGATGCCTAAGGATGTTTTGAGTGTTCATCCCAACAAAAATAGGTCCTAAATTCATGTTTACGCCAGCATTTAAATCTCGGTAATACAAGGCGTTTCCAATGGGTTTATTCAGGTCATAATTGAATTGCTGTAATTGATTGCTGTGGTATTCAAAGGTAGAATGATTGATGGCTTTTGATGAATTAATTGATTTCTGACCCACTACATACGAAATTGAAGGCTCAATCAATATGAATCTACCAAGTGCTACTTTCGGCGAATAAATCAATCGTACATTCCAATCTTGAATGGTATTATTCCCGAAATCCGAGTAGTTTGCAAGAACTCCGAATCCGCTTCGTAGATTTCTGGAATATCCATCAACCGAAATTTGTTGACTAAGTTTTTGGTTTCCTGTACCAATCCAGCGTGCAGTGCTCATGGTTTGAAAACGGGTTTGCGATCGATTGCCTACAAATGCCTCAGCAATGTCTAGATGACTTTTTTCCTGTATTACAAAAACACGGTCTTTAAGCGTAGCGCTGCTAGTTTCTTTTCTGAGATACTTCCCTAAGAGGGAGTTTTTACTTAGATGCAAAGAAGGAAGGGTAATTTTACTTCTTCGTTTAATCTCCTGCTTGGATGTGGTTTCTTGAACCCCAAGAATCTGGGTATTAGTATGAATGATTAAATTCGATTTAGGGATGTTTAGTCCAATGCTTTCGATGCGATTCAATGTTAAAGGATCCTTTGCCAACAAGGCAAAACCTTGATTCGGCTCCAAAAACGCTGGGTTTGAATTATAATTGTTCGAACGATGTAACTTTTTCGTCAAGGGATTAGAATTTGGCCTGTATTGATGATTCGAAGAATTGGCTCGGGCATACGAACCATGTGAACTTTTGTTACGAGGCTGAATGGTTTGAACCATTCTGGGAAAATCCTTATTCGAAATGCGTTGTTTTTGAGCCTGTTTATTCGATGTAGCATTGAATGAATTACCAAGATATACAAAACTGAAAATCAACATGACGGTGGTTGTAGCGGAAAGCAACCAGAAACCAAGGCGACGTTTTTTGTCTTTTTCGGGTTCTTCCTTTACACCAAAATTGAAGGAAGAGACCATTTCTGAATCGATGGGCGGAAAAGTTACTCGTGATTTTTCCCAAGCCTCTAAGTCTGCTTCGTATTCCGGATTGAGTAAAAGGAAAATCCGTAATTCTTGTTCCTTCGACTCAGAAAGATTACCTTCGATTAAATCGAATAGCCATTGATCAATATTTTCGTGGTTTGGAGTATTCAAGCGAAATAATGAACGATTTTTAACTGATTCTTTACCTTTCCCCTTGCGCGAAACAAGTACACTTTTACTTGAGACGGATTTAGATTCAGCATGTCTCCAATTTCTTCATAGGAGTAGCCCTCTAAATCACGCATCAACAAAATGCTCTTTTGCAAAGGGGGTAACATACCGACCGTTTGTTCAATGATTTCGTTACTTTCAAATTCAAAAGAATCCACTTGGGCGTTCCCTTGAAGATGGATAGATTGCATGTAGTCAATGCGCGCTCTTCGTTTAATGAAGTTCAACATCGCATGGTGGGTACATGTAAACAACCAACTTTTAACTTTATCATGATCAATTCGATCGACATTCACCCAAAGTTTTACGAAAATATCTTGTACGATGTCTTTGGCATCCTCGGAGGATCCCATAAAATTCAGCGCAAACCGATAAAGGCTTACTTGATGCGCATGAACCACGTTCGTATAATCACTTTTCTTCAAACTTGCAGTTTCAGTTAAAACAATTCGCTTCAGGTAAAAGTTACAGGAACGTAACCTTACCCTAAACAAATATAAAAGAATATGAGTGGCTAGTACTTCCTATCGAATATAATGCTATCCTGCATGAATATTTTAAAGGGCTCAGCGAGTATTAAAATCCAAAATTATCAAAGCCGTTTTGCATTAATCGCAAATATTGGTCTTTATCGAACATAAATAACTGGGAGGGCTTGTGAGGTACACCACTTTGCTTTTCTTTTAGTGACATCACAATATTCAGTTTTTGAATTTTTCGTCTGAAATTTCTCTTATCCAATGGTTTATCTAGTATTGACTCATACAGTTTATGGAGTTGACTTAACGTGAATTTCTCAGGCAACAAGTTAAAACCAATGGGACGGATTTTAATCATTTGCTTCAACCTCGATTTTGCAGCTTGTAAAATCTCATAGTGGTCGAACGCTAATTCCTTGATTTCATTGATAGGAATCCACTCAGCGGATTTAGCGAATGATGAGGCTTGAGGTTGATAATCTTCCATTTTTACAAAGGAAAAATAAGCTATCGTAATTACACGTGCATCCGGTTGCGCTCGAATAGACTGCAGCCAAGATCGGTCTGATTCTTTGGAAATTCGCAGGGGATCACCGAAGGCACCTATTTGTTCAAGGTAAATATGCTGTAGTCCTGTTAATTCTTCTAGTACTCGATTTGCTGCTTGATCTAAGTGTTCATCGTCATAGATTAAATTCCCAGGCAATGCCCGTTGAACACCATTTGCAAAATCTCGATTAATAACGAGTACATTGAGTTTGTCAAAATCAAAACCAAAAATTACGCAATCTACCGAAACATTTGGGTTCAGTTCAAGTGTCGTGTTTTTTTGGATTTCTTTTCTCACTTTTATCGGAATTTGTATATTTGAAAGTGTTAAAATGACACATAGATCAAATTAACTTTATATTAATTTATGATTTTTATTGTAGAAAGCGGTTCAACCAAAAGCGATTGGGTATTAATAGATGACAAAAATAACCAAAGTTTTTATTCCACGATGGGCTTCAACCCGTATTTTCATTCTTCAGATTTAATCGAATCTGAGTTGAAAAAGAATTCACACATGATGATGGTGGAGTATGAAATCACGGAAGTATACTTTTATGGTGCGGGGTGCTCTAGCAATAAAATGAATGCAATTGTTGAAAACGGACTCCAAAGAGTGTTCATAAATGCAAAAATTCATGTAGACCATGATTTAGTAGCCTGCGCGTATTCAACTTACCTTGGAAGGCCCGGAATTTCTTGCATTATTGGCACTGGTTCTAATTCATGCTATTTCGACGGAAATGATGTTTCAGAAGTTGTACCTGCCTTAGGTTACATACTAGGAGATGAAGGAAGTGGTAGTTATTTTGGTAAAAAATTACTCGCTGCATATTTATATCATCAATTGCCAGCACACCTCGCTGCAGATTTTGAGATAACCTATGGGATGGATAAAGATGCGATTATAGATAAGGTCTATCGCGAGCCAAATGCTAATGTGTTTATCTCTTCATTTATGCCGTTCATCGCAAAGCATAGCGACGAACCGTATTTTCAGGCCATGATTGAGGCTGGATTTAAACATTTCATGGAGGTCCATGTGTGTTGTTATCCGAATTATAAAGAGGCGGATATTCACTTTGTTGGCAGTTTAGCAGGGATTTTCAGGTCAGCCTTGGATCGAGCAGCAGCGTCTTTGGGTATTTCTGTAACAAGCGTAATTCGTAAACCAGTAGAAGGATTAGTGAATTATCACCTTAAATACATTTTAAACGATAAAATTACACAAGCTTAATATGAAGTTCTATACTTTTTTTCTTGGTCTTGTACTTACCTGCAGTGTCCTTGCGCAATCAGCAACCGAAACAACCATAAATGACACGCCCACGCCAATCGCGTCTTCCGTTATTTATGAAGTAAATGTTCGACAATTTTCTACGGAAGGAACTTTTGTTGCGGTTCAGAAAGCTCTTCCAAGATTAAAAGCCATGGGAGTTGATGTTTTGTGGCTAATGCCGATTAATCCAATCGGAGTAAAAAATAGAAAAGGTAGCCTAGGAAGTTATTATGCTGTGCGCGATTATAAAGGGATTAACCCGGAGTTTGGTACGCTTTCTGATTTTAAATCCTTGGTTAATAGTGCGCACAATCAAGGGATGCGTTTAATTATCGACTGGGTTGCGAATCACTCTTCTCCAGACAATGTGTGGCTGGATCAAGGGCATAAAGATTGGTATACCTTAGACTCTACAGGAAATGTTCAGCCGACCATCGGTACCGATTGGTGGGATGTAGCAGACTTGAATTACGATAATCAAGAAATGAGGAAAGAGATGATTTCTTCGATGAAATATTGGGTTCAAGAATGTGATATTGACGGCTTTCGCTGCGATGTTGCAGGTTGGGTTCCTATGGATTTTTGGATCCAGGCTAGAAAAGAGTTAGAAACAGTTAAGCCCTTATTTATGTTGGCTGAATCGGAAGGCGCTGATCAACATCAAGCCTTTGATATGACCTACGGGTGGGAATTTCACCACATCATGAATAAAATTGCTCAAGGTAAAGCTGAGCCTTCGGAAATTTTAAGTTACCTGGAAAAGGACAAGAGTTACCCTTCAAATGCCATTCGAATGTATTTTACATCAAATCATGACGAGAACTCTTGGAACGGCACCGAAATGGAACGTATGGGAGATGCTCGTTTCGTTATGGCCGTGTTGTCGTATGCTATGAATGGAATGCCCTTAATTTATAATGGACAAGAAACGTCATTAGATCGCCGCTTACTTTTCTTTGAAAAAGACCAAATAAATTGGGATAAAATGGACATGGAACGTTTCTATATCACACTAAATACCCTAAAGCAATATAATAAGTGCCTTGCTGCTGATCGGAATGAAACCTACATGAACACCGAACTACTGAACGATGGAAAAGTCCTTGTTTTCAAGAAACTATCGAATGAGGTTCCGGATTCCGAGGTGGTTTTTTATTTAAACCTGTCCAAAGAAAAACAAGTAGTGAAAGGCTCTGCTGACTCAAAAGCCCAATGGATGAATGTGTTTACCGGAAAACGCTTTAAAAAAGCGAATAAGTCGGTTAAGCTTTCTCCGTGGGGTTACTTGGTAATAGAAAAATAGAATCCATGGAACTATCTAAAAAACCAGCGCTAAGTTTTTGGCAAATCTGGAACATGAGTTTCGGATTCATGGGAATCCAGTTTGGGTTTGCCTTACAAGGAGGGTATATGTCACGCATATTTCAAACCCTCGGCGCAACGCCCGATGAGATTCCTGGACTTTGGATTGCAGCTCCCTTAACGGGATTAATTGTTCAGCCAATTATTGGATTTTTATCTGATCGCACGTGGTCCGTGCGTTTCGGTCGACGTAAACCCTACTTTTTAATTGGGGCAATTCTGAGTTCCTTTGCGTTGTTTTTTGTTCCTTATTCCTCTGAATTATGGATCGCGGCAGGTTTTCTTTGGGTGCTTGATGCATCGATAAACATCAGCATGGAACCCTTTCGTGCCTTAGTAGCTGATAAATTACCAGACAGTCAACGCTCGTATGGGTTTATTTTACAAACCTTGATTATAGGAATAGGGACGTGGGTTGCATCAAACTTACCCTGGATGGTAACGCAATTGGGTTTTCCTGAATCCGAAGACAAAACAGTGATTCCTGATAATGTTAAAGTAGCCTTTGGAATTGGTGCATTGGTGTTCTTGTTAAGTATTCTTTATACGGTTTTAACCACGAAAGAATATCCACCAGCGGATGAAGAACAGTTTAAGGCACAAAAGAAACAAGGGAATTTCATTAAAGACTTTTTGGATTCGGTTCGAACCATGTCGTCTACCATGTTGAAATTAGGGGTTGTTCAATTCTTCAGTTGGTTTGCGTTTTTCACCATGTGGAGTATGGCAACGCCCGCACTTACCGCACATGTGTATAACGCACCTGCACCCAATAAAACCGAGTTTAATCTGAACGTAGCGACGGATAAATTCACCTTTGAAGCCATGAATGTGGCATATCAACACGCATCTGATTCGGTTGGTTCTAACATGGGAGTTTATGGTTTAACGTCTATGTTTTTCGCCTTGTTGTTAACGTTTTATTCAGCTAAACGAACTGTAAATCGCAAATGGATTCATTTAGGTTCATTGATTTTAGGCGGAATCGGGTTTATTTCAATGCGTTTTATACCAGATGCATCCTATTTATGGATTTGCTTTGCGTTGATTGGTTTTTCGTGGGGCAGTATTCTTTCCATGCCCTATGCCATGTTGTCGAGTTCAGTAGATGAAACCAAGATGGGGTTAATGATGGGCCTTTTCAATATGTTTATCGTCATTCCACAAATTGTTGCTGCGCTTGGCGGTGTAAATTTATTGTCAAAGGTGTTCGGCGATTCTCCCATTGCACCAATGCTTTTAGCCGGTGTTTCTCTAGTTATCGCTGGCTTATGTAATTTGTTAATCACTGATAAAACTGTTGCGCGTGGTTAGGATTAAAGCATTGCTGTTTGATTTAGATGGCGTTATTGTTTCCACCGAAAAAAATCACTTTGAAGCATGGCGAGAAACAGCAAGTAAACTAGGTATTTCCTTTTCAGAACACGATAATGAAGCATTAAAAGGAGTGAATCGGGTAGGTTCCCTGAAGCAAATACTTAAACATGGTAATAAAACAGTGAGTGAAGAAGCATTTGAATCCTTGCTTGTTTTTAAAAACGCCATGTATTTAGATTCCATTACCACCTTATCTAAGGCTGATTTGTTGCCAGGTGTGCATGAGCTTTTACTTCATGCTAAATCCATGGGGATAAAAATTGGGTTAGGATCCTCCAGCAAGAATGCACCGATGATTTTAAACCGTTTAGGAATCACTGATTTATTTGACGTAATAATTGATGGCAATGGAGTTACACATCCCAAGCCGAATCCAGAGGTGTTTTTGAACGGGGCCAAGGCCTTGCAACTTTCCCCCTCAGATTGCTTAGTCTTTGAAGATGCCTCCAGTGGCGTTGAAGCAGCAAAAGCCGGAGGTTTTATTGCGATAGGAGTTGGCAATCCCATGTTGAAAGGGGTGGCTGATGTATATTTTAATGAATTGACAGAATTTAGGTTAGAAGAGTATGCGTAATTTATTTGAGATCGATGCGTGGAAGATTATTGAGCAAAAGTTCGATCTCAGCAAACAAAAACAAGCGGAAAGTATTTTTAGTATTGGTAACGGTGCCTTTGGTCAACGAGCTAATTTTGAAGAGTATTATTCTGGTGATTCTCTACAGGGAAGTTACGTAGGAGGTGTTTATTACCCAGACAAAACTAGAGTAGGTTGGTGGAAAAATGGGTATCCAGAATATTTCGCTAAAGTGCTCAATGCATGCAATTGGATTGGTATCAACATCGAGATTGATGGCGAACTAATGGATCTGAATGTGCAAAAACCCAGCACGTTTTATCGTGAATTGGACATGCAAACCGGCGTGCTCACGCGTCGTTTTAAGGTTAAATTTGCACAAGGAAAGGAGCTTCAAGTGGAGTCAATTCGCTTTTGTTCCATGGATGATGATGAATTAGCGGCAATACAATATACCGTAACGCCTTTGAATTTTAGCGGGTACATTAAGTTCACTCCGTATCTTGACGGGAAAGTTTATAACCATGATTCCAATTACGATGAGTTTTTCTGGGAGGAAGATAGCCATAAGGTGGATATCCAAAAGGCATACCTCTGTGCTAGAACCAAGAAAACGAATTTTAGCGTAGCGACGGCTATGCGTTTTTCCTTTTGGAGAAATGAGGAATTACTTAACATTCATCCAAACATCTCATCAAGTGATTTTTATGTTGAAAATAATTTCGAACATTTCGTGGAGCAAGGAAATGCCTATACGCTTAAGAAATATGTGAGTATTGTATCCACGGTACATCATTCTGAGTTTTCGGTTATCCCAAGATCAATTAATAAGGTCAGAGAGGCTTATGTTTCAGGGTTTAATTCCTTGTTAGACGCACACAAAACTGCTTGGAAAAACATTTGGAGTAAAGCCGATATCGTGATCGAAGGAGATGTGGCTGCTCAACAAGGCATTCGCTTCAATATTTTTCAGTTATACCAAACCTATACTGGAAAACATGCCCAATTAAACATTGGACCAAAAGGCTTTACAGGAGAGAAATATGGGGGTGCAACCTATTGGGATACAGAAGCCTATTGTTTGCCTTTTTATTTGAAAACCGCGGAGCCTGCTGTGGCTAAACAGTTGTTGGTTTATCGTTACAATCAATTAGATCGTGCCATCGAAAACGCAGAGAAACTTGGGTTTAAAAACGGAGCTGCCTTGTATCCCATGGTTACCATGAATGGTGAAGAATGTCACAACGAATGGGAAATCACCTTCGAAGAAATTCATAGGAATGGGGCCATAGCCTTTGGTATTTACAACTACGTAAGACATACTGGAGATTCTGATTATCTAAAAGATAAAGGTAGAAAGGTATTGAATGGAATAGCAAGGTTTTGGACACAGCGTTTCAATTGGTCTAAAGATAAGAAACAGTACGTAATGCTTGGCGTGACCGGACCGAATGAGTATGAAAATAACATCAATAATAACTGGTATACCAACTATATCGCTAAATGGTGCTTGGAGTACGCGTTGAAATGTGAGTCTGAATTTGCTTCAGAAACGAACCCCTTATTGAGTGAAAAGGAATGTGTAGATTGGAAGCATATTGCTGAAAATGTATATTTCCCTAAACTCGAAGGGACGCGTATTTTCTTACAACAGGATGGCTTCATGGACAAAGAGCAGTTAAGTGTGGCGGATATTCCAGTATCTGAACGTCCGATAAATCAGCATTGGAGTTGGGATCGAATCTTACGTTCCATCTTTATAAAACAAGCCGATGTATTGCAAGGATTATATTTATTTAAAGACCATTTCGATCTGGAGACCTTGCGTGAGAATTTTGATTTTTATGAACCAAAAACCGTTCACGAATCCTCGTTAAGTCCATGCGTTCACGTAGTTATCGCAGCGGCAATTGGAAGGATGGATAAAGCATATGAATTGTATCTTCGAACATCACGCTTAGATTTAGACGATTACAACCATGAAGCGGATGAAGGATTACACATTACGAGCATGGCTGGTACCTGGTTAAGTTTGGTGGAAGGTTTGGCAGGTGTTCGTATAGGCGAAGATGGCTTAACGATAAATCCAAGCATTCCGGAAGCCTGGAAACAATATCATTTCGAGATTTTATATAAGAATCAACCCTTACGAATTGAGGTAAATCAACACGGCGGTACAATTGAGAACTTAGGTTCAAGTGAGCTATCATTAATACTTAAAAATCAAGCATATGCAGTTTCATCGATGGAGAAAATTACCTTTTAGTTTATTGTTGTTTTTTGGATTATTGCTTCCTTCATTACGTTCAATTGCGCAAGTAAATCCAACGAATAGACAGGTATTATTGCAAGGGTTTTGGTGGGATTATTGGAATGCAAATTATCCGAATGGTTGGGCTAATTATTTAACAGAGTTAGCGCCTAGGTTGCGATCCATGGGAATTGATGCCATTTGGATTCCTCCAACAATAAAAAATTCAGGAACCAACAGCGTCGGTTATTCCCCCTTTGATCACTATGATTTAGGCGAAAAGTATCAGAAGAACTCCATTAAAACCCGAATGGGAGATAAGGATGAATTGCTCCGTATGATGGCAGTCATGAAAGCGAATGGCATTGATGTCATTCAGGATATCGTACTAAACCACGTTACAAATGCAGGCTCAAGCCTTGGGCAGGGCGGACAAGATCCAGCAGCAATAGATGATGGTCAAACCAACAAATACAAGAATTTTAGATATACATGCTTCAAAACGCCCGGGATAAACGAAGCGGCAACCAATTACGTTTCAAGAGAAGGACGGTTCCCAAAGAATTGGCAGAATTTTTATCCAAATAACAACAACGCTTGTTGCACCAACGACATCAATTCGCCGTTTTGGGGCCCCGATGTATCGTATGAGTCGAATGCCTTTGGATTAAGCAGTAATGCGATTTACAATCCTGCTCAAGGAACAGATTACATGAGGAATGGTATGCGCAACTGGTTAATTTGGTACAAGAAACAAATGGGGTGGGATGGCGTTCGAATCGATGCTGTAAAACATTTTCCTGCCTACGCGACCGAGGATTTTCTTTGGAATCTCCAAAACAGTGCGCTTTGGGCTAGCGGCGGAAACGATATGTACGCAGTGGGTGAATATGTAGGAAATATGGGGGAGATTGATAGTTGGTGTGCCGCAGTCCAAAATAGGGCAGGGACTTTCGATTTTTCTTTACGTTTTGCTTTACAAGATGTAATAACACAGAATGGGGCGTACAACTTGGGAAATATTTCAAATACACAACAGCAAAATCGGGGAAGAACAGTCCCGTTTGTAAATAATCACGATACCTACAGACCAACACTATCTGCCAATGGGAATATTACAGGTTGGAATACGGGGTCTCAAATCGGTCAACAAATTGAGATTACTGACCCGCGTGCTTCAGTAGCTTATGCTATAGCAATGGCGGTTGATGGTGGACCCGAAGTGTTTTTCGAGGACTTATTTAATATTGGTTATTTGGGTAACCGATTTAGTCACGACCCTAAAGACACAAATGAATTGGGGACACATTCAGACATCGAGAATTTAATCTGGTGTCACCAAAATTTACATTTCAAGGATGGTGCTTATTTCGTTCGTTGGCAAGCGCAAGATGCCTTTGTGATTGAGCGCGTAGCAAAAGCGCTTATTGCAGTAAATGATCAGTACACCGCTTGGCAGAATTTAACGGGGGTTCCAACCACCTTTCCAGCAGGCACAGTGTTGAAGGATTATTCCGGTGCGAATGGTAATACTACCGTAACAGTTAATGGATCAGGTCAAGTGAATATTGCTATTCCTCCGTGCGATGGATCCGCGACTGCGGGAAGAAGGGGGTATGCGGTTTGGGCACCAATCGGAATTAATACAAATTACGTACGCCCTTCAGAAAGCATTACACAAGAGTGGGAAATGGCCGATGATTTAGGTGATAGCAGTCCAGCTTCGTTACAGCAGGGCGGGAGTTTACCAAGCAATAGTAGAGATTGTCGCGTGGTTGGGCGGATTTTTCCGGATTCGGCAAGTAGTGTTTTAGTAAACATTTATCCAGAAAATCCAAATAACCCGATTACCTTAGAAGTGTTAAATGCACAATGCGAAGTAATTGATACACTTTCGTCTAGCGGAACTTTAACTTATACTGTGAATGCGTTCTATTCCGGCTGGCATACCTTGCGTATTAGAAATACCTCAAATGCACAGTCCGGTCAAAAATGTTGGGTAAAAGCAACATATACGGCACCTCAAGTGGTAAATACTACAGGGGCGAAGCAGAAATGCGCTTGCTCACAAACGGGGGTTGGATTGACAGAAAATCCTGTACAAAATGTTGCTGTATTTCCAAATCCGTTCAACGAGCGCATTGTAATAGAAGGGATGAATGCTGAGGAAACTATTCAGCAGGTATTGATTTTCAATACACACGGTGCGTTAATCATGCAATTCGAAGGAAATCAAACGATGTTGCAAGAAGTGGATGCTTCCTCGTTAGCTAAGGGAATCTATTACTTAGAAGTTCGAACAGAGCAAGGTGGATTCACTGAAAAAATAATCAAGGAATAACTTAATCACAAATTCTTCCGAAATGTTTGTCGTTATGGAAATGCTCATCCAGGGCTTCCATTTCCTTAAGTAATTCTGGTGTTGGTTTTTGATTTTGAAGTGCTCTTAAATCCGGTTGACCTGCATCCACCCAGGCTGTATACCAAATTGAACCAACAGCTAACACAGCAGCTTTAAGCCTACGCTCAACCATTCCGTTCATTTGATTGTGATATAACTCACAAAATTCGCGAGAATAGGTAGATATTGTTGTATTTCCACGTTGCTCATAGCTGTACTTACGGTCTGTGGGGAAACTTTTCGTCAGTTCTTTTTCAATGTGCAATACAGAGTCTAAGGCTTTATGTGAGCCTTTTACGGCATCCCAAATGTAATCCTGCACATATTTTTTGTATGCAGCTTTCCCAACAAAGTAATCGTAATCTTCTGCATTGATTTCTACCAAGCGACTTTCCCAAAGGCCATGAATTCCTTTTTGTCCAGATAATTGGCCGTTGTAGTTTTCCGTTGTGTGCAAGGGAACATGCGCATCACCAATGTAATGACCAATTTCAGCAGAATACTTCAAGATGAGATCAATGTTCTTATTCTCAAAAGCCTTTTGTAATTTATATTTCATGTGCAACACATGCCACGGAACTATACCATAACTGCGCAGGGTATCTTCACTAAACTTTTCAACTGCTTCTTTCCAATACTTCGGTAGGATTTTGTACGGATCTTCACCCGGTTTGTAGTAGTGATCTAAATCAATGTAATGACATTCAGCTTCCCCTTCTATCGCATACCGGCGTTTATCAGGGTCAACGGAATGGTCTGTCAAGAATTCAATGTTTTCTTTGTAAAAACCGAATAATTCAGGAGGCAAGGTGAAAACAGCTACGCGATTAATTCGTTTGTGTCCAAAAAATCCCCATTGAGGTTTTGAAAGTTCTTTTGGGATATAAGACATTAGGAAGGGGAGAAGGGCTACCCCAGCAATAAGCAGTTTACGCGATAACGATTTTGCCATTTTTCAAGATTGGAATAACATCAGTTTGATTTGGGGTAAGACAATACTTTATGTCTTCATTCAAATTTAAGTTTTTTAATCGTCTTCTATGTGAACTTGATTTTAAATATCCCATGTAATTATCTTTTGCCGACAAATAAAGATATTTGGACGCAATCGATGAATCTTCTACCGACGTAAACTTACCGGTAGAAACTAAATAATCGCATATTGCTCCGGCACAAATCGTATCTTCTAAGTTGAATTTATCTTGCCAACCGGAACAAAGACATAAGATGTTCATGTCTTTTTCTTCAAGCCAATGACTAAGTGTTTCCAGATTTAAAAAGGATCCAACTACCACGATATCTGCATCTTTTGCCACGTCTAAGGATTTTGTACCATTGGTTGTTGTCAGTACGATATCCTTCCCCTTGAATTCATCTTTCATATAGGAAAACGGGGAGTTTCCAAAATCAAATCCTTCCACAATTTGACCTTTTCGTTCAGCACCGGCCAAATACCCTTGATCCTTGTACGCTTGTGCTTCTTCGATGGTAGGTACTGGTATAATTGAGGCTACGCCATGTTCAAAAGCAGCACATATTGCTGAGGTAGCGCGCAATACATCAATCACTACTACGATTTCAAACTCACCTTTAAAATAGGTATACTCGCCGGGTGTAAAACAAACTTCTACGCGTTTTCTTGTGTCATTCATTAAAACAAAGGTAGGAAAAACCAAGGAATAGACGATGTTTTGGCATACATACAAGTAACCAATGGTGATTTAACTAACTTAGTGTTTTCAAAAAAAACAAACATGAATAAAATTTACGAAAAATCAGGAAAATCTGGTTCAATTTTACTTATTGGTACCATTTCAGGATTATTTATAATTCCATTATTGAGTCTTGCGTACGGTTATGTTTTGGGATTCTTCTCCATGTCACCAATTATGGATTTTAGTAATCAATTGATGAAGTTTGGATTGTTTTGTTTTTTGCTATGGATTTTAATTTTTGTTAATGTACAAATTGCTACTTTGTCTAAATGCAGAAATAGCGGGATTAATCTATTGTTTTTCTTCTTATCAACCCTCTTAGCGTACTATTTATCTTGGGTTTTCTTTGTCGGCTACAAAATCAATGGCTTCATTAATTTTGATTCGATTTCAGCATTGATCTTGAATCCGTTCGGGCTTTATGCACATATTAAGTTCATTTATAATTCTAGTCTTGATTGGACTTTGTACTATTGGATTGCTGAACTCCTTGGATTTATAGTGGTTCCATTCCTAAGCCTTTCTCGGATTAAGGAAGTGGTATTTTGTGAGTCATGTAATAAATGGGTTAGCGAGTTAGATTTCAAGTTGCATCTTGTTTATGATACTCCTGAGCAACTGCAGGAAATTGCAGAGCGAAACGTTCAGCATCTAATGGATTTGCCGATTACTGAAAATCTCGACCAAAATCATATCATCGTCAATTTTCGTGCGTGTAACAGTTGTTTGAATACCAATACGTTGAATTTTGATTTAGTTACCTGGAGCAAAGATGAAGACGATTCATCGGACGATGTAAACAAAAATAAAGAGGATTATAGCCCGGTTATTTGTATAAGTTCAAGCGAGCTAGAAGCTTTCAAGAATAAAGCAATGGAAGCGCAAAAAGTTATCAATAACCATGAGGAAGTTGAAAATTTAAAAACGACCTTGCTCGAAAAACTTTTTTACAGCCGTACATGGAAACTGGCCATGGTTATTACTGCTATATTAATCAGCGTCACTTATGTTATTGAGCCTCTTTTAGGTACAACTTCAACCGTTGAAATTTGTGATTCAAAAAAACAAGTTGTTCAGGTAACAAAAGAGGAACTGGTCGAAGATCATGTTGAAATCTTTTATACGATCGAATTAGCACGAAAAAACAAAGAATTGACTCATAGGTCATTGAATGTGCCGTCATGGATTGAAGGAAACATTAACAAAGGAGATACAATTACGGTTTCTTCTACGAAATGGCGAAAACAGAATGTTGCGATAAAACTACAAGACGGGCTTGTTTTTCCAACTAAAGACCCTTATGCAATCTTCATTGTTGCACCATTAATTCTATTTTTACTTGGCTATATGGTCCTCAGACCCAAGAATAAACCGCCTAGAAAAAATGCGGACAGGAAGGACCAAAAAGTTGATAGGTATTATTATTTAATCGTCAATTTTCTATTCAGTATTTCCGTGTTTTCATTTTTGTATTTGTCAGTTAAAAACTTGTTTTAGTATTAACTTAACTGCCACCAAAAAAATACGTCAATTTATAGGAAGTGCAAGATTAGGCCTATTTTTGTCAAAAAATATATACCATGCATAGCGAAGTATTTCAGTCGATTGTAGAATTCAGAAGATCTAATAGAAAGTTTGATCCAGCAATCGAAGTACCGGAGGAGGTTATGATGAGAAGCCTTGAGCGCACAGTGCTCTCTCCCAACAGCAGCAACATGCAATTATGGGAATTCCATTGGATTCATGATAAAAAACGTATACAAGAATTCGTTCCGCTGTGCTTAGGTCAGAATGCTGCCAGTTCAGCTAAGGAAATGGTGGTTTTTGTTACTCGAAGAGATTTATATAAACGACGAGCCCGTTGGAATAAGGAACAAATTCTCAAACACCTGGGTGATCGTGAACCCAATAACATTGAAAAGAACGGATTGAATTACTATGGTAAAGTAATGCCCTTGTTATATGGTCGAGATATGTTTGGGATTCATACCTTTATTCGCAGGTCTGTTTGTTTTTTTGGTGGCTTATTTAAGCCCTTTATGCGCTTTGGTGGACGAACGGATCAACGCATTATGGTTCACAAATCCTGTGCGTTGGCCGCACAAACCTTTATGCTTTCAATAGCCGCAGAAGGATTTCACACCTGTCCAATGGAGGGATTCGATAAATGGCGCGTACGAAGAAAGTTAGGATTGCCACTCGGAGCTGAAATCAATATGATAATATCAGTAGGAAAAGGGACGGAACCTGGCATTTGGGGACCAAGGTTTCGAGTAGATAACAGTGAAGTTATTATCAAGCATTAACTTTAATATATTGAGAATAAAAAAGGGGCCGAAGCCCCTTTTTTTGTTTTAATACTAGTTTAGGTTTACTGCTTAACAAGTTTAGTTACATGGGTTGTGCCATTATGTACGATTTTCACCATGTAGTTTCCACGCGCCAAGTTAGCTAAGCTAAGTGTAGCGAGTTGTCCGTTCATATGCATCGCATAAACGATTCGTCCATCTGAACCATACACCTCAAGTTGTGCATCGATAGATTCAGTGGAAGAGATTTGAACATTTTCATTAAACGGATTCGGATAAAGTACGATACTCATTCCTTGTTCCATAATTCCTGCACAAGGGTCTGATTCGATAATGATATTATCCGTTGAAGTACATCCATTATTATCAGTAACGGTTACCGCATATGTACCAGCAACAGCTACAGAAATTGGATTACCTGTTGATCCGTTATCCCAAGAATAGGTTGCGCCAAGTGTTCCAGTTGCCGTGATTTGGTACGGGAAGTTGTATTCACAAACAACCGTGTCGTTTCCAAGATCCACTGAAGGTGCAGTGTAAATGTTTACTGAAACTTGTGCTGTATCATCACACCCATTCAGGTCAGTTCCAATTACGGTATATATTCCTGAAGCATTTGGCGTAAAGGCCTGACCGTTACTTATGTTGTTATTCCAAACATATGTTGATGCCCCACTTGCAGTTAAGGTAACTTGAACTCCAGGACAAACATTCTGGGTAGATCCAGCATTAACGGTAGGAAGTGGATTAACTGTTATCATTACTTGAGCTGTGTTTTGACATCCATTAACATCAGTACCTGTAACCGTATACGTTTGAGTAGCTAAAGTGGTGAAAGCTACACCGTTGGTAACGTTATTATTCCATGTATAGGTTGAAGCTCCAGATCCGTTAAGTGTTACACTTGCACCTGCACACAATGTTTGTGCTTGTCCGGCTGAAACAAGGGGCAAGGTATTTACCGTAACACTAACTTGCGCTGTGTTTTGGCATCCATTCGCATCGGTACCTGTAACCGTATACGTTTGTGTTGCCTGAGGAGTGAATGCAACACCGTTTGTAACGTTGTTGTTCCATGAATAGGTTGAAGCACCAGATCCGTTTAGCGTTGCACTTCCGCCTGTGCACAATGTTTGTGCTTGTCCGGCTGAAACAACGGGCAAGGAATTTACCGTAACAGTAACTTGTGCTGTGTTTTGGCATCCATTAGCATCGGTACCTGTTACAGTATACGTTTGTGTTGCCTGAGGAGTGAATGCAACACCGTTTGTAACGTTATTGTTCCATGAATAGGTTGAAGCACCAGATCCGTTTAGCGTTGCACTTCCGCCTGTGCAAACTGATTGACTTTGTCCTGCAGAAACAACAGGCAGGGTATTTACAGTAACGATTACCTGTGCGGTGTTTTGACATCCGTTAACATCGGTACCTGTAACGGTATACGTTTGAGTAGCTAAAGGAGTGAATGCAACACCGTTTGTAACGTTATTGTTCCATGAATAGGTTGAAGCGCCAGAACCATTGAGTGTGGCACTAGCTCCCGCACAAAAGGTTTGTGCTTGTCCGGCTGAAACTACCGGTAATACATTTACAGTAACGGTAACTTGCGCTGTATTTTGACATCCATTAGCATCGGTACCTGTAACGGTATACGTTTGAGTAGCTGCAGGGGTAAAGGCTACACCGTTAGTTACATTGTTGTTCCAAGTATAAGTAGAAGCCCCAGAACCGTTTAGTGTTGCACTGGCTCCTGTACATAGTGATTGACTTTGGCCACCAGAAACAATAGGCAGCGCATTAACCGTAATTTGAATTGAATTGGTAGTGTCTACACAGTTTAATGTGCTATTTGTTACTTTGAGTGCATAGGTTCCAGCAGTTGTGGCCGTATAATTCACCTGATTGGCATTTTGAATGGGAAGGTTATTTTGCAACCATTCATAACTTACATTTGCTGTAGGTGTCGCGGTAATCGATGTATTTTGTCCAGCGCAAATTGTGTTATTTTGAGTCGTGATAGGCGCACCTGATAATTCAGCACAACTGTTGATTTGATAAATACTTAGCGTAGAGCTCACCTCGTTCGCAAGAATTAATAGGGCATTTCCATTTGGAGATTGAGCAGCTGAAATATAAATAATTCCTTCAGCACCAAGGTCTGGCCCGGAAAGCGTAGTTGATCGGTTGTTTGCGTAACCAACATAAATTGGGTTATTTGGGTTGGTCACATTAAACATCATTGCTCCACCGATTCGCTCTAATGCAACAAAGGCATACTTTTTCCCATTAATCTGAGCAATCTTAATTCCTTCAGGTTCTGGTCCCTTGTCGTCACTTCTGTTTTTTAATGCAGGGGCTCCAGTAGCATTTGATGCATTAAAAATAGCGCCAAACGAAGGGTGATTAGCGGTAATTTGCTCCATCAATGATTTCGAATCAAAAACAATTGCACCCGTTGCAGCATTTCTAATAGAGAATGACCTACCACCCATAATGTGTAATTCATCATAATCCCCATCACCGTCGGTGTCCCCGCTATATTTAAGCGCTGATAATCTTCCGAGGAATTTGTTATTTCTAAGAATCGCTTGGTCTGGAAATGCAGTTGCGTCTAATAAATTATTATACGTACTTGAGGAAATTCTATTTGCATCGATAACTGAACCGAATTCACGAGAATCTCCTTCGTTTGCCATTACAAGGTAACCGGTTCCACCCGTAGAGTAAAAATCAATGGCATCTGGCATGTAAGTAGCTTTAACTGGAATGTTCCCTGTGATTAGTACAGCACCGCTTTGATCGGAGGCATCCAAGGCATTACCACTGATTGCATCATACGATCCAAATCCTAAGGCGACTAGCGAGGTAATGGAAGAAGTTGTAAGGTCAATAGTAAGCATTGCATTATTCTCCTGCAAGGTTACATAAGCCTTTGTGTTATCATCAGAAATAGCTATGTACTCCGGTTCAAAATCTTGCGCCACGCTAGCACTGGTCGCAAAAACCCGTATTCCTTGTGCAATCAATGAAGCAGACTGTCCATTATATGCTAGAAATCCAATGTTTGTAACATTCGCGTTCGTTAAATTGGCATACCCTGGAGTTAAATCAATGATTGAAACTGAACCCTCTGGGTCATTCGCATAGCTTGCGTCTGGTTCACCTTCATTAGCGGTAAGTATTTTTGAATAGTCTTTATTAAAAGTGATCATATCTGGCATCGCACCAACAGTTACCTGACTAATAAAATTGCCATTATAATCCATAAACACAACTTTACCATTTATTTGAGCAGGAACAGATTCAATAGCTAATGCAACAATTGAATCATGTGCTACCACTGAATTGATATTACCATAGGCTGCTAATGACACCGAATTAATTAGAACAGGTGAAGCTGGGTTGCTAAAGTTAACGATGTCTAATTTCCCAGCCACACTATTCGCAATATACAGGCGATCAACATCGGAATCAAAGCTTACGATCTCAGCTGAGTTTGCTCCGGCTATACCATTAGAGAAGGAGGTGAGTAGATTTAAGTTGAGCTCATTGGTAGGAGTTGGTGCTTGATAATCATTGTCTTTAATGAAGATAATTTGGTAATTATTTGTTGTTGAAATTAACGCATTCAAACCACTAGAGATTTTCACAATGATTCGTTCGGCATTTTCAGAAAGGGCATCGTCAATGATGGTTATAGGTAAATTGGTAATACCATTCGTATTGGCAGGAATAGTTAAGGTATTGGTCCAAGTGTAGTCAAGGTTAACACTTGCATCGGAATATGTGGATAGCGAAAAGGTAAGATTAATGGGACTATTGTTTGCATTTGAAACGGTAATTGGCACATTAATTACACCAATGTTTTCATTGTATTGAGCGAAATTACTCGCCGATGCTATTGAAATATTAGATCGTCCTTCAATTTTAACATTATCAAATCTCCATGTGCCTCCAGTAGCGACCAATGCTGTATTTCCTGTTTGACGAAATTGCCCAGTAGCTTGAAAGTGTGCGGCTAAAATTTGTATTCCAAAATTAGGGTTGTTATCGGCAGCCGAGATCGAAGAAAAATCTAATGAGACCCTTCGGTACTGATCACCAACAGCACTGTTTTCAAAACATCCATTCGCATTTAAAGTACCATTACAAAATGTTGTATTTGAAGCAGTCATGGTGAAATCATTCCATGTGGTTCCATCCGTGGTGTATTTAACACGCATCGTATTCGTTGCGGTATTTGAACTCCGTTGATCCCAGGTAAATGTAATATTTGAACTTCCTACCGTAGATGCCATATATTGAACACCAGAACTTTCATTGGTAGGTCCAGGGGATGCAGTAAAAGCCCATGCACCCGGATTAGCGCCATTTTGTGAACCACAACCGTTATTAATAATTGGATCCATTCCAGTTGCTGCAGTAGCCACAACTAACGATCCAAGAAAACTCGAAGTTCCTGATCCTATATCTGCTATAGGTGCAACTGGCGCACCTGTTATGGTATTGTAGTTCCAACCGGCGAGTATATTCTGGCTAATAACTTGATTGGAGTACATACCAACAATTACAACCAACGTAAAAATTATCTTTTTCATCACTTATTTATTTTGATGCAAAGTTGCATTTACTTGGTTAGCTTTTTGTTAGCTTAGTATTATTGATTTATTTTCATTAGCAGTCTTTTTGAAGAATAATATATTAAGTTTTTATTAAGCAAAAAAAAGGGGCCGAAGCCCCTTTTTTTTGTTCACATAGTAGGTTAGAGTTACTGTTTAACAAGTTTAGTTACATGGGTTGTACCGTTATGTACGATTTTCACCATGTAGTTTCCACGCGCCAAGTTCTCTAAGCTAAGTGTAGCGTGTTGTCCGTTCATATGCATCGCATAAACGATTCGGCCATCTGAACCATACACCTCAAGTTGTGCATCGATTGATTCAGTGGAAGTGATTTGAACGTTTTCATTAAACGGATTTGGATAAAGTATAATACTCATTCCTTGTTCGATAATTCCTGCACACGGGTCTGATTCAATAATGATTATATCTGTTGCAGTACATCCGTTGTTGCTTGTTGCCGTGACCGTGTAAGCCCCAGCAGTAGCAACAGAAATCGGATTTCCTGTAGCGCCGTTATCCCAAGAATAGGTAGCCCCAGGAGTACCAGTAGCTGTTATTTGATATGGGAAGTTGTTTTCACATACCACAGTATCCTGACCTAAAGAAACAATTGGTGCTGGGTTAACCGTAACCGTTACTTGGTCGGTTGCAGAACATCCTACCGCATTTGTTCCTGTTAAGGTATAAGTTTGAGTGACTGTTGGGGTAAACGCAACTCCATTTTGAACATTGTTATTCCATGCTAGCGTTGTTGCACCTGCACCGGTTAAGGTTATAGAGCCTCCTTCACATACACTTTGATCTATTCCTGCATTTACATCAGGCGCAGCATTTACCGTAACGGTTACCGTTGCTGTATCACTACAGCCATTGGCAGCAGTACCAATAACAGCATACGTTTGTGTTGTAATCGGAGTGAATGCAACACCATTTTGGATGTTATTATTCCAAGTGTATGTAGCAGCTCCGCTACCGCTTAATGTAACACTGTTTCCAGCACATACATTTTGGTTATTCCCTCCAGAAACGGTAGGTGTTTGTCCTACGCTAACAACTACTGGCACAACTGCTGAAGTACATCCCGTTCCTTGCCATGAGATTTTAGCAATCCCATTCCCACTGTTACCCGTCATGTTATTTCCTAAGGTGTCTTGCATAACCGAGTTACCATCAAGGATTTGTGTTGCGGTTAGGCTAGGATTTAGGTAGCCAGATCCGCCACCGCCGCCACCGCCAGCTTGACCTCCAGCACCGCCACCGTACCATCCGCCGCCGCCACCGCCGCCTTGGATACAATCGTTCTGTAAGGTGGATGATGATGCGCCAATACCAAAAGCAGCCACTATTGATTCTGTTTGTCCAGTTCCAGCTGCTGCCTGTGTGCCCCCGGTTCCGGCAGGTCTATATCCACAATCATTTCCACTGCAAGTTCCTGATGCGCCAACAAGACCACCGCCTGCTCCGCCATTCCCTTGATATTGACAAACACAGGTTCCTCCTGCAGCACCGCCACCACCACCGGCAACGAGGTAAATAGCTCCTTGATTCGCAGAAAGTGAAGCTAAATTCCCGGATGCACTTGCAATGTGTGTTGCTCCACCGCCGGTGTAACCTTCATCACCCGGTGAAGTATTTCCAGAACCCCCACCATTGAATGCGGTTAAGGTCGATGATTGGAAGCCTTGTTGACCCACTCCAATATACAAGGTCTGACCTGCAGTTAAAACTACATCACCCTTAGAATACCCTCCTTTACCAGCTTGACCATAACAATTTCCTCCTTCGCCACCTCGAGCTCCCCATGACTCAAAGGTGTAAACACCGGATACTGGTGCTGTGAATGTTTGAATTGCACCTGTATAGTTAAAGATTTGTGAACCTCCTTGAGGAGTAGATGACTGTACATAATAGGTAGTAGTCGTATTCAATGCAGGTGTTGTAAAGGAAGCATTGTTTCCTAAATAGCCCGTTCCGTTTGCATTTGACCACCAAGAATAACCACTTGGGCTACCTGAAGCTGTTAGCGTTGTCGTAGCATTGTTGTTCCCACAGAAATTCAAATTACCTGAGATTGTTGGTGCAGCTAATCCATTTACTGTAACAGTGACTGGTGTATTTTGAGCAGCACAAACGCCCGTGGCAGTACTAACATAGTAAGTTGTTGTTGCAGAAAGGGCAGGTGTAGTAAACGAACCACCGGTAGCAACTTGCGTTGTTCCTGATGCATTAGAGTACCAATATAATGTACCGTTTCCAGTAGCTGTTAATGTAGCAGTTTGTCCACATCCAACAGTTGCTCCAGTTGCAGTTGGTAATGAAATAGGATTCACAGTAACTGTAACAGGAACTAGGGTAGAGGCACAAGAAGGTGTCATTGGAGTAATGACTACGGATCCATTACCCGCATTGATTCCTTGCGTATTTACTTGGCTGGTTCCACTGTTGTAGGAACCACCGCCACCGCCTTCAAAATTCGCTCCGTGGTTGGCTGCGGAACCTCCTGAATAACCACCACCGGCACCACCGCCTGTATTATTTTCATGTGTTCCTGCACCACCACCAAATCCTCCTTCACGAGCACCAGATCCTGACTGACCACCAACAGCAGCACCGGACAAGAAGCCAAAGCCTCTTTGGTAACCCCAAGAGCCTGCTGAGGCTCCATCGGTTAAGAATCCACCTGCGCCACCAGCACCGCTTCCACAGCCTGAGGCATCAGCACCTCCATTACCACCTGTTCCTCCTGGTTGGCATCCTTCGCCTTGTCCTCCGTTTGTTGTTATTAAGCCTGGATATCCAACTTCAGGACTTTGTCCACCACCGCCACCAGCAATAATTAATGACGTTGATGTAGTGTATGTAGCGTTTCCTGTAGTAACGAATGAACCACCGCCACCACCACAAGCTCCTGCTCCTACAGGACCATTACCTTGCTGTCCGATTGCGATAAATAATTTTTGTCCTGCAGTTAAATTGAATTCACCTTGCATGCGTGCACCAAGTCCACCATTACCACCGCCTTGTGCACCATTGACTTGGATTTGATATGTACCTGCTTGAGGAACAACCCATTCTTGAATACCTTGCGTATTAATGGTTACGTTATTTGCTAAGTTAGTTGCCGCATAAGCAGAATTCACTTGAGCTTGTGTAGGGCCATTCGGTCCTGTAGACGAAGCATTGGTAAACGTATATACAGACCCCGGAGCAGCACCCGTTGTAGATGCTACATAATATGTTGTAGTGATTCCTAACGATGGGGTAGTGTAGTTTGCTCCTGTAGACAAAGCTGTTGAACCTGTAGAATCAGTATACCATGTGTAACCAGTTCCAGAACCACCTGTGGCAGTTAACGTAGCTGTTTGTCCACATGCGATTGAAGCGCCCAGAGCTGTAGGTTGAGTAATGTTGCTATTAACAGTTACAAGAACTGGAATAAGGGCAGATTGACAGCTCGCGTTGATTGGTGTGATAACAACTGTTCCATTCGCTTGAGATGCCGCTCCGCCACCTACAGTGCTTGTAATATTTGAGGCCGTTGCAATAGCGAAATTGCTACCGCCGCCGCCGCCGCCGCCGCCACAGCTTGCACAACCTGGGGTAGATGTTCCACCACCACCACCAGTGTAGCCGCCGCCGCCGCCGCCGCCGCCTGACAATCTTTCTTGCGTTCCGCCACAACCACCAGTACCTCCTGAACCACCGCCACCAAATCCACCTGCACCAGAATTTCCACCACATGATCCGTATTGGGATGCTGCTGCGGTTACACCGTAACCACCACCGCCACCACCAGTTCCGAAATCGTTAGTAGTTGCTCCTCCAATTCCTCCTCCAGCAGCCGTACCAGCAGCACCTGGAATGCTACCTGTTCCGCCAGTTCCACCGGCAGGAGCAGCCGCATTAGTTCCTGCAGCACCTCCTAGTCCACATGAACCTTGGGTTCCAGCAGCAGCGCCACCATTTCCACCATTTCCAACCTGCGGACAACTTTCATTACCTGCGGCACCACCACCACCACCGGCTGAAACCAAGTGATTATTGGCAGCGTTAAGTACGCCTGAAAATCCACCACCACCACTACCACTTCGATTGTATTGACTGTTACCTCCGGCACCACCAACTACAACCGTTAATACTTGGCCAGGAGTTACGGGAATCGTAGAAATCATTTTACCACCTGCTCCCGCTGTTCCTACACCACCTGGATAAACACCACCACCGGCGCCATTCGCATCAATAGTAATTGAGTTTACCCCAGCAGGAACTGTATATGTCTGGGTGTTTCCAGTATAAGTAAAACTCACTGGCTGAGAATTTGAAACAATCCCTGAAGCTACATAATAGGTTGTAGACATACTTAGGGAAGGTGTAGTATACGTTGCACTGGTTCCTATCTGGTTGGTACCAATTGCATTTGAATACCAAACATAGTTATTTAGTCCACCGCCTGAGGCTGTTAACGCAGCAGTTTGTCCACAAGTGATAGTAGCACCAGTTGCTGTTGGTGAAGCAGGAAGGTTTACAGTTACAACAACAGGTACATTTTGTCCTGCGCATACACCCGTTGCTAAACTTGCATAATATGTTGTATTTGTTGATAGTTGAGGGGTAGTAAATGAATTTCCTGTACCAACTTGCGTTGATCCTTGTGCATTAGAATACCAATAAATCGTCCCATTTCCAGAAGCGGTTAAGGTTGCAGTTTGACCACATGTTACGGTTACATTTGAAGTTGTTGGCAAGCCAACTGAATTCACCGTAACTATTACAGGTACGGTTGCCGATGCACACATTGGAGTCATTGAAGTTATAATAACACTTCCGTGGCCGGAATTAATGCCTTGCGTATTCACTGGATTTGTGCCGCTATTAAACGATCCGCCTCCGCCTCCTTCAAAATTTGAGCCATGATATGGAGCAGAACCACCGGAATAACCACCACCAGCACCACCGCCGGTATTATTGGAATGGGTTCCAGCTCCACCACCGAATCCACCTTCACGAGAACCGGAACTTGAACTACCGCCAACGGCTGCTCCAGAAATAAAACCAAAACCTCGTTGAGATCCCCATGAACCACCTGATGCGCCATTGCTTAAAAAGCCTCCTGCACCACCAGCACCATCTCCGCATCCTGATGCATCCGCTCCTCCGCTACCTCCAGTACCACCAGGCTGACAATTTTCACCTTGACCAGCATTGTTCGTAGTTAATCCTGGATTCCCAACTTGAGGACTTTGTCCACCACCGCCACCAGCTACAATAAGTGCAGTCGAAGTGGTGTGTGAACCTGCTCCTGTAGTTACAAAGGAACCTCCACCACCGCCACAAGCATTAGCATCTACAGGACCATTCCCTTGTTGACCAACAACAATAAATAATTTTTGTCCTTGGGTTAAACTAAATTCTCCCTGCATGCGGGCTCCAAGTCCACCATTTCCACCACCTTGAGCACCATTTGCTTGTATTTGATAGGTTCCTGACATCGGAACTATCCATTCCTGAATCCCCTGCGTGTTAATAGTGACATTATTGGCTAAGCTTGATCCAGCATAAGCAGCAGTTATTTGAGCTTGTGTAGGGCCATTCGGGCCAGTTGAACTTGCATTGGAGAAACTAAAGGTTGAGCCTGCTCCTTGACCACTTGTTGATGCTACATAATATGTAGTTGTTACTCCTAATGATGGCGTAGTGAATGTGGCGCCTGATCCTAGCACTTGCGTTCCTGCAGGATCCGAATACCAAGTATACGAACCACCATTTCCGCCTAAAGCTGTTAAATTAGCGGTTTGACCACAATTTATTGTTGCAGGTGCTGCAGTTGGGGATGTAATGTTTGAATTCACAGTCACTGTAACGGGCACAAGCGGAGAGTAGCAAGCATTAGCTGCAACGCTATTGTGCGTTCCTGTCAAGTAACCAACACTTTCATCCATACCACCCCACTGGCTTCCGCCTTCATGATGATAATACCATCTACTATTCCAAGGAGAATATGTAATGTTTGCCATATCGCTTAGGCTTCCAAATGATTGAACAACAGTAACTGTACCCGTAGCCATATTCATTCTACTGATGGTTGAACTATTCTGAACGTAAACTACTGAATAATTTACACCGTCAAATTCTGCAACACCCCATCTAGACCAATTCTCAGTAAAAGTTGCAGTAAGTGTATATGTTCCCATTTGGGTTACTGTACCTGAAGGTAAATCAATGCGATAGAACGTATTAGCAGGACTACCACCGCTCCCGGTATAAACTACAACAAACCCAACACCATTGAAGATAGCCATGTCGTTACAAGAACCCATGGCTATAGTTTGAGAAAGAGGAATAATAGTATTCCCTAAAGAGCAGTCATTATTTAGCGTACGCATGGAATTCAACGTGAATGCAGTACAAGTTCCAATGGGATCAGTATTGCTTATATTATTCCACAATGTGTAAAGCGTTCCAGCACCAAACATATCACTTACTATTCCATCTCTTCGAGTATACGAAACCGGATTTGTGAGATTTGGCATATCATATCTTCCAGTATTTTGATCTCCGGTAACATAACAATATTGTTGCGTAACAGCAATCCCACCGCGATCATCTCCAGTGTAGGTGTTGTGCTCATAATACGTGGCGCCAACAGAGGACAGGGATGTTATGTTAAAAACATTGGCTGCAGAACCTGTCATGTTTTGCAAATAATACGTCGTCGTGGTGCTTAATGCCGGAGTTGACAACGTTGCGCCTGTACCAACTTGATTGGTTCCTAAGGCATTGGAATACCAAGTGTAGTTGGTTCCTCCACTAGCCGTTAATACGGTCGATTGACCACAAGTGATGGATGCATTATTGGATGAGGGGGTGGGAGCAACACATTGTGCGTAACTCACAGATAGCTGTTGCACAACAGCCACTAAAATAGCCGAGAAAATTCCGAAGTTTTTGTATAAATTTTTCATAAAATAGGTTATAGGTGGGGTAAATGTATCGGATGTCTTTCTTAAAAGCAAAAAAGCCACCAAAGAGTTATTAACAAAATTTTAGAATATTGTTAACTAATGAAGGCGCTTTCGCGTTAATCCGACATTAAGCCATCGATTTATCATTTCTTACCCATCCGATTTACTCAGAGTGGGAGTAGAGGGAATACATATCCTTTGAACCCGACGTGCAATGGATAAAAGAACTCCTTCATTGCGTTCAGGCGGTCCATTTTTCATTCCCTTCCTTTTTTGAGTAAACTGAAAACGTCTTACAACCAAAAAAGCACCATCTTGCGACAGTGCTTTTTTCAAAGTGGGAATTGAGGGATTCGAACCCACGACCCTCTGCTTGTAAGGCAGATGCTCTAAACCAACTGAGCTAAACTCCCATAATTGGAGCGCAAAGATAGAAATAATAATTAATTGGACAAGTTAATTTAATTTTTTAACTCTTCAATTTTTGTTAACACATCATCCAACCCTTCCTTGAATTTTTCGAAATCCTCTTTGTACAAAAAGATTTTATGTTTCTGATAATTGTCGGATCCGTCTTCACCAAATGATTTTTTACTTTCCGTTAGTGTAATGTATAAATCATTTCCCTTGGTGGCCTTGATGTCAAAAAAATAGGTGCGTTTCCCGGCTCTAACCACTTTTGAATAAATTTCATTTTGATCACTCATGTGCATAAAATTATATGGGTTAAATTTTACATATTTTTTTTGAATCTCAAAGATTAATGGGCTAAATTTTTTTAAATCAAGGGATTATTCGATATTTGTTAGCCATGAACAACTTTCTTTATTCGTTCATTTTGGTGTTAGCTTTCATCCTGAGTTGCCGGCAAGCATCTAAACCTACGGTTAAAAAACAAGACCGTTCGATTGCTAAAATAGACACTGTGTTGTTTTTGGCCTCCGTAGATTCATGTTTCCTTCGCATTACAGATAAAGATACAACCGGATTCGCCATTGACTTTTTAAATAGGTTTTCAGAGGAGTCCGGTGTTCCATTTCGCTTGATTGTATGTGCGGATCAATCCGTGGTTTATCAAAAATTTTTAGCCGAGGAAGGAAATTTATTTCTAGACCCATCTATGCACGATTCCTTAACCACATCAGATAAGCGGTTGACCTCCTATCCGATTGTTTCAAGAACGCTACCGGCGAATCCAAAGGAACTGGCAGATGTTATGTTTGGCGCTTATCCAATATTACATACAATGTCAGGAACTCAGTGGAAACGCTTGAGCTCCTCCTTAACTGGCATCAAAGAAACCCACTTATTGGTTCAATCAAAGTTCCGTCTCTTAGCCTCGGATAGTTTATTTTTAAATCAGCTTAATGCATACATCAGGGGGGTAGAATTTCGTGCAGACATCTCATTTTTAAAAAATTATTACTTCGGTGTAAGTCTTCCTATTAATATGAAGAGGTATTTAATTCCAAAGTTCCGCAACGGCGCCCTGTCTCCTTACGACAATTTATTCAAGACAGCCGCGGAAAAATACGATTGGGATTGGAAATTATTAGCGGCTGTATCGTTTAAGGAGTCTAGATTTAATCCAACCGCGGTAGGAGGTGGTGGAGCTTTTGGGATGATGCAATTCATGCCTTCTATTGGACGTAAATATGGTGTATCCATTCACTCAACCCCTCAGCAACAAATCAACGCTGGAATGAAATTACTTAGCAACGCTTATGCGTCGTGGAGCCAAATCCCTAGCAAAGAACAGCGCATTAAATTCACCTTAGCCTCCTATAATGCAGGTAAAGCGCACATCGACGATGCTCAACGCTTAGCTAAGAAATATGGACTCAATCCCTTAGTGTGGGACGGAAACGTTCAACTCATGGTTAACAACCTTTCAATGGCAAAGTACCATACCGATGAAGTAGTGCGATTTGGTGCCTATCATGGGCACGCGCACAGATATGCCAATTTGGTCTATCAGATTTACCTCAGTTGGAAAGTTCGATAATTCCCATGATTTATCTCATACAAGGTCCAACCGCTTCAGGAAAAACAACGCTCGCAATTCAATTGGCGCAATACCTGAAAACAGAGATTATTTCTACAGATTCTCGTCAGTTCTATAAAAAAATGAACATTGGGACAGCCAAACCGAGTGAAGAGGAACTTTCACTCGTGCCGCATCATTTCATAAATAATAGATCCGTGCATGAACCCATGAATGTGGCGGATTTTATGAATGAAGCGAAACTAGTTCTAGCACATCTTTTTCAAACGAAAGGTTCCGTAGTTATTACAGGTGGTTCTTCCCAATTTACGGATGCGCTTATCTATGGTATAGATAACGTACCCATTTATCCACATATTCAAAAAAAGTGGTCTCAAATTTATGCGTCAAAAGGAATTGATGAACTTCAGAAAGAGTTGAAGGCGCTTGATCAACGAGCCTACGAGCAGCTTGACATTCAAAATCCACGGAGATTAATTAGAGCGATTGAAGTTAAATCAGGTTCCGGGAAATCGATTCTTGATTTTCAACAAAAGAATCGATCGCCCTTATTTCCAATATGTAGATTCTATATTCAATGGAAAAGGGATGACCTTTACCTGCGAATAAACGAACGGGTAGATCAAATGATTGATATGGGCCTAGAATTTGAGGTTGATTCGTTGTCAGGGTATAAGGCTCTTGCGATGTTTAATACTGTCGGGTACAAAGAGTGGGATTTGCGTAACCAAGGGGCCAGTATCTCACATGTTATCGATAAAATTAAGCAAAACTCAAGGAATTACGCAAAACGTCAAATTACTTGGCTTAACCAGTATGACCACATTCATGCATTGAACCCTTATTCGAATATCCCTTTATTTGAACAAGCACTCGAATTCTTATCCGAACAAGATATCTCAGTATAAGTGCGAAGTAGTTATCTTTGCTTGGTTAAAAAAATGTTAATGAACTGCTTACTTTTGCAATTTTAATCGACATTTACGGATATAAAACTCAATACTCATGAAAATTACAAGACTTTTAAGCTTAACTTTTGTACTTGTACTCTTTACACAAGTAATATTTTCGCAAAAGATTAGAATCAAAGTAACCGGTCAGAAAGACACTACAGTTCATCTCATAAAGTATTTCGGGAAAGGACTCTACTATGCAGATACTGCTCAAATGAAGAATGGTGAGGTGGTTTTTATTGGAGCCAAACAAAAACCTGGTATTTTAGGATTGCTTTTACCTGGCCAACAGTATTTTGAATTCATTTATAATAATGAAGAAATCTGGTTAGAGACAACAGGCTCCAATGGCTCCGAGTACACCAAAAATTTAGCGATAAAAAAGTCTGAAGAAAACAAGGTTTTTATTCCCTATGTAAACTTCATTACGGAAAAGAAAACGGCTGCAGGGAAAATGGGCGAGGAGCGAGCAGCATTTAAATCTGGAGATAAAGAATACAAAGAATTAGGAGAGAAGATTGATCTCATAAATAAAGACGTGTTAGCCTATCAACGGAATCTTATGTCAACCAATCCGAACTTACTTGTTTCCAAGATTGTTAAAATGTCTATTGATGTTGAGATTCCTGATGCCCCTAAAGACGATAAAGGAAGAATTACAGATTCTAACTTCCAATTCAATTATTTTAGAGCGCACTATTGGGACAACGTAGATTTATTGGATGAGCGTTTAGCGAATAACCCGATTTTTCATAACAAGTTGGAGTATTATTTTAGTAAGAATATGATGATTCAACATTGGGATACAGTTATTTATCACGCGTTTAAATTTTGTGACCGCTTAAATCCCAAATCGAGAACGTTCGAATACTGCGTGGGGTGGATTACACAAACCTTTGGAAAGAGTCAGCAAATGGGCATGGATAAAGTATATTACCACATGCTCGATCGTTACTATTGCTCAAAAAATGCAGAAGGCAAACACCCTTCATTTTGGGTGGACGAATCCAAATACGAGGAATTATGCAAAGATTTGGATGTTAAAATGGGGATTTGCATCGGAGAGGTAGCTCCAAAATTAATTTTAAAAGATACATCCGATACGAAATGGGTGAATCTACATGAATTAAAAGCGGAGTATACGATCCTTTATTTTTGGGATCCTGAATGTGGTCACTGTAAAACCATTACTCCGAAACTTGCTCAGTTGTACAGAGAAAAACTGAAAGCAAGAAACGTAGAGGTTTATTCCGTTGGTAAGGCCATTGGTAAGGATTTTGAATCTTGGAAAAAATTTATTCGCGAAAACAAATTAGACTTCCTTAATGTAGCAGTCACCGATAAGTTATACCAAATCGCAAAAGAGAAGCCAGAATCTTTAGTCCCAGTCTACCCTGGGGAACAAGGAAAGCCGACTACCCTCGAGTCACTTAATTATCAAGCGACCTATGATATATATTCCACGCCAAAAGTATTTATTTTAGACAAGGACAAAAAGATTATTGCCAAGTCACTTTCGATGTCTCAAATTGAAGACCTTTTGGATAATCTTCAAAATAAGAAAGATGCTCCGAAAATCATGGAGCAAGATGCGAAAGAGGACGCTCAAATGCAGAAAAAGGAGTAATTTTAGCGCATGACAAATGAACTGAATCAGTTAAAATCACTTCTAGAGTCTTCGAATAGATTTATCATACTTGCCCATAAATCTCCCGACGGAGATGCCGTTGGAAGTGCAGCTGCATTTTATCATTTCCTTTCAAACTTATCGTGTAGCGCAAAGGTGGTGTTGCCAGATTTGCCTTCGGACACGCTTCTGCCATTTATGGCGCATACGGATTGCCTCTATTTCAGCGAGCATCCGGATGCTGTTAAGGCGCGGTTTGAAGAAGCGTCTGTGCTGATTTGTTTGGACTTTAATGCGCCAAGTAGGGTGGGTGATATGCATGCCTTGATTGAAGAGTTTTCAGGCGTTAAGGTGATGATAGATCACCATCCAGAGCCAGAACCCTTTGCTGATATCATGATCTCAGATGTTAGCAATTCTTCGACCTGTCAGTTGATTTATGAATGTATTCAGGGAATGGACTTTGCCCATGCTGTGAATCAAGATGTGGCTCGGTCCCTATATTTAGGAATCATGACAGATACTGGTTCCTTTAGATTTCCTTCGGTTAATGCGAAAACTCATCAAATTCTTTCTGAATTGATACATACTGGAATTCGACATTGGCAGATTCACCAAGATGTTTTCGATAACAATCGAATCGATCAATTGCAATTGCGCGGCTTTGCCATAAGCGAGAAACTTGTCCTGTTAAACAACCAAGATAAGTCATGTCCGGTGGGCTATATTTCTCTTACTCGCACCGAACTTGACCGATTCAACTACAAAGCTGGCGATACAGAAGGCTTAGTAAACGTGATTTTGTCCTTGGAGGGGATAAAAGTGGGTGTATTAATTCAAGAAAAATCGGACGGTATTAAAATGTCTTTTCGTTCAAAGGATGAAATATTTATCAACGAATTAGCCAAGCAACACTTTAATGGTGGGGGACACAAATATGCCGCTGGAGGAATCAGTTTTGATTCAATGGAAGTAACCATTTCAAAGCTTACAAGTTTATTGCAAGCACAATTTCATCAAGAATGAGTTCAATTCGTTTTTTCATCATATTATTCTTGGTTGGGTGCTCACAACCGGTAAAAAAAGAAAGGGAAATACCCCAAGATTGGTCGAAAGACCATTCGGTTTCTTACCATAAAGAGGTTAATGAACGAGAGCAATTGTCGATTTCTCTCTATTTAGAACAGCATCAAGCATTAAAAAAAAATATTCGCACCACAGAATCTGGATTAAGATACGCCATCGTTCAATCCAATTCAAAAGGAGTATTAGGTCGGCCAGGGAAAACTGCGTCATTAATACTTAGTGTGGGTCTTTTGGACGGCACTCAATGTTATGCGACTGATTCAGATGTGTATGACGAAATTCCCATTGATCGAAATGACAAGGAGTCAGGGTTGAATGAAGCATTAAAGCTAATGCGGACCGGGGAGCGGGCCAGATTAATCTTGCCAAATCATTTAGCGCATGGCCTAGTTGGAGACTTAGCGAATATCCCCCCCTTAGCCATTTTGGTGCTGGATGTCGCATTAATTGATGTACAATGAATAAATTGATTCTCATAGTGTTGGGTTTTACGCTGGCGGCGTGTAGCTCAGAAACAAAAAAGCCATTGAAGCCAATTGTACCTAAGAAAGAGCGTATTTCGCAGGTAAAAAAGAGCCATGAAAAGCCAGCAGCCGATAACGCGCTTAAAGATTTTGATAAAAAGAACATTCAAAATACGCGTCATTTTGAGGATGGCTTGACTGTTAAATGGTTTTTTGAATCCTTTAAGAAAAATCCAACCTTAAAAGATGGAGATGTCTGTTTAATAAATTACAGGGTTTCTTTGCCGGATGGAAAAATATTTGACGGTAACAATCGCTTGGAGCTTCCATTTATTCCATATATGGTGGGGTACAACATGCAATTTGAAGGTTGGGATTTAGCGTTAAAGCATTTAAAAGTTGGAGATTTTGCGAAAATAGAAGTGCCAGCGGAACTTGCCTATGGCGACAAAGGATTTAACACCATCGTGCCTAGTAAAAGTCCTGTTTGGATCTACATTAAGGTGGTGGCCAAGGTTTCCCCAGAATTTAATCAGGATGGAATTAAAACATGGACTTTTGATGAAGGAGTTGCGACCTCGTTTGATGCCTCTGAATCGAAAGAAATTTACTATCATGCGATTGTGAGCTCCAAAAATCAAGCGGAAGTTCAAAATTCGTATAAACGAAATCTACCCCTGCGTTATGCCTTGGGTCAAAAAAACGTGGTTCCTGGCTTAAGAAAGGTCCTAAAAAATGCTAAAAAAGGACAAAAAGTTTTTGTGTTGCTAAATGCAACGCAAGCCTATGGGGTAAGGGGCTACGGTAAGATGGTCGGACCAAATGAATCGCTGTTTTATAACCTTAACATTACAGATATTAAGGAGAATTAGGCATTTTCTCTTATATTTGTAAGGAATGCAGCATTTATTTAATCGCATATTTCTTTTTATTTCATTGCTAATTTCTGCAGTGATGCTGGCGCAACCTTCCGTTGATACGTTGGATACACCAAAGGGAAAATTGATTCTTCACGAAGATCAAACATGGAGCATAGCTACAGATCCAAGTTTTAACGGCATACTTAATCCACGAATACATTCAATTGTAAATTCATATTCCATTCCACTAAGACAAGCGTGGAAAAACGACGTGGTTTATACCGGAAAGGGTAATGATTTAACCGCGATGACCGATACAATTTGGTTATGTTTAAATGAGGCAGCTGTTGACGGGACAATGGACTTTTGTTTTCCGATGCGAAAAATCAAAGTAAATTCTAGGTATGGCCCGCGAAGTGGACGCTATCATAACGGTATCGATTTGGCTTTGTCGGTTGGGGATACCATCTTCGCCATGTTTTCTGGTAAAGTTCGCTATGCAAAATATAACGATGGAGGTTTTGGGAATTTAGTGATTCTAAGACACTATAATGGTCTAGAAACCTTTTATGCACATTTAAGCAAGTTTTTAGTAGCTCCAAATCAAGAGGTGAACGTAGGGGATCCTATCGCGTTGGGTGGAAATACGGGAAGATCCACAGGGCCCCATTTGCACATGGAGGTTCGTTTCTATGATGCCGCTATTAATCCGGAGGAAATTATAGATTTTGATCATAAAATATTGCGGAAAGAGAATTTTTTTCTCCATCGCGCATTATTTCGTCCCGGTGCGAAACCTTCAGGTGAATTTGAAGTGCTTTCTGCGGATCAATATGCCCTTCAAAACAATGCAACAAGTACATCAGCCATTGATCAAGTGGCCATTGTTTCTGCACCCGTGGTCAAACCCGTGATTCAGGCAAGTCAAAAAAGATACTACCAAATAAAATCAGGGGATACCCTTACACGAATTGCTGCAAAACACGGCACAACAGTTTCTGTATTGTGTAAATTAAACGGTTTAAGTCCCAGTAGCACCTTAACTATTGGTAAAAATTTGAGGGTTAAATAAAAATGAGAGTACTTTTTGTTGGTTCGTTACTTTTTGCGCTCCTGGGTTGTTCTGCGTACAATGAAGTACTTAAAGGGGATAACTATACCGCGAAATTCGGATTAGCTAATGAGTTACACGAGGAAGGGGATTATGATAAATGCATTGTTTTGTATGAACAAGTTTACCAACATGCACCTAAATCGGCGGATGGAGAATTTTCCTATTTTCATATGGCAAAAAGCTATTACTTAGATAAAGACTATTACATGGCGGGTTACTTTTTTGGTTCGTTTGTGCAACGGTATCCATATAGCTTGAGAAGTGAGGAGTCTTTTTTTCTCACTGCGATGTGCAGCGTGAACAACTCCCCGAAATGGTCCTTGGATCAAACTGAAACTTATGCGGCCATCAATGCCGTGCAAGCGTTTATTGATAAGTATCCAAATTCACCCTTGGTTGATTCTTGTAACTCGATCGTGGATGCACTCTCGTACAAGCTAGAATTTAAAGACTACAACAAAGTGCTCCAATATAGTAAAACAGAGAACTTTAAAGCAGCAGTTTCCTTCGCAGATATTTTTACCGGTAAATATCCCTTATCGATCCACGATGAAGAGGTGCAATATTTAGCAGTTTACAACGGGTATTATTTAGCAATAAACAGTGTTGAGAGTAAAAAAAAGGAGCGAGTTGAGGAAACTATAACAAGATATCGTAACTTTGTATCTGAATATCCCAACACGGGATATTTAAATACGTTAAAGGCCTTGTTAAAGCCTTGGCAGACAGATTATGAATTTTAACTAATACCCATGCAATATAAAAACGTTAACGCAGAGAAATCAACGATTACAAGAGATGTTGTTTATTTGGAAGAGAAGACTGGGAATTTATACCAATCTATCGTTGCTATTTCCAAGCGATCAAACCAAATCAGCACTCAAATTAAAGAAGAGTTAACGCAAAAACTTCAAGAGTTTGCCACATCGTCAGACAGCCTAGAAGAAGTTTTCGAAAACCGTGAGCAAATTGAAATTTCAAAGCATTACGAGAAAATGCCAAAATCTACGGCGATCGCAATTGAAGAATTATTAGAAGATAAAATCTATCTAAGAAACCCAGAGGAAGACGCGGAATAAAATGCGTATCTTGATAGGAATTACTGCTGGCATTGCTGCCTATAAAATTCCTTTGTTAATCCGTATGTTTATTAATGCCGGTGTTGAGGTGCGTTGCATCATGACTTCAGATGCCAAGGATTTTGTAAGCCCTCTAGTTATTTCAACACTTTCTAAGAACCCAGTCGGTATAGCTTTTTGGAATAAAGAGACTGGTGAATGGAATAATCATGTGGAATATGGGGAATGGGCAGATGTTTTATTAATTGCACCTTGTACTGCAAACACCTTATCAAAAATGGTTTCCGGTGCTTGTGATAATCTATTGCTTGCGGTGTATTTATCCATGCGAAATAAAACGATCGTATCCCCAGCAATGGATTTAGAAATGTATCAACACCCAACAGTGAAACGGAACATCTCTGTGCTCATTGCGGATGGCGTTCATGTAATTCCCCCAGATCACGGAGAACTGGCCAGCGGACTTAGTGGGGAGGGGCGATTACCCGAACCGGCGTTTATCTTTGAAGAAGTAGTCAAATACCTTTCCTTAGGTCAAGATTTTTTAAATACGCAGGTATTAGTAACGGCAGGTCCGACCTATGAGGCAATCGACCCTGTGCGCTTTATCGGAAATCACGCCTCCGGAAAAATGGGGTTTGCCTTGGCTGAAAACTTTGCGGCTCGAGGTGCTTCAGTTACGTTGATTACTGGACCCACAGTACTTCGCACCGAACATAAGCGCGTACAAACCATTCATGTGACTTCGGCCGCGGAAATGTTTGAAGCCGTACAGAGGCATTGGTTAGACATGGATCTCGGTGTTTTTTCCGCGGCAGTAGCAGATTATCGTCCGATCCATCCTGCGGAAGAAAAAATCAAAAAAACCAATGAAGCGCTAAGCATTGAACTGATTAAAAATCCAGATATACTTGCGTGGGCGGGAAAACATAAGACTGCCACACAGCGAACCATTGGATTTGCATTGGAAACCAACAATGCTGTTGAGAATGCCATGGAAAAATTATCACGAAAACATGCCGATGCCATCGTGTTAAACGTCATTGAAGAAAATGAAAAATGCTTTAATTCGGATACCAATAAAGTTCGTATCTTCGACGTTAATGGACTTTCCCTTGAGTTGCCAACTGCATCGAAAGCAAAGATTGCGCAAGGAATTGTAGATTATATAACAAGAATTCGTCTATGAAGCATTTGATAGCATGTTTACTGGCCTTTACCTTCACTCAGCTTTTGGCGCAAGAGCTTAATTGTAAGGTTTCCATTATTAAAGAAGCGAGTTTAGAAGTAAATAGCACCGAATTAGAAATTTTCAAGGAGTTAGAATTGGTATTGACAGAATTAATGAATAATACCCAATGGACCAAAGATCAATTTAAAACGGAAGAGCGCATTAATTGTAACATTCAATTACAAATCAATAAAATACCTACACCAGGAACATATTCTGGGGCTATACAAATTCAAGCATCTCGTCCTGTGTTTAATTCCAATTACAATACCTTATTATTTAATTTTCGAGACGAGGATTTGGGATTTTCGTATGCACGGAATACCTTAATAAATTACACACCAAATCAATACAGGGATAATCTGTCCTCCATCATGGCTTTTTATGCCTATTTTATTTTGGGAATGGACTATGATTCTTTTTCATCTAAGGGTGGAACGAAATACTTTAATGAATGTCAACAAATTGTTTCTAATGCACAGAATTCTGGCGCTCCCGGTTGGAAATCGAGTGAGCAAGGGAAACGCAATCGTTTTTGGTTAGTGGACAATATCATGCAAGCGGCATTCGAACCACTCCGCGAATGCAATTTTTCGTATCACAGAAATGGAATGGATCAAATGTTTGAGGACAAGGTGAAAGGGAAAAAAGCGTTGTTTGATGCGCTTTCAAAACTCACACCAGTTGTTCAAGTTAGGCCGAATTCACCGAATGTGGTTAACTATCTGTTGTGCAAACGAGATGAGTTAAAGAAAATACTATCCGATTCCGAATTGAAAGAAAAAACTGATTTTGTTACCTTGCTCAAGCGAATTGATCCATCTAATTCTTCGAAATACCAAGAAATACTAGAGTAATGCTTACGCGTTTAATCATCCGGAATTTTGTACTGATTAATGAACTAGACCTAGACTTCAATCCAAGTTATACCGCAATAACCGGAGAAACAGGCTCAGGAAAATCTATTTTATTAAATGCCCTAGGATTAATTAAAGGTGAACGAGCAGATTTTGGCGTGATTGGTCCGAGTGATACCCGTAGCATCGTGGAAGCTCACTTCAATGTACGGCCTGAAATTATCCAATGGCTGAATGAGCGATCGCTCGAACCTTGGAAAGAAGTCATCTTGCGAAGAGAAATTCATAAGGATGGAAAATCTAGAGCATTTATAAACGACACCCCTGTCACCTTACAAGACATGAAATCCCTAGGGGAGCGGCTGTTTATCATTCACTCTCAGTATAACACCTTGGAACTTAAAAACCAAGAATATCAACTCTATATATTAGATGCGCTTTGTGGTACTCAAACCGTATTCAATGCATATTTAAGTGGATATCAAGAATATATCAAGCGTAATCATGCATTAACAATCAAAGCAGAAGAATTGAGTTTACTCGAGTCAAAAATGGATTACGAACAATTCATGCTAACGGAGATTCTCCAGCTTAATCTTGATGCAATAGACTATGAAGCCTTATCTGGACAATTAGAACTCAAGGAAGAGAATCAAGCGTTGATTTCAGACATCAGCTCCTTAACGGCAATTAGTGAAAGTCCAATGCTTCAGGATTTATCTCGGTTGGCAAAGGCGCTTGAACGTCACGAGTCCAACATCAATTCACTTCAGGAGATTAAAACGATAGTAGAAGAAATATCCGCGCGCTTTTCCGAATTGAGTTATCTTTCGGCAAAGGTTCTGCAACAGTTAGAAACCTCAGAAGTAGATGAAGCGGAAATACTAACACAAGTAGATGAATTTAATCGTATACTGAATAAGCATCGCTTAACGTCGCAAGAGGCACTGCTGGATTTACAACACAAGTTAGAGGGTCGTGTGAGTGAATTGGAAGAATTGAAAGCATTCATAAGCAAGGAGCAGCGTGTGCTTTTGCAACAAGAAATATCACTGCGGGATAACGCAAAGGTCTTGAATAAACTTCGTAAAGAGGCATTGCCAAACATTGAGGAGCGCATTCAGTCTGGGTTGAACTCTTTGAAACTAAGCGGAGCTCAATTAATGTTTCGTCTAACTGAAACCACTTCGCTTAATGCCCGAGGCATGATTGATTTAGAAATGTTGTTTTCAGCAAATAAAGGAATGCTCCCTGTACCCATTCAAAAAGCAGCGAGTGGGGGTGAATTATCCCGAGTAATGTTGCTCTTGCAGCAACTGATATCATCAACGTTGGAGATGCCTAGTATTTTATTTGATGAAATTGATACGGGAGTTTCCGGCGATGTGGCCGAGAAAATCGGTAAGTTATTAAAGGAAATGGGGCAGGGGAGACAGCTTTTTGCCATTACGCATTTGCCTCAAGTGGCAGCGCAGGCTCAACATCACCTCGTGGTTAGGAAAACAGAGAACAACCAACGCATAGAAACTTCCGTGGCTGAATTAGTCCTTGAAGAGCGTGTTACTGAAATTGCGCGTTTAATGAGTGGTGAAGTAATTAATGATGCCGCTTTAGTTAATGCCAGAAATTTAATGAATTCCGATGAAGTATGATCAATTCTTCACCCAAGTCCGTATTGATGAATTACACCAAATAGATTCATTCGAACACAACTTTGGTTTTATCGGAAGCTGTTTTTCTGATCATATGCATCAACGCTTTCGTTATCATGGACTGGCTGCTTGGATGAGTCCGTATGGCACTACGTACAATCCAATATCCATTACTAATCAGATACTTGACTCAATAGATTTAACTAAAGACTTTACCTTATTTTCTACAGAAAATACATGTTTTTATTGGGAGACTTCACATAAACTTGTTCGCCAAAATCCGAGTGATTTAAAGCAGGTTGTAGATGACATGCGATTAGAATCCCACAACGCATTTCAACGCATGGATACCTTGTTTATAACCCTAGGCACGGCATGGGTTTATGAATTAAATTCCACTGGGTTATTAGTCGCGAATTGTCATAAAATTCCTTCAACTGAATTTCGAAAACGATTATTAAGTCTTACTGAAATAACGAATTCGCTGCATGCATTGCTGTCTCGATTAAATCAATATAATCCGCTCCTGAATGTAGTATTTACGGTTAGTCCGGTTCGGCATGTTCGGGAGGGCTTGGTAGAGAACAGTCGAAGTAAGGCCATTTTAATCGAGGCTTGTCACCAAGTAGTAACTTCATCGATGAGCGCAGCATATTTTCCATCGTATGAGTTATTGATTGATGAATTTAGAGATTATCGATTTTTTGAAAAAGACGGGGTGCATCCAACAGAATTTGCAATCGATTTAGTTTTTGAGAAATTGAAACCGGCATTTTTCTCGGAAGCCCTTCAGCGGATATTGACAGAGGTTGCTCAAATTCGGCACATGGAGCAGCATCGGTTTTCGCAATCAACTCCCGCCTCAGCCATTGAAAAACATAATATCCAACTCGGAGAACGCAAGGCGCGTTTAAATGATTTTCATAAAATCTGTTGGTAATCAGTATTTTATAAAACGAGTAGGGGAGTAACCTTCTGATTTGATGATATATATTCCAGGAGCAAAGGATTCAATAGAAATTTCTGAATCGGTCCCAGAATGCATTAAATCCCCGGTAGGACTAAATATCTGAACACTTGCTGTTTGGTTCAAATGAATTACACTTGAAGCAGGATTGGGATAACAGCTTAGGAATGGCAAGTTTAGTTCAGTAATGCTGGTGTTATCCATGGATCGAACTTCAATATCATCTATATACAATTTAAAACCATCATAGGTTCGAAGCACAAAGGCTAGATAAATCGTCATATTATCATACCCTTGTCCCGTTAAATTTACTTCCCGTGAGGTCCATTCGAAATTCTCTCCAGTCACAAACGCGATCGTATCGGTAAAACTACTTGCTTGATTATCTGACGTTGAAAGTAAGACTAAATAATTATCTGGATAGGAGGCATCTTGCGATTTCGCATTCCATTTCAGGTAATTCCCGAAGGAACCGAGTTGAATCCCGGGAGTAATTAACCATCGATTAGCCGTATCTGCATTTTCAAAAAATGAGGTAGCAGCAGCTACAGTATCTAGTGCATTTTCCGGATCAATCGTTGAAATCCATGCCGCATTAAATTCGGAAACTAGTGCATTGGGTGTGTTTTGGTCTAGGTCTAGCATGGTGAAATTAACAGGGATCCCGAGTTGGAAGTCTGTATTAAAAATCACGGTGCCTTGACCGAACGAAATAAAACTTAAAAAAAGAATCGAAAAAAAACATATACGCATGATGCAAAGGTAAGTTTAATCTAGTAAAAGAATGAGCACCTCTTTAAATTCTTGATAAAAGCAGTCAAATGCAAGGAGCCGTCCCTTAAGGAATTGATAAATCACGGGCCAATCCTCTTGTGTATAATAATTCACATCGTGGTTTTCCCATTGGATGCGATCAAACACAAAGCCTTCGTCTGCGATTTGATTTCTTAACCAACGGCCTTGGTCTCCCGTGGCATTTTCCATCACTTGCTTAAGCTCCGTTAACTGTTCCCAAAAAATATCTCGAATGCCTTCATCTTTGAACTGAACATCAAAATTAAGATAAGCCCCAGTATTGTCGCAATGCAGTCTTAAGTAAACATGCTTTATATCAGTGGGGTATTTCAGCCAATTAATCGCTCTTCGATGCTCCGTGTTATGTCTGCGCATTTCCTTTTTGAACCCATCCCAAAAAAGCTGATTATACTGTTGGCGTTCTTCTTTGGAAAGCATTATTTATTTCCTTTGGCGTGGTCAGCCAAAAACTGCTGTAAACCAATGTCGGTCAAGGGGTGCTTTGCCAGCGCTTTAATGGCACTTAAGGGTCCAGTCATTACATCTGCACCGATGCTCGCGCAATGAATGATGTGCATGGGGTGACGAATAGAGGCCGCTAAGATTTCGGTACCAAAATCGTAATTATCGTAGATCGTACGGATTTGTTGAATTAAGCTTAATCCATCTGTGGAGACGTCATCTAAGCGTCCTAAAAATGGAGAAATGAATGTGGCTCCTGCTTTTGCGGCTAGCAATGCTTGTCCGGCAGAGAAAATCAGGGTGCAATTGGTTGGAATTCCTTTTTGTGAAAAGTATTTAATTGCTTTAATCCCCTCCGTGATCATTGGGATTTTAACGACGATGTTGGGGTGTAATTCAGCCAAGGCTTCCCCTTCGCGCACCATGCCTTCATAGTCGGTGGCAATCACTTCAGCGCTTACAGGTCCGTCTACAATATTACAAATTTGAACATAATGATTCAAAATATTATTTGCACCGGTAATGCCTTCTTTGGCCATTAAAGAGGGATTCGTGGTTACACCATCTAAGATTCCCATGTCATTGGCTTCACGTATTTCAGCGAGATTTGCCGTATCGATAAAAAACTTCATATTATTTTTTCTTACTATTTTTCTGCATTTCGATGGACTTCCGTTGCATTTCCTCTAAGCGTTCTTGGAATTTGGATTTCTTCTTAGGCGCTCCCTCGGATTTGGCTTGCTTCGCCAACATTTTAACTTTAAGTTTTTCCTCATCTACGAAAAAGCGCTTGATGGCGATCATCAATAAAATAGAAAACAGGGTTGAAATAAAGTAGTAGTAACTTAATCCAGCCGAGTAATCATTGAAAAAGAAAATCATTAGAACCGGAAAAATATACATCATGACCTTCATGTCGGGCATTCCCGGCTGGGTTGGTTGCTGCATATTACCACTATTTAAATAGGTATATACTAGGGTAGTTGCCGACATCAGTAAGGTGAATAAGCTCATGTGGTCTCCGTATGGCCATAAATTCACTCCAAAGTCCCAAATGGAATCATAGGACGAAAGATCCTCTGCCCATAGAAAACCTTGCTGACGCAATTCAAAAGCTGCAGGAAAGAAACGGAAAACTGCGAGTAGAATAGGCATCTGAATAAGCATTGGTACACACCCAGCAAGCGGACTTGCACCGGATTCTTTGTAAAGCGCCATCATTTCGGATTGCTTTTTCATGGCATCCGATTGATCTGGGTATTTTTTAGTTAATTCTTCTGTTTGTGGTTTGAGTATCCGCATTTTTACCGAAGAAACGAACATCTTCCACTGGATTGGCATTAAAATCAACTTAAGAATCAAGGTGAGCAGTAAAATTGCTAAACCTGCGCCTATACCGTTTCCAACTAGGAGGTTAAAAATGGGTTGAACAGCATAGAGATTAATCCACCGGAAAAGACCCCACCCGTAATTTAAAATATCGTCATATCCCTCCCCGTAACTGTTCATGAGGTTGTAGTCGTTGGGTCCGAAATACCATGTAAATGTGGCTTTGTTTTGCTCGAAATTAGGGGCAAGTACTGTAGTCATCGCCTTGATGTTGGTGAACTCACGCTTGTTTCCCTCACCAAAATTCTTAATATTAAACCGTCCGTCTTCTTTTCTGAATCCCTTGTCGGGGTGAAGAATTGCCGAAAAGTAACTTTGTTTAAAGGCAACCCATTCGATGTCATCGGTTGTTTCTGAAAAATCATCCGAAGTTTCACTCAAATAATCTAAGCCATCGTTTTTTTGTTCAAAGCAAATCGTTGTGATTCTGCGCTGTTCTTTCAATTTTCGTTCAGTTCTTCGGAAGTTCATGGCCCATTTCAAGCGTACCTTATCCATTTCCAGCGGGGTGAAGCCTTCTAGCTTTAAGTCGTACGACAGGCGATAATCATCTTTAATGGAGTAAGTTACTTCTATACGTTTTTTGCCAAGGGTGTATGAGAACTCAACTCCATCATCTTTTGGATTTTCGTTAAGCTCAAAAATTAGAGATTTCGTACTCAGAACTCCCGGGATCACGATGAAATTTTGTGCATCTTCCGCTTTAAATAAACAAAGCGACTCAGATTTCTTTTGAGTAAAATTATCGTAAGATGTGAATTTCTTGAGATAAACTGCCTCTACATTTGCGCCTTCAGAATTCAATACTACGGTTAGGTGTTCATTCTCCAAATTTACTTGCTTGGCTTTGGCATCTTGTTTTTTGGTAAGAACTTGCTTGGGTTGGTTTTGTTGATTAAGCTCCGGATTGCTTGGTCCCTTTTTAGCAATTTTGTTGGCGGACTTTGTTTTTTCTTGAGTTTTCTCTTTAAGGATTTGTTCCTTCTTTGCTTTTGCAATATCTTCTTTACTCGGTTGATTAATCACCGTAAATAACGTTAACAGGAGGCCTATGAGAATTAACCCGATTGTTGTATTTCTATCCATCATATTATTTGTTTTTTAACGCTGCAAAGATAAATGCAGTAAAGAGTGGGTGTGGATTGTCGACGGTACTTTTATATTCCGGATGGAATTGTACCCCAACAAACCATGGGTGACTTTGTACCTCCACCACTTCTACCAATCCAGTTTCAGGGTTTTTCCCGGTTGCAATCATCCCTGCTGCTTCTAGCGCTTCTAAATAGTCATTATTTAATTCAAAACGGTGACGATGTCGCTCGCTTATTTTATCGGCATGGTAGGCATTCGCGATATTCGAGCTCGGCTTTAAATGACAGTCGTACGCGCCCAATCGCATCGTTCCTCCTAAATTCTTTAGTGTTTTTTGCTCTTCCATCATCGAGATTACAGGATGGGCAGTTTCCGGATTGATTTCCATCGTGTGAGCGTCGGTATGACCTAAAACATTTCGTGCAAATTCAATTACGGCACATTGCATTCCGAGACAAATCCCGAAAAATGGGGTATTGCTGGTTCTTGCATAGCGTACGGCTTCAATTTTCCCTGCAATTCCGCGCGATCCAAACCCCGGTGCCACCAATATTCCATCCATGTCGCCTAAGATTTTGGCGCTGTTATTTGGGGTGATGGTTTCGGATTGGATCCAATGTACATTTACTTTGGTGTTGTTTGCTACCCCCGCTTGAATAAGAGCCTCTGAAATAGATTTGTAGGAATCCTTCAATTCTACATATTTCCCAACCAAGGCAACATCAATGTGATGTTTTGGGTTTTTTAATTTATCTAAGAAATCTTTCCAATGTGTTAAATCAGGGACTTGTTTTTTTGAAAGACCGAGTTTATCCAAGACCACAATGTCTAACTCTTCGGCTTGCATCAATAATGGAACATCATAAATCGTAGAGGCATCCTTGGCTTCAATGACCGCATTAATAGATACATTGGTAAATCGCGCAATCTTCTTGCGAAGCGCCATGTCTAAAGGATGCTCCGTACGGCAGCAAAGAATATCGGGTTGAACACCCAGTTCCAATAAAGCTTTAACACTGTGTTGTGTTGGCTTTGTTTTTAACTCACCAGCCGCCGATAAATATGGAATTAAGGTGAGGTGAATAACGATGCAGTCATCTTCAAACTCCCACATCATTTGACGCACCGCTTCAACATATGGAAGGGACTCTATATCACCGACAGTACCTCCAATTTCTGTGATAACGATATCGTACTGTGCGTTGGACGCTAACTCTTGAATTCGGTCTTTAATTTCATCCGTTATGTGAGGAATGACCTGTACGGTTTTACCTAAATAATCACCGCGACGTTCTTTTTCAATGACATTCTTGTAAATACGACCCGTGGTTATGTTGTTTGCCTGAGACGTAGGTACGTTTAAGAAACGCTCGTAATGACCTAAGTCCAAATCAGTTTCAGCGCCGTCGTCGGTTACGTAACATTCGCCGTGTTCGTATGGATTTAAGGTTCCTGGATCGATGTTGATATAAGGATCTAGCTTTTGAATGGTCACTGCATAGCCTCTGGCCTGCAATAATTTAGCTAACGAAGCGGAAATGATTCCCTTACCTAAAGAAGATGTTACCCCCCCGGTTACAAAAATATACTTTGTGGATTTTGACATAAAATAGTAACTACGGGGTACAAAATTAAAAGAACTGACCGAATCTATACTATAAAAAAGGAAAAACTATTGATGGGTTTTCCACGTCTTATACACCATTTTATGCGAAGGTCGATTGTCCTCTACAGCGGGCAAGGGGGCAACCGGTAGGAGGGAGGCATGACACAGCGCAGGTAGAGATTGATACAAGGCCGTTCCTTCGGTCTTCCATGCGATCATGTCTGCAGAGATTTCTTTTATGATTCTTCCTGGATTCCCGGCATATAAATGATTGTCGGGAATTATTTCTTCGGCTTTAACAAAACTCAAGGCACCAACGATGGAGTTTTTACCTACGATTGCACCGTCCATGACTACCGCATTCATTCCTACAAGACAGTTGGATTTCAACGTAGCTCCATGAACCACCGCGCCATGACCGATGTGAGCTCCCGATTCGAAGGTGATGTCTTTTCCAGGGAACATATGAACCACACAGTTTTCTTGAACGTTACAGCCGTCTTCAATGATAATCCGACCCCAATCTCCACGAATTACCGCACCAGGACCTACGTAACAGTCTTTACCAATGATTACATCTCCAATAACAGAAGCAGTATCATGGATGTAACTGGAGGGATCAACCACGGGAATAAAACCCTCAAAAGAATAAGTAGCCATGTGTTTGTTTGTGTAAATGTTTAATTCAAATTTACCGTTTTACAAAATTACAATTCTGCGAATTAAAACTTGCTTATCTTTGACAATAAAGAAAAATTGAATAATAAAGATTGCAACAATTAGTCTTCATCTAATTTCCCTACCCATGAAAAACGCACTACACTTATTTCTTTTATTGGTTTCGCTTAATGAATATACGTATTCCCAACAAACCATTAATGGTACCATAACGCACAATGGAATGATGCGTTCATACATTTTGTATGTTCCGGCAATCTATTCTGCAAGCACGGCAGTTCCGTTGCTATTTAATTTTCATGGGTATACCAGTAATGCCACTCAACAACTTATTTACGGTGATTTTAGACCAATAGCCGATACCGCGAACATGATCATCGTTCATCCGCAGGGCACCTTAGATGTTAATGGAAATACACACTTTAACGTTGGATGGGGCGGGAGCGCAGCAGATGATGTGGGTTTTACGGAAGCGTTAATGGATTCGATCTCCTCAAGTTACTCCATAGATCAAGCGCGAATATATTCCGTAGGTATGTCTAACGGTGGCTTTATGAGTCTTTACTTGGCTTGTACACTTAGTGAGAGAATAGCTGCAATAGGGTCGATTACTGGGTCAATGACTCCTGCCATGATTAATGCCTGTAACTCGACACATAGCATGCCTGTAATTCAAATACACGGTACAAACGATGCAACGGTACCCTACGTTGGCATAGCAGGTTTTGCAGCTTCTGTGGAAAATGTTTTGGATTATTGGGTTTCATTGAACAATTGCAATCCGTTACCCATATTCGAAAATGTACCCAACATAAATGTAAACGACGGAAGTACCGTTGAGAAATATACTTACGAAAATGGTGATAACTGCAGCGAGGTGGTTCACTATAAAGTGATTGATGGAGGGCATACGTGGCCAGGAAGTTCGATTGTGCTTACAGGAACTAACTTGGATTTCAAGGCAACAAAAGAAATTTGGAACTTCCTTAGAAATTATAGCCTTTCTGGATTAAGCGGTTGTAATGGCGTTAGTATTCCGGAAGAAGTACACACGCCAAGGGTAATCGTAAGTCCGAATCCATGCAGCGAAGTAATATCCATTTCATCGAATCACGTGGCAACACCGTATCAGCTTTTTTCATCCTTAGGAACCTTAGTGCGTTCAGGAACTGCGGTACATGGGTTGACGACTATAGATATCAACTCACTATCACCGAACATTTATCTCCTGCAAGTGGGAGACGCGATGGTTAAGGTAATAAAGGAGTAAACGCTAATACTAAAAGATTCCAATAGAAGTAGCGATTATGGATGTGTACAGGCTCTACTATTCTATTTAACATAATATTAATTATAGTACAATGTGGCGTTTAAATAAAAACTAATTTTGTGCCATGCAGAAAGCCCTTGCATTTACGGATCATCAAACGTTAAAAGAATTGCAGTTCACTGACGTTCTCACTCACCTTAGTGAATTTGCCGTTTCTAATTCAGCCGTAGACCAACTCATCAAGCTAAGTCCAAGCAATCGATTTAAATCACTCATCCATCAGTTAACACAAACGAAAGAGCGTCTAGATATTCTTCTCCAAAAAAGAACGTTTCCAGCGTTGGAGTTTGATGAACTTCTCGTTGAACTTAAATTCTTAGGCATTGAAGATGCCGTACTTAGCCTAGAAGGGTTCATTCGAATTCATGATGCCAGCAACTTGGTGAATACCTATCTTAAATTCTTCGAGCATGCTGCCTCGTTTTCCACCTTGGAGCAGGTCTTTCAAGACTGTTACCATACGGATGAATTAGTAGATCGAATCACCAAAATCATCGACGTTAAACAAACCAAAAATATTAAGGATGACGCGACCCCGGAATTAGCAAAAATTCGTCAAGAAATCAAGATTATTCGACAAAAAATTAATCGAAATTTCGAACGTGAAATGCGTAAACTGGTAAAGGATGGTCTACTCGGAGAAACGTGCGAGTCTTTTATTGATAACCGACGGGTATTAACGGTGCAATCAGGCTTTAAACGCAGGGTTCCTGGCACCATTTTAGGGGCGAGTAAAACCGGAAGCCTTACGTACATCGAACCTAAAGTAAATCAAGAACTTAACCACGAATTATCCTGTCTGTTCGACGATGAAAAAAGAGAGATTTATCGCATTTTAAAAGCACTCACGGCGCAATTCAGGATTCACTTACCCTTGATTCAAGCGTATCAAACGGCATTGGTTAGTTTTGATGTGATTAACGCTAAAGCGCGACTGGCATTTCAGATGGAAGCTACACTTCCCGCACTCGCCAAGGAAAAAGCAATGCATTGGTCTTGTGCTTATCACCCGATCTTGCGACAAAATAATCAAGCCCAAGGAAAGACAACCATACCGCAAGAATTTTCTTTAGATCAAACGCACCGCATGCTCGTGATTTCTGGCCCAAATGCCGGGGGAAAAAGCCTTACCATGAAAACCTTCGGTTTGTTACAATGCATGTTACAAGCTGGCTTACTCATCCCCGTTCATCCAGACTCGAAGGCTTGCTTTTTCGAACAATTATATTCAGATATTGGCGATAATCAATCCATTGAAAATGAATTAAGTACCTATTCTTACCGCCTTCAACGAATGAAGTTCTTTTTGGAGCAAAGCAATCCAAATACCTTTCTGCTTTTAGACGAGTTTGGGACGGGGTCTGACCCGGAATTAGGGGGCGCCTTGGCGGAGATTTTCTTTGAGCGACTTTACGACAAAGGTTGTTTTGCGATTATTACCACTCATTATGCCGCAATAAAGTTCAAGGCGAGTGAATTGGCTCAAGCGGTTAATGGTGCTATGAAATTCGATATTAAATCCTTAAAACCTTTATATCAATTGGAATTAGGGATGCCTGGTAGCTCCTTCACCTTTGAAGTGGCTAGCATCAACGGAATCCCAGCTGATATACTTAAAGCGGCTAAACAACGGCTCTCGGTGGAAACTAAACGCTTTAATGAATTGTTATCCACCCTACAACAAGAAAAGCGCTACCTGCAAAAAATGATTCAAGAGCATAAAAATGCGCAGGATGCCATGGCGGAAGAATTGCTCAAAGTTCGTGAACAAGCGGATTTCTATGCGCGTAAAACCCGAGTACTCGGAACTCAATCCGATGAACAAGCTAAATGGATTCAACTGGGACAGCGCATGGAAAAATACCTCAATCGCTTTAACCCAAGTCCGCGTAAGCGCAAGGAAAATGAAGCATTGATGGAAGAAATTCGAGCATTCTTTTTGAAATCTACGGTTAAACCAACCGTAAAAAAACCGCTTCCGGTTAATAAAAAACCCGAGAACAGTCCTGAACCCCTTGTTTTTAAGGTTGGAGAAAAAGTACGAATGGCTGGAACCAAGCAAGTAGGGATCATTGAAGCCATTCAAAAGTCCAAGGCTAACCTGCTCGTGAATAACATGAAAATTTCAGTTCCCCTTGACAAGCTCCTGCCCTTTTAACCTATGATTCATTCAATCCCCACGTGCTATTTAAATTCTAACGACGGAACGTCGTTGCTTGGTATTGGTGAAGGACCCGCCTTTACCCTATATTGCCAAACACAACTCCCTGCCTTAGATGCGTTTCTTTCGGAACATCAAGATACCTATATTTTCGGATACCTTTCATACGAAATTAAGCAGCATGTGGATCAAGCGCCCATCAAGGATAATCTGCGCCTACCCCTCTCCTATTTTTGGGTTCCTGCAGTAGTAGCTGAAATTAAACAGGAAGAAATCATCCTTGTTCAAGGGAATGATATTACCTTGGTTCATGAATTCATCGAAACCTTAACACATAGTGCAGCAGCTGATTTAGCACCATTCTGCGCGCGCACACCCAAGGAGAAATACCTTCATCAGGTGAACGAAATCAAACGACTTATTCAGCGAGGAGATCTGTATGAAACAAATTATTGTCAAGAGTATTACCTAGAGAACTTAAAACTTTACTCGCCTCACGGCTTATACAACCTAGTGAATCAGCGAACGGAAGCTCCGTTTTCTGGATTATTTATTGCAAATAATCTTTGGCTTGCATGCGGCAGTCCGGAGCGATATATGCAAAAAGATGGGAACATCTTAAAGTCACAACCCATTAAAGGCACGGCCCCTAGAATGAACGACGGCCTCGCTGACGAAGCGGCAAAGCAAGGCTTAATACATTCAAAGAAAGAACGTGCTGAAAATGTAATGATTGTTGATTTGGTGCGCAATGATCTTTCAAAGATTGCGGAAACCGGCAGCGTCAAAGTCGATGAGCTATTTGGCTTGTATACGTTTAAAACCGTACATCAAATGATTTCTACCGTTTCCTGTACGCTGAAACCAAGCACTAAATTTTCGGATATTCTTCGTGCTACGTTCCCGATGGGTTCCATGACAGGGGCTCCCAAGCAAAATGCAGTGAGGTTTATGGACCAATTTGAGGATGCTAACCGCGAAATTTATTCTGGAAGTCTTGGTTATTTTAAACCGGGTGGGGATTTTGACTTTAACGTGGTGATTCGATCGCTAGCCTACTACCCTAGTGAAAACTATTTAAGTTGTAGTGTTGGAGGAGCAATTACCATAGGCGCAGACCCTCAACAAGAGTATGAGGAATGCCTCTTAAAAATCGGGCGATTGATTGACGTTAAATCAGATGAATAAGGTACACGAAATCATATCGAAGTTTCCTGCATCTCACTACATCCTTGCATGTAGCGCAGGCGTAGACTCCATGGTATTGTTTCACTTCTTTTTGGCGTATAAACTGCCTTTTTCTGTGGCACATGTGAACTATCAATTACGCGGAGAGGATAGTGAAGCCGATGCACAATGGATTCGGGATTTATGTCTGCTTCATCAAATTACATGTTATGAGCGAACTCATGATTTAGGGAATCAATTAACGCTTGAAGGTGGGAATTTACAACAAGAGGCCAGAACAATACGCTACCAGTTTTTTAAGGAATTAGTTGGTCAATCTTCGGATGTTTTAATTGTTACTGCCCACCATCAAGACGATCAAATTGAGACTTTTTTCTTGCATTTATTCAGAAACAGTGGCTTGTCTGGGTTAGCCGGAATGCATGAACTGCGCGAAGGGATTTTACGTCCGTTCTTGCATATTTCCAAGTCGGAAATCATCGATTACACGCAGGTGCATGGGATTAGTTGGCGAGAAGATAAAAGCAACGCGGATTTCAAATACCAACGGAATGCGATCCGCTTGGATGTGATTCCAAGGTTGGAGAAGCTCAATCCTTCCATAAAAGCGCAGGTGCTCATCGTGCAAAACGCATGTTATCATAGCTATCTTGATGTTTTTGAAAACGCAAAAGCACGTGCTATGCAATGGAAAACTCAACGATTTATTCCGATTATGGAGTTAGCAGAAGACTTGGCTTTACTCACTGAGACCTTTAAATTGCTAGAAATCGAGCCTCGGCACATAACATCAATCTTACAACTTGCGGGTGCGGATAACAATAAACGCGTCAACTTACAGCATAATGCCATGGGTTATCAAGCGCTAATAAAATACACGGACAAGCTGTATTTAATTGATCATACACCGTGTATTGATTTTTCTTTTACCGTTGAATCCGTAGAAACCTTACCCGCTCAGTTTACCACCTTAACGTTTTATCTAGACCCAAATCATGTAAAGGCTGAACTGAGGTTGATGCGTGGAAAATTAAGGGACTCCTTTGTGCCAGTGGGAATGAATAGCGCTAAGACAGTAAATGCCATGCTGAAAGACAAGGGAATTCCCGCTTTTCAACGCGTTGACTGGCCGGTTCTCTGTATTGACAATCAGTTGATTGGTATTCCAGGCGTGAGTTTGAATCGCGCATTTACCCCGAACCCTTCACTTCCCTCCTATTTAAAAGTTACCTTTGAGGCATGTTAAATATCCCGCTTCCTGAAGCTTTTATTGATTCCATTCGAGCGAACTCTCCCTTTGGCGAACAACTAATTCATGCCTTAGACCAACCTTCACCGATTTCGATTCGCATTAATCCGCTCAAATCATCGGCTAAGGATACTTCTGCGATGCGGCCAGTTTCATGGTGTACAATGGGATACTATTTAGAAGAACGGCCGTCGTTCACCCTAGACCCGAGCTATCACGCCGGTGTTTATTATGCGCAAGAAGCAGCCTCCATGGTACTTTCCGACTTAATAAAACACCTTGATTTACCGGAAGGGACGCGTGTATTGGATCTTTGTGCAGCCCCCGGTGGAAAAACAAGCGCAATGTTGGATGCTTTGCCTTCGAATTCCGTGGTACTTGCTAATGAAATTAACCGACACCGCAGTAATATTCTTGCGGAAAATATAGGAAAATGGGGCGTTTATAACATCTTGATATCCAATGATTCACCTGAAGCTTTTAGCGACCTTGTAGATTGCTTTGATGTGGTTTTAGTGGATGCACCCTGCTCTGGCGAAGGAATGTTTCGCAAAGATAAAAATGCACGTTCGGAATGGAAACCCGATTCCCCAGCATTTTGTGCGGCACGTCAAACCGAAATATTAAGTCACGTGGTTCAATCGTTAAAACCAGGCGGCTATTTAATATATTCTACCTGTACCTTCAATCAATTGGAAAATGAAGACCAAATCACACACGTGTTGGCCGATGGATCCTTTGAATTGGTTTCTTGGGATGTACCATCCGCTTGCGTTGCCGGCCGAAATAATCTTGGAGATTATTTTCTCCCGGGAGTCACAGATTCGGAAGGACTCTATATAGCGGTTTTGCGTAAAAAAGGGACCCTAATCCCATCGGAAGAATACGAGTTGGGACCTGTTTCGAAAGATGCACCCTTCGGCATTATCCATTCAGAAAATCACGTGCTAATCGAAGAGCGAACCGGGATGCATTTACTCTGTAAGGGGGCAATATCCTTGCTAAAATCCATCGATAGTCCGCTTAGGATCATTAAAAAAGGTGTTAAAATCGCGGAGCAGAGCCCCAAAGGGTGGATTCCGTATCACGAGTTAGCCTTAATCCCATCCGTTAGCAGTAACATTAAGGCTATTGAGTTAAATGAACGCGAAGCATTGCAGTATTTACGGGGTGAAACATTTCCTGTTCAGGCGCAAGAATCCGGTTTTTACATGGTGACCTACAACCAAATGGGTATAGGGTTTGTTAAGCACCTCGGAAACCGTTTTAATAATCTATATCCTAAAGAATGGAGAATTCGAATGCAACTCTCGTGACGGAGGAAACAGCTTTTAATGACCTCTTTACTTATATTGAACAGCGCGTCACATTAACTGAATCAGATAAGGTGTTTATACGCCACAGATTCACCTTACGCCATTTAGTGCGGAAGTCCTTTTTTTTACGTGAGGGAGACATTGGATTTGAACAGGCATTCATTATCTCTGGAACTATGCGTGTGTTCTATATCGACGGAAAATCTCAAGAACATGTCTTGTATTTTGGCTTTAAAGATTGGTGGATTGGAGATTTGGCGAGTTTTGAATTGCGCTCTCCCTCCCAACTTAATGTTCAGGCATTAGAGGACACCTGGGTTCTAGCCTTTACACATGACGGAATTGATGAGATTTTTCAACACATCCCGCAAATGGAGCGGTTGTTTCGGATTATGGCACAGCGAACGCTTGCAGTGCTTCAAAAACGTTTGTTTCTCACTGTTTCTTCTAGCGCCGAGGAACGTTACTTAGCGCTCATTGAACGTCACCCAAACATTGAACAACTGGTTCCTCAACATCAAATTGCATCGTATTTAGGAATCTTACCTGAATCCTTGAGTCGGATGAAGAAACAACGTATTCAAAAAACGCGTTCACAAAATGCGAAATAAAGTCTCCTAATTTTACTATATTAGCCATCCTTAATTCAGAAAAACTATGAAAAACATGAAACACACACTCTTAGCTATTGTCCTTTTTGTTGGGTTCTTTGTTCGAGCCGATGAAGGAATGTGGTTCTTAATGTTCATTGAGCGTTTGAACCAACGCGATATGGAAAAACTCGGCTTGCAATTAACCGCCGAAGAAATTTATAGCATCAACCATTCCAGTTTAAAGGATGCAGTTGTACAATTTAACGGAGGATGTACTGCAGAATTAATTTCATCACAAGGCCTAGTATTAACCAATCACCACTGCGGATATGATGCTATTGCTGAATTGTCTACCCCAGCAGTAGATCACTTAACCAATGGCTATTGGGCAGCAACAAAAGCAGATGAGCTGAAGCCAAAATCTCTGTTTGTTCGCTTCTTTGTTCGCATGAACGATGTTTCTACGCGAATTTTAGGAAAGGTAAATGATCAAATGACGGAAGCGGAACGCGAAAAAATCATTAAAGACGAGATTGCCTTGATTGAAAAGGAAAACAGCGAAGGCGGAAAATATGTAGTGAATGTGCGGTCATTTTTTCAAGGCAATGAATACTATTATTTTGTATTTCAAGACTATAAAGACGTTCGTTTGGTAGGCACACCTCCAAATTCAATTGGTAAGTTTGGTGGCGACACCGACAACTGGGAATGGCCACGTCATACCGGAGATTTTTCTATGTTCCGAATCTATGCTGACGCAAACGGTAATCCGGCTGAGTATTCTACAAGTAATGTTCCATTAACACCAAAAGTTCACTTGAAAGTAAATATTCAAGGGGTTAAAGAAGGGGATTTCGCCATGATTCTTGGTTTTCCGGGTAGAACTAACCGTTGGTTGCCTGCCTCAGGAATCGACCAAAATGTTAAGTATGCCTACCCTGCTTGGGTTGAAGCTTCCAAAACTGCCATGGATGCCATGAAGAATTATATGGATACCGACGATAACGTTCGCCTGAACTATGCCTCGAAATATGCGCGTTTAGCGAATTATTGGAAAAACCGTCAAGGAATGATTGATGCCTTAAGTAAATTCGGAACAGCGAAAACGAAAGCAGAAAATGAAGCGGCCTTTGATGCGTGGGCAAACAAACGCAAAAACAAGAAAGAGTACGGTAACGTTGTAAGTACCATTAATAAATACTACGCAGCAACCAATGAGAAGTCTCGTCATGATAACTACTTATCTATTTTATTGAGATCGTCAGAATTCGCTATGATTTCTAGAAATCTTGGAGCCAAGATGATGGAGTATGAAAAAGCGGATGCAGCTAAGAAGAAAGAACTTCAAGCAGATTTACTTGCTGCAGTTGAAGAATTCTACAGTACGGTATCGTTACCAACCGAAAAAGACATCCTTTTAAATGGCCTTATGTTGTACATGACCAAAGCGGGGTACAAACAACCGGCAGGTTTTGAGAGCCCGGATGCTGTTGCGATGCGTGTAACGAACATGTTAAGCACTTCGATATTTAGTTTCAAAGAAAAGGTGCTTTCATGGATAAACGGCGAAACCAAAAATAAGATTTCCACCGATCCAATGATGGTATTTTCTCAAGAACTAATTGCGCATATAAATGCAAATACGCCAGAGATGATTCAGTTACAGGCTGATTACATGCAAGCCTATCGTAAATTGGTGAAAGGAATGCGTGAATCTGGTCTTAGTCCGGTGAAATATCCCGACGCTAACAGCACCATGCGTTTAACCTATGGCACCGTGAGCGCCTTGCCGGCAGATGGCCGCAATGACGCCAAAGTTAATTATTACACCACCTTGGAAGGTACCATTAAAAAATATAAGCCGAAAGATGAAGAATTCGACTTGCCACAGCAATTAATCGAGTTAAATAATACCAAGGATTTTGGTGAATATGGTGACAAAGCAGGTCATATGCCAGTAAACTTTCTAACGAATAATGACATTACTGGAGGAAACTCTGGATCACCGGTATTAAACGGTAAAGGAGAATTAATAGGATTGGCATTTGACGGCAACATTGAAGCCATGGCAGGTGACGTGATTTTTGATTCAAACCTACAGAAAACCATTAATGTAGATATCCGCTATGTATTGTTTATCATCGATAAATTTTCGGGAGCGAAACACATTGTAGATGAAATGACCATCATCCGTTAATGGATTTCATTATTTAGCATTATTAGGCTCCCATTGGGGGCCTTTTTTGTTAGTTGCCGTGTTGTGCAAGGAGGGATAAATGAAGTAAGGCCTCCCCTACTTCGGAGGGTAAAATTTCCGCATTGACCTGCGCCTTGCCAATCTCTTTCAATAAGACAAAATTCAAAACATTTCGCTCATTTTTCTTATCGTTTCGCATGAGTTCTATGAGTGTTTCTACAGCTTCCTCTGGAATTTCGAGCATCGGGAAAATCCGAATGACGCATTGCTCAATTTCTCGATAAGCTTCTTGCGAGAGCACTCCCCGTTTGTAAGAAATATAACTTTCACCGATCATTCCCAATGCAACGGCATGACCATGGGCGATGGGTTTTTTAGACAGGAAATAGGATTCCAAGGCGTGTCCCAGGCTGTGACCAAAATTCAACAATTTTCGTAGTCCTTTTTCAGTTGGATCGGCCTCTACTACCTGTTTTTTAAGTTCGATGGATCGAATGACGTGTTGGATTTGTATTAATTCTTCCTCAGAATTCAACGATTTCAACTGATTCCAATAGCTACTATCAAGAATAAGGGCATGTTTAAGCATTTCAGCGTAACCATTAAAAATTTCTTCTGGTGGTAGCGTTTCTAAAAATCCTGCATCCACGAAAATAGCCTTTGGCTGGGTAATGGTTCCAATGATGTTTTTAAGCCCATTAAGGTCTACCCCATTTTTTCCACCAATAGCGGCATCTACCATACCCATCAATGATGTTGGAATATGAATAAAATCAATCCCACGCTTATACACCGAAGCGATAAAGCCACCAAGGTCAGTTACCACGCCACCCCCTAAATTAATCACCAAATCGTTTCGATTTATATGATAATCCAGCATGGCTGACCACACCTGGTAGCAAACCTCTAAGGCTTTATTTTCCTCTCCCGTTGGTAATAACATGATTTCTGCATCTTCCAAAGAAGGAAAAGCTGTGAGCAAATACTCGAGGCAACAATCGTGCGTGTTTTCATCCACAATAATTACTTTTTTGCACATGCTGTAATCCTCCAGCAACTCCTTAAACGGATGAGCCTCAAGCGTTCCAATATGAATTGGAGTCCCATTAAATTGGATGGTCAACATGGAACAAAGGTATTAAACTTTATGCCGCGTAGAGTGACAAAAAAGCGTTAATTTTGCATATGTTAGATTTTTCAAACACCAAAATCGCCTTTAAATCCAAATCGGATAGTGACTTAAAACGTGGCTATTTACTCTTCAAAGTCATTTCCTCTCCGCGTATTGTAAGTTTTGGTAAATGGGTAACAAACCTAGCTTTAGCCCTTCGATTACCGATATCTGGCCTTATAAAAGCAACCATATTTAAGCAATTTTGTGGTGGAGAAACCATTCAAGCGTGTGAGGGTCGAATCAATGAACTAGCCGCCTTTGGGGTTGGAACCATTTTAGATTATTCGGTAGAAGGTAAAACTTCCGATGAAGATTTTGAACACACCACGGAACTCATTATTTCAACAATACGCATGGCTAAAGGCTCGAAATCCATTCCCTTTGCCGTTTTTAAATTGTCGGGAATTGGTCGCTTTGAACTGCTTGAAATCGCATCAGACCCTTCCAAATCCCCGACTGCTCAGATTTCAGCAGACATTGCAGCGCTAAAATCCCGATTTCAACGAATCTGTGACGCTGCTGCATCAGATCAGGTGCGTTTATTTATCGATGCGGAAGAAACCTGGATTCAACCGGTATTGGATGCATGGACTTTCGAAATGATGTGTAAGTACAATACCCAGCGTGCGATAATTTACAATACCGTCCAGATGTATCGACACGACCGTTTGGCTTTTCTAAAGGCACAGGGTGAAGCGGCTAAAGCGCAGGGAATTATTTATGGGGTAAAATTAGTACGTGGGGCCTACATGGAAAAAGAACGCGAGCGCGCGAAACACATGGGTTACCCCTCCCCGATTCAACCGGATAAAGCTACTTCCGACCGCGACTACAACGATGCCTTACGATTTATGGTCGCACATCACGCTCACTTTGCACTGTGTGCGGGATCTCACAACGAAGAAAGTTCCCTACTTCTCACTCAATTAATGGCAGAGGAAAATGTTGATCCCACCAATGAAAAGTTCTTTTTTGCACAGCTTTTGGGCATGAGCGATCACATCTCATACAATTTGGCGAATGAGGGCTATAATGTGGCAAAATACGTTCCTTTTGGCCCGGTAAAAGAGGTCCTGCCCTATTTATTGCGTCGTGCTGATGAAAACACTTCAGTAGCTGGTCAAACCGGACGTGAATTAGGATTAATTAGCGCAGAACTTAAGCGGCGAAAAGGCAAATAGAAAGGCTATGTTATATTATTGAAGGGACTGTCTTCTTTGGATAAATGTTAAGTGTGTCATCGAAAATAACCAGAATTACACTAATCCATTTTAGGTTCACATCATCGCTACTTCGACCGTTCATCGAACTTGGCCATATTTTTCTGAATAATCCACTCTACCAATCCTGGAGATAGTTTATTGAGCAATTGGTTGATTTTACCAATGAACGTAAGCGTTTTGATGAATTTACGCTTGCGAATCATATGCAGTGCAGCCTTAGAAACTGTGGTCATTGTGCTTACCCCTCTACCAGATCGAGGACTTAACAACCTTGGGTTTCCATCCGGACCAAGAACTTCTTTATCGTGCGCTACCTCAGTAATTCCTACTAAAAGCAAGCCTGCATAAACTCCGTTTTTTTTCTCTTCTATTCGAATTGACTCTACAAAGGCACGCAGCGTCATTTTAGAGGCCGAATAAGGCCCTAAACCCGGTAGCCCACGAATGCCCGCAAGGCTAGAAATAAACAAAACGCCACCTTTTTCTAAGCGCAACGCGGGTAAGGCCATTATGGTTGGAAAGACAGTGCCGTAAACATTACTCTCAAAAATGGCTTTGATTACTTTAGGCTCCAACTCACCCACATTTCCGCGGCTTGAAATCCCAACGTTATTGATTAAGTAAGTGATTTTCCCAAAAGATTCCAGAGCAAAGTCAATTAAGGATCTCGCTCCTTCCTCGGTAGAAACATCGGCATTTATTGCGACCACATTCGCACTAACATGCTTGAGTTCTCCCAGGGTTTCGGAAAGACGTTCAGAATTTCTTCCATTAAGCACGATAGAAGCCCCTTCTTTCGCAAACGCGAGAGCAATCGCTTTACCAATACCCCGACTTGAGCCCGTGACAACAACAACGGATCCGTTAAACATCGTTTTTTCGCGAATTATAATGGATGTCTGGATGGAATTTTAGAGCTGTTAGGCTATTGGTCCACGCCAACGCGACATGGACAAAAATGGCAATCCAAAGGGTACCTGTTTGTAAGGTAAGAATGCAGAGTACTATTCCTAGGGGTACTGCTCCAATGGTTTCTTCTATACCTTTTGGGATGTGCGTAGCGGCGTACAGGGCCACATTAATAGCAATGGCAGGCCACAATCCAACTAACTGATAAATTGGAAACAATAAGGTTCCTCGGAATAAAACCTCATATCCTACCAAATAAATAAACCATCCGAATAAATTCAAATAGAAGGTTCTTTTACTCCACTGCTTGGTACGAATTTGTGGATAGTTTAATAAGTTCTTAGGTTTTTTGGCGGAAAAATATGCCAAGGGAATCACAGCAATAGAAAGCAAAACAATCCATAAAAGGCTTAGCATGCTGGTTTCGGGGATGATAGTAAACCCAAAGTAAGCGAGGGAAGTACTTGGAAATAGCATTAACATGGCTATCAAGGGTAACAAACCCATGGCTACAAAACCTACCACCTTGGTGAAGAAAATATGGTTGGTATTATCCATGTTGGTGTCGGTTTCCTGATAGAAACGCTTTTTAATGGCTCCAGATTTTGAAATAAACCAAAATGTACTAAAACCAACAAGCGTCAGCAGAATGGGAACGCTTAAAAACCATGCGTTGTTTGGAAGACTAAAATCTATGGGGATTGCGTTCATGTGCGGTCAAGATAAGCATTTTCCTCCCACCAAGTTAAGCAGTGGTTCACCGATTCTTTGATTGGGGTAGCAGGCATGCCCAATTCTTTGCGTGCCTTTTCTGGCGAATAGAATTGTTTCTCCAAGGCCAATTTCGCCATGGAATAACTGAATTTGGGAGGACGTCGAGTAATACGTGCGGCAACCGATGCTAAAAACCCAATGCAAAGCAAGATTGCCGGAGAAATACTGCGCACCTTAAATGGTTTATTTCTGGCATCGCATGCGATTTTTAAAAACGATCCAAAGGATAGGTTTTCGTTCCCAGCAATGTAACATTCACCAACGCGCCCGCGGGTAATTGCATTTACCACAGCAAGGGCAACATCGCCTGAAAACACGAAATTCTTTCCTCCAGATGGATAGCCAGGCAAATTATCACGGTATAACTCAAGAATCATTTTTCCTGAGGTAGGACCTGAATCGAAGGGACCAATCATGTATGTGGGGTTAACGATGATGATGGGCAAGCCCTCTGTGTTGAATTTATTCAACAGGTATTGTTGCGCCGCATATTTGCTGTCGATGTAGTCCAACTTAAATTGATCGCCTTGAAAAGGGCTATGTTCAGTTCCAGGAGTAGTTATTGATCCATGATGAAAGGAATTGGCGGTGCCAATTTGAATGAATCGTTTTATTTGAAATTGAGCAACAAGCGAAGCGATGTTTTTTACGCCCTCAAAATTTACGCGTTGAATGATCGGTAATCTTCTTGGCCACAGCGTAGTATTGGCCGCAACATTAATCACGTACTGACATCCGTCCATGGCACGCGAGAGGGAATCTACCTCTAAAATATCCCCGTAAAACACTTCAATGGGTAAGCCCTGTAAGGTATTCGTGTTCCTTCCCGGCATAATAAAAGCCCTGACCGCGTATCCCTGTTGGAGAGCAACTCTACAAATACTCGCACCGAGCATGCCATCTGCTCCAGTAATTAAAATCAGTTCGGTCATCTCTTGCGCGGCTAGTCTATGGTTACCCTTAATTGAGTTAAAATCGACGCGAAATTAATGAAATTATATTGAAACTTGGTGAAAGCAATCCCTTTTCGCGTGTGTTTATTGGGTGCTGGGTACAAATATCTATCCCCAGTAATCAGTAGAAAATAGTTTAACCAATATTAATTCGATTACAAATAACGTTTTGCGTGTAGGCGATGTTGCCTTGTGTTGCGCCTGCGGCAAGGCAATATTGCTTACACGCTGTTAGCGGTATGTACTTTCAGTCATCTATTTTAAATTTTTCAATGTTGAATTCTAAGGTGTGATTGCTATCAAGGTTTTCA
>CANMTO010000002.1 GCA_947500755.1 Flavobacteriales bacterium
CGTTTCTGCGGGATTCACCGCTACATCGTTCGCCGTCCGTTCGTTGGTGACGGGATTTGTTGTATTCGTACCTGGCGCAGTAGTATTCGTTTCTGCGGGATTCACCGCTACATCGTTCGCCGTCCGTTCATTGGTGACGGGATTTGTTGTATTCGTGCCTGGCGCGGTAGGATTTGTTTCTGCGGGATTCACCGCTACATCGTTCGCCGTTCGTTCGTTGGTGACGGGATTTGTTGTATTCGTCGCCGGCGCGGTGCTATTTGTTTCCGCGGGATTCACCGCTACATCGTTTGCCGTTCGTTCGTTGGTGACGGGATTTGTTGTATTCGTGCCTGGCGCTGCAGGATTTATTTCTGCGGGATTGGCAGTTACATCGTTGGTCGTCCGTTCGTTGGTGACAGGATTTGTTGTATTCGTAGCCGTTGAGGCGTCATTGGTTTGTACAGGATTTGTAATGTCTTTATTGATCTGAGCACGCATTGCCGTATTGATAGAATCCAAGGAAGCTTCGAGTTCTTGGAGTTTATTCGCTAAGGCTTCTTTTTCATTTGGCGAAGCCAAAAGCATTTGATTTTGAATAACCGTTGTTTCGGCCTGCATGACAGAACGTTGATGATCTAATGACGTGGTGTTTGAGAGTTGAGCGGAAACCACGCGCTGAAGGCTTGTTTGTTCCGTTTTACGAGCTGTTGCCCGATCAAGAAGCTGGTCTACAAGCGAATCCGTTGGTTCATGTCCATTAATTTTCAACGCATTTACAATGTCATTTCTCGTGATTTCGTCCATTTTTGAAGCGATTACCAAACGGGTTGAGTTTAGCTTCTGCTCCTTAGAAACTTGATCCGTATTCAATGCCACCAATTCCTTTCGATTTGCAGTTTTTTTCTGTTGTTCAATCTGAGCTATTTGTTGACTTAGTTGATTTTCAGTAGCCTCTAATTGTTTCAATTCCTCAAGCAGCGGCTCATTTGATGCTATAATCGGTACTGATGTATTCTCTAAATTTGCCGAATACGTGATAAATTGGTTAATGGAATTTGAGTTTCGCTGGAGCACTGCGATTAAGGAATCTTGATTTTCTTGAATAAGCGCCATGTGAATTCGCTCACTCAATGAGGTAATGCTTGGCTCTACATTAAGGGTATTCCATGTGCTTAATCTCTCTTGATTTTCCCGCTCTGATAGAGACCAAGAGGCTAATTCTAGCTCATATTTTTGAATAGAATCGTTTAGCTTCATCAATGCTGCAGCAAACCGTTGGTTGGCAACGGTATCGGTCGAAGACAATAATTTCTTGTAAATATCAGCTTGTTTTTGATACGCCTCTAGACGAGCATTGGTTGAGTTAATCTGGTTTTTATTACGTTCTGCGGCATCACTTAAATCAAATCCCGTATTAGAAATTTCTAATAGTTTATCCATTAAATACTCGCTTTTTTCAAGGAGTGTATTGCCTTTAATCGATAAGGATTCTAGTTGCTGTAATACTGTATTTTCAGCATTCATGGTATCCACCACGTCTACAGTAAGAGGCTTGGAATGCGCCTTGAGAGATAATTGAGCGATTGCATTGGCTTTGAATGCCTTCATCTCTTCAGATTGAACTGCATTAAATTCATGGCTAAAATCCGCTGATTCAGTTCCCTGATTCATCGAATAGTTGATCGTTTGTTTAAAGACCACATTATCTTTTTGCTGGGGTATTTTCTGTTCATGCTGAAATACTTTATCTGTACCTTCGATGGTCGCATTAAACACATAGGTTCCTGCGCCGGGCAACATGAGTTTGTAGGATCCCAGCTCATCACTGGTAAAGGGTCCATAGGTAACACCATCCGCTTTGTCGGTCACACTAATTTGAATGCCTTTGTTTTTAGGATCCACAAGGTCAGAAAAATCACCAACGATGGCCACTAACGGTTGTGCATTGATGGTATAACTCACCTGCATCGCCTCAATGGCGCCGGTTGCCGTATTTCTATTCGATGCAAACCATGCCGTAGTTGCTGTTGCATTCAGCGGAACGAAGAAATAATCATCCGCTGCCGAAGAGAAAGGGAAATCCATATTTTCAGGAGTCCCTACTTCATTTAATGCGGGGTCATAGGATACTCGGAATAAATCAAAACCACCCATGGAAGTGAATCCATTGGAAGAAAAATACAATTGTTTGGATGCCGCGTCAAAAAATGGATATTTCAGGTCTGAATCGGGCAAAACGAGCGGGATAGCGGTAGGTTTTGACCATACGTCTTGACTAATCCGTTGAATATAAAATAATTTTAATGATGTAGCCTCGTCCCCATAGCTGGCATAGAACTTAAAAGAATCGCCACGTTTGTAATAGCATGTAGGAATGTAATTTTTCTTTTTGTCTATTTTCGTTTGCAAACTTGGATCCGCATAAATTTTACCTCCAATTGCTTCCAGGTCATACTTTTGAATAAATGTTTCTTCGGACGCTAATTGAACCCCCAAGGTACTCAAGGACTTAGGATGTTCAAGCAAGGATTTACCGTTGTTACAAAAACTTATTTCACGATTTGCATGGAGATAATCGGCTGGATTACAAGAAAGGTAGGCTTTGAACGAGGAAATGGCCAAATCGAATCGATACCCCAGGTGATGAATTTTTCCCAGATAATAATGCGCTTCGCAGAATGAAATACTTCGGTTTGCCACAAATTCAAAATACTTCTTCGCATGTTGTTTATTCTCTGTATGAAACACGCAGACGGCATAATGAAAATTATAACTATCTGATTCTGGATCTCGTGCGAGTAATTGTTGAAAATCTACCTTTGCAGTAGTGTATTGAGCCAGTTTAAATGCTTCAAAAGCTCGCTTTTCGATTTGAATAACAGACTGTGCACTAAGCTGAATGCTTAGGCCTAGTAAAACAATAAACCCTATGTTTTTTATGTTAAGCACGCTTTGTAAGATTACATCTTTGATGCGTTAAAGTTCATTCGTTGTTCCTCCCCTGCTATGAGTCGTTTAATGTTCTTGTGATGTGCAACAATTACAAGCAAGGAGATGATTGCGTTAAACCAAACAAAGGCAAGACTTTGTTGATTAAACAAAAAATAACTGATAAACGGCAATATGCATGCTGCACTGATGGAGGCTAATGAAACGTAACGAGAAACCATAAAGACCACCAAAAAAACTAGCATACAAATTAGGGCGGTTGATGGATTAAGTCCTAAAAAAACACCTAGGGCCGTAGCAACTCCTTTACCACCTCTAAATTGGGCAAAAACGGGAAACACATGACCGAGAATACAAATCCCTGCAGCCAGCATGACAAATACTACTGATTCTTCCTGCAACATGTACTTTGAAATAAACATGCACAAAACGCCCTTTGATATGTCCATAATGAGTACTAAAATCCCGGTGCGCTTGCCTAAAATTCGAAAGGAATTAGTTGCTCCTGCATTTTTGCTACCGAATTCTCTTACATCCTTTCCATGGAGCCACTTCCCAAGCCATACAGCAGAAGGGATAGACCCAAGAAAATAAGCGAACACGAACGCAAATACAATTGTCATTTATTTTGCTCTTAAAAACTCTTTTAATCGAACCATTGCCAATTGAAGTGAAGCGTCATCAGACCACTCAAATTCAAAACCTTTGGATTTACGTTTATCCGGTTTCATCTCAATTAGCATGTTTTTCAAATCAGTATCCTTTGAATAGATAAGCAATTTACCATCTTTTTTGGGCATTGCATAATCAAACCAGAAATCTTTATCGGTTTGATCCTTAAAGGAAAACAGCAAACTTTGATAAGATTTATCTGCCGCGGTTTGAGCAATGGCCATATTAAAATCAACTTCCTTTAGAATTGGTTTGCCTTCAATGGCAATTATTGCAACGCGATTTTTTGCTTTAACTTCATCCCCTTCTTGGTCTGTTTCTGTGGCTCCACTTGGTGGTCGAGTGACCCAACCACTTGAAAAACCGCTCTCATTATTCGTTGTTTTAAAGCGCACAAAATCAAACTTTAGCCCGGATAACACGATGGTTTGATCTAACCCAGCAGGCATTTTCCGAAGCTTATCTTCCTCGTAATCCTTTAGTAATTCATTCACCTTTTCTTCGCTGAGCATCGACCTCAAATACGACGAGAAATTAATTTTCTTAGAATTCAAATCAACATTTTTCTGTCCTTCAAGTGCTTTTAAGCCATCCCCTATTTTACTAAACACCTCTTTTTGCATCGGAAATTTAAGGAGGGTTGAAACATCCATTCCGATTTTCTTGGTATCATTTTCAAAAGAAATTGAGCCAAAGGAAGTGGCGGAAACTTCTCCTAAATTCACGCCAAAACTAAGCGCTCCAAGACCGGTTAACGAACAGGTTTCTGTATACATCGTAAGTAGATTACCCACATCACTCAAGCCGCTTAACCGTGGTTTCTCCCCAATTTGAAACGTTTGACTCATTGGACTGTATTGTACGTAACCTGATGCTGAAAACACCACGGGATCGTCAATTCCTTGTGTTTTTGACAAAAAGGCAGGATATACGACCACGCTGTCCATTGATGCAGAATTCTTCCACAGAAAACCTACGGCCAACTTCCGACCAAGGTCATTTACCGGAGTATTGGATATCGGAATTTGAATGTTTTTGGCCACAATAGTATCCTTAAAATTCATCCAGGAGCGATCAAAACTTTGGCACCCATGATTCAGTTTAGTAGCGCCATCGCAAAAAATACCTCGACTGGCCGCAACAATTTTAACCGTACCATAAAAATCAAACTCTTTACTCAATTTAAAATTATCCTTTTGGGCAATAACACCTTCTGCCTGAGTGACAGAGTTAAGATATTTTATGCTTTTCATGTCTAGTATCGTCAAAACACTATCTCGATCGTAATACGGATATTTGGCAATACCCTCGTATTTCTTTCTAGAAGTAATATTCACATTCGCATTCGTGAACGTATGAAATTTAGTAATAAATGATGCCACGATTCGGGCATTAGTGAGGGGGTCCATCACCGCATTTTTTCTAACCGTAACTTTCATAGAATCGGGATATATTTTAGCATCTCCTACCCGCACGTATTCCACTTTATTGCAAAACAAGGTTTGCAATTTTAGGTCGTAACTCGCCAATAAGGAACGAAATTGAAGGGTGTCTTGATCATCGTGCATTGAAAAGAAATTGGATTCCTCAAGATCCGCCCCTGCTTCGAAGGTTGTTTTTTGTGATTTCGTTTTTTCAAAATCCACGTTAGCCTTATCCATATACCAGAAAAACTTATCCATCGTACAATAATATTGATTGGGAGGGAATTTGATTCTTTTTGTCCCGAAGGAATTAAATTCTCCTTTACGTGTTGCAAAGGAAACATTTGCTTTTATATCTTTTGTTTCCATGGCTACGGGGGCTTGTTCCTGATTTACAAACCTATTTTTAAGGGCAAAGGAAGAAGTATCAGCCAAAATATCTTCGTGGGTAAATTCAAAATCTTTTGAACCGAGGTCCGCATCAGGAAAATGAAGTAATCCATTGCCGCGCATTCCTTTTGTAGATAGGATTACACTTCCTTCCATCTCGCATTGATTATTAAACATCTGCAGGTTTACGCCCCGCCATGCACTGGCCTTAAGCACCTGTTTCTTTGGAATAAATGTTATAAGTGCAGCATCGGAGGTAACGCTCGGCACCTTAATCCCCGTGGTGGATTCCTTATTAATGAATTGGGCAATGCCAATGGTAGAATCGGGTAGAAAGGTCAGTTTCTGTGAAATCGCAGTGGCCGTACTGTAATTAATTGTTCCTGCCCCTTGAAGGCCGTTGTGCGATAAAATAACCTTGTTCTCATAGGTTGAATAGTCGCCATAAAATGCCCACCCACCTTCAGGCGCTTTGGTAGAAAAACCCAAGGAATAATCGGGCATAATTCTCAGAGGCTCTTTAATCGGAGGAAAAATTCCTCCCGATATCAATTCACCATTCAATCGTTGAGACGCTTCCGTGAAATTATCTAAACTATCTAGCTCAAACGGCAAAAGCCGAAAATAAAAGCGCGCCGAATCATAGGCGCCATTGACAATTGATTTATCATTATATACTACTTTGGTTGACCGGGGAACCAACAATTTGGGATAGCCCTTATTGGTTTTACTGATTCCAGATTTAGCACCAGGTTCATCAATTAAAATCTCACCTTGGAGTGCCGCAAATGAACTAATCATTTCAATCGGCTGATTTCCATCGCTTGGATTTAGTGGATTAACCACCAAGGCCGCATAGGCACTTTCTAGTAATGATATGTTAAATTTGGAATAAGAAAAATAAGCATCTTTTAAAAAGGCAACGAACTTACCAGCAGAAAGTTGACCCTTAAACTTAAAATCACGGTTTGGTTTTAGAATGCAGTAACTAGAGTCTGGTATAAATGAAACCTGTTGAGCCTGTGAAATTAACACGCCATCAACTCCGGTTAAAAAAATTTGATCCTTATCTAAGTCAATAAACGCGTAAAAGTCTTGCTTCGCATACCTGGTATTTATGGTCCGTAAGTAGTCTGCATTCCGTGACTCATCCACGGCGCTGGGCAAAGGCCTCTCCTTTAAGTCGCAGGAAAAGGAGATGTTATCGAAATCCACTCCGTTCAATTTCGCATCTGCATAAGAGAATAATTTAGCAGAGGGGGTTATGGTTTTTTCGAACGAATTGAACGTTAAAAATCCGCGCATGGATAAATCCAACAATTTACTTTTCGCATAGTCAATGCTGAGGCCTAAAGCACTTGCTGCTTGCCCTTCCGTCAGGACGCTTAATCCATTTTTTCTTGAATAGCTTGCGATTTGAACCAGCGCATTCTGAGCACCTACTCCCCAAAGGCGAAAATCCTGCTCATTAAAATAGTTCAATGACTCAAACTGAATGGATTTTTGTGCTTGCGAGGTAGCCATCTCAAAGGTGAATTTCGGGAAAGGGGTGCCCAATTCCCATTTTAGTACGGGCGCATTATTTGATACCATAAAGTGATAATCAATGAAAGGGATAACCGCGGAGCCGAGTTTAAAGGCTGTATAAACTAGTTGGTTTTTCGAGGCTTCAAATTCAAACAATCCGGCAGGATGGACCAGAGAGTCGCCTGTTGGATACAACAATTTTATAGAGGCTTCTCTAGATAAAATCCGAGAGGGATCTATGGCAAAATTCAGCGCACTCACCAGTAAGGTGGGTTTATTTTTATATTTAAACAGAAGGCGGGCAGGATTTTCTTTTTTTCCCTCCCCCACTACGCGGCTACCCTCTAGGCTGAATCCCCCATCAAAATCCATGTTTTGAATTAAATCAGGAATAACTAGACGTTGACTGAATGAAGAAAAATGTGGCGCTCCTTGATGATCTTCCAACTGGTCCTTGGATTTATCTACAAGTGAACCCAATATTGGTGTTTTAAAATATGGCGTGGTAAGAAGTACGGTATCCGCTTTCAAAATCACGTCAAGCATAACTACACGGTAACCATTAAGCGTAGCATAGGTTTCATCTTTTTTAAGTCCACTCTTTTCCCAAGTAATCGTTCCATTTCTCCCAGTAAACTTTTTTGATTCATAATCAAAAACACCGCCGGTTTCGGCGACCCAAACGCTGTCTTCCCCTTTAGCAATGGGACTATACCCCAGCAATTGGCCGTCCGTACACACTATTTTTAATTTCTTTTCCGTGTTCCATGCCATATCCCCTTTAAAAATCCAGACGGCATTGTCATTTTTCTGAAGCGCTTTAAATCGAAAAAGGGCGTACGAAAATTCAAGAAATGCGAGGTGTTCATCCGTGTCCTTGGTGCGATAATCTTTTTCTAAATCAATCCAAGTATTGATAAAGTCTGAAGACCATTTATTTTTTGATTGATATACATGGGTAGCAACCATTAAATAAGTAAGCTGCACATCATTGCTCGTTTTATAAATAGCATTAGCAGATTCTACCATGCGATTAAAATTGCCTTCTGACAAGAGCGAAGTACTTTCAATCACGTTTGGAAATACCTGATTGATATTATATTGCATGGGCTCCTCAATGAACATTTTTTGAGATTCCTTAACGAATTTTTCGCGATTCTTAGAGAATGGCTGAGCAAACACCACAAGATTAAGGGTTAATAACCCCATAAAAAGGCTAGCCTTTTTTAAGCAACATACACGCCCAATTTTCTTTTTCATACGTATCAATCAATTTAAATCCAAGGTCTTCAGCGGCAGCTTGAATTGCCGAGACATCTGTGGTAAAAAAACCACTCAGCAATAACAAACCATCATCTATCAGGGCCTGGTAGTAAGCCTCTATATGTCGAAGAAGAACATTTCTATTAATATTCGCTAAAATAAGATCGAAATCCCGTTCTGTTACATGAAGGATATCCCCTTCTCGAGCTTCAATGCGGGTACAGAGATTCCGTTGCGCATTTTCACGCGTATTTTCAACAGACCAAGGTTCTATGTCTACCGCAATAATTCGGCGGGCACCTAATTGTTCTGCATTAATCGCCAATATGCCTGTTCCCGTACCCATATCTAAAATCACGTTATCAGCAAGCGATAAGTGCTCCATTGCTTGACACATGAGCGTGGTGGTTTGGTGATGACCTGTGCCAAATGACATTTTCGGCTCAATTTCAATCACTCTTCCGAGGCGATATTCGGCGCCATGAAACGGTGCAACTATAGAAAGATGTTCAAGCAGCACGGGATCAAAACTTTCTTCCCAAACTTGATTCCAATTTTGAGCAGGGATTTCGTTAAGTACACAAATCGATTTTATTCCTTGGGCGCTAAATCTATCCTGTAATGCTTGAATTACGGAAGGGTCAAATAATGCCTTAGGGATATATGCCTTAATCGAATGTGCTTCCTCTAAAAAACTTTCGAAGCCGTATTCAGAACACCAAACCGTTGCAAGTTCATTGGCGGGATAAAATGGCGTTAAAGTCAATTGAAGTTCGATGTAATCAATCATACGCTTGCAATAATCTCTTGTATTGAGCTGTAGGATAATGAAGCACCACCTACAAGAAAACCGTCTACGTTAGGTAATTGGGCCATAGCTCGAGCATTGTTAGCCGTGCAGCTTCCACCATAAATAATGCGAATTGCATCCGCAAAAGGCGTATCAAAATACTGCTCACATAACCCACGAATGAACCCATGCATTTCTGTAATCTCATCCATTGAAGGAACTTTGCCAGTACCTATTGCCCAAATGGGTTCGTATGCAATCACCAACGCAGAACATGACTTGGGATCCATTTGCTCAAACAAGGAAGTCAGTTGCGCTTCTACCCACGATGCTGCCGTACCATTTTCACGAATTTCCATCGATTCTCCACAACAGAAAAACACTTGAAAACCACCATTCAGGGCAGCGATTGCCTTAGCACCAATAAAATCTGAATGTTCATTAAAATACAATCTGCGTTCTGAGTGACCGATGAGTACATTTTGAATGTGTAAATCAATCAAATGTTGCAGCGAAGTTTCACCCGTGTAGGCGCCAAAAATTTCAGGTCCATATACATTTTGCGCACCAAGTGCAACGCCTGCGTTCAGCGATAAAAGACCAAGAAAGGGCTGCGGTGGAAAAACAACCAAGTCCACATGCTCGTTAAGCTCGCCAAGGTTAGAAATTTCGTGATAAAGCGATTCTGCTTCAAGCCTCGAAAGGTTCATCTTCCAATTTGCTCCAATAATCTTTTTGCGCATGCTTAAAAGTAGCGCAAATTATAGTCTTACCGCTTTTTATTCAAGATTTTTTTAAACGCAGGACCGTTAAATTTCTCGCTATCAATGCCTTGGTAGAAAATCTGCGTATTGCCATTCCACAGGTATAATACACCGGGAACTTCTTTTCCGCTTCCGAGTTTTTTCCAAAAGGAAATAATATCCATGACGTAATAGGGGTATTCCGCGCCTGCAACTTTGAAAAAATCCGGAATAACTTCCACTTCCTCATCCATAAATACAATACGCATTGGAGGAAAATCTTTCATAGTTGACTTCATCGCGGTTAGTGCTTTGGCCGTTTCTCTGCAATGATCACACCCTGGCGCGAAAAAGCAAAGGATTTTTTTATCCGTATTAATGTCCGGAAAAATTTGTTCAAATCCAGAAGCCTTGGCTTTTGGTCCTTTAGCAATCTCGGGTTTTACACGAACGGTATCGATTTTTTCTATGTCTTGTAACACAGACGCAGTATCATGGGTGTGTGCGGGAAGAACGATTGTCGTATCCACGGCAACCACGGGAGAACCCGAGGTAGTTTGTTGAAACCGTATTGGTCCTGCGATAAACACTCCAAAAATAGAAGCCAATAATAAATTCCCGATAATAGACCAGTTCAACATCGCGTGTACCCCGGAAAACAAAGGTGTCTTTGTGGAGGTAGAAGAATCATTATCCAAGGTTGGTTCCGAATCGTCATTCTTAGTGAGGAAGTAATAGCCAATTAATAAACCAATTGACACCACATTTTTAAGTAGGGCCTCAAGGGGAGTCATTTCAATCAAGGTACCAAAACACCCGCAATTCCCAGAATTCCCTTTAAAAATAATTTCAATGGTTAACTCAATTATGAAAACGGTCAACATGAATATAGTCACTGGAATAACCACTCGTTTTAAAAAGAAGGGCAAAAGAAGTAAAAATCCAATGGCAAATTCAACACCAATTAACACTCTAGATAGGTATTGAGCAATACTCAAAGGAATTCCCATTGGTTCTAATTGATGAACCTCAAAATAGGTTAAAGCATAGGATGGATTTGGGTAAAGTTTGGCAACTGCCGAGAGAAAGAAGACAAAAGAAATTAAAATTCTAATGGTCCAGGGTGCATAGTTCTTCAAGTTATTCATAGGAAAATTTTAACTAAAATAAGGCTACTCTTGAAGCGCTTAAACTTGCTAACATTTATTTAACATCCAAAAGGATTAAAGCGAATACCGCATAATTCAGCATATCATAGTAATTGGCATCGATTCCTTCTGAAGCTATCGTTTTCCCATGATTACCTTCGATTTGTTTGATTCGATAGATTTTCATCAAGATTAAATCCGTCAAGGATTCCAAGGCCATTTCTCGCCATGCTTCCCCATAGTCGTGATTCTTTTTTAGCATTAGCGCAACGGACTCATCCCGATATTTGTCGTACAAAAACACTGCTTCTTCCATGGATAATTCCATCGGCAAGTCTTCGGATTCATTGATTTGAATCAAGCCCATGATGCAGTAATTGACAATAGCCATGAACTCCCCTTCTACTCCATCCCCGACTTTCGTTTCGCCATTTTCCTGAATGGTTCGTATTCTATTGGCTTTAATGTACAATTGATCCGCGAGTGCTATGGGCCTAAGAATGCGCCATGCTGTCCCATAATCCGTTGTCTTGGCAATATATATTTCCCGACATTTTGTGAGTATATTTGTAAATGAAGACAGGGTATCGGACATGACAAAAAGTGGTTTTTACGGGGTCGAAGTTAAACATTTTCGTTCAATCGGGTCTATTCGCTTGCGTAATAATTTGGTGGACCTCGGCCAGCCACAGATAATGGCTATTCTCAACATTACCTCAGACTCCTTTTTTTCGGAAAGTCGATTTGAAGATTTTGAAAAGATTCACGCCTATCTTCAGCATTGTAAATCACTTGGGGTTCAATTTATTGACCTTGGCGCACAATCTACACGCCCAGGATTTACAGCCATATCGAGTTCCACACAAATTGAAAAACTTACTCCCATCCTTACTTACATTCGGGAGAAGTTTCCAATGTTTTACGTTTCTGTAGACACCAGCTGTCCGGTTGTGGCTGAATGGGCCTTAACTCATGGAGCAGAAATCATTAACGACATCGAGGGGGGTAGAAACACACCCGCCATATGGGAAGTCTGTGCTCGATATAATGCGCCCTATATTGTCATGCATTCTCGAGGCTCGGGAGACCAATTGCATGATAAAAGTGAATATCAAAACATTACAATAGACGTATTGCATGAATTATCCGAACTGGTATCTAACATCAAAAAAGCCGGAGTAAAGGATATCATCGTGGATCCGGGATTTGGATTCTCAAAATCACTTCGTGAAAATCATGAACTGATGGCTAATCTTAGGTTTTTTCAACTGTTTGAATTACCAATTCTTTGCGGTATTTCGAGAAAATCCATGATTTATAATACCTTAAACAAGACTGCAGAAACCGCACTGAATGGCACGACCGCATTGAATACCTTTGCCATCTTAAATGGTGCTAATTTCTTAAGAGTACACGACCCTGAAGAGGCCATGGAAATCATTCGATTGCTTAATAGCGATTGATTTGTGTTTTTTTGAAAGGAATTTATTAACTTCGTAGCAATCTTAATGAATCTGAAATAATGAAATTTCTATCTTTCTTACTTTTATTGGTTGTTTCCTTAACTGCATTTGCTCAACCTACAGCAAGTTTCAGCCCTTCGGACAACGTAATTTGTGAAGGTGATTGTATTGACATAGAGAATACTTCATCGAACGACGTAGTTTCTTCCAGTTGGTCATTTCCAAGCGGTACACCATCGTTTTACAGCGGGATGAACCCAGGTCAAATTTGTTTCAGTACTGCTGGAACTTATACGTTGACGCTCACGGTTACCGATGCTAATGGCGCTACCAGTTCAGCAAGTCAAGTATTAACCGTTGGCTCCATGCCTATGATTAGTATCGGACTCCTCGATACGATTGGAGGGGTTCCGATTAACGATACGATAATACCTATGTATGGCGGAATGTGGCCAAGCGGACAAATCACCTCCGGAGCGGTTATTGTTGCCAGTGGTTTTGTTGCTGGAGACTCGTTAGTTTGGGTAACACCGAACGGAGGAAATGATGTATATTGTTTTGGTGACGTAGCTGGAGAATGTGATACAGTTATCGTAGCTCCATTCTACTCCACATACTACATCCTTAACAACATATCACCGGAAGGATGCATCGCTTCGGATACGATTTTTGTTGAGGTATTGTTTAGAGATTCAGTTAAAATTTCTGTGCCCGATGCCTTTTCACCCAACGGCGACTCGTACAATGATGTGTTGCGCGTTGTAACCAATGTGGATCAAGACATGAACTATTCCAATGGGTTCCAAGGAGATGGCGGCGCCATTGTTTCTATGAATCTAGAAATTTACAACCGCTTTGGTCAAATGGTATTTAGAACAACCAACCCGAAGGAAGGATGGGATGGCACGTTTAAAGGTAAACTATTAAACGTTGGAACCTTTGTATATAAATTAGAGTATCGTTTAATCAATGGGCTTTCCGGTTCCATGAATGGGAATGTAACCTTATATAAATAAAAGTAAGATGATCAAAAAATTATTTATTCTTGCTATTCTTGGAATAACACAAGGCGTCATAGGTCAGTACGCCTATAATTCTAGTTTGTTCTATCAAACTCCGGCATTGTTTAATGTTGCCACCATTGCCACGGGTGGAGAAGATTTCGCATTCTGCACTGCCTTTAAAATGCAAAATCTAACCATGACAGGTACTCCTATGCGGACAAATGCCTTGGTCGGTGAGTTTAAAATTGCCGATGGTCCAATGAGTAAAAACAATTTTGGAATTGGGTTTACGGTGGTGAATGAGCAAACTGGAGAAAGTAAGCTAATGGCTACAGAAGTTAATATGCCCATTAATTATACAATGCAACTGAATCAATTTTCTAAATTTTCAGTAGGTGTGTCACCGGGCATGATTTTAATGAGTTATGATCCAACGATGCCTTCTTGGGAGTCTGACTGGAATGGTTGGGGTTATACAGGATCTATTGGCGATCCAATCTTTATAAACAGTACCTTAAGTAGAAACTCAAACTCAGCATTCAATGTGAATACGGGTGTACAATATCAATATCAAACCCGCAGTAAATCTAGATTTTTTGGAGGACTAGCGCTAAACCATCTGAACAAACCGCGAATGACGTTCACCGAACCAGGACAGCGTATGTTCATGCAAATGGCGTTGAATTTAGGCGCAGACCTTACAACGCGACGTAGAGATTTAAGAGTTCAGCCACAAGTTTTGGCATTTAGAAACGGACCAAATACAAATTTAATGATGGGTGTGATGTTTGAAAATATCATGAGTAATGGTTCAGACATTACGAATATTTTAAAATCAAAATCAATTAATTACGGAGCGTTTTATCGTTGGAAAGATGCCGTGAGTATTAACTTTAATTACAAAGTTCGGAACTTCAGAATGGGTCTTGCGGTAGACGTAACGGTATCTAAGTTGAGTAATGCCAATAAAGGATTAGGATCCGTTGAATTATTTTTCAAGTCTACCCACTTGTACGGAAAAAAGAAAACGAAAGTTAAGTAATCACAAGCCCAACACCCCGCCGGTGTGTATAAAGAGTACTCGCTTGGGTTCATCAATCTTTTGAAGCTCTGAAATCATTCCAATAAAAGCCTTAGCTGTATATACAGGGTCTAGTGCAAAAGCTCCTTGAATGTTAAGCGCTTGTATCTGCTGATTCACAAGTTCGCGTTCTTTTCCATATCCTGAAAAGTGATATTCTTCAAAACACACTAAGCGTTCCTTGGCCTTTTCCCAAGCAGCATAAACCTCAAATTTATGAGCCAATTGTTCCATCTCCATGGGGGCATCGAATCCTTTTAATACGGGAAATGCCCAAACCGTAGTATTTGCTTTGGTACTCAGCAATACCCCAAGACTCGTGGTGGTAGTGCCCTGAGCCAAGGCAATAATGTCAAATTCCATCGCGGGGGTAATAATTTCTAAGCACCCTTTGAGTCCCAAGATACTTGCTCCTCCCTCGGGAACACTCAACCAAGCATTGCCCTCCATCGAAATGACTGAATCTATAAGCTTCTCCCTGCTGTAAGAAACTCGATCTAAAAACACTAGCCTAGCACCCTCATCTGCACAATGTCTCAAATAGGAATTTGAATTTGCAGTTAGCTCATTACCTCGAACCTTCAAAATGCAAGGAATATGATGCAACTTACATGCCGTAGCAGTAGCGACTAAATGATTAGAAAAAGCCCCTCCATAGGTTACAACCCCATGAACTCTTAAGCGTTTAGCCTCTTCGATTACGTACTTTAGTTTTCGCCATTTATTACCAGAAACAATTGGATGTATTAAATCTTCACGCAGAATGAACAAATTATGACCCCGTGTGTTTTGAGGTAGATTAAACGACTCAATTATACTATTTTCAATGGAGAGCATGCAGGATTTTGACATGGATTATACGGAATTCAGTAAGCGGTCAAAACTTACAGATGAAGATTATTATATCAGTGAAGAAGGTTTTATTGTGTTTAAGGAAGCGTACCATTTGAAAAGAGGATATTGTTGTAAAAGCAATTGTAAGCATTGTCCCTACGGTTATAATTCCAAAACTGACCACCTTACAAAATAATGCCCTTTTCGGGGTATCGTCCTTTGAACTGTCCAAGTTTCATTTTAATAGCGATGATGTCTTCATCGATGTTTCCTGTAGGGTAAAAAACTTCCAAAAACCCTCCGGTTTTAGAGGGGAAATCAATAAACGCTAACAGAATTGGAACTTCTGCCTTCAATGCTAGGTAATAAAATCCTTTTTTCCAATTTGGATTATAACTTCGTGTTCCTTCTGGAGTAAACACCACAAAGAGTTCCTCTTTATCTTTGAATAACTCGGAGACGTAATTCACCATATTGTTATTTTTACTTCGATCCACAGGAATGGCACCCAAGGCTTTCAGCATTAATCCTAAAGGAAAAAAGAAAAGATCTTTCTTCACGAGATATCTACCCTGCAAGTGCATCATATAAAACGCCAGCCTTCCGAAGAAAAAATCCCAATTTGACGTGTGGGGACCCATGACCACGACAGCTTTCTTTAATCCCTCGGGTTTCCACAAGGAAATATTCCAACCAAAGAGCCTCAAAAACTTATGAACTAATTTTCGCATCGTACAAATGTAATCAAAAGGCTTTTCTATACCTTTGTCTGTATGAAAGTTGCACAACGATTTATTGCCATTATTCTTATTTTCATTATTTGGATTTTAGCATTCAGTTACGTGCATTCCATTCACCGTCAAAGCACCGTTTCCGCCATTCCTTGTCCAGAAAAAACCATTGGCATTGTGAAGATAAATTCCAGAGAAATTTTTTCGAAAATTCTATTTGATTATTCGTTTAGAAATAAGGATGCTAAGATGATGAAGACGGTATCCGAATACTATCAAAATTGGGCGCAAGATACCAGTTCGACAAAGTATCCCATTGATTTTTCTGAGAATTTCTGTTTGATTAAATTAAAATTAAACCAAGAAATCATTTGGGTTTTAGCAGGAAAATCTATTGCTAATAGTGCCTCTTTTAGTGGTTTTAGTAGACAGGGATTCTATTATTCAATCGTGAGTAAGGATAAGAAAGAAGCAGCGAGGCTGCAGCAACAATTAAAGGGTGGAGCTTGGTTTTTAAGTGAATTCAATCCCAACAATTCACTAACCTATGAGCTTATAGATAACAAACGGCTGAAAAACGAGTATGTCTTTTCACTAAAAGCACGAGAATTAGCATTTAGTTTTAAAGCTCGTAAGACTACCACCATGATCGTACCCGACAGTACGCGGAGCTTTTTCCACATTTCAACACGCCTAAATCACGGAAGTTTTCTACCTGAGAAATATGCAGACCTGGATGTACTAACAGACAAATTAGCAGGATTTTCCTTCAACTACTATGGAGCGAAGTACATCGATGATTCAAAACGTGGAACCTACATAGACCCTGAATTCGACGTACTATTCAATTTTTCTCAAAAAACTAAACTCGCCGAATTAACCAAAATATTGCGTAGTGTAGCCAGGGAAGACGTTCGCATAGAATCAGATTGGATCTACTTAAATCGCGCGCGTTATCGACTGAAAGCAATCAATGATTCAACCATTTTCATCGGAAAAAACAATCCTAAACTTTCGCAAACGAAAGCCGCATATTCGATGAGGGGAAAGCCTCATGTTTTAACTGAAATTAAAAATCTGGGGTGGAAAGGTGGGTTATTGGAACTTATTCCAGAATATCGTGCACTTAAAGACTTTTCAGAATCCGTTGAATCCATACAAATGCACATGTCCTGCGAAAGCAATGCATGTAAATACGATGTATCGAAACAAAACACATGTCAGAAAAACGTACAACACATTCGTATAAAATTCAAGCCGGGATCAAATGCGAGATTAGAATCGTTCCGTGTGTTACTTACCATGGCAAACGCCTATCAGTTTCAGCAAGATTAATCGTTAATTAGCACGGCTATTCTGACGGGCTCAACCACCAATAATCCTAAATTACTTTTTGTCGAGATCCAAAGTTTTTCGTCAGCGGAAATATCCATTGCCAAAAAGGCACCCGGCAACCATTTTACCCAGGTATTTCCATGGTCCGTTGAAAAATCGATACCGTTAGACCCACAGGCATAGGTTACTCCTTGAAAGTGAATGACATCGGAACGATATCCAAAGGGAGGCTCAGCGGATTCTTTCCATGTTTTACCGCCGTTGTTGGAAATATAACATACCGAAGACCGTCGATCAGGAAATTGATAATTTCCTCCAACCACCACCATGTGTTGACGATCAATCACGCAAAGCGAATAGGGTCCCTCCCCTTCTCCGGACTTAAACGGCAGCACATACGACTTCCATTTTTTACCGAATCGTTTACCGATAAAAATACGTGAGCTTAGTCCGCCTGTTACAAAAAAAAGCCGATTGTTTGCGATTTGCACGGTGGTCCCACTCGCCGCATATCCCGCTTCTGAGGCTTCTGCTTTAATTCCTGGAATTATTTTCCACGATAGGCCATAATCCCGAGATAAATACAAGGAAAACGCGCCATTCATTGGGTCTCCCATGGCAAACACTATGGAATCTTTTACAGCCATACCATCCAAAAACACCCCAAGCCCATTAGGACGAGGAAATAACACGGGCGCTACACCAGAATTCAGGAACACTTTGCCGGTATCGCCAGTTTGCATCCAAAGCACCCCGAGTTTAGTCACTTCCACATCCCTGAGTTCAGGCTGTACAAGATTCATCAGAACGAGCTCTTTAGTATATGGACTATAAGAAAAACAACGTCCTTGATTATCCCCCACATAAACAAACGAGGAGTGACAACGTAAGGCTCTTGCATGTGCTGTATGCGTAAACGTGTCTAATTCAATCAGTTCCTGAGCGGAAAAAAGATTGATCGTACTTAAGCACAGCAGTAAGACGAGGAAACGCACCTGCTTAGCGAATGAAAAGTAATTCACGGAATTTAGGTAAAGGCCAAAGCTCATCTTCAACAATAAGCTCTAACTTATCGGCGTGATAGCGAATCTCATCAAAATGCACTTTTACTGTATCACAATATGCTAGCGCTTTTTCCTCTACGTCCTCCACGGCATTCGCCTTCTTTCGTTCAGCAAGCATTATTTCAGAGGCTGATTTCATAGATGCCATATGGTGATTTACTTGCTTGAGGATTTCTATTTGAGTATTTGCCATCGCTTTCCCTTCCTTTTCTCCAAAGATTGAAATCATGCCGTGAATATTCTGAATCAACTTATTCTGATACGCTAATACCGCTGGGATAATATTGTTATTCACTAAATCTCCCATTAATCGAGATTCAATTTGAATTTTCAACACATACCCTTCGAATTCAATTTCACGACGTGCTTCTAATTCTCTTGGAGAAAGCACCCCCATCGATTCAAATAACTTCTCTATGGATTTGTCGTGATATGCTTGAAGTGCTCGTGGGGTATCTTTCCGGTTACTTAAGCCACGTTTTTCGGCTTCTTTCACCCATTCGTCCCCGTATCCATTTCCTTCAAAACGAATCTTTTTGGATGCCTTAATCAACACTTGAAGTTCTTTCAGAATTGCCTCATCCTTTCCTTCGCCTTTAACGATTCGGGAATCTACTGCTTTTTTGAACTTAATTAATTGGTTGGCTACAATGGTATTAATTACAATCATAGCTGAGGCACAATTCGCAGAAGAACCTACCGCACGGAATTCAAATTTATTCCCCGTAAAAGCAAAAGGTGATGTACGATTTCTATCGGTGTTATCTAGTAAAATCTGTGGGATTTTCCCAATGTTTAATTTCAACTCCGTTTTATCTTGAGGGGTCATTTTCCCCGCTTTGATGTTTTTCTCTAAATCGTCTAACAAGGTGGTTAATGAACTACCAATAAAGGCTGAAATAATCGCAGGTGGTGCTTCATTTGCTCCTAATCGGTGGTCATTACCCGCGGAAGCTATCGATGCTCTAAGTAAATCTGCATTGTCATGAATCGCCATGATGGTATTCACAAAAAAGGTCAAAAACTGCAGGTTGCTCTTTGGATTTTTTCCAGGTGCCAATAGGTTAACCCCTGTATTTGTTCCCAAAGACCAATTGTTATGTTTTCCTGAACCATTCACACCTGCAAACGGTTTTTCATGAAGCAACACACGAAAATCATGCTTTCTCGCAATTTTCTCCATTAAATCCATCAACAACAGGTTGTGGTCATTTGCTAAATTACATTCTTCGAAAATTGGCGCACACTCGAATTGATTTGGAGCCACCTCATTGTGACGTGTTGTAACAGGAATACCTAAACGCAACGACTCCATTTCATACTCACGCATAAACGCATTAACACGCTCTGGAATTGACCCGAAATAGTGATCATCTAACTGCTGTCCTTTAGCTGGGGCATGACCAAAAAGCGCGCGTCCCGTCATCATTAAATCCGGTCGCGCATTAAATAGCGCTTGATCCACTAAGAAATATTCCTGTTCCCACCCTAAGGTTGCAATCACCTTGTTTACGTTCTTATCAAAGTACTGGCAGACATCCACCGAAGCTTTGTCAATGCAATTTAAGGCACGAAGCAAGGGTGTTTTGTAATCTAAGGATTCTCCGGTATAAGAAATAAAGATGGTTGGAATACAAAGCGTTTTTCCAATTATAAATGCGGGTGATGAAGGATCCCAAGCGGTGTATCCACGGGCTTCAAAGGTATTTCGAATTCCCCCGTTTGGAAAAGAAGAGGCATCTGGCTCTTGCTGAACTAACATATCACCATCAAATCGTTCAATGGCTCGACCTGGTCCAATGGGTTTTAAAAAGGCATCGTGTTTTTCGGCTGTGGTTCCGGTTAGGGGTTGAAACCAATGGGTATAATGGGTAGCACCTTTAGACAAAGCCCAATCTTTCATGGCTGTAGCCACTTGGTCTGCTAATTTACGATCCAAACGCGCCCCCGTATTGATGGCCTCCATCATGGATTTGTACGTATCGGATGGCAAGTATTCACGCATTACATCACTGTGAAAAACCAGGGTACCAAAAAGATCAGAAAGTTTTCCGTCTAATTCCACCGATTTTGGTGTTCTATTGAGTACATCATTGTACGCATTCAGTCGTTTTGTTGCCATAATCTTTAATTTTTGTCAAAATTACCCCAATTTTTTAATCCAAGAATAAAATATTTTTGACATTTTTTGAACATACCCCCTATTTTTTAAGGGGGTGTTAACTTAAAATTGAATTACACCTTAATTCACACCCAATATTCAGATAATATTACTTTTGTATATGCGATGGATTTACATGCTCGGACTTACCCTGTTTTTCGCTTCTTGCGCCAATGACCAGGAGGTTAAACTTCGAGATTTTGTTAAAAACAAGCATAATCTTCCCGATTTGAAAAAACATAATGGATTAAATCACACGTGGACCATGTCACGTTGGTTTACTAAACAAGATGCAAGCGATCCTTACCTCTATCCGGATTTAAAAGGGCTATGTAGCGCGAGAAGGAACATCGGGTACACCATAGAATCCTTGAATTTATACATGACCATCGAAGATTTTAACCAAGAGGAATTGGAAGAAATACATTTTCTACAAGATAAAGGAACGATATACGCCTCGTTGAAACAGCATTATTTAGATCGCCTTGAAGCATCAAACAGTTATTCACTATTTCGCCACAGCATACCACAAACAGTAAAAAATAGGCATGGATTTAAAATTCAATGGTATCATTTATCCCTTGAACCCCTGGAAGACTATTATACGAGTGGCAATGGATTTCTTGCGGTAATGCAACGAAGAAATGAATTTGTGGTCATTCAATGGTATGGGTCAGAAATTGCCAATGCCTATGTTGCGGATGATTTCAAACGAATCTTACAAAATTTCGATTAGTTTACATGGACTTCATTTCGTACCTCAAACGTATTGAACTCACGGAAGATGACCACTTGCCTATGCTCCCGATGGGGCGCACTCGATCGAGCGAGGCCTTAAAAATTATGAAATCCCCGCGAGAATCCGCTGTAGGCATTCATTGCTACCCTTGTGCAGCGGGTAACCTTTCGATTTTTCTGATTCAACGAAGTGAATATCACGGAAAACATAGCGGTCAAATTGCCTTTCCAGGCGGTAAAATGGAAGCAGATGACCCGGATCTAATGTATACCGCACGACGAGAATGTTTTGAAGAGGTGGGGATTCCGATGCATGAGGGGGAATACATTCGAAGCTTAAGTCCGGTCTATATTCCGGTATCCAATTTTAAGATGACCCCCTATTTCTTTTATCACGATACCCAGCCGATAACCATTCACAATGAACGAGAAGTTCAGCAAATTATCCCCTTAAGCTTGGACGCACTCGCCCATCAACTCCCCATTGAACACCGCACACTAGAAATTGAAGTGAATTCGCTATTCACACGCCAAGTTCCCGGATTTGTTCATGAAACGCATTGGATTTGGGGCGCCACGGCCTTGGTTTTGAACCAATTGAAGACAACTTATAGGCAATGGCATCAAAAAAGCCGTTGACGAATCAACGGCTTTCCTAAACCAATTATAACCAACTAAACCTAACTACTATGAATAGTTAAGCAAAGGTACTTGCCACAAATCATTTAATAAAAAAATCATTCTTAAAGAATGTTAAGACTTAAATGCCACCGTCATTTCCCGTTTCCCCGGCGGACCCGGTCTGGATTCTACCTTAAACCCTACCGATTTTAAATCACGCTTTACTTGTCCTTTGGCACAATAGGTAACCAGTATTCCATCCGATTTCAAGGCCTTGAATGCAATCTCAAAATTACTAATGGTCCACATCCCTTCTTGCGCTCCTGGACCGAACGCATCATAAAAAATGACATCAAAGGAGTCCGTAAAATTAATATCCGCCCAAAAGGCATGAATTGGTTCGAGGGTAAAGTCCCCTATATGTTGAGTTGAACCATAAACAAATTCGCTAAAAAAGCGCAGAACTTGTGCTTGATTAACCCCAATTTCTTTTAAACACGTGGTGATGGTCTCTCCCTCGACTGGATAGGCCTCTACTCCACTATACCAAAGCGTAATGTTGTTTTTTCTCGCCCATTGATAACTCAAGTAGGCATTCAGCGCAGTACCCAAGCCCATTTCCAGCACACGAATCGAGGATCTATCCTTAATGGGTTCTAGTCCATGCTGAATAAATACATGATTTGCTTCTTGCAAAGCCCCATGGATGGAATGGTAATACTCGTCTAGCTCAGGAACATATAAGGTGTAGGAACCGTCAGCCGTTTTAGTTAGGGTTCTTTTCATTTTTTTCGAGCCACCATGATGCCATCGCGAATTGGTAACAAGATATTCTCTACCCGATTGTCCGCATGAATTACTTCATTGTAGCGACGAAGCATATCGGTTTCTCGGTCTGTTGCGGCCGGATCAATAACTTTACCCGACCATAGAATGTTATCCGCTAAAATGATTCCTCCGGGATTCATACGCTCAATGACTAAGTCGTAATAATTTAAATAGTTTTTTTTATCGGCATCAATGAATACTAAATCCCACATATCAGGTAAGGTAGGAATTAACTCCATGGCATCCCCGATGTGGTATTCAATTTGACGCTTGTAACTTGAATCATTAAAATACCCTTGCACTCGAGCTTGTAATTCCTCATTTACATCGATGGTAATTAAGGTTCCGTCATCAGGCAACCCTTCCGCTAAGCACAAGGCAGAATATCCGGTGTAGGTACCGATTTCAAGAATTCGTTTTGGTTTTAATAAGCTAGAAAGCAAGGATAGCAAGCGCCCCTGTAGGTGACCACTCAACATTCTCGGCTGAAGTACTTCCAGGTGGGTTTCTCGGTTAATCCTTGCCAGCAGCTCGGATTCTTGACTCGTATGGATTCCTGCGTAATGTTCTAGTTCCGGTGAAATAAAGTTCATGCTGCAAAGGTATTGCTTTCTTGAATGGAATGGAAAAGTAACTCACTCATATTAGATTTCTTTTTTCTTTTGCCAAAGCGCGTTTTTTATTGGTGCGCCCTTCGATCCGCCTCGGCGGACTCAGGTACCGCACCAGATGTATTGCAAATAAATTAAAGCGCCCTTCGACAAGCTCAGGGACCGCTATAATTTATCTAATCCCGCTAATCGAGAGGGTGAATGTATCGAGATAGCGGGATTAATTAGTAGCACATCAAGCCAATCTCACTAAAAATTGCCCTTTCAACAAGAACAAGGTGATTTTCGAATTTTTATCTTCTTGTTTTGTCAATGAATCTTACCTTTGTAGTTCATTGTATACCCATATGACCGTTTCTGAAATACGCCAACAGTTTTTTGATTTTTTCGAACGTAAAGGACACGCTATCGTTCCCTCTGCACCGCTTGTAATTAAAAACGACCCTACCCTGTTATTTACCAATGCAGGAATGAATCAATTTAAAGATTACTTTTTAGGGAATGAATCCGCGCCTGTAAAGCGCATTGCCAACTCGCAAAAATGCTTGCGTGTTTCAGGCAAACACAATGACCTCGAAGAAGTTGGGGTTGACACCTATCATCATACGCTGTTTGAAATGCTTGGTAATTGGTCCTTTGGTGATTATTTCAAAAAAGAAGCCATCGAATGGGCTTGGGAGCTTTTAACGGAAGTCTACAAACTAAATCCACAAGATTTATATGTTACCGTTTTCGAAGGAGACGAAACAGATAAGGTTCCAATGGACTCCGAATCCAACGAATTATGGGCAAAACTGATTGACCCCTCACACATCTTATTAGCCTCTAAAAAGGATAATTTTTGGGAAATGGGCGATACGGGTCCTTGCGGTCCGTGTACAGAAATACACGTGGATTTAAGAAGTACGGAAGAAAAATCAAACATTCCGGGAGGATCACTTGTCAATAATGACCATCCGCAAGTTATTGAGATTTGGAACCTGGTGTTCATGCAGTTTAACCGTAAGGCAAATGGTAGCTTAGAACCACTTCCAGCAACGCATGTAGACACAGGAATGGGATTGGAACGCTTAGCGATGGCGCTACAAGGGAAACAAAGTAATTACGACACCGATTTGTTTCAAGCGCTTATTCAGCACATGGAAAAACTTGCAGGTAAAGGATATGGTAAATCAGAACCAACCGATATAGCCTTGCGTGTTATAGCGGACCACATCCGAGCAATTGCTTTTTCTATTGCAGACGGTCAGCTACCCGCGAACAATGGTGCGGGCTATGTGATTCGAAGAATTTTACGTCGTGCAGTTCGCTACGGATACCAAACCCTTGAATTGAAGGAACCCTTTCTGTACACCTTAATTCCAGTGCTCGTAGAACAAATGGGACATCCATACAAGGAATTAGTTTCTCAAGAAAACTTAATCACCAAAGTAATCCGCGAAGAAGAACTCAGCTTTTTCAGAACCTTAGAGCAAGGAATTAAACGAATGGATTTATTGATGGAGGCGACCCGCAGTCAACAGCAAACCACCATTGATGGTTCGGCGGTCTTTGAATTATATGATACCTACGGGTTTCCACTAGACCTCATTCAACTTATCGGACGAGAGCACGGATTTTCAGTAGATGAAGCTGGATTCAATCAAGAATTAACCAAGCAAAAGGAGCGTTCTCGCGCTGCTACAGGCATTGAAACCGACGACTGGCAGCAAGTAAATGAAGAAAACCCTACGGAATTTATTGGATATGATGTAATTGAATGCGATACTAACATCATTAGATACCGAAAAGTAACTCAGAAACAACGCGAATTCTATCAGTTGGTGCTTAGTCAAACACCATTCTATGCCGAAAGTGGCGGTCAAGTTGGTGATACCGGTTGGTTAATCGATACACAGGGAAATAAAACCCGAATCTTCGATGTAAAGAAGGAAAATAACTTAATTGTGCATTTATGCGAATCGCTACCAGCGAGTCTAGGCGATACATTGAGCGCACAAATTGACCTAAACCGAAGAAAAAACATTCAAAAAAACCACAGCGCCACCCATTTATTGCACCATGCATTACGGACTGTACTTGGAACCCATGTGGAGCAAAAAGGCTCCTTAGTTGGACCCGACTATCTTCGATTTGATTTTTCGCACTTTGCTAAGGTAACGGAAGAAGAAATGGAACACGTTATTTCACTCATGGAACAACAAATTTCCACGAACATTCCGTTGAACGAGAAACGAAACACCCCAATCAGTGAAGCACAAGCCATGGGTGCAATGGCCTTATTTGGAGAAAAATATGGTGATTTGGTTCGTGTCATTCAATTTGGAGAATCCATTGAATTATGTGGTGGCACCCATGTGAAGACAACCGGTGAAATCGGTTTAATTCATATCCAATCTGAAGGGGCTGTAGCGGCAGGAATTCGGCGCATTGAAGTAATAACAGGTCAAGCGGCCGAAACCTATTTCAAACAAGAATCTGCGTTAATGACGGAGGTACGTATGATGTTCAAAAATCCAAAGGATGTGCTCAAAAGCATCCAAGATTTAATGGATCAAAACCAAGAATTAGGAAAAGAAATCGAAGGATTAATCAAGGAGCGAAATAAAGGAATTAAGCGTGAGTTGGAAAGTAAGCTTGAAGAAATCAATGGGATTCCATGCGTATGTCAAGAGGTATCCATTGACAGCAATTCGGTGAAAGACATCTTGTTTCAGCTGAAAGGCCAATACCCAAGTTTTGTTGGTATCATAGGAAATATTGATGGCGATAAATGTGGACTAAGCGTAATCATCTCCGATGATTTAGTGGCATCCAAGGCGTGGAATGCTACGCAATGGATTAGAGAAGTAGCTCCATTGATTCAAGGCGGTGGCGGTGGTCAATCCTTCTTTGCAACAGCAGGAGGTAAAAACGCCAGTGGAATTAAAAACGCTTTGTCAGCACTTAAAAATAAGGTATAAACATTGAGTTCGATTGAAATAACGGTAGCCATTTGTACATACAACCGAGAACGGTATTTACCTCAGTTGTTTGAATCCATATTGCAACAAACGCTAGCTCCCGAGCGCTTCGAAATCATTCTGATTGACAACAATTCACCGGGGAATACCCACGAACTTTTCACAGAATTCGCACAGAAAAACCCAACACATCTTACACACTATTTTCTAGAAACCAACCAAGGCTTATCCTTCGCTAGAAATCGCGCGATCAAAGAATCTTCAGCGCCAATCATTACCTTTTTAGACGATGACGCATTCATTGATGCGAATTATTTAAGTGTACTTATTACATCGTTTAATAAACACCCTGAATGTGGCTGCATAGGCGGACCAATACTTCTTCATTATGAGGATATTAAGCCAAATTGGGAAAACCTTTACTTGAATTCCTTACTTGGGTACTTTAACAAAGGTGAGGCTGCTTTTTACTTCAATCGTACCGATTATCCCCGTGGATCAAACATGGCATTTAGAAATTTAGTTTTTGAAAAAGCAGGCGTATTTAATGTGACCTTAGGTCGAATTGGCAACAACTTATTTGGTGGAGAGGAAAAAGACCAATTCAATCGAATTTATGAGGCTGAAATCCCTGTACTCTATGAACCCCGAGCCATAGTGCATCATTGTGTTCCAACAGAACGAACCACCTTTGCATTCATTAAAAAACAAGCATTGGGCACCGGAGTAAGCGAACGTTTACGAAGTAAAAACGAAGGGTTGATGAGCTACACTAAACGGGTTATCGTTGAAGGTATAAAATGGTGCGGCAGTATGGTTCTTTGGTTGCTATACGCGTTACAATTCAAATTTGCGAAAGGAAATATGATACTTTTCTTTCGGTTTTGGGTAACCCGAGGTCTTCTTTTTAAGTATGACAAGGCATGAGAATTCTATTGTGCATACAATCGTTCATTGTTGGTTTGATTCAAACCAAACTGAGTGCCTTGAGAATTCTCTTACAAAGTAATTTTATAGGCATTGTTCAGCATAAAACACAAACTAAACCTTTGCTGATTTTAGGTAATGGCCCATCCCTAAACGATACACTAAAAAAAAATGCGGAAGCTATGCTTCAAGGATTTGATTTAATGGCAGTGAATGCGGCAGCGTGCAGTGATCAATTCAACGCGCTTCAACCCAACTTGTATATGTTAAACGCAGTCACCTATTTTCAGAACGATTCTGAATTATCTCCATTTTACATTCAGGCTAAGAACGATTTATTTGAAGCCTTAAAAGAAAAAACACGGTGGGACATGACCTTATTGGTTCCGTTTCGCGCCAAGAAAAGTATTGATTTTCAGAAGCTGATAACATCCAACTCACACTTAAAAGTCAGCTATTTCAATCAAACGCCAATAGAAGGACTTAACTTTTGGTCGCACCGTTGGTACAATCTGGGCTGGGGTATGCCCCGTCCGCACAATGTGCTGATTCCTGGAATAATGACTGGAATTCGCTTGGGATATAAAACCATCGCAATCGTAGGCGCTGATCATTCCTGGCTTGCCGACCTTTCGGTAAACGATAAGAATGAGGCCATGCTGCGTCATGTGCACTACTATGCAACGGATGGCACGCAACCCATGAAGGTAGAGGATCGAATCGATCATCCGAGAAAACTGCATGAAATCATTCACAAGTTTTACTTATCCTTTAAAGGCTATTGGCAGATTAAGGCATATGCCAACACAAAGCAGGTGTCAATAATTAATGCAAGCAGCATAAGCATGATTGATGCATTTGATCGAAAACCCTTAGCCCAGATACTCAACGTTACCGATAAAAATTAATGTAACTTTACTTCAATGAAAGACAGATCCATATTAATCACTGGCGGAACCGGTTCCCTTGGAAAGGCGTTAACAAAATACATCTTAACTACTTATCCTGAAGTAAAGCGCCTTGTTATCTATTCAAGAGATGAACAAAAGCAGTTTGAAATGGAACAAGAATTCCCCCTATCTAAGTATCCTCAAATTAGGTACTTCATTGGCGACGTGCGTGACGGAGAGCGCTTAGAACGTGCATTTGAAGGCATTGATAGTGTTATTCATGCCGCGGCAATGAAGCATGTGCATATTGCGGAGTATAATCCGGATGAATGCGTTAAAACGAACGTAGGTGGAGCCGAAAATGTCATTAAAGCGGCGTTAAAATCACAGGTGAAAGATGTGGTGGCCTTATCAACTGATAAAGCATGCGCACCGATTAATTTGTACGGGGCGACTAAATTAACCTCAGACAAACTGTTCGTGGCAGCGAATAACATACGCGGAAAACGAGACATTAAATTTTCAGTAGTACGTTATGGAAATGTAATGGGGTCCAATGGATCAGTTATTCCATTCTTCATAAAGCGAAAACAACTGAATGGTGTCTTACCGATCACCGTTCCTGAAATGACACGATTTAACATCTCATTACAAGAAGGAGTAGACATGGTCATGCATGCATTGGAGCACGCGTGGGGTGGAGAAATCTTTGTTCCTAAAATACCATCATACCGAATCACGGATGTCGCAGAGGCCATTGGACCGGCATGCGAAAAACCAATCATCGGAATACGTCCGGGAGAAAAAATTCATGAAGAGATGATCAGCTCATCGGATTCATTCTTCACGTATGATTTAGGAAAATACTATACCATTATTCCGCAAGCGCCCATTTGGAACTTACATGAGTATATTAAGGCAAACGCAGCACAAAAGGTTAAAGAAGGGTTTTCTTATAATTCGAAAGACAATACGGATTGGGAAACCATTGATAGTTTAAGGGAGAAAATCAAAACCTACGTGGGAGATTTTTAACACACAGGCAAGTGCGTGTTTCAAGAACTGTGTATAGTAAGAATCACTATCTTTTTACAAATTCATGGTATTAAAATCGTTTCATTTCAAATCCGAGCGATTCCAATTGGACTATTTTATGAAGTCCTTGATAAAAATTAGTATATTCACCAAGATATACGGCGGAACTGAAAAGCCTTACGAGTAAGAAAACTAAACTAACTTATTATGAAGTATTATTTAAAAGTGTTACAAAATTATGCCAATTTCAATGGCAGAGCGAGAAGAGCAGAATATTGGTATTTCGTTCTTTTCAATGTGATTGCATCCGCCATTGTAGGATTTATTGGAGGATTAATGGATTTCCAACTACTTGGTAATATCTACTCCTTGGCCGTATTATTGCCATCAATCGCTGTAGCCGTTCGAAGAATGCACGATGTGGGTAAAAGTGGCTGGTTTATACTTATTCCTATATATAATTTTATTTTAGCGGTAACTGCAGGTGATTCAGGAGAAAATGAATATGGACAAGACCCTAAAGGAGAATCGAGTTCAGATTTACTTGATGCCTAAGATATCTGATTGTTAGAAAGCATTAAAGGCGGCATGGCCGCTTTTTTTTATGCGGATTAACTTGGAATAATTCATATACATGGACAAAAAAGATACGCATGAAGATGCGCTGCAAAAATCCTTAGATCGATATAGTGTAAAACTTATAAAGGTCATTGGAATTATTGGTGCAGCCATGGGCTTAATCATTCTGGGCGTATTTTGGTATTGGTTATTAAAAAAACTCTTTTAACACCTCATGTCAATAAAAAATATCGGATCCTTTCTTATTTTTCTGTGTTTAAATTTTATTGCGCTTGCCCTTGGCGGATTATTTACGGCGGACGGAGTTTCCTCTGAATGGTACCAAACCTTAAATAAAGCCCCATGGACTCCTCCAGGGTGGGTTTTCGGTGCGGCATGGACTTTTTTGATGATTTGCTATGCCATTTACCTAGCGATTGTTTGGAAACAGAAATCACTACAAAAGAAAAACTTTGCACTGTATGCAATGCAATGGATACTCAACGTGAGTTGGAATCCCATTTTCTTTTATCATCACCAAGACATTCTGGGGTTAATCAACCTTGTTTTATTAAGCGCCGTGATTATAGGTACTGCAATCATAAACCTTAAATCCTTTCGTGCAGCTACGGTACTAATACTGCCCTATATAATTTGGTTATGCATTGCCACTTCACTGAATGCATATATAACTTTTAATAATTAAATTTACGTAAACATTAGCTTGAGATGAATTGGAAAAACAACCTGCGTTACTACTTTGAAAACACCATTTCTTCGGGTCCTATAGCTGTAATTAAATGGCTAGGAATCATTTCATTTATTTCAATTTTCATCATTGGTTTGCTCATTGTTATTTTCGGCATATCAGATGATCCGGAAGGAAACCCATTGAATTTACTTGAAGCAATTTGGCAAAGTTTAATGGCAACCTTAGACTCAGGAACGATGGGGGGTGATGTGGGATGGTCCTTTCGAGTATTGCGCTTTGGAGCAACCCTGGTCGGGATTTTTGTAATTTCTATGTTAATTGGTATTATTTCATCTGGAATTGATGAAAAGCTTGAAGAATTGAAGAAAGGAAAATCGTTCGTTAACGAAAAGAATCACACCTTAATCATTGGTTGGTCCAATAAAATATTTTCTATCATCGAAGAGCTTATTGAAGCAAATGCGAATCAACAAAATCAACGAATCGTAATTGTAGCCGACCGCGACAAAGTGGAAATGGAGGATGAGATCAAATCAAAAATACAAGAATTGAAATCCACACGGATAATTGTCCGAAATGGAAACCCCTTGGTTGTTGGGGACACCTTGGTTGGAAATCCAGATGAAGCCCGATCAATTATCTTGTTGAGTCCAGACGAGGCCGATGCAGACATGCATGTAATTAAAAGCATGTTGTCATTGACAAACCGATCGAATCGTAAAAAAGATACCTATAGAATCGTTACAGAAATAAAGAACCGTAACAATCTAGAAGCAGCTCAACTTGTTGGGCAAGCAGATGATGTGATTTTAGTAGACAGTTCGGAATTAGTGGCTCACATTACCACACAAACCTGCAGGCAATCGGGATTATCAGTAGTCTACTCCACCCTACTTCGTTTTGAGGGAGATGAGATTTACATGATTGATGCAAAAAGCTACAGCGGCAAAACATACAAAGAGGTTTTGTTTATGTTTAACAGTTCAGTCATTATTGGTGTATATTCTTCAGGTAAAATCCGAATCAATCCTTCCATGGATTACGCGATTCAAGCACAGGATGAATTAATTGGAATCACGTCCGATGATGATACATTTATCCCTGATGGAAAATCTTCGCCGGATATTGATTCATCGATATTCAATTTCGACAGAAAATCCAATAGCAGTAAAGAGCGTACGCTTATTTTAGGATGGAATGAAACCGCGATCACCATGGTAAATGAGCTTGAAAACTATGTGCAACCTGGTAGCGAACTTTGTATCCTTACGGAGCAGCTACATGCTCTCCCTACATTTGAACTGAATAATCAGACACTTAGGTTAATGGAGGGTGATATTCAACATAGAAAAACGCTTGAATCCCTTCAACCGGAGTTATTTGACAACATTATCATTTTATCCAATCACGACATTGATGTTCAGCAAAGTGATTCAAAAACACTAATATGTTTACTTCACCTTAGAAGTATAGCCGAAAAGAAATCTACGCAGCTTAAAATTGTTTCTGAAATGAGAGATATTCGGAACCGTGAAATTGCGGTGGTAGCAAAAGCAGATGATTTCATTGTGGGTGACAACATTATAAGTTTACTAATCGCACAAATCGCTGAGAATCATAAATTAAAAGCAATTTTTGATGAGTTATTAAATGCAGATGGGTCTGAGATTTATTTAAAACCTATGGAGGATTATATTCAGCTTGGTAAACCCACTAATTTCTACACCCTTGTGGAACGAGCAGCACAAGCAAATCAAACGGCCATAGGATATCGGCTTATTTCGGATAAAGAAAATGAACATCGAAATTTCGGGGTGCAATTGAATCCAAGAAAGGATGAGTTGGTTTCCTTCAGTAGCGGTGATTTATTAATCGTGATATCCGAAGACTAATCCGTTAGAAATCAACAGCCAACGCTGTACTTTAAAACGCGTGCATCCATTCAGATTGAATCGATTTCTCAAAAATACCTGCTCAATAGAAAAAGGGGAAAAACGAAACATGGACTTTGGTCATTGCGGCAGCGTAGCTAATTTTGCTAATTTCGTATTTGAATGAAAGAAAATCCATATATTCTTATTGAACTTGCCAATACCCACGGAGGTGATTTCTCGTATTTAACAGAATTAATAAACCAATACGCCTCCTATCGTGAGAATTTCGGGATTAAATTCCAACCCCTCTCTCCAGATACCTTGGCTACTCCTGATTTTGAATGGTACCATGTATATCAAACATTGTATTTTACTCCGGAACAATGGCGTGAAACACTGATTGAAGCGAGCAAAACCAAGGATGTTTGGATTGATTTATTTGACCTTTATGGCGTACAAATCGTTTCAGAGAATCTGTCTCTTATTCATGGGATAAAATTTCAATCGTCTGTACTACATAATGAGGAAGTTATCTCAGCACTGAGCAGCCTTGATCTGACGCATTGTAGAATTATCTTGAATATTGCAGCGCAAGAAATCGAGGTTATTAAGCAGCGGATCGATTACATCAAGCAAGAACTGAATCCAAAAGAATTGCTCTTGGAAATCGGCTTTCAAGCCTACCCTACTGAACTGAGCGACAGCGGCTTATCTAAAATCAAACAAATCAAAGAAACATTCGGACTACCGATTGTCTTTGCGGACCACATCGACGGAAAATCCACAGATTCTATTTATCTGCCAATCATGGCATGGCTAGAAGGAGCTGATGTACTAGAAAAACACGTCATGCTCAGTGACCGTGAAACGAAATACGACCATTTTTCCGCTCAAACGCCTGAAACGTTTAATGCATTTACAGCAACCCTAGCCACGTATGCCGCAGCAATGCGCGCTGAATTTATTAATCCGAGGGAGCGAGACTACCTGAAAAAAACTGTGATGATACCCGTAGTTCGACGAACCTTGTATGCCGGAGATTTTATTCATTCGACTCAAGATTTGTTTTTTCGAAGAAGCGGTAAGGAAGGGCTTACCTTAGATGAAATCAAGTCCTTGCAAACGCAACGCATCGTGTTAAATAAACAGAAAGACCTAAACGATACCTTACGTGCCGACGATTTCAAGCCAGCGAAGGTCGGGGTTATCGTAGCTTGTCGAATGAAATCTTCCCGCTTGAAAGAAAAAGCACTGCTGCCGATTGGTGATTTACCTTCCGTAGAATTTTGCTTGCGCAATGCGCTAAAATTTAAGGGCATTCACAAGGTAATCCTTGCTTCATCTACGGAAGAACAGGACCAAATCCTGGCGAAACACACCTTTGATACCAAGGTTGGGTTTTATCAAGGACACCCTGAAGATGTGATGCAACGCTATATGGATGTTTGTGAAGCATACGAACTAGACGTGGTGGTGCGGATTACGGCGGACATGCCTTTTGTAGATGATGAAATCTGTTCGTTGCTGTTGGATGCACATTTTAAGTCAGGCGCTGAATATACCGTAGGCACGGATGCTGCCGTGGGGGTTAACCTAGAAATTTTTAATGTTGCGTGTTTAAAACGCATAAAAGCCTATTTCCCCAATGCGGAATATTCTGAATATATGACCTGGTATTTTCAAAACAATCCAGACCATGTGCGGATACAGAAAATTGATCTACCTGCTATCTTTGTCCGGCCCTACAGACTCACCTTAGATTATGAAGAAGATTTAGCCTTATTCAATGAAATCCATAGGCAGATGGGAAGTACGAACTACTCGCTTCGTCAGGTTATTGATTATTTGGATTTACATCCAGAAATCGCTTCGATGAACGCTCACCTGACCTTGAAATACAAAACCGATCAAGCACTCATTGATTTGCTGAATGACAAAACGAAAATTAAGTAGAAGTCATGGAGTATAAGCAGCTCAAGTTCACCCCTACTTCGATCAATGGGTATTCCTTGGTTCCCATCCGAATGGAAGACCGAGAACTAATTCGGAAATGGCGAAACGAACAAATGTTTCACTTGCGACAACAGGAAGCACTCACTGAAAGTCAGCAAGAAACATATTTTAAAGAAGTAGTAGCGAAGTTGTTTGAAAGCGATCAACCCACACAATACCTATTTTCCTACGTGAGGGGCGAGGAATGCATGGGCTATGGCGGGTTGGTGCATATCAATTATGAAAAGTCAAGCGCCGAATTATCCTTTATCATGAATACTGAACTTGAAGCGGAAGCGTTCAGATTTCATTGGGCCAATTACTTGCAACTCATTGAAGAAATAGCATTTAAACAGCTTAACTTAACCCGTATTTTCACTTTCGCTTACGACTTAAGGCCGCACCTTTATCCCATCTTGGAAGATCGTGGATTTTTACGTGAACGCCTTATCCCGAATGCCTTAATAGCAGATGGAAAATCAATAGCAGCAATTATTCACAGCAAATGGAATGCGCAGCTTAGAAAGGCAACGCTGCTCGATACAGACATTACGTTACAGTGGGCTCAAGACCCAAGCGTTAGGCGCTATGCATTTACTCAAAATGAAATCACAAAAGAAGGACATGAAGCGTGGTTGAAGAATAAATTAGCGGACCCGTTAAGCGAATATTTCATATTGGAAACGACCGAAGGAAATCCCCTTGGTTCGTTTAGAATCGATTATGATTCAACGTCTTCCACTGGATTAATTAGCTACCTCATATCCCCTGAATTCCATGGAAAAGGTTGGGGAATTGCGATGTTAGTACTCGGTGAAGCGGCAGCGAAACAAAGCGGCCTTAGCGGCCTTATTGGTGAAGTTATACCCGAAAATTCATCTTCATGTGCTATCTTTGTAAAATTAGGATACGATGCTGAAGTGTTTAGCGATCGAATTCGATACAAAAAGACCCTTTAATGTTCCAGCTTCCTTCAGACCGAGTTTTTATTATTGCTGAGTTATCCGCCAATCACAACGGCAGTCTTGAAGTGGCCATTGAAACTGTTAAAGCAGCAAAACGAGCGGGAGCTGATGCCATAAAACTGCAGACCTATACCGCAGACACCATTACCTTAAAATGCGATCAACCCGATTTTAAAATTGAGGGCGGAACCCTTTGGGATGGAAGATATTTACATGACCTTTACTTGGAAGCGTTTACCCCTTGGGAATGGCATGAGCGTATATTCAAGGCCGCAGCAGATGAGGGCTTAGTATGTTTTTCTTCTCCATTTGACCCGTCAGCAGTAGATTTTTTAGAAGGTTTGGGGTGTCCTTTGTACAAAATTGCCTCCTTTGAAATAACAGACATCCCCTTAATTGAATACGTAGCATCGAAAGGGAAACCCATGATTTTGTCCACCGGAATTGCTGAACAGGTTGATATTGAACGCGCCGTGGATGCCTGTTTACGACAAGGAAACAAGGACCTTACCCTATTAAAGTGCACCTCTTCGTATCCCGCTCCCATCGAAGAAGCCAACCTAAGCCTCATGGTTCAATTTAAGAAGGATTTCCCGGTGAATATTGGTTTATCAGATCATACGATGGGCCATTTAGTACCTGTTATTGCAACCACCTTAGGTGCACGTGTAATCGAAAAACACTTTATTTTATCCCATGAAATTGGAGGACCCGATGCTGCATTTTCCTTGGATGAAACGGAATTTACTCAATTAGTCCATGAAGTGCGGTTAACCGAACAAGCGTTGGGAAATTCAAGCTATGCCTTAACCCCAAAACAAGTGGCTGGTCGTGTTTTTTCACGTTCACTCTACCCTACCCAATTCATTTCCAAAGGAAGTATAATTTCAGATGGAATGATCAAATCAGTTCGTCCCGGATATAGCCTACATCCCATGCATTTAGGTGATATCATTGGAAAAACTGTTAAACGCGACCTAAGTTTAGGAACGCGTATTATCCTAGATGATTTTGAATAATTCCATTTCATCAACTTTTTTTAACTATAACACACGGAGTAAAAGCTCCAAACATTCGGCCTAGCGGCCTAAATTACATTATGACATTTTTAGAACTCAATCTGATCGCGCCGATTTTAAATGCGCTAAACCACGTGGGGTATACCACGCCTACGCCAATTCAAGAAAAAGCCATTCCAATTATACTTTCTGGAACCGACATGATGGGCTGTGCACAAACTGGAACGGGAAAAACTGCAGCATTTGCAATACCAATATTACAACAACTCACCCTTAACCAACGCCCTGAAGGCAGGCGGCGCATACGCACCTTAATCCTAACGCCAACGAGAGAACTTGCGATTCAAATCGAAGATAACATTAAGGCCTATGGAAAAGAATTAGACCACCGTCATGCAGTAATTTTTGGTGGTGTCAGTCAACACGGACAGGTAAATCAGCTCAAAAACGGAATTGATATCTTGGTGGCTACACCGGGACGTTTATTGGATTTGGTGCAACAGGGCTTTGTTGATTTGAGGCATCTTGAGATTTTTGTCCTGGATGAAGCCGATCGAATGCTCGATATGGGATTTATACACGATGTGAAACGCGTAATTAAACTCATCCCAACTAAGCGGCAAACCTTATTTTTCTCTGCCACTATGCCAAAAGAAATTAAAATTTTAGCCAGCACCATTCTTACTGACCCTGAACAGGTAATTGTTACTCCGGTATCTTCTACGGCAGAAACCATACAACAGGGATTGTACTACGTGAATACAGCAGATAAAAAGGATTTATTACTTCAGCTAATGGACGAAGACAGCACCCCCTCGATTTTAGTGTTTACACGAACAAAGCACGGGGCTGATCGCATTGTAAAAATACTCGCGAAAGCACAAATCACAGCCGCGGCAATTCACGGAAACAAATCACAAAATGCACGACAAAATGCCTTAAACGGATTTAAGAACAATAAGCTACGGGTATTGGTTGCAACCGATATTGCAGCGCGTGGAATTGACATCGACGAATTGGAATTAGTGATTAATTATGACATACCTAATATTCCAGAAACCTATGTTCACCGCATTGGTCGAACCGGAAGAGCAGGTGCTAGCGGAAGAGCAATATCTTTTTGCGACCAAGAGGAACGCGCCTATATTCGAGACATTCAAAAATTAATTGGCATTCAAATTCCAATTTTGAAAAATAACTAATTTAGTCTGTATAAACTAAAACTCATTGGGTATGAATTTGAAATTAAAATTACGGATCGTTAGTGCAGTAATGATATGCACCTTACTATGGAGTGTAACTTCCTTTGGACAAGCCACAGCGGGAGATAGCATCAAACCAAAAATGCTAAACAACTCCATTAATTTGAGTATCGGGCCCGGTGGAATTGTAGCGTTTTATGTACCTGCAGGCATTTTTTATGAGCGTATGTTCCAAGGCGAACGATTTTTACCGAAACTCACCAAATTTGTAGATGTTGGGGTTGGCGCTGTAGGGTATTGGGAAGGTGAAAGTGCCTTTGTATTTTCCCGCTACGGAATACTTACCGGACATAAGAAGTACCACTTAGAGGCCACTTTGGGCGCTGTTGGCTACTTGAATGGGGATATCGTCGGGGTATTACCAGCTGCCTCTATTGGTATGCGCAGACAAAAACCGAACAGCCATTATGTATTTCGTACGGGTGTAGGAATCCCAGAGGCGATTTATGTGAGTTGGGGTGTGAGTTTTTAGATTAAGCACCACCTATAACCGCATGAGAAATGCAGCATCTAATTTCAGTTCAATATTTCCAATATTGAAATTCGTAAAATCTGGATCTTCAGACTCTACCAATGAAATAGTTTGATCTTGGATTGGTAAAGGCGCAAAAAACAAACTAAAAAACTGCCAGTCTGCCCGAGATTTAAAATGGAATCTATCGGGTGCGGTAACAATTCCTTGTTGATCCTGCATGCGCATTTTTCGTGACGAGGCACTTGTAACAAGATGCGTTTCTGGGTAAATATTAATCCACCCTCCTCGGATGTAATAATCCGTGGTTTGGTATCCAAAATCCAAGCGCGTTGTGCGTTGATTTATCATCACTCGGAGTAATTGCAGATTTAATCGATGTGCATCTACATGCCAAATCAGTGTTTTATCTTCTAAATTCATCATTCCTTTTATTTCTTGTTAATTCCACTAACCATGTAGGTTCAACGATCATTAAACCTTGTCCATAAGACCTTACCAATTGGATTAACTCCATGGTTGGAATAAGGGTTAAGGTGATTTTCGATGTTCCTGAATCATATTTTTCAACCACTTGGGAATCATGAATCGGATACGCCGAAAGAAATTTTGTAGTTAAACGATCTGCCCTTAATTCCACGGGCATCGGTTCTTCGTTCGTTAATGGGAATACCCCATACATGTCGTTCAAAAAACGTAGGATTTGCTTCGTATTTCCTTTTTTATAATGGAGGTCCAACTTTATTGGTTCATAAATTCGATCTAAGCCAAAAGAACGATAGGCATCATGTTTTTCGCTATATCCAAACAGGTACCACCTGTTATCAAATTCTCTAACTACATAGGGATGAAGTATGATTGGTTTAAATCGCTCATTTTTATAGGAATAATGCACAAAAGAAATCGGAATTCCAACTTTACAGCACTCCAGTAATAAATCCATAAATTCATACCCTCTAGAGCGCGGAGGTTCCATCGTTTTCAAAATTGGATACCGTTCATTAAAATCTACCTCCTCTATAGAAGTAGATAACACTTTTTCCATGGCATGCCGTAACTTATCCCCCAATTCAGTGCGAAGCATACACTTTATTAACACCAAAGACTCCTCGAGTACTGAGGCATCTTCCCGGGTTAATTTAACCCCATTAATCGTAAAATTCAGATCTGTATAGAGGTATTCTTGCTGCTGAAAATCAAACTTGATTGGCGCACCAAAACCCTTGGGTCGAGCATTTTTCATCATGTTAATGTCTTTCTGTATCGTTTCGGTAGAAACGTCGATACCTTGCTCCTTACACACCTCAATAATGCGCTTCATGGTTGGTTTATAATAGTGTCGCTCCGAAATCACTTGATCGATAATCAAGCACCTCAGCATGGCGTTTTTTCCGATTGGCATATCTTTTTTTTACAAATATAAGTATTTTTTTTATACCCCGTAAATACAATACGGAGTTTTATTGTGCACATTACTAGTTCCCTGCATCTTTGTTCAAAAATTAACCTATGGACACAGAAATTGAAAAAACAAGAGAAAAAACAATCCAAGAAAAACAACAAGAGCGAATTGTGCTATACAACCCTACGGGCAGCAATTACAAGGACTCTCATGGAATTAAGTGCATTGAGTGCACGGATGAATTTACCCGTATAGACTTTATATACAGAGCGCCCTCGTATTACATTAACGGTGGCTGGATACAGATGGAACGGAATAGCTTTATACGTCCTGTTGGATCTGAAACGAAGTACACCTTAATTCAGGCAATTCACATTCCAATTGCACCTAGCAAACACTATTTCAACCGAAGCGGTGAATATTTACGATACACCCTACTTTTCCCGGCACTTCCTAAAAGCACCCGTAAAATTGACGTCATCGAAAAAGAAGCTCCTGGAACGTATTTCAACTTTTACAACATTGATTTCACCACATGGATTACTATACCCCACGCTGGAGATCAAGTCATGTCTAACAATTAACATAAACCATATGAACCAAAAAAAAATCGCCCACAACGCACACCTTCAGTCCTTACGCTTGCTTAACAATCGAGAATTACACGTTGACGAACTCATCAAAGAAAAGAATTATGCTGAGATTGTGAACGAGAAAAGAAACTACCAAAAGATTGTCAAAAGCCTGGAGGAACTGATTCATCCGTTGAAAAAGAAATATACTGGCTCTAACATGCAAGCAAGAACGAGTAAGGAAGGTCAAATACCTCGCCGCTGGTTTTTGAGTACAGCGAATCTCCAAGAAACCCTAATGCCTTAATTAACCTTTAAAATTTAAAAAAAATGGACTATATGTTTGTATTTAGTAAGTACGATAGTTGGAAACGATTTGATGAATTCATCTTTGAAAACCACTGCTTCACGGATAAAGCGGAACGGTTATCCCTACGCAAAGAACACGTGTTCAACATTTCATATTTAGCGAGAATCATAGGCAAACTCGAAATATACCTTAATGACAGAAAGGATGTTGAGCAAGCATATTATGCCTGTAAGTGGTTTGAGAAAGAATTTGAAGAACTCGGATATTCGCTTAGTTTCTTCAGGCGCTGGCTCGCTGAAAAGAGAGAAATCGAGGCGCCCTTTTAGGCTTCTTGATTTTCTTCTTTCTTTTTTAGCTGTAAGCCTCCCACCCCAAGAAATGCCAAAATCAAAATTAAGGATCCTACCATTGAATAGCTTGTCCCGGCGATAAACGAAGCAGGTTGAAACTTCCATACGATTTGATGCTTTCCGGAGGGAATCTCAAGTCCTCGAAGCACATAATTGACCCGAGTGTAAGGAACCTCCTTACCATCAATGGTGCACACCCAACCTTCTGGGTAATAAATTTCGCTAAAGACCACGAATCCATTGTGGGTAGAATTACTTTGATACGTGATTTCCTTGGTTGCATACTTAGTCATTGCAATAACATCGGCTGAATCTGTAGCATAGGCCGCAGAAACGTTTATGTCCGCATTGCTAATATCCAATATTGCTTGATTTTTTGTGTTTATTTTTCCCAGTCCGAGCAATTCCTCATTGGCAGAATTAACCTTAGTGACTTTATTCACATACCACACATTGCCATTTGCATATGGGTTAAGCATTGGTTCATCTGTTCGTGTAAGCACCACATATTTTGTATTTAACATGTTCAATATCTGACAGGTATCTGACAATTGTCCGCCAGCCACAGAAATGGTATCGAAAATCTCTTTTGCTTTATCCTGAGGAATCTCCATGGTACGCGCATAGGTTTGCAACTTCGCCATTTTAACGGCACTGATCGCGCCATTGGCTTTTTGCATTTCATCTTGAATATAAAAATCTACTAACTGTTGGTAACGCTTTACCTTTGCCCCATGGTATCCTCCGATTGACTTATGAAAATAACTCGTCATGGTCTCATTAAACGGATTATCAAAGGTGAAAACGCGATAATTTGAATTCAGCTGAAGCGCTGTAAAACCAGCCATCAATTCGATGATTTCTGTGGGTTGATCTGCATAGAGCCCTTCTCGGTCAAAAACGGATCGGATTCGAGCAATCTCCTTTTTATAAGAAGGCAATAGCTTCGCTTCATTGTTCAAAATCGATACATCGGCTTTTTCCGGCATGTAAGGAATTTGTGCAGCGCTTCGATCCTCGTACTTCGCTAATTCCTCGGACATTTCCTCTATGGGATCTGCATTTAAATACCTCAAATCCACATTGATTTCATCAACAGCGACAAAAATGCCAATCAATCCCAACCAAACCCAACGATTCACTTTGTAAAAAGCCAATAATATCGCCACCCCAGTCCCAATAAAAAACAATAAGGTACGACCCGCATCAGACTTATAAATGGACTGACGAACATTTATTAGCTCTACTTTCAACCCTTCTATCATTGTTAGTTGTGACGGATCCTTGGATTCTTTCGCATAATTACTAAACTGCTTGAGTTCTTCAGTCGTTATAAAATCACCTGAAATGCTTGGCACAGCATATAATAACAATCCGAGTGCAACCACACCTCCAAGAACACCAAATTGAAATTTACGAGTACCTTGCAGCTCCTCCGATTTCCAAAGACGATCCAAGAACATCACTGCAACCATTGGTACCAACAGTTGGAAAATCACCAAAATCATTTTTGAATCTCTAAACTTATTGTACATCGGAAAATGATCAATGAACCAAAAGTTGAGACCTCCGGTTTTGGACGCTAGCAGCACACACAATATGGAAAGCGCAATTACTGGAAACCGAAGGGTATCTTTAACAAGAAACAAGCCTACCAAAAATAAAAAGAAGGCCACTGCACCGATGTAGATTGCTCCACCACTAAATAATTGTCCACCCCAATAGTGGTTGGATTGAGCGATTTGATCATAGTACGTTGGGTCTTCAATGCTTTCCATCGCAGATTCATTATTCCCAATGTAACCCCCTGAACCTCCTTTAGCGTTTGGAATAAACAAAGAAAGGGCTTCCATGGGCCCGAAATTATACTCAAGAATGTAGCTTTTATCCAATCCGGATTTTGCCTTTGTGGCTTTATCTGTACCTTTCGGTGCCACCGTAATGTCAGAATCACCTCGTGTTGAGTATTTAGAATATTCATAGGTAGTCATTAAATTACTCGCAGAAGGTAAAATTGCCAGTCCAGTTGCAAGGAACAGTGTCCCCACAATCTTTCCTAAATCAATGTACTTCTTCTCCACGATCAACCGGATTCCTTCGCCTAAAGCGATTACCCCCAACAGAATAAATAGGTAATAGGTAATTTGTAAATGGTTTGCACTGATGTTCAATGAAAGGAAGAAAGCAAAGATCACGCTTCCCCAAAGCCATTTACCGCGTGTTGCAAGCAATAAGCCACCGAGGGTTGGCGCCATAAAAGAAACAGCGTTTACTTTGGTAATGTGACCAGCACCGAGATACAAAATATTAAACGAAGCAAACCCAAAGGCAATAGCCCCGATGGCCGCAATCCACGGATTAATACGAAGACACATACCTAGGATGTAAAATCCGAGCATGGTAACGAACATTACTCCTACTGGCGCCGTTAAGCCCAAGCGCAAGATAGTGGCCACTTTATTCATTAAATTTCCATGATGAACGACGCTAATCTGATAGGCTGGCATGCCGCTAAACATTCCGTTGGTCCATAAAGCTTCTTCGCCATTCACGGTGCGATAATCGGTAATTTCTTTAGCCGCTCCTTGGTATTGTTTTACGTCGGACTGCTTTAATTGCTTTCCGTCAAAAATCACCGGGTGAAAATATCCGGCTGAAAAAACAATAAATACCAATAAGGCTACTACATGCGGAATAAACGCTTTAACATCAATTTTCATACTCATATAAGTTAAATTGGATTCGCGTAGCGAACCACTTCTTCATTACTAATTTCTTCGTCGCACAAAATCACCAAGCGCTCCAATACATTTCGCAATTCCCTAATATTTCCTGTCCAATCGATGGATTGAAGTGCCTGAATAGCAGCAGGTTGAATTGGTTTCAATTTAATCCCTTGTTCCTGACAAATCATCGCCAAAAAATAATCTACAAGCATTGGAATATCTGTTTTCCGATCGTTTAAACTCGGAACATGAATTGGAATAACGGAAAGGCGATGAAACAAATCTTCCCTAAACCTTCCTTCGTTAATTTCTTTTCTGAGGTCCTTATTGGTTGCTGAAATAATGCGACAATCGACTTTAATGTCTTTTTCACCTCCCACACGCTGAATCACATTTTCCTGGAGCGCACGCAATACTTTAGCCTGCGCGCTGGGAGACATATCTCCGATTTCATCTAGAAACAAGGTTCCTCCGGAGGCGAGCTCAAACTTTCCTTTTTTATCTTTTACGGCACTTGTGAACGCACCTTTTTCATGACCAAACAACTCACTTTCAATGAGTTCAGATGGAATTGCAGCGCAATTCACTTCAATAAATGGCGCTTTATTCCGATTTGATTGATCGTGAAGACTTCGAGCTACAAGCTCCTTACCGCTTCCGTTTGGACCAGTAATTAAGACCCGAGCGTCGGATGGCGCGACCTTTGAAATCATCGTTTGAATTTCTAGGATTTGAGGAGAATTACCAATAATTCCGTTTCCCTTAATTTTTTTTATGCTCGTTCTTAATGCCGCATTGGATTGAAGCAATTGAACCTTTTCTTTTAAGTGATTGATTGCTACCAAGATACGATTTAAGTTCAATGGTTTTTCGATAAAGTCATACGCCCCTAAGCGAAGTGCCTTAACTGCCATTTCAATGTTTCCATGACCGGACATGACAACAATCTCTGGTTGGTGATCCAGTGCTTTTAAGGATTGCATAAGCTCCAATCCATCCATCTTAGGCATTTTGATATCACAAAAAAGGACATCATAACTGATACCCTCGAATTTATTCAAGGCCTCCATGCCGTCTTCTGCTTCATCCACCGTATGCCCTTCCATTTCAAGAATTTCTCGAATGGCTCTGCGAATGGCTCGATCATCTTCCGCAATTAGAATTCTCATCGCTTTGTGTCTTTAATATCTACCCGTCGCTCCAGCATGGGTACAAATTTAAAGGTACCTAATTCTTCCGAAGTAAAATCAACTTCGCTGCTTCTTTTTATTCGCAACATCCGTTGTTCTACACCTTCGCCTACAGGAATAACCATAATGCCTCCGACTGCCAACTGTTTGAGTAATTCTTCGGGAACATCAGGCGCACCGCAGGTGACTAAAATCCGATCGAAAGGTGCATAACTTGGCCAGCCTTGATATCCATCGCCATATTTTAACCGTGGTTCGTACTTCAAGTGTTTAATAAGTTGTGTTGCTTTTACATGTAAATCCTGATGACGTTCAATGGAATAGACGCGAGCACCTAGTTCACACAAAATACACGTTTGAAATCCAGAACCTGTTCCAATTTCCAATACTTTAAGCTTTGGCGTTAGCTCAATCAATTCAGTTTGAAATGCAACCGTATACGGATGAGAAATCGTTTGACCGGACCCAATATGAAATGCACCGTTCGTGTAGGCTAAATCATCCAGGGCTAAATCCATAAAAAAATGACGGGGAACGGTATTGAATGCGTTAAGGATTCGTATGTCCTGTATTCCCATCTTCCCTAATTCCTCCACCAATAACTTCCGCTTACCTTGGTGACGATACGTGTCTTTTAAGTGATTCATTGCAAGCGTCAAATTTACAAGTTTGTCGCGGAATGTATTTGAAATAACTACCTTTGTTTTGAACAAAAGGCCGTTGAATGAAGATATTGGTTACCGGTGGTGCAGGATTTATTGGGTCAAATTTGTGCGATGCCTTGCTCGAACGCAACTACGAAGTGCATTGCATGGATAATCTCCTCACTGGGAAGTTGGAGAATATTTCCCATGCATTAAACCACCCAAAATTTACCTTTTTTCATACCGATATTCGCGATATTGAGGCGTGCAGGGAAGCAATGAATGGATGTGATGTGGTAGCTCATCTTGCCGCACTGGGATCTGTTCCCCGTTCCATCAACGATCCATTAACTACTAACAGCATTAACATTGATGGATTTCTCAATGTTATTCATACCGCAAAAGAACTCGGCATTCCCCGCTTTATTTTCGCGGCAAGTTCCTCAACCTATGGTGATTCAGCCTTGCTCCCGAAAGTGGAGGACATTATCGGAAGCCCCTTGTCGCCCTATGCTGTAGGAAAATATGTCAACGAACTCTATGCGCATGTATATGCCTTAAACTACGGCCTATCATACATCGGACTAAGGTATTTTAATGTGTTTGGGAAACGTCAAGATCCACACGGTGCATACGCAGCCGTAATCCCTAAATTTATTCAGCAATTTTTAGATGGGGAGGCACCTATCATCAACGGTGACGGAACAAATACGAGAGACTTCACACACATCGAAAACGTGGTTGACGCAACGCTTCGCGCTATAGAAAACACGAAGGCAGATGCAGATAATCAGATTTACAACGTAGCCTATGGCTCAAGTACCAGCCTCAATGAATTGGCCGAGCTTGTTACTGAAGCCATTGCGTCACGCAAACCACAGGCAACGCTTCACAAGATAAGTTACGGACCTTTTCGCAAAGGGGATATACCGCATTCTTTGGCGTCAATTGAGAAGATTAAAGCTCACCTTGGTTATTCTCCAAGAGTTTCCATTCAGGAAGGAATACAAAAAACGGTGGATTGGATATTATCCTCAAAGGGATAGCTCAATCTGCACGGGACAATGGTCTGAACCGAATACTTGAGTTAAAATAGCGGCAGATTTTAATTGAGGTAAAAACGCTTTTGTCATCAAGAAATAATCGATTCTCCAGCCAATGTTTTTCTCTCGAGCACCTGCGCGATAACTCCACCAAGAATATTCTGCACGTTCCTGATGCATGTAGCGATAGGTATCTATTAATCCCGCCGTTTCATAGGCATTCATCCCATCGATTTCCTCTTGCATAAACCCAGCAGACTTGTTATAATTTTCCTTTGGTCGCGCTAAATCAATCGCTTTATGCGCTACGTTAAAATCACCACATACCACAACAGGCTTTGTCTGCTCCAGTGCTTTCAAATAATCTAGAAAATCCCGGTCCCAGCTTTGACGATAAGGCAAACGAGCCAACTCATTTCCGGAATTTGGCACATAGACCGTGACCAAATAAAAAGAAGCATACTCTGCGCATACCACTCGGCCCTCATGATCATGATCGGGTATCTGCATGTCATAAGCAATATGCAAGGGTATTTCTTTGGTAATAATTGCCGTACCAGAATATCCCTTCCGTTCTGCCTCATTAGCAAATACGTGATAAGAGCCCAGCGGCAATAAGACTTCTTTAACCTGTTCCACCGTAGCTTTCGTTTCTTGTAAACAAATGATATCTGGCTGCAAAGCCGTCATATCTTGAATAAACGACTTACCTGTAATGGCACGAATGCCGTTGACGTTAAAAGAAATTATTTTCATTAAAAGAAATTTAAAAAGTTATTCCACAATCTTCTTAACCAACCTTCTGAATTGTCATCCATGTCTGCATCCAACATGGCATCATCATGAAAGGGGCGCTTTGCGCGTTTTTTAAAAAAAACAAAAAGCAATCCAACAATAGCAAGGAAGGAAAACAGTACAAGTGCTTCAAACACAGAAAAATATTGCAAAAATTCCATTATTGTACGTTAATTAATTTACCCGAACCATATTGAACATAATTAATAATTGAAGGTAATCCGAAGTAATACACATTACCAATTCCATTCAATTCAACATTTAAGGGAATACCAGCTGCATTAACCCGTTGATCAATGGATGACGAAGTAATCAACTTCACTTGATTGGTTGATACGATGTGACTAAAATCAAACTTCCCATCCCCCATCAGATTACCCCGCAGTGTTTGTGTTTCACCTTTCAAGGTTAGCCTACCCCAACCGTGGGTGTTGATGGCATTTATATCAATTGCTTGAACGTTCAATTCTATATGTCCAGCACCGTCACGCAGGGTTAAGGTTAAATAATCTGTAATCAACGTATCCTCATTATAAAGACGCTCCGTTCCTTCAAACAAAATATTAATCAATTTCGTGTAATGAATTTCAACCTCCGGGATTTCATAGGACCTTAAATGATTACATCGATTTTTATTCTCAATAGTAAGGAGTCCATGTTCACCCCTCACCTCAACAAAATTCAATAAATTATTTCCTCCTCGAACAACTACCTTATTGGTTGAATCCTGAACCAATTTATAGCTAAGATGTTCTTTCAAATGCAACTGATTAAAGGCACCAAATTCATGAACCTTAATCGCAAATTCTCCTGATTTCTTGAAACACGCACGTTGCTCAGGCTTTTTACAAGAATAAACTAAAGCAATCAATATAAATAGATTAAACCACTTCATTTAGACTTATAATTAAAGGTGTACCCGATTCCATACTCCAAATAATCTGCCCTGGCCCAATGAGTTTTCAAGGTAAGATTCAATAGCAACCCGTTCTTGAGATAATACCGCGCACCGATGCGGTGATACATGGGATCTTCCGGACTAAATTTATCGCGCAAATACGCACCCATTCCAAACACAAAATGAAACCGGTCCAAAGGAACTAAATAGGCGGCATACGCACCAACTTGTAAAATATCGAGCTGCGATTTTACAATATAGGGCTGGTAATCCAATATGGCTTGCTTTGATATTAGATCCAAGGCTAATTCAAGCCCTGCTTTATGTCCAAAAAAATGCTTTGCCGATAGATTTAAGGCATAGACCGGAAATCTCTTTCCACCAATTGGCATCATTTGTTTCGCACTTAATATAGCTGTAGCACTGTACAACCAACGCTCATATGGTAAACACATTGGAGTCATTACGTCACCCTCATAAGAATCAAAATATAAAACTGAGCTCAGGGATCTTGCATACCCAACCGATAAAAATGGCATATTAATTCCAAAATTAGGCACTTTCCATGCAGCGTTGCTGAAATGTGTGATATCCAATCCCACATTAAACGAATTTTTACGGAATGAATAGCTCGATTTTATTGACAGACACATTAATCCATTTATTTTTGTTGCAAGGGCCACATTCAATGGATTATTCACTGGATGGTATGGGTTCCCATTATATCCCAAGCCAAGGCCTAACTTGAAATCCATGCGATAATTCCGAAAGGAGACCATGGGTAATTCCGCAAAACCATAGGCACCTGTAAAATTCCCTAACAACTCTTGATTCCCGACTTGTCCGTAAAACAATGTGGCGCCATAGGACGGAAACTTATACACACGCTGATATGCTTTAAATCCCCTAGTACGAAACACATAACTGAACTCCCCCGCCACGGCAAGATCTTTGGGCATATGTGCCATAACTCCCCGATGTGCAGCTAGGAAACCTAGTTTTTGTCGGTATTCAATCGCATGCTCCATACGCTGCTGACTGTATGTCAACACCACCATGAAACAAAAAAAGTAAACCAATAAGCAACGCATCTAGAACAAAATTAATAATCCAATTGATTCACATCACGCAATCGCGTTACATTTGTACATGGATAAACGACTGCTCGCTTTTGAACGCTTATTGACCATCATGGATGAACTTCGTGAACAATGTCCATGGGACCAAAAGCAAACCTTTGAAACACTTAGAAACCTAACCATAGAGGAAACCTATGAGTTAGCAGATGCCATTACTAAGAATGACTTGCAAGAAATTAAAGGAGAAATTGGTGATCTTTTTCTTCACATGGTTTTTTACAGCAAACTCGGATCGGAAGTGGGTGCGTTTGATGTGACCGACGTATTGAATGGGATTTGTGACAAATTAGTACACCGTCATCCGCATATTTATGGGGATGTAACGGTTTCTGGCGAGGATGAAGTTAAGGCAAACTGGGAAAAGCTAAAATTAAAAGAGGGCAAGAAATCCGTGCTATCAGGGGTTCCTTCCTCCCTGCCTGCCTTGGTAAAGGCTACGCGTATTCAAGAGAAAGTTAAGGGAATTGGTTTTGAGTGGGACAACAAAGAAGACGTTTGGGCCAAGGTAAAAGAAGAACTGGCTGAATTTGAGGCGGAAGTAGCGCTCGGCTCCACAAAACAAGAAGAGGAATTCGGTGACCTCTTGTTCTCCCTAGTAAATTATGCACGCTTCATCAATCTATCTCCAGAATCTGCACTTTCCTATACCAACCATAAGTTCATTAACCGATTTCAATGGATGGAAGAAGCAATAAGCAGCGAAGGGAAATCCTTGTCCGAAATGAACTTGGAAGAGATGGATGTGTATTGGGATCGAGCAAAGATAGCGTTGCGGGAGGTGTAAGCTTTACTTTGTTACACGGGATTTAAAATCTTCTGTACAGAGGAAACTACTTCAACTTAAAATGCTTATCGGCCTCGTCGGCTACATAGTCTCCAATTGCCAATGAAGCCGTTGCAGCTGGTGATGGTGCGTTCAAGACATGAATCGAATTTCCATGGTACTCAATTCTAAAATCATCTCGGGTATCGCCGTCTTCAGCTAACAATAAGGCCCGCACCCCTGACCTACCCTGCTTGATGTCGTCCATGGTTAAGGAAGGAATCATTCGTTGCAAGGTTTTAAGGAATAATTTCTTAGAAAATGCACGACGGTATTCGTTGATTCCGAAGGACATATTTGAAAAAAACAATTTCCATGTTCCTTTGTATGTTAAGGCGTCCCACGTATCACGAAGGGAGAAATCAGTTTTCCCGTATCCTTCGCGTTTAAAGGTAAATACGGCATTTGGACCACATTCAATCTCTCCGTCTGTCATGCGTGTAAAATGCACTCCAAGAAATGGGAAATCGGGATTTGGCGTTGGATAAATCAAGTGTTTTACTTTATGTTTCGCTTGATCGGTTAGTTCATAATAATCTCCTCGAAAACCAACCACTTGCTCCTTTAATTTAACGCCATCTTTTCGCGCCAAGCGGTCAGCTTGTAATCCAGCACAATATACCGCAAACTTGGCTTCAAATTCCCCATTATTGGTAGTAAATAGTGTGCCATCAGCAATTTTCATAATCGATTTCACTTCCGTGTTAAGCATCAACTTTGATGCTGGATTAATCGCTAACGCTAACGCTACCATTTTTGCGGTGGCTGCTCTAAAGTCAATTATTCCCGTGCAGCCTACGTGCAAGGCAGCAATGCACTCCACATGCGGTTCAATTTCTTTTACCTCATCCGGTGTGATTTTACGCAAGCCTTCTATTTCATTTTGCAGACCTATTTGGTAAATTTTTTCCAGGTATTGTAACTCTTTCTCTTCGGTAGCTACCACTACTTTTCCACAGACATCGTGAGGTATTCCGTGTTCTTGAGCGAAGGCAACTAATTCCCGGCGTCCCTGAATACAATTTCGAGCCTTCAAGGAGCCCGGTTTGTAATACAGTCCGGAGTGAATTACCCCGGAATTATGTCCAGTTTGATGATCTGAAAGTAAATCCTCTTTCTCAAAAAGAACTAACTTCAAGGACGGATTTCTTTTTTGCAGCTTGTAAAAGGTTGCTGCTCCAACAATCCCTCCACCTACGATTGCGATGTCAAAACTCATGGTACAAAAGTAGTTAGAAAATAAGTTCGTTCAACGCAGCTGAATTTCACGGCGCCTAGCGAGATTTATTACTTTTGCAGTATGAAAACACCCACCATACAGCGGAGCTATATAGCAAAAGACATCGTGTTAAAAACCTTTGAAGATGTAGAAGGCTATTTCAACGAACTCTTAACACGTGAACTAAATGAATTGAGCAGCTATAAAAAATGGCTTTGTGATGTCAGTGAATTGGAGGCGTTCTTGGAAGAAGACGGTGCGTGGAGATACATCAAAATGTCTATCGAAACCACCAACCCAACACTTACAGAATCCTATACGTATTTCGTTACTGAGATTCAACCGAAACTGGCTCCACTATCCAATGATTTGAATAAAAAAATGATGGCGAGTGATTTTCAAAAGGAATTAAGTAAGGACTCCGCTTATGCCATTTATTTTCGTTCGGTTGGCGTACAACTCGATTTATTTCGCGAAGAAAACATTGCGATAGAAGCCTATTTGAGCGAAAAATCTCAAGAATATGGAAGCATAAGTGCTGCGCAAACCATTGAACACGAAGGCAAGAACTTAACCATGCAGCAGGCTTCCGTTCATTTGAAAAATCAAGATGAAGCCTTGAGGTCAGAGGTATACCATAAAATCGCATCGCGCAGGCGACAAGACATTGATGCCTTGAATGCGTTATACACCGATTTAATTTTAAAACGGCATGAATTGGCAAAAAATGCAGGCTTTGACAACTACCGTGACTATATGTTTCAAAGCATGGGGCGTTTTGATTACACCAAAGAGGCCTGTTTTGATTTTCACGAAGCAGTGGCGCAGAAAGTGGTTCCATTGGTAAAAGAAATTCAACAGAATAAACTCAAAAAACTTGGTAAATCGAACTTTAAGCTTTGGGATTTAGAGGTTGATCCGGATGGGAAAGAACCCTTAAAGCCGTTCAACAGTGGTAATGAAATGCTTGAGAAAACGATTGAAATTTTCAATCAAATGGACGCTTATTTTGGCGACTGTTTACGTACGATGAAGGAAATGGGTCACTTGGATTTAGAATCTAAAGAAGGCAAAGCACCGGGAGGATACAACTATCCGTTGTACGAGATTGGAGTACCCTTTATATTCATGAATTCTGTAGGTTTACATAGAGACTTGGTGACCATGGTACATGAGGGAGGCCATGCAATACACAGTTTTTTAAACCGTGAATTACCCTTAACTGCATTCAAGAACATTCCTTCGGAGGCTGCTGAATTAGCCTCGATGTCGATGGAATTACTGAGTATGAAGTATTGGGACGCCTTTTATCCAAATCCCGAAGAACTGCTTAGAGCACGTGAAGAACACCTGGAAGATATTCTCAAGGTATTGCCTTGGATTGCCCAAATCGATGCGTTTCAGCATTGGGTATACACTAACCCAACGCATAGCGTAGAAGAACGCAGCGCGCAATGGCTAACACTTAGTAAACGATTTGGCACTGGATTAACGGACTGGACAGGTTTTGAAGATTTACAAGCTCATTCTTGGCAGCGACAATTGCATTTGTATGAGGTGCCTTTTTATTACATTGAATACGGAATTGCTCAACTTGGTGCCATTGGCGTATGGAAAAACAGCTTACAAAACGAAGCTAAGGCAATTGAACAATACAAAGCGGGCTTGTCTTTGGGGTATACACAAAGTTTACCGAAAATTTACGATTCGGCAGGTGTTACCTTTGATTTGAGTCCCAAGCGCATTGGAGAGTTAATGGAATTTGTAGATTCTTATGTAAAGGACTTGGCGTAAAAAGAAAAATGGCTATATTTGCCCTCTCAAAAATAGCGAGATAGCTCACCCACCTGCGCTAAGCTTCGGTGGATTTGAGTTGGTTAGTTAAATATAATGGCGAGATAGCTCACCCACCTGCGCTAAGCTTCGGTGGATTTGAGTTGGTTAGTTAAATATAATGGCGAGATAGCTCAGTTGGTTAGAGCGTAGGATTCATAACCCTAAGGTCCCGAGTTCAACTCTCGGTCTCGCTACAAAAGCCCTGACGGTTTCGTTAGGGCTTTTTTTACTTTAATCAATTATTTCCCGAGCTCTGTCGAACTTTTGCTTGTTCAAAAGTTATCAGAACACTGACAAACTTTTTTCGTCAGTGTTCAAATCTCTCTCTCGCTACAATAAGGAAGTCAACAATGGCGTCCTTTTTTTGTAATGAGTGTCTAGTCCTGAAATAAATTGTGTCAACTTATTTCAGGACTAGACAGTAAAATATAATAAAGGTAATAAAACACAAATAGCCTTTTTCTGAAACATTCTAAGTGCATCCTACTGCCCCATTCTATTCGCGAATTTGATAAATAATTCAGTGTCTAGCGAAATTCAAATTGTAGGACTTGCTAAAATTCTATAATAATCTAAGTGTTCCACTTTGAGTTTATTATAAATCTAATTTTCTCTATACCAGTTAATTAATTGAAAAGTTATTAAATTTTCATTATTAATAAACCACAAAATCAATTTGATAGTAATTGCCCAACAGTATATCTCTATAATTAATTGACTTTTCACGAACGAACTAAAAATCAGCTTTGCTTATTTAAAACATTCAATTTGGTTAAAATCAATTTTATTCAGTTGCTTTTCTAGATTGTTTATCATTAAATTGACATTTTTTATCTTTTCATCTTTTAATAAAACTTGATTTCTAACATTTTCATTATGTGCTTCAATTTCCTTTATTTGAAACAAATTATCCAAGTAAGCAGATTGATTTTCATGAATTTTTATTTGTCCTTTTTTAATTAGGTTATTTAGTTGTTTTAACTCTTTAGCTGAAAAACTATAGTTTTTGGTAATTAAAGTTTTATCATCATTTAATTCAATCAGTCCATTTGTTGAAATTAAAAAAATACGGCCTTGAACATTTAATGATGAAATAAAATCCTGCACATCCGCTGATTGGAAAGTGCTATTATCCATCAATTGGAGAGTATCAAGCATAGATCTTATTTTATTTGATTCTGGATTTAGCGTAATAAATTCAGCTATAACTGTACTTTTTATTGATTTCAGTTCTTCTTTGAGATCATAAATCTTATCTTTAATTTCATTCCTGTAATTGAATAATTCTTCCAGCTGTTTATTAACGATATCTGATTCAGATGAATTATAATTATAGAAAGATAATTCCTCAACCTCAGATTTATCATCCATTAGATTTGCAACAATAAGTTTATAGATATAAAATGGATTCTCCCATTCTTCCTCGGAATAATCCTCACAACGTAACTCTAGAGTGATATTATGAACCTTATTCAATTTTTGGAAATTCGACAATTTAACATTAAACAATTTTGCGTCTAAAAGGAAATTCTCGAGATTCGGCATTTCACCAATGCAATCAAAAAAATATTCCGCTGTATACCTATTGCTTTCATTTTCGGGAGAGTCATATTCTACTTTATAATCTTTTACTCTATAAATCTTATGACCAAAGTTTATATCGTATAGTTTTGATCCTCTAATAATCAATCTTTCAATGTTTGATTTTGTTAAAGCCGAGCAAAATTCGTTATTAATTGATATTCCTCTAATATCCAAGGATTTAAGATTAGGAAGGGTAATTAAACTAGGTGGAAAAGAAGCGAAACCCAAAGCTGTTTCAAAGGATCTAAGTTTGGTGAGATTTGCTATTCTATCATCCAAAACATACGGTAATTTTCGATGGTTCCAAACGTCTCCACCACTATCAAGTAGTAAAGTTTCTAAATTTGATAAAGAATAAATAAATTCAATTTCATTTTCATTGTATAAATATCCTACATCTAAATTAACCAGGGTTTTTAAATTACTTAGTGGCTTTAAATCTAATTCTTCTCCCAACCAATAGAAACTCAATGTTTCCAACGGTAATAGGCTTATCTTGTCAATAAAATCTTGATTAATTTCTAAATCTGGAAAATTATTATTTATGCCATAATCACCAGAATTAATTACACTTAAAGATTTAAGGTTTATAAATTTTTCTATGTTATCTATTATTTCTTGATTAATTACCCGAGCTTCGATATTAAGTTCTGTTACTTGAGCAGGGTTTGATAACAAATCATCTTGACCAAAGCATAAATGAATACTTAAAAGAAATAAGATTGTACTGAATTTTTTCATGAATAAAATTTTCAATCAAAATTAAAAAAAATGTGTCAGGTATTGATTAATTGAGAAATTCTTGTGTTCTAGATTCAAAATTTGAAAAATACTGTTGACGAATTAAAAAACATCAAAAATTCATCATATCGAGATGAATTAACACTCAATTGAAGGTAAACATTATGTATGTGCCGGATTCATCAATGATCAAGCTCGCTACAAAAGCCCCGACGAAACCGTCAGGGCTTTTTTTACTTTCATCAATTATTTCCCGAGCTCTGTCGAACTTTGGATAACTGATTCAATTTCTATCACGTATTTAGGCCGAAAAAAAACAATTCACTATCTTTATCTAATGAAATATTTCCTATTCCTACTGACCTTTACGTTTTTAGTATACAGTTGCAATTCAGAAGACAATACTAAAATCCCCTCTCCGCCTGCACCCCCTGAGGTAAAAAAACCTGTTGAGGTTAAGAATAAATTCAATAAATCGGACGACAAACCAATCACCGTAAGCGGTAAATTTTACATTACTCACGAAGTTGATTCAGAAAATGAAATGCCTCAATCTCTTATTTATGTGATTTGTCAGGCAGAAACTACCTTGGTCGCAAAAGTTGTGGGCGATGCATCGCTTGTTGAAAAAAGTCAATTTTCTAATATGGACATCCCTTCAAATGCAATCACTGCTTGTGCAAGCTGGTATGCGGGGGCAGGTGATTACTTTTATTTGATTCCCGATAAACGTAAGATGTTAAAAGTTTTTCAAGGCTGGCAAGATGAAGGACAAGAAACTCCGGGATACCATTGGAAGAAAGTGAAAGAAATTCATTTCTAGCCTAATAGAGAAACAACACCGAGTGATATTAACATTAGATATTTTAATAATGGTGCTTAATTACAAAAATTAACACTCAAAAATATTGCGGACCGTCATTGCCCGAACCCCAATCATTCCATTAAATCTAAACAGAAGCTTTCTTGTTTTCATAGATATGCAAGCATATGAGTTGCAGAATTCGCAAGTGCCGTGTCTAGTGTTTCAAAAATAGCAAAATATATATGCTATTTATTATGTAAATTTGAAGTTAAATAATTATCATGAAAATACTCTTTACCCTATTGTTAAGCACTTTTACCATCGGTGTTATGGTAGCGCAGGACCTAATCACTTTTCGAAACGGAACTCAAGTGAGTGGGAGTATACTTGAACTTACACCAACCCTGATTAAATTCAAAAAAGTTGCGGATGGTCCAACGTATTCCATGAACCTCTCAGACGTGAGTTCTATTACTTATAAAAACGGAACTGTTGAAACCTTAAACCCAAGTCCGATTGTTTCAACTCCTGCAAATACAAACAAAACGAACACCAAGTTAGACCCAATTGAAGATGAATTGCTCATACCTACGAAGCGCTATGGGGGTCCAAGGGTAGGTTTAACCTTCATCAGTGCAGGAACTACACGTACAAGAATTGCAGATGCCTTCAATCGATCAGACATTACACCGTTTGTATCGCAATTTGGGTGGCAATTTGAAACGCGCATCTTTACGCTAGAAAATGGCGCTGCTGGGTTAATTGAATTTATTCCATTAATCGGTGGAATTGAACAAGGACTGTTTTTACCGAGCGCATCAGGTATTATTGGTTTTCGAGGCGCAAATGGGGTTGAATTTGGAGTTGGACCAAGCGTTTCGCTTGCTGGATTTGGTCTTGTATTGGCGGCAGGAGCATCCTTCAAGGTAGGTAAAATCACTTTCCCAATAAACATCGCATTTAGTCCGAACATTAAAAAAATTCTCCCTGATCAACAAATATACGATTGGAATACTGGCACGTATCAAACAATTCCGGGCGAAACCACTAATTCAGGATTTAGGTTGAGCTTACTGGTTGGATTTAATTCTCGTAAGGGCTAATTATGAAATCGATTAAACTCTTTCTTGCGTTTATATGCCTCGGAGCAGGTGTATTTGCTCAGGATACGCTGATTAAAAATTCAGGAGAACTTCTAACCGGAATTATTGTAGAACAAGTCGATGGATATGTAAGCTACCGCGAAGAACTCAGCGAAGAATTAACCCTGATTGCATTAGATCAAATATTGCTGATTAAACAAGCAAATACGCCAGCCGAAGTACTTTATAAGAATGATACGCTAATATCAAAAAACGGAGCAATCATTCCTGTTAAAATTCTGGCAATTTCGCCCGATTCTATCACGTATTTTAGATACAATGGTCGTATCCAATCTCCTACAACCTCACACCACAAGGATTTCTTTCTTATCAAATACTCGAATGGTGCGATCGAAAACTTTAGTGACTTCAATAGTGCAACGGTATTGCAGAAGGATCAATTGATTGCACTTGCACAATCCGATGCCAAGGTGTACTATAAGACAGGTACGGGTGTAATCGTTGGAGAGGTACTCTTAGGGATTTCTTCCGTGATGTTATATCCGGTGGTGGCTGGAATTACCATTGCGTGTGTTAAACCAACTAAACTGGACAACCCATTAAATCCAAATAATGCGTTGCTTACCTCAGAGCCTGACTATAAACTTGCATACGCTAAACAAGCTAAAAAGCGTAAATCGAAAGATGCACTCATCTCTTATTTCAGCGGTTTAGCAGGGATCATTGGCACAATCTTCCTTTTATTGCAATAAAAGATTGTCGTTAGATGAACTTAAGACCAAGATGCGTGTTCAAACGAACATGAATCCAGCTCAAAAAAACATTTTTGGCGACCCGTTGATTCCTTGCTGTATGGATCCACTGACCGGATTCTATCGCGATGGCTTATGTAGAACCGATGACTTTGATAAAGGGCGGCATGTTGTTTGTGCTCAAATGACGGAAGAGTTTTTGACTTTTTCTAAAGCAGTTGGCAACGACCTTTCTACGCCTATTCCAACCTATAATTTTCCAGGATTGAAGCCGGGTGATTTTTGGTGTCTCTGTGCGCTGCGTTGGAAGGAAGCTTTAGCAGCAGGCAAGGCTCCTTTAGTGAAACTTGAGGCAACGGCGGAAGCAGCATTGACTTATGTTGAAATTTCAGACTTAATTGACCACGCATACCGCCATGTCGATGCTCAACCTTGAATATACGTACTTAAACCTTCCCGCTTCATTTTATTCCTACACGAAGCCGCTTCGCTTTCAATCCCCCCAACTGTTAATCGAAAACGAAGCACTTTTAGCCAATCTAAATATTCCACAAGCTTACCTTAACGCATTGATCAGCGTGGATACTGATGTCAAATCGGTGGAATTATCCCGTGCCTTTTCTCAAGCCTACGCAGGACATCAGTTCGGACATTTCACCATGTTAGGAGATGGTAGGGCCCTAGTGATAGGAGAAATTATTAAAGACACGGAGCGCTACGACCTTCAATTGAAAGGTAGCGGACCTTCAGCCTATGCAAGACGTGGTGACGGGAAAGCAACAGCGAAAGCCATGTTGAGAGAATACCTCATAAGCGAAGCGATGCATGGCTTAAAAATTCCTACCTCGCGTTCCATAGGAGTGGTAGCAACTGGGGAAACAATGATGCGCGAAAGGCAAGAACCCGCAGCGGTTCTCGGACGAATCATGAAAAGTCACCTCCGAGTTGGAACCTTTGAATACGCACGATATTTTTTAACCACAAAAGACTTGGAAGCACTATTGCATTACGCGGTAGACCGACTTTATCCCAGATGCAGAGCGGCTGAAAATATGGCCATTGAATTCATTGTATCGGTGGCTACCAACCAATTTAAATTGATTGCGGAATGGATGCGTGTTGGATTTATTCACGGCGTAATGAATACAGATAATACTGCACTGAGCGGAGAAACCTTTGATTATGGTCCTTGTGCTTTCATGAATCAATACCATCCCAAAACAGTGTTTAGCTCCATTGACACCCAAGGACGCTATGCCTTTGAGCAACAAGGCAATATAATCCAATGGAATTTGGTTCGATTAACGGAAGCACTGTTACCGCTCATAGAACCCGATGAGTCTCGTGCAATTGCCCGTGCAAAAACCCTGATTCAATCCTTTGACCAAGAATGGGCAGAAATTTATAACCTAAGCATGGCAAAGAAAATTGGCTTTAATGTGGCAGATTCAACCAGTAAATTACTGATTGCAGAGCTATTAGCCCTCATGCAACTTCACGAGGTCGATTATACCAACACCTTCGCCGGTTTGAGTCATGCCTTACCCGATTCCATAAATCCTTGGAACATCCCTGCATTAAGAACCTGGAGAAAATCATGGAATGAAACTGCCGAAGCACAAGGGTATACAATGGAAAACCGCCTCCAATGCATGGCAGCCGTAAATCCCGTAGTAATCCCAAGAAATCATATTGTTGAGTCGCTACTATCCGAAACTGGTCAGTGGGAAGCAAACCCAGAAAAAAAACAACGGTTCCAAGAGGCATTAAACATTTGGAGCAAACCATACTTCTTTGATTCGAATCTTATTTTTTGGATGACTCCACCTACCCAAGAGGATAATATTGGGCATCAAACGTTATGCGGCACCTAAGAATCGGGATTATTTCTGCTAAAAAATGATATTACTTTCAATCATGATCGTATCACTATTGTTTTTGCATCCATTAAACCCTAGGAATGAGCCTTGGTTTTGCCACTGCAACCTTGTTTTAAGGAATTAATATAAAATTTAATTTCGCTTAATATTTAATTAACTTAGCTTAGTGAAACTAAGCAGTGTCTTTAAATTATTATTCATTCCTCTACTAATTGTTTTGTTAGACTTGTATTTCCGCTGGGATCGCATGAGTTATTTCCAGGCAAAACACTTCTATTTTTATTTAGCATCTGTTATCACTTCCATACTATTCCATGCGATTTGGATAATTATTTTAAAAAGAGTCGTGGCCATTAATTGGCTCTATTATACGCTCGGTTCGTTTTACTTTCTTCTTACATTTTTTATTGTTGGGGCAAGCTTAGCTTTTAAGAACATGAACGACCTATATCCTAACTACTACACCCTACTCTATTTTAAAACGGAACCGAATAGTGCCTTTATGATAATCCGCGATGTAAGCGGATGGAAAGAACTGCTCGGAATACTTGGAACCGTAGCTATAGTCACATGGGGTGCACGTAGACTTATTACCAGTCATATTCCAACGGTAGTCACTTCAAGAATCCTGATCTTAGCTGTTTTTCCTATCCTTCTATTTGAAGCCTTGGTTGCAACGCACAAAAGGTATGATCAATGCGCGCTGGTTGATGTGAATTTCTGTGCATGCGTTCAACGCCATGTATTTACCTGGGACGACCACACCTCTTTCAAAGGAAAAGGCTTAGGAATCAGAAAGGTAGCTATTCAAATCGATCGAAAACAAACTGCAAAATTCAATGTGTTAGTTATTGTGTGTGAATCGCTGCGAAAACGGAGCCTTAGTGTTTATGGAAATCCTACACAAACAACGCCTAACCTTCAATCCTTCATGCATGCGAACGCAGCATCTACCTATCTGTTCGAACAACCGTTCACCGTATCAACAACTACGATGTTGGCTGTTCCAGCAACCTTGAGTGGAATTGGTCCTTATCAAGATTCTTCACTTTTGTACACACAGCCATTGATTTGGGATTATGCCAAACAGTATGATTATAAACGATTCTTTTTAAGTTCACATACGCTAGAATGGTATAGGTTTACAAACTTCTATAAACATGACTCTTTAGATATCTGGTGGAATCACGACAATTCTGGTCTGCCTTATTATAATGATTTGGGAATTCGAGATGAGCTAACCATAAATAAAGCGATAAAAACAATCAATTCATTTAAAGACAAGCTGTTTACAGGGGTAATCCAACTAAACACCACCCATTACCCATACCGTGTTCCAACAAACTATGCGCGTTGGAATGGTCGCTATCAAGACGCATATAACAATGCGGTAAGGTATCAGGATGCAATTCTAGGGAAGCTATTCGATTATCTTCAACGAACAAATAAACTGAAGAATACCGTTATTTTACTTACTAGCGATCACGGTGAATCCTTGATGGAACATCACAACATTGGCCATGTTGAGAGCAATTATTATGAAACGATTGCCATACCATTATTTGCGTATATCCCACCAACATTACTAACGAAAGCTCAACGGATCGCACTCAGTAATAATCAGAAAAACATTACATCGAACATCGATCTTGTACCCACCTTGCTTGATTTATGGAATATTGATCAAACAAGTCCTTGGAAACCCTATACTGCACGGTTAACTGGGTATAGTTTACTCAAGGAAATCCCTAAAGACAGGAATATCATTACCTTAAACAATAATCAAATCGCAAGTTTTAATACGGGTATATCCCTTATTAATTCAAAATTTCATTTCTTACTTCGGACCAACCTAACGCCAGCAAAAATAGAATGGTACCGTTCCGGGGATGAAAAGGAAATTCACGATTTAGGTCCAGAGTTACCCAATGCTGTAAAACGTACCATTAAAAAGGCAATACATCCATTCCCTATTTGCAATCCTTTTTTAGATTACTTGAATTCTAACTCATCTAAATAAATGGTGCGTTGAAGGCGCAATCCATTTTCAGTATATATCAAAAAAGTTAACTCATTACGCCAAGGCTGAATCCGTAAAACGCCAAAATTATTTTCCATAACCGGACCTTCTTCTCGATGAACATTGGGTGCGGCAAATCCCCACGATTCGGAAATCCCACTGCTCGTTAAATCATATAGGGGATATGAAGCATTACATACTTTCGACAGTTCTGCATAGTGCACATCGCCCGAAATAAAAACCACGTGCTCCTTGCGCATGGATTCAATTAATTGGACCATACGTTCTTGCTCGAGCGGAAAATTAGCCCAAGTTTCATACCCATTATATTCTGTAGCATATTGGGTAGAAGATCCGATAATCGTTACCGCCGACTTTACCTTTAACTGTTCCGCTAACCAGCTCCATTGATCCGCTCCCAACATGGTTGAATCCGCGTTGAAACTTGGCAGATACAGCCGTTCATATGAATAATATGAATCGTTTTCTTCACTTTGCACATTAATTCGTTTCAATGAACTTCTAAAGGTTCTGGTATCGAGTAAGATCAACTGAATTTTTTTCCCCCTATACCTAAAGAGGTACGATTGATAAATGCCTTGATGACTTAATAATTGTGTTAGATTTGGCGGTTTAAAAAATGAAGTAAACATGCGTTTTGAAGCTTCTTTCAAGGGGTAATATTTACCTACATCATCCATCCCGTAATCGTGATCATCCCATGTTGCATATAGGGGAACGCTACGCTTTAGTGCTTGAAAATTGGGATTGCATGCCAAGGCCTGATAGGCAGCGTTTATTCGCATCGAATCATAGGTATCCGCATAGATATTATCACCAAGAAAGACAAATGCTTTGGGCGACTGAGCCGCAGCCTTACTTAACAACACAAGCTCTTTTTCCTGATGAAGACATGACCCAAAAGCCAAGTTAAATCCTTGTCCGAATAATAATCCATCTTGAATTATCCAAATCAATAAAATCGTTATAATCGGTTGTTTCATGCGCCATAAAATTAGTAGTTTTGGGGGGATGGCAAAACCCGGATTAAATTTCATTCATTTTGCGGCAGTTTTAGGATTGTTTGTGGTTTGTACAATGCTCTTGATCTTTTACAACGGACTAATACCCTTTGTGGCGATTACGCTATTATTCTTCGGGGGAAGGTTGGGAATCAGAAAATTAACAGGACATGCCACCAAAGGACTAGGCCTGTTTAAAAATGTGTTTCTCGCACTCTTTTTTATCAGTGCTGGTTTCCTGTTGAGTATGCTTCGTTCTGAAACCAACTATGCATATTTACTCGATCGAACCCCATCACTAAATATACAAGAAGATGGAATTTGGACTCCACTTGATAACGCCAATAATATTGATCTCAGTGAAACCTATGCGAGTCCCAGCGTGCGAATCCATTCCATTAACATCAAACGAAATCAACCTGGACTTGCAGGACGCTTACTCAATCTTACCATGTCACAGCGGGTAAATGTATTTACTTTTAATACTAGCAATGATTTTTATCTTGTCGCGGACCCGACCCGAGATTTTGCTCCGCTTTCTGTCTCTGAAGCAAACGAACGCAAAGAAAGCAGCTTTTTAATCAATGCAAGCTTTTACGACCCTTCCAATCAGGCCTTGGGCGAAGTGATTTATTGCAGCCAACAATATCAATCCAAAAGCAGTTCTTCAGGCTATTTCAAAGTAATCGATGGAGTCCCACACGCGGGGCCTCGATCTATTTTTGACCCCTATAAAAACGCTCCCCAGTATTCTTGTCAAGCACACCCTTCTACCATGAAAAACGGGGTGATTTTCGAATACATATTAAACAATTCCTTTCCAAAGTGGAGGCAACGCACCTATCGTAACCTGGTAGGGGAAAAAGCAGATGGCAGTATCGTGTTTATTGCTTCAGGCAACGGTGGCTTGTTGGATGTAAAGGAAATAACTCAACTCGCGAAACTGCTTGGAGTAAAGCACGCTACCCTATTTGATGCCGGAATAGCCTTGCAATACGCGTTCAAGAGTCCAGGTTACTCGATGGAATTCGCTGCGTTCAACAATTATGTAGATGCCGGTACTTTTGTAGATAAGGTCGGGATGGAATTGTTTCGCAAGAATTTTATTCAACGATCACCAATTTTTATCGGAATAACCTTAAAAGAATGAAAAAAATCCTCTCATACGTCCTTGTATTTCTGAGCTATTCAATGGTAACAGGCCAAGAACGTGCCTTAGAAGTCAATCATCAAGAGGGGTTAAATAAAGCGAGACAAGGAGATTATATCGGTGCAATTGAATCGTTCACCAAAGCCATTGAAGTACTCCCATTGGATGCATATGCGTGGTATAATCGAGGTATGGCAAAAAATATGATCGGGGAATACGAAGACGCCATGAATGATTTCGGTACGTGTATTGGACTAAATCCGGCATACGGAAAAGTATGGTTTAATCGTGGATTAACGAAAATGTACCTCGGTCGTTACGATGGCGCCATTGTTGATTTAACACAAGCCATCCAAATAGAAAGGGAATATGCAACGGCTTACTACCATCGCGCCTACCTCTATGAGTTAAAAGGACTTTACGATTTTGCGTGCACCGATTACAGAAACGCACAATCTAAAGGCTTTGATGTACCGCGAATTAAACTGAACGCATGTAATGATTCATCCTACTCAGGATTTGAGAAAAATCCGTTGCTCTTATTAACAGAAAAAAGTTCATCTACATGCTATGGAACCTCAAAAAAACATCCCATCCGTGTTGGTAATCAAGCAAATATGGAGCGCTATCTTCGCTTGCTGAGGTCACCCAAAGGAAGCTTCATTTATTATACGGTAATTTCATCGGAAGCATTAAGTACCGTGAAAATCAGTTATTCGCAGCGTGGTAAAGAAAAAACTAAACTGCTTTATTTTGATTTAACGGTGTCAGATCACCCGAAATTGCTCAAGAGATTTTCTACGATTAAAGCGCCTAATGTGGAAAATCGTCCTTAACCATACGCTCAATAATTTTTGCGCCACTGACCGCCAAGGGGATACCACCGCCTGGGTGCACTGTTACACCAGCAAAATACACCCCTTTTACTGAAGGCGCGTGATTCGGATGTCGATAAAACGCAGCTAAGGCGGAATTTGAGCTGTTTCCGTAAATAGACCCTCCTTTACCGTTGTAAACCTGCTGAAGCCTTAAAGGATCGTTGATATATTCAGTTTCGATGAAGGGTTCAATATCAAGCCCGAGGGCAGCAGAAAGTTTATTCAAAACATTCTTGCGGAGTTGTGCAACCAACGCTTTCCAATCTTGTCCAACGTTAATGGGTGCATTAACCATTACAAACCAATTCTCACAGCCTAGCGGAGCATCAGAAGATTCCGCTTTAGAACTGATGTGCACATAAATACTTGGATCTTCCATCAGCGTTTTTGTGTCAAAAATCGCCTTAAACTCAGCTTGGTAATCCGTTGCAAAAAACATGTTGTGTACTCCCAAGTTGCTAAATTCTCGACTAATTCCCCAGTAGAAAACGACCGCAGAAGATGATAATTCCTGATTTAATATCTTTTTTGGCCTTTTTACCGAAGGCATTAAGTGCTCATAGGTAAAGTGGGCATCTGCATTACTAACCACAATTGACGCTGGAACAAGGGAATTATTTACCCGAACACCAACAACACGACCATTCGTTACTTCAATGGATTCTACAGGACTGTTCGTATGGAACATAACCCCCAGAGAGCGCGCTGCCTCAGCTAAGCGTTGCGTAATGGAAACCATACCGCCTTTGGGGAAATAAATGCCTTCATTAAGCTCCAAATGAGCAATTATACTAAGTAATCCCGGAGTCTTATAGGGGTCGCTCCCATTGTAAGTGGCATACCGATTCATGAGTTGAATCGATTTTGGATGCTTGAAAAATCGTCTTGAAAACCCATTCATGGTAGTGAGCAAGCCATACTGAGGAATATGTAGAATCGCGGGAATTAAGTGTTTATTAAAAAGGTGAGCAAAGCGATGGAGCGTAGTCTCAATGAACACGGGTTTAAGTGCTTCATAGTTCTTTTTGAGACGCTTCAAATAGGCACGTACACGTTGCGGATTTTCATCAAACTCATTAGCTAATACCTTTATGGTTGCCTCGGTGCCCGTTGGCAAGGTGTATGACGTGCCGTCTGGGAAAAAATACCGAAAGGATTCGGGTAATGCATGATACTCAAAAGGCTTTTGATCAATTCCAAGCGCGATGAGCGCTTCAATTAAATGAGGCTCGGTAAAAACCGATGGTCCCATGTCATAGCGATATCCGCTAAAATTTTGGGTATGAACCTTTCCACCGATAAATTCATTCTTCTCATAAACAGTAACTTTATTTCCCAATTTGGCCAACCGGATTGCTGCCGCTAAACCACCAACACCGCTTCCAATAACGATTACTTCTTCTTTCATAACATGGTTTGGAACAACAAAAGAAGAAAACAGTTCATCTTTAATGCTACGTTTTCAACAAAAATATGGTTTTTTCAACATTTTATCAGATTTTTAAGGCCTTGCTGGTTTACGGGTAAGATATTCAGATATATTTGTCCCGTTAAACGTTTTTATTAACCTTTTAAAAAAATTCATTATGAACAAAGCAGAACTAATCGACGCAATGGCAGCAAATGCTAATTTGTCAAAAGCTGATGCAAAAAGAGCGCTTGATGCATTTGTTGATGTTTCTACGGGAGCATTGAAATCAGGAGACCGTATTTCTCTAGTAGGATTCGGATCTTTTTCAATTTCAGATCGTAAAGAGCGAAATGGAAGAAACCCTAAGACTGGAGCAGTTATCAAAATTGCTGCTAAGAAATCAGTTCGCTTTAAAGCTGGTGCTGAATTAAGCGGAAAAGTAAACTAAGAAAAGATTACTTTAAAATGAAAGGGAGCCTTTAGGTTCCCTTTTTTTGTGCGCGTATAATTATGTTTCTACTCCCTTATGATAGACTCAATAATCACCTGACCTGACGAGAAGTTCAAACACAGTAAGTATTTCCCTGCATTCAACATGGACACATCAATAGCCTGCGTAAAGTTCGCCTCATAAATTTTTCTTCCATCCATAGAATAGATTTGATACGTTTTCACCTGACTCAGCTGCTTACCATTCAGGTAAATTTTATCGCTGCTTGGGTTTGGAAAGAGTACTATTTCTTTCAACGCTGTCTGATTAATTCCTACCCCCTGGCATTCTCCCGGTTGAAAACTAGAAACACCGTAGTAACTAACTGCAATGCAAGAATTTTGATAAGTCACCGAATCGCAACCACACACAGGTTCGATTATACCTGGACAGAGCACATTCAAATTAATTAAGGTCGAATCAATGCATTCTAAGCTTACTAAGGTGTCATTCATGCAAAAGCTATTGCAGGCGTACAAACTATTAAAGAAATAGCCGCTATAATCCATTCCATTGCTACCGATCATACTACATCCTGAAACGAAAAAACATGAATCATTTTGTCTGATCACGCCCAAGGCCATGGCACATGCACCAAAATCTACCCCCGATGGCACCTCCATACAGGTATCTAATGCTACGGGTTCACACGGACCTGGAGTCCATGAGGTAACACCTCCATAATAATAGGCCTCGCATTGATTGTTATAGGTCATGCTATCGCACCCACACACTGGATCAACAACGGTTGGACATAATACGGAAACATCAATTTGAGAAGGGTCGATGCAATTATTTTGATTGCAGGGCCCCGGTGTCCATGAGGTTACCCCACCGGACGTGGTAGCAATGCAGTCATTTGCATAAGTCACCCCATCACATCCGCACACTGGATTGTATACCGCAGGACAAATTGCCATGGAATCAATCAAGGTTGAATCAATACACGGCTGTGCCAACGCATTAAAACTTACCAATAAAAATAAAGCTATTAATTTTCTCATGCGTTTATGTGGTCTAATTCTCCTTCTGAACGTGCAATTACTGCGGTAGCAAGGCAATTCCCCAATACATTTACAGAGGTTCGAGCCATGTCCATCACAGCATCAATCCCCAAAATAACACTCGCCTTCTCAGGGTCTAAGCCCATGGATGCTACGGTTCCGGCCAAAATCACAAAGGATGCCCCTCGTACGCCTGCAACCCCTTTACTGGTAAGCATCAAGACCAAACAGATCGAAATCTGCTCGCCGATGCTTAAATTAATGCCAGACATTTGTGCGATGAACACGGACGCTAACGAAAGATACAAGGTAGTGCCATCCAAATTAAAACTGTATCCGGTAGGAATCACAAATCCAACAATGTGCTTAGGTATTCCAAAACGTTCCAAATTTTCCATGGCTTTAGGGAGTGCTGCTTCGCTACTCGCGGTTGCAAAAGCCAAAGAAACTGGCTCGGAAACTGCATTCAAGAATTTACGAATCGGAATTTTTGCTAATAAGGCAATGGGTAAAAGTACCGCTAGGATAAAGACCACTAAGGACGCATATAGGGTGCCAACCAACTTCATGAGCGACATTAAAACATCCACACCAGATTTTGCCACGGTTGAAGCCAAAGCTCCAAATACCGCCAATGGAGCCAGATACATTACGATTTCTGTAAATTTAAACATCACTTCCGCCAAACTTTCATTCATGCGCAGCATGGTTAACTTATGCTGCTCATTTTTCACCATACCTAAACCTATGGCAAAAATCACGGAGAAAACAACGATTTGAAGTACTGAATTTTCAGCAATAGATTTGGCGATATTCTCCGGAAAAATTTCAACAATGTGATCCTTATGTTCCGAACGTTGCGCTAATAATTCCGTGGATTTTTCTTTTACTTTTTGATTCACCTCGACACTCACCCCTTTTCCAGCTTGCGTAATATTAATGGCCATTAAACCAATAAACAAGGCCAAGGTGGTAACCACTTCAAAATATAGGATACTTTTTAACCCCATTCGACCCACTTGCTTCAGGTTACTGTGACCTGCAATACCGACCACCAAGGTGGCGAAGATTAAGGGGGCAACCAAGGTTTTTATGAGCCGAAGGAAAATCTTAGCTAAGCGTTCCATTTCCAAGGCGAACGCAGGGAAATCCATCCCTACCTCGATGCCTAACACCATCGCACTAAAAATCCAAAGCGACATCTTTTTACGGACAAAAGAAATCACAAAAAGCAGGAGAATTAACAGGAATCTAAGCGATTCAAACACTCCAACAGGCGCCGATGTTAAGTAGGCCGGAACAACAAAACCGGCTAATAGCAACCCGAAAATTATCAAATAAGCCCTTATGTTGGCCAAGCCTTTAATTGTATTCCACATGTGGTAAAGGTAAGGAATTCGAACTTTGATTCCCAATCCTTATCTTTGCTTAAAAAATACCCATGGCTATTTCAAACAAGGAATTGGAATTTAATTTCAACGAAGACCGGATGCGACTTCGAATACGAAATTTACAGCAAGAATTGGAAAAAATATACCTTGGTGGAGGCAAAAAACGCATAGAAAAACTACACGAATCAGGTAAACTCACCGCTCGCGAACGCATTGATTTATTGCTTGACCCAAATACAGATCGTGTTGAGATTGGTGCCATTGCGGGACATGGGATGTACAAAGAGCATGGTGGATGTCCGGGTGCAGGTGTAGTGGTAGTAATCGGGTATGTTTCTGGTAGGCAATGTATTATAGTGGCGAATGATGCCACTGTTAAAGCAGGCGCATGGTTTCCAATTACCGGCAAAAAGAACCTTCGCGCGCAAGAAATTGCCATGGAGAATCGCTTACCCATCATCTATCTTGTGGATTCAGCTGGGGTGTACTTACCCCTGCAAGATGAAATATTTCCAGACAAAGAACATTTCGGTCGAATCTTCCGGAACAACGCCATCATGAGCTCGGAAGGAATAGTACAAATTGCCGCCGTAATGGGAAGCTGCGTGGCAGGAGGAGCATATTTGCCGATTATGTCGGATGAGAGTTTAATTGTCAATAAAACAGGAACCATTTTCTTAGCAGGCTCATACCTCGTAAAGGCTGCAATCGGAGAAAGTATTGATAATGAAACCTTAGGTGGGGCAACTACCCAAACTGAAGTTTCCGGAGTTTGTGATTATAATGTGGAATCAGACCAAGAATGCCTTGCTACCATCCGAGACTTAATGTCGCGCATTGGACAAACAGCACACGCGGGATACGACCGAATAGCTTCGGAAGAACCTTTAGAGCCTGCCCAAAAGCTGTATGGACTCATGCCAGATGAACGATCAAAACCATACAATACTAGAGAAATACTTAAGAGTTTGGTAGACGGCTCTACCTTCACCGAATATAAAGCTGGATATGGTAAAACCATTCTCTGCGCCTACGCGCGCGTCGACGGATGGAGCGTTGGCATCGTGGCGAATAACCGTGAAATCGTGAAATCCGCGAAAGGGGAAATGCAAATGGGGGGCGTAATTTATTCGGATTCAGCAGACAAAGCGGCACGCTTTATTATGAACTGTAATCAAAAGGCGATTCCTTTAGTGTTTTTGCAAGATGTAACTGGTTTTATGGTAGGCTCAAAAAGTGAGCACGGAGGAATCATTAAAGACGGCGCTAAATTAGTGAATGCCATGGCAAACAGCGTGGTTCCTAAATTCACGGTCGTTATGGGAAACTCATACGGGGCAGGAAACTATGCCATGTGTGGAAAAGCCTATGACCCTCGATTGATTGTAGCGTGGCCCACGGCAGAAATTGCGGTGATGAGTGGCGCGGCTGCAGCAAAGACCTTGCTACAAATTGAAGTTGCTGGATTAAAAACCAAGGGGGAGGAAATCACCGAAGAGCGCGAAAAAGAACTTTTTAACCGCATTAAATCCCGCTACGACGAGCAAATATCACCGTATTACGCAGCAAGCCGGTTGTGGGTGGATGCCATCATTGACCCCATCGAAACAAGAAAAGTGATTTCCATGGGCATATCCATGGCGAACCATTCAAAACCTACGAAGCGGTATAACGTTGGGGCGATACAGACGTGATGTGAATTGTAGGCAGGACGTGAGAATCAACAGCTAAGCACCAAAAGTTCCTACCTTTTTATAATTCACATAATTGGGATTGATTCCGATGAGGAGTAACGCATCTTTTATGCGATCTTTCAACGTTCGTCGTTCCATTGAAATATCAGTGTTAAAACTCCAGTTCATTGCTTCAATACGTTCGCGCATTACCGAAGGATGTTTGCCATTAAATCGTTTTACTTGAGTTAAGTGCTTTTCGTATTCAAAATGGTCTAGGGATGGGATGTTCGAAGCCATCCACTCATCGTCGTGCCAAAGCTTGTTGAAATTACGCTGTTTACGCTGCATCGCTTGAGGTTCTTTCACCCACCCATAATGGTGAATGTGTACCGGAAGAGCCACCACGTTAAGTTTCTCATTATCTCCTTTTCGGAACCCTTGAGCATCTCGGTAGGAATAAATCTTCGACCTATTGCGTACTATTCGAATCTCATGTTTATACCACGAGTTGGATGCGCCAATAAAGTCGTATGATCCATAGAAGTGACGGTATTTGAATAAAAAACCATCCACGTTTTCGTCGTTCAAGTGGTGCTCCATGGCTTGGCGGATTAAGGAATCCTGACCTTCCTCCAACACCTCGTCTCCTTGGATATAAAAACACCAGTCGCTATCCTGGGAAATAGCACTCAACGCCTTATTGGTTTCCAGGGCCAAGACCTCCCCGTTCGCTCGCAGCGTATCGTCCCAAACCGTTTCGATAATACGGATTTTAGAACTTCCTATGCCCTGTATAAGTTCCAAGGTGGTGTCGTCTGAATGACCAACAGCAACGATAAACTCGTCACACAAGGGCAGCACAGAATGTATGGCCTCTCGAATCGGATAGTCATAAATTAAGGCATTTCGAATGAAGGTAAACCCAGTAACTTTCACAATGCAAAGGTGCACAATTTTCTGAGGATTATGAAAACGACCTGAATAAGAGGCCACTTAATAAAAGCTCAAGCACGTTGAGGATATCACAGGGTTTGGGTTCAATGGCAGGATAAAACGTATCAATGGTGAATTCTGCAAGCTTGTAACGAAATGGCATAAAAGTGGTTATAACGTAGCTTTGCTTTCAATACTATTTTTATGAAAAAATTCCTGCATATTGTTCTTTTCCTTCCACTTATTGGTCTTGGCCAATCAAAAAAAATTCAAGCCGGTATCAGCACCAAAGACAGTTCAAAACTAAGTATTCTCGGGGTTTATCAAGATGATTTCCCTAATATATCTGTAGTTTTCCGTGCTGAGAAAAAAAATGGTAATCCAGTGTTTGGATTGAGCAAAAAAGATTTAACGGTTCTCGAGAATGAAGAGGAATGCCAAGTTATTTCCATTCGAGAACTCTCCAAACAAAAACCTATTAATATTGGCATTGTGTTAGACCATTCAGGATCGATGGATTATGATGAAGTTCAATTACAGCGTTTAGGATATGATGTGTTCGATTTACTTAGGGATGCACAAGGATTAATCGAATTCCCGAAGGGCTATGTTAAACCTATTACCTTAGCAAAGTCGGCACTTCTTGAATTTGTGGAATCTTTTAATTTCAAAAAAGACAACATTAGTGTGGTCGGATTCTCTTCAACAGTTGACCGCACCTTAGGACTTACAAACAACGTGGGAAAGATCAAGCGAAATATTCGAACCATGAAAACCGATGGGACCACTGCATTTTATGATGCGATAATAGCTGGCTTGAACCAACTTAACGGTGCGGAAGGCATGAACGTCATTGTGGCCCTAACAGATGGAAACGACAACGCTTCTTACGCGAGCTTAGTCCAAACTATAAATGAAGCGAAACAAATGGATATCCCCGTCTACGTTGTTGGATTAGGTGATGTGAACCGAGCAATGCTAAGTCAAATTGCCACAGAAACTGGCGGACAATTTTTCTATGCGAATTCAGCTAAATCACTTCATGCTATTTATGAAAAAATAAGCGAAAAACTTCAATCCTTTTATGATTTGATTTACCTCTCACCTAACCTATCCATGGGCTCTTGGGATCGTTCCTTGGAAATCTCATTTGTTAAAGAAGGGCAACACGTAGTAAGTGAAATCGAGCATTTCACAATTGATTCAACAGCGATAGCATATATTAAGCAAAAGAACTTAGAAGCTAAACAACGCGAAGAAGCAGCTAAAGCGGAAGAAGAAAAAGCAGAGGCAGAAGCTCAAGAAAACTTGATACGAAATAGCGGTATTGGCATAGCCGCGCTGTTAGTTACTGGTGGAATTATCTTTTATTTTTCTCGAAAAAAATCCAAACCGCAAGTAGCGATTACTAAAGTTTATCCAAATCCAACGGCAAATAAGGTTAGCATTGAAATACAGAATAATAGAGCAATGGAAGGCAAACTATATGTATTTGACATGCAGGGAAATCACGTATTACTTCAAGACATTGGTTCTAAGGCTGAAATTAACTTATCAGCTCTTGCTAATGGGACCTATTTATTAAGAGCAAGTTTTGATGACTGTCAAAGTGAATCGATACGAGTAGTGGTACAAAAATAATAGGCGGAGTTGAATGGATGATGATTTTTAAAAGCCACTTGATTTAACGTATTCAAATGAACTCAGAAAATTTGATTTTTATTGTAAATTCCCTTGTGTAATTAGGCAAGAACGCGGAATTATTTATGCATCCCTTACTCCTCGTCCCACCCGGTATTCGAACTTTTCTTGCCATTAAAGTAACGGGAGTATCCAAAACCAATAATCAAGTACGAAGATAATTTATTGAGTTCAGCGGTGGAATGGCCTAAATCTGAGTTGATGCCAATGTCCCAAGGCTTGTAACCAAAACCATAGAACGCATAGCCAATGGTTAATCGAAACGAGGCGTTCACGTCAGCGGCTAAGCAAATACCTAGGTTCGGCTCAATGTATGCCGCTTGTTTCGCATTATAGGTGATTCCCATTGATTTTAGCGTGTCGGTAACAAAAGCACTTTGAACAATCCCCATCTTTACCCCAATATCAGTAGCCAGGCTCGGTGTCCAGAATTTTTCATGACCCAACTTAATAAAAGCAGCACCGTTGTGCATTCCTCCACTTACTTTCTGATTGATCCGAAACTGATTGATGTTGAAATAGGAATAATGTACCCCCGCCCCAAACATTAGCCCCGATCGCAGGGTATATTGGTACATTGGCGATACATAAATCACGCCCTGCATGATGTTTCTAAAGGGCGCATTGGCAAATCCGTTAGGTAAACCCAGTTCGAATACAAATGAGTCATCGATTTCCATATCTTGAGCGCTTGACTTGAAATGAATGCATGCACTCATTACCACAAACATTATCAAAATTCTTTTTTTCATGTGCCTTAAAGTTACAATTTTAAATACCGTCTTTTAATATTTTCTATAAAACTCCTGGCATATCCTGCAGCCTCTGGTTCCAAATTAAAGCGCAGTACTGGAACAACAAATCCAATGAATACCAACGCTTCAATGCACCCTATACGCAAAAGCTTGTAAATCGTTGTGGATTCGGCCGAAAAGGGAAAAATTTGGATTGCCACATAATAAACGGCGAGCACACTTAAAAAAACCAACAAAGGTTTTAGATGGCCCCAATGAAATGGATTTAGTCGGTAAGCCCAATAAATATACATCGAGCGAGCCACATTGTAAAACACAAAAATGAACCCAGTGGCGAATCCAACCCCAGCAATACCATAATGGGGAATTAGGAGCCTATTTAACCCATAAATTCCAAGGCATAGAAAAACCGTAAACAAGAGGTCATATTTGTACTTTCGTGAGGTTGCAAATATAATCCCATTCAATCCGCAATACATATCCACCATCCTTCCCAATAACAAGAAAAACAATACGGGAATTCCTGCACTGAATTCCGGCTTTAGAAAGGAAAAGAGTTCGTGCACGGGCAACCACAGGCCAAGAAACGAGAGCAAACCAATGAACAAACCTGCTCCACTCGATTTTTGATAGATTTCTTGAAGCCCTTTCATGTCTTTTTCTTTCCAAAGTTTCGCAACAATGGGAGAACTCACTCGCGTCATAGCACGGAAAGGAATTAATACTGCACTGGTTACTTGAACCATCGTGGTATATATTCCGGTTGCCGCTAACCCAATCATTCCGCCGATCATAACCGCATCCATCGTAACCACCACCATCGTTGCTAAGGTGTTCACGTACGAAAAGGCACTAAATGAAAGTAGGATTCTGCGGAATCGTTTCGGAATGGTAATGTGTTTCAAGGAATAATGCAGCTCTTTATAATAGATTAAATACCCCGCCAAAGCCAAGGCTGGAAGTAAATTACTTACCATAAGTGCCGTTAAAAAAGATTCGAATGAAATAAGTTTTAATGCATATACCGCCAACAATAGCGTAGTAACTACTCTAAGCCCAATGTCTTGTAAAAAAACTGGTAATAGGTTTTTAAAGAGTCCCCGCATGTGATTTTCGAAGAGCATGAAGAAAACGTTACCAATACCAACAGGGATTACCCACCATGCATAGCGATTAAATAAAGGCGATTTCTCATGAAAATACGCTCCGATTTCTGCCTTGAATACCCAATATAAAGAAGTGAAAATTAAAATTCCAAGGCAAACCAATAAGACGTTGAACAACAAAAATCCATAGTGTTTTTTGGCTTCATTTCGAAAAAAGGGAAAGAAGCGCCAAGTTACATAGATACTGCCTAAGTTGCTTAATTGAGCAAAGAGTAATCCAGTGGTGGTCAGTAAATTAACCAAGCCGATTTCAATCGTAGATAAAAATATAATAAATAGGAAAGCCTTGTTGATATAGCCAAGAACCAATCCTATATAAGAGATTAGTGTAGTTCGTAAAGCATCTTTCTTTACAACACCCATCTTATTTGGAAAGGTGCATATTCCGCATGGAATACACCTTGGTAAAGAACGGATCCTTTAGGTCTTTAATAAACCGAATCGCTTCCCCAGTAGATTTCATTTCTGGACCAAGTTCCTTTTTTATATCTGGAAATTTCTCATAAGAGAATACCGGAATTTTAATTGCATACCCCTCTTTTCGTGGATTGAAATTAAAGTCTTTAACTTTCTTCTCTCCGAGCATAACCTTTGTTGCATAATTCACATAGGGCTCATCATAAGCTTTCGCGATAAACGGAACTGTTCTAGAAGCACGTGGATTAGCTTCAATCACATACACCTTATCGTCTTTGATGGCAAATTGTATATTAATTAAACCTACCGTACGCAGTTCAACCGCTATTTTCTTGGTGATGTCTTCAATTTGTGTCATCACAAAATCACCTAAATTATACGGAGGCAATACCGCATAGGAATCTCCGGAGTGAATCCCTGCGGGCTCAATGTGCTGCATGATACCAATAATATATACGTCCTCACCGTCGCATATTGCATCTGCTTCTGCTTCAATCGCACCTCCCAAGAAATGATCTAACAAAATTTGATTGCTTCCCATCTCATTGATTATATCTACCACATGATGTTCAAGCTCATCTTTATTAATGACGATTTTCATTTTCTGGCCACCAAGTACGTAGCTCGGACGAACTAACAAAGGAAATCCTAATTCATCAGCCAACTCAAGTGCCTGTTCCGCACTTTCTACCACTCCATATTGAGGAAACGGGATATTGTGCTGTTCCAGTAATTTGGAGAAACGTCCCCTATCCTCTGCTAAATCCAAAGCATCAAAGCTCGTTCCTAAAATTTTAATCCCATATCGATGCAATTTCTCTGCTAATTTAAGGGCCGTTTGTCCCCCTAACTGCACGATTACCCCCTCGGGTTTTTCATGCTGTATGATGTCGTAAATATGTTCCCAAAATACCGGCTCAAAATACAATTTATCCGCCGTATCAAAATCCGTGGAAACGGTTTCAGGATTGCAGTTAATCATGATCGTTTCATATCCGCACTCACGAGCTGCCAACACCCCATGAACGCAGGAGTAATCGAATTCTATTCCTTGGCCTATGCGGTTAGGACCAGAGCCTAAAACCACCACTTTTTTACGATCGCTAACTACACTTTCATTTTCAAACTCAAAGGTGGAATAATAGTATGGGGTTTGGGCTTCAAATTCTGCAGCGCAGGTGTCCACGATTTTGTACACGCGTTGAATTCCTAATTCCGCACGCTTGGCATATACTTCAGATTCCAAGCAACGCAATAGATGTGCAACTTGTCGATCTGCATAGCCTTTTTGCTTGGCTTCAAACAGCAAGTCCCGTGAAATATTTTCAATGGAATATTGCTCCATTCTACGCTCAAGCTTGATCAAGTCTTCAATTTGTCTTAAAAACCATATATCGATTTTAGTTTTCTCTACAATGGTTTTAAACGGAATGCCTAATTTGATGGCATCGTAAATGTGAAATAAGCGATTCCAACTCGGTTTTTCTAGGCTATTTAAAATTTCATTTTGATTCGTTAATTCCTTGCCATCTGCCCCTAAACCATTTCTATTAATCTCAAGAGATTGACAGGCCTTTTGCAGCGCCTCTTGGAACGATCGTCCGATAGCCATAACCTCACCTACCGACTTCATTTGTAAGCCTAATTCTCGGTTTGTACCTGGAAATTTATTAAAATTCCAACGCGGGATTTTTACAATTACATAGTCTAAGGTTGGTTCAAATAAGGCTGAAGTAGTCTTAGTGATTTGATTTTGAAGTTCATCCAAATGATATCCAATGGCTAATTTCGCAGCGATTTTCGCAATGGGATACCCCGTTGCCTTAGAGGCTAACGCCGAAGATCGGGATACTCGTGGATTAATTTCAATCGCAATGATATCCTCATGATTATCCGGGGAAACGGCAAATTGTACGTTGCATCCACCAGCAAAATTACCGATGGAACGCATCATATTAATGGCCATATTTCGCATTTTCTGAAACGTAGTATCGGAAAGGGTCATCGCAGGCGCCACCGTGATCGAGTCTCCGGTATGAATCCCCATGGGATCAAAATTCTCGATGGAACAAATAATCACCACATTATCGTTGGCATCACGCAACAACTCTAATTCGTATTCCTTCCAACCAATAAGTGCTTTATCAATCATTACCTCATGGATTGGAGATAATTGCAGTCCGCGCTCCAACAGGTTATCAAATTGATCTGGCTTATACAAGATTGAAGCCCCAGAACCCCCTAAGGTATAACTCGGACGGATGCAGAGGGGAAATCCAAATTCTTGTGCAATCTCTTTTCCCTCAAGAAAGGATTTAGCCGTCTTCTGTGGCGCCATAGGCACCCCAATTTCGTACATTAAATTTCGAAATGCCTCCCTGTTCTCTGTGATTTCAATGGCTTTAATGTCCACACCAATAATTCGCACGCCATGTTCCTTCCAAATCCCAAGTTCGTCGCACTCAATGCACAGATTCAAGGCTGTTTGTCCTCCCATGGTCGGCAAGACGGCATCGATGTTATGTTTGGAAAGAATGTCAAGAATACTATCGGTTTCCAAGGGCAATAAATACACATTATCTGCCACCACTTTATCAGTCATGATGGTAGCTGGATTCGAATTTATCAAGGTTACTTCAATCCCCTCCTCGCGCAGCGAACGAGCGGCTTGAGAACCGGAGTAATCAAATTCACAAGCTTGTCCAATCACAATTGGACCAGAACCGATAATTAAAACAGATGAAATGGAGGTGTCTTTTGGCATGTTTACAATTTAATCTTACGACCGTATAAATTGTGGACAAAATTAGCTTAAAAACTAGCACGAAGAATCATTTCATATCAGGTAATTTTTACACAATTCCACTAAAAATGTTAATAGCTGCATTACCCTGTGAAGAAAATCCTATTTTTGTTGCACCCATGAAGACAGCCATTACATTTTCCTTGATTCTAATAAGTTGGGTATTGCTTGGGCAAACACAAAGCAGCCATAAGTTAGCCGTATTAAAATACAACGGCGGGGGAGATTATTACGCAAACCCTACTGCCCTACCCAATCTTGTTCAATTCTGCAATCAGAACATCGGAACCCAGATCGCAAAGGAAGTCCCCTACGTGGATGTCGGCAGTAAAGATATTTTCTTATATCCGTTTGTGCACATGACTGGACATGGAAATGTGGTCTTTTCACGCGCTGAAGTTTCTAATCTAAGAACCTATCTGCTTGGAGGCGGGTTTTTACACATTGACGACAATTACGGCATGGATGAATACGTTCGAACGGAAATTAAAAAGATTTTCCCTGAACATGATTTACAGGAAATACCGTCAACCCATGAAATTTTCTCTGTAAAATTCAAACTGAATGGATTACCAAAAATTCATGAACACGACGGTAAACGCCCACAAGCTTTTGGAATCTTTCATGAAGAACGTTTAGTGCTATTGTATACGTATGAAACAGATTTGAGTGATGGTTGGGAAGATCAACGCGTCCACAACGATCCGGACGACAAACGTCAACAGGCCTTGAAGATGGGTGCGAATATTTTGTACTATGTTTACACACGTTAGCACATAAATACCCGCATTTTAATAAACGCTTATCAACAAAAAAAGCACCCCTCAACCGAAGGATGCTTATTCATTTAAACATTACTTTACTTATTTAATGCTTGTGGTCGTGTCCATCATGTTCATTATGCTCTTCGATAACTGGTGTTTTTTGTGGTGCCTCTAAATTAACCATTTCAATTTCAAAAACTAAGTCAGAGAATCCGGGCATTCTTGGATTTCCTTGAGCTCCGTATGCCAAGCGATATGGAATATATAATTTGGCTTTTCCTCCTTTACCAATGAGCTTTAACCCTTCTTCAAAGCCAGGAATCATCCGTTGAACTTGATAATTGAAATCCATTGGCACGTTACGGTCATAGGATGCATCAAATTTCTCTCCGGTAGCAAAGAACGTTCCTCTGTAATGCAAGGACATCTTCGATCCCATTTCTCCTTTGTAGGCTTCACCTGGATTTTGAATCACATAAATTAAGCCACTGGCTGTTTGTGTTAACCCGGCGCTTTTATCTTGAGCAGAAACGCGTTTTTTGAAATCTGCGTTGTAATCTGCATCACTCATTGTCGCAATTTTAGCAAATGCTGCTTGTTTTGCTTTTTCCGCTTCTATTAATTTCAAATATTTTCCATCGAACGCAGTTTGACCATTAAAGGCTTGTGCAGCCTTACCTACTCGAATAATTGTTACGCTGTTCATTACATCATTTTGCGCAATTGCGTTCACCACATCCTGACCTTGAACCACTTTACCGAACACGGTATGTTTTCCGTCTAACCATGGTGTCGCTTTGTGGGTGATGAAAAACTGACTTCCGTTGGTGTTTGGTCCGGAATTAGCCATGGAAAGAATTCCGGGGGTAAAATGTTTTAATGACGTATCAATTTCATCGAAGAACTTATATCCGGGACCGCCCGATCCATTTCCTGCTGGGTCCCCTCCCTGTATCATAAAATCAGCAATCACGCGATGAAACATTAATCCATTGAAAAAAGGTTTCGTTACTTTGGTGGTATCTACACTTAACTTCCCTTCGGCTAATCCAACAAAATTCCCAACAGTCATTGGGACTTTCTGATAGTACAATTGGCAGATAATGTCGCCTTTTGATGTATTAAACTTTACATAAAGACCATCAGCCAATTTTGGAGTTTGTGCTTGAACCAAAAAGGTCAAGGCTAAAGATGCTAATAAAAATATACGCTTCATATTATTCAAAACTTAATAATTCAACTTCAAAAACTAAACAAGAATACGGAGCAATAACGGGTGTTGGAGAAGATGACCCGTAGGCTAGTTCTTGAGGAATGAAAAACTTATATTTCGCTCCTTTCGACATTAACTGTACACCTTCTGTCCATCCCGGAATTACCTGATTCAAGGGAAACTCAATCGGTTCGCCTCGTTCCACCGAACTATCAAATACTATGCCTTCAATCGTAGTACCGTGATAATGCACCTTTACGGTAGATTCCGCGGTTGGATGCACTCCATCTCCTTCTTTCATTACTTGATATTGCAAACCACTGGCGGTGGTAACTACTCCTTGTTTTTTACCATTATCTGCAAGAAACTTATCGCCAGCCACTTTGTACACTTCGCTTTTCTTGTCTTCCTCTGCTTGTTTATTCATTGCTTTTTCTTGGAAATACATCGACAACACCATGTCGGTACTGTCTTGGCAAACTAAGCGTCCTTTAGCCACTGCATCTCTAAATCCTTGAATAATCAATTCGAAATTCGCCTCGCTCATTTCTTTGCCTAGGCTGTTTCCGATATTAACTCCCATCAAATAGGAAACGGAATCTATTTGGTTTTTCAAAACTACTTTCTTTGCTTTCTTTTGCGCAAGGGCAGTAAACCCGAACAGGACAGCGCCTGTTAACATGATTATTTTTTTCATATGTTAATTTCTATTATCAACTCCCCAATACATTTTATTGCGAATGGTATCTAAGAAGTTTGTATGTTCAAATTTAATCACATTAATTAGAAACTCAGCCTTAGTTACGCGGATTTCTTCGCCTTGTTTAATATTTTTTGTGACACCATCTAAACTTACTAAGCATGTTCGGTCGCGGCTCTCTAGGATTAAATCAATCGACATATGATCTGGAACTACCACTGGGCGTACATTTAAATTATGTGCAGCGATTGGTGTAATGATGTGTACTTGACATCCCGGTGTAATAATCGGACCTCCGCAACTTAGGTTGTACCCTGTTGATCCCGTTGGGGTGGAAACAATCAAACCATCAGCCCAATAAGAATTCAGGTATTTACCATCCAATTTTGCATGCACCGTAATCATGGAAGAAGTATCTTTTTTTGAAATCGTCAATTCATTTAAGGCGAAGTTCTCTAAGCCAAACAACTCATCTTGGGTTCTTACCCGAATCAAGGATCTTTTCTGAAATTCATATTTCTTGTCCTCCAACAGTTGAAACGTTTCGCCAATGGCCTCTTTTGAGATGTTTGACAAGAACCCTAACCTACCTGTATTAATCCCAAGAATCGGAACACCAGAATCGCGCACAAAACGCACCGCTCGGAGGAATGAGCCATCACCCCCAAGACAAATCATATAGTCGATGCCTTTTTTAAAATCTTGATCGTTCACATAGGTTGTGCACGGCAATGAAAAATCATATTTTGATATTAGGTGGGCGAGCATATCCTGTTCCATGACTACGTTCCAACCACGTTTTTCACACTCAGCATGTACTTGATATACATAGTCAAGGCTTTGTCTTGTGAATTTCATCCCGTAAATTGCTATGTGCTTCATTAGAATTTCATAAAGTTCATAAGGGCATCGAATCGCTGACGCAAGTCCTCTTCGGCAGCTTTATCCTGGTAGGCCGCCTTCACCTGATAATCATAGCGCTCAAAGGTTCGAATGATGGACGTCAAATTTGACGTATTAATTTTTAAGGTTACTTCAGTATGGGTAGATTCTTCGTTCGAAGTAATGTATGAACTTAGAATTTTAGCGTTATTGCTTTCCACAATTTGAGCAATTTGGGCAAGGCTGTAATCTACTTGATTCATCTCAAGCACCAAGATGCCTCCATGCTCCTTCATGCTTCCAAAATTCGACAGAACGGACATAATTCCATAGACAGAAATACATCCAAGATACTCATCATTATCGTTCAAAACCGGAAGAACTGAAAGTTTCTCGGAAGACATTTTCAGGAGTATATCGTACACGTGTGCATTTTGATTTACAAATGGGCGCGGTAAATGGTCAAATAAATGATCCAAGTCCGATTCCAGATTTAAGTGATCAAGAACCGCAGATTCAGATACCACGCCAACAAAATTGCCATTTTTCAATACAGGCAGGTGGCTAACCTTGAATTCATCCATCCAAAGCATGACTTTTTCACCCGAATCTGTATGCAATAAGGGAGGAATTTCTTCAGAAAGGATTTCTAACGCGCGCATAACCGGGAGCTAAGGTATGGAATTCCGTATAGAGTTTGTAATTTTGACCAAAAATCAGGTGACGAAACTCAGCGTAAACATTAATAAAATTGCAACCATCCGCAATGCTCGCGGCGGTCAAACTCCTAATGTAGTTCAATTTGCTATTGATTGTCAGACCTTTGGCGCGGATGGCATCACGGTTCACCCGCGACCAGACGAGCGTCACATCACATACAGAGACACCTTAGAGATTTCTGAGGTCATTACCACTGAATTTAACATTGAGGGATACCCCGATGCACGATATTTCGAGATACTAAAAAAAACCAAGCCAGCACAAGCAACCCTAGTGCCTGATGGTCCGATGGTACTAACCTCTAACGCGGGATGGGATGTAAAAGCGAATGAAACGGCGCTCCTCAGATGGATCGATGAAATTAAAAGCTTGGGAATTCGATGCTCCTTATTTATGGAACCGGATCACGAGCAAATTGAGCTTGCGGCTAAACTTGGTGTGGATCGAATTGAATTCTATACGGGTCCGTATGCAGAACAATTCTCTTTAAACCCAGACTGCATAAAACCCTATGTGGATGCATGTAGGTTTGCTGTGGAATGTGGACTAGAAATCAATGCAGGCCACGATTTGAGCCTTGAGAATTTGAGGTACTTTAAGCAAAAGATGCCAAGATTAGACGAAGTTTCGATTGGACACGCGTTAATATCCGACGCGCTTTATTACGGAATCGAAAACACCATCCACCTATATAAACGCTGTTTAGACTAAGCTTTATTGATTATTGTACGCGTTGGGTAGGCAAAATGCACCTTATGTTCCCTAAAAAGTCGGTCAATTTCGAAGCGGATTTCAGACTTATAATTTCCTATATCCCAGCTGTTTTCTGCCCAAAAAACGAGTTCCATTTCGATGCCATTTTCAGAAAAATTCGACATTCGAACAATCACAGGTTCTTCCCTACTTACAATCGGATGGCCAAGAGCGGCAGTTTTTAATAATTCTGTAGCTAAAACCGTATTGCTACCATATTCTACCAAGGCGTGAATAGTGAACATAGACAAAGACGAGCTATGGCTCCAATTTTCTACTTGCTGTTGTGTTAAATGTGTATTCGGAATAATGAGTACATTTCCTTCTTTCGTTTGAATTTGGGTTGTTCTGAAGCTGATTTTAATAATACGAGCAACAAAATTATAGGCACCTTTTTGAGAATTCGCTTGAGCTTTAGCATCAATTTCCACGATATCACCCACCTTAATATTACCTTCTAAGAGTAACACGATTCCTGCAATCGTATCTTTAAAAACATCCTGCAAGCCCAAACCAATACCGACCAAAAGTCCAACAGAACCTGATAATATTAACGTAATGTTCAATCCCAGAACATTAAAAGATAGTAATACTGCAACCGTATTAATTATATAACGAGCAATCTGCACATAGACGTACTCTACACCCGGATCATAGGATGTTTTAAGACTATGTTTTTTACCAATGTATAATTTATAGACACTTGACGCGATTTTAGCAGAGAAGAAAATTACTGCCACTAACAGTACATTGTAAAGTGTAATTTTCAATGAACCTATGTGGACTAAATTATAGTTAATGAACTCATCAAAGGTAATACCCCGATTGTTGAATCTAAAACTTAATACACCAAAGTATAAAGCAATTAAATACACACTTTGAGTAAATAATTTAAAATAGGTTTCTCTTCTTCCTTCAAGATGAATGTTATTACTTTTAAATTGTTTTTTGAGAAATCTTGAAAGTAGGCGACGAAGCACAAAAGCCGATAAGAATATAATGGAAAGAAACACTAAATTCCAAATACAAATATTGAAAGGGCCGATTTTGAATAAGGTGGTACTTAACATCATTTAATAATAATTCTTCCTAGTTTTTCAGAAAACGTTTGCTTAATTTTTTCATAGGCCATTTGCTCTGCCAAAATTTCCATTTGCTCTTGTTGAGATAAATGATCCGCGGCTAATTGACTACGTAAATGCTCAATATGCGCTGTAATCTTTGACTGCTTGAAACTGTAAATGGCGTAAAACATGGTCCCCAACAAATCGGAATCCTCTTGTTTGGTATAAATCCGATACTCTGATGCCCATTTTGGACTCAACTCCTCGTCAATACCAATGAGTTCAGCGGTTAAGCGTTGAACCTCGGGGTTGCTGGACTTTAAAAAATAGTTGTAGGTGTACAGAATACCTTCTGCTACACCATCGGTTATTTCTCCGAAAATCTCGTAGCAGGTTTTATTGGTAAAACTTAAATCATCGATCGTTAATTCTTGAATTACTAATTCATTGACACTGACTTGGATTTTTTCACCGTTTGGATCTAAGACCACTTCTTTGTTACCGAATTTGAGCATCAACCGAATCAGCTCCTTTTCTACCATTGCATCGTCTACCTCATACTTGACAAGCAGTGAGTTTGGCTTATTCGGTGAAGAGGTGATTACATCTTTTACCCAGGGCTCCCCCACTTCATCGGCAAATTTACCTGCACGAAGTTTCGTTATTTCCTGGGCGATCATGGTTTCGGTTAATTCGTAGGTAGCGGCTATTTTTTTGGCGTAAATCGTTCTTGTAATCGAATCGGGAATCAAAGAGATGGAATATACGATGTCTTTAATCAACTTCGCCTTTTGTAGGGGGTCGTTTTCAGTTCCTTTAAGCAACAATCCCGCTTTGAAAGAGATAAAATCTTGTCGGTGTGATTCAAGAAACTCTGTTAATTCATCCGTTGTACTTTTTTTAGCAAAAGAATCTGGATCTTCTCCCTCGGGAAAAAGCACCACTTTAACGTTGAGCCCTTCTTCTAAAATCAAATCTATCCCCCTGAAGGATGCTTTGATCCCTGCAGCATCTCCATCATAAAGAATGGTGATGTTCTTGGTGTAACGTGAAATAAGTCGAATTTGCTCCTTCGTGAGCGAGGTCCCAGAACTCGATACCGCATGTTGAATTCCTGCTTGATGCATGCTTATTACATCTGTATATCCTTCACATAGTAAGCATTCATCCTTTTTGATAATTTCGCCTTTCGCGAAGTACAAGCCGTATAAAATTTCGCTCTTGTTATATACGGAACTCTCTGGGGAATTGAAGTACTTGGCAACTTTTTTATCGGAGAGCAAGGTTCTTCCACCGAATCCGAGCACACGTCCTGAAATACTGTGTATAGGAAAGATTACTCGACCTTTAAAAAAGTCAAACTTCCGGCCCTCCCGTTCTTTACTTAAACCGACGTTGTCCAAATAATCAAATTTGAATCCTTTAGCCAACGCAGCTTTGGTTAAATCACTTCCAGTATTTTTGCAATACCCCAATTGGAATCTAGTAATGATTTCCGGAGTAAACCCACGTTCCACGAAATAAGAAAGTCCGACACTCTTGCCTTCATCTGACTGGTGGAGGGTATCCATGAAATGATTCTTAGCAAATTCATTGATGATAAACAAGCTATCTTTTTCATTGGCGGCCGCCAGTTGTTCCGCGGACAATTCCTCCTCCTTGGGTAATTCAATATTATATTTATCCGCCAACCATCGCAAGGCTTCAGGATAGGAAAAGTGTTCCTTCTCCATTAAAAAATTAACAACATTACCTCCCTTACTCGTGGAGAAACACTTGAAAATCTGTTTTGCCGGAGAAACTACGAACGAAGGGGTTTTTTCGGAAGTAAAAGGACTCAATCCCTTAAGATTACTCCCTGCTCGCTTGAGTTGAACAAACTCACCAACCACCTCTTCAATTTGAGCAGTTTGTATTATTTGGTCTACAATATGCGCGGGAATTCTACTCATTAGGGAATCCGTAATCTTTTTCGTTGAGTACCTTGCCTTTTTTGTCGAAGGTAGTCCAAATGCCGACCATCGCATCGTTGCGATACTCACCCCGATAATGTAATGCGCCGTTTGGATATTTCACCACACTAAATCCCTCTCGTTTTCCATGATCATACACCGAAGTAGACAACTCGTTTCCTTCCGGGGAAAAGAAAACCCATTGACCATCACGGTTTCCTTTTTTATCAATGGCCCCTTGAAATTTAAGTTGTTTTTTTCCGGGATACCATTCGGAATACACCCCGTATTTCACTTCAATTAATTGTTCGCTTGCACTTGGCTTTTTTGGTGCTTTATCAGTGGAGCAAGCCACCAAAAAAATGCACATTAGGATTTGAAAAGAAACTCTCATTTTGTACGATTCATGGTATATTCAACAAGACCTATTAAGGCAGATTTAGCTTCATTATCAGGGAATTCTGCTAACAATGATTTTGCTTCCTCCCCCAAGGCTCGCATACGTCGTTCTGTATATTCTATTCCATTATTGCGTTTTACCAGCTCAATGGCTTTGCGAATGTACGGTTCGCTATCGTTGTGATTTTTAAAAATATTTCTTAATTCGGATGCATCTACCTTGCTCGCCTGATTTAAGGTGTAAATAATTGGCAAGGTCATTTTTTGTTCGCGAATGTCGTTTCCGGTAGGTTTACCAATATCTGCAGCGCTACCAAAATCAAAAATATCATCCTTCAACTGAAAGGCAAGCCCCACTTTTTCCCCAAATAGCCTCATCGCATCGCGGTGATCAGTACCTCCCGATGCCAAGTAACCCGCTTCACAGCAGGTAGCAATTAAAGAAGCTGTTTTCTTGCGTATGACTTCAAAATAAACCTCTTCCGTGATATCAAGTTTTCTGGCCTTTTCTATTTGTAACAATTCACCTTCGGACATTTCACGAACAGAACGCGCAATAATGGCGAGCAAATCGGTATTTTGTTTCTCAATGGAAAGTAATAAAATTCGCGATAACATATAATCTCCAACCAGCACAGCGATTTTGTTTTTCCAAAGGGCATTCACAGAAAAATAGCCTCTTCGTTCATTGGCATCGTCTACCACATCGTCGTGCACCAAGGTCGCGGTATGTAAGAGCTCTACTAGGGCTGCCGCATCGAATGCTTTCGCATTGGTATCACTAAACATTTTACAGGATAAAAAGACAAAAAGCGGACGAATCTGCTTTCCTTTTCGTTTGACTAAGTAATGTGTTACTTTATCCAATAATGGCACATCTGACTTCATTGTTGAAGCAAAGAATTTCTCAAATTCTGCTAGTTCCTGTTCAACCGGTGCAATTATTTCTTCAACGCGCATGATGCTACAAAGGTAAGAAAAGGAAATAGGTGACTGTCATAACAACGATTGCCTTTTCAACAAATATCGGGTTAGGACCTCCCGATAGCCGTCCTCAATCGCCAGAGGCACAAAATCCACCGCTAAATCGCCGCACTTCAGTTTTAATGCGCCCAGTCCTTTATCATACCGATCCATGTATTTATTCTTAAACTCATTAGGCAGGATCCGCAACTCTTCACCAGATTCCATATCCACCAGAATATACGGCCTGTTCTCCAACTCAAAATCCTGTTCAATTCGCCGACTAAACAAGTGGAATACCACTACCTCATGGCGTTGGTGTTTTAAATGGCTCAAGGCATTCATAAAATCATCCTCATCCTCTCCAGACGACCATAAATCCGTAAACACCATAACCATACCGCGCTTCGGAATACTTTGAGCAACTTCGTTAAGGGCCTTCGCAATGTGCGTGAATGAATTTTTGGTTGGGGAATACGCTTCAAAAAACTTTTCCAATTCAGCGTAAACATAGCGCTGATGCATCGGCGATGATTTTGCTGCCGTATGAAGCATAAGTGTTTCGTGAAACAGACTTATGCCGTAGGCGTCTCGTTGACGCTTTAAAAGCTCTATGAGGCTTACCACTGCATATATAGCAAAAGACAATTTATTGTCGCGTTGATCTACCGGAAAATACATCGATGGAGAGCAGTCTATTACCATTTGGCAGCGCAAATTAGTTTCCTCCTCATACTTTTTCGTGTACAAACGATCGGTTCGCCCAAATAATTTCCAATCGATATGCCGTGTAGATTCTCCTTGATTATATATTCTGTGCTCCGCAAATTCTACGGAAAACCCGTGCAACGGGCTTTTGTGCATTCCTGTAATAAATCCTTCGACCACTTGTTTCGCAAGCAACTCTAAATTCCCGAACTCCACTAATTTAGAACGATCCATGGGTGATTTTAAGCGAAAATACTAAAAATAAATGGGCTACCTTTGGCAAGCAACTTATGCTTAGCTTGTGACGTCTAAAAATTATTAAAATTTATATCATGAAAAAAATACTACTCTTATTGGTTGTTGCCTTCTGTTCATTGCAACTTAACGCCCAAAATGGGTATGTGCTTACAGGACTCAATTTGATGCCAAATACGGTGACTACCCGATGTGATACCGCAGTAACTGTTTCATACTGGGCTCAATCCGCCGCAAATAATGCACAATCTTCCGCCAACCTCCCATTTATTTTAACCGGAAACAATTTCGTTTCTTCACAATTTCAATTTAATATTAGTTGGGGTGACGGCACAAGTAACACCTACAATGGTGGAGTTTCAAGCACCGGAACATCAATTCCATTAAATCCTCCACCTGCCCACACGTATCCAGGCCCTGGAACATATACCTTAATTACATACGTAATAAACTTTGCTAATCAAACCAGTGCTATTGACACGGTTCTACTTACGCTTGGTTCGTGTTCGCTTCCTGTTTACTCCATGGTTCAAGTGGATTGCAATAATGATGGAGTTATAGATTCGACATTAAACAATTCTGGAATCCCATTGGTCATTACTGGCTCTGGTCAAAGCTATACAGGAATTACACAAAATAACTATTATTTATTCACTGGCATTGAACCCGGTCTTTATACCTTAGGTATTGACCCTGCGTGGCTTGCAGCAAATAATTATACCATTGATAACATACAAGGTCCACCATCATTAGTTGCGGGCGCAGGTGCTCAAACCATCATTATAACCTTGAATTGTGGTAACGGAGGAAATCAAACCGCAACCATGTGTGTTGGCGGACAAGTCTACTGCGATCAAGACAATAATGGTCAATTTAGTAATGGAGATATTCCAATAGTCAATGCACCAATTACCATCAATTACGGCGCTGGGTCTACCATTGTTTACACCAACCAACAAGGGACCTACAGCACGAATTATTTGGCTCTTCTTGGTGGCATTGCGACGGTTTCGCTAAATAGCAATTGGTTAGCTCAACACGTCTACAGTGCAGCGAATCAGATTGATACGATTTCAAACATAATTTGTGTGGCCGGCGCAGTATCGGCTACATCCTCATTCCCAATTCAATGCGGTCAAAACCCTGGTAATCCAACATGTTATTCTGGCTTTGTTTTCTGTGATGCAAACAACAACGGCATCATGGATAACAATGAACTTCCCATGACTTTTGCGCCTGTTGTATTATCTAATGCGCAAGGAGCAAATGCAAATACCGTTACGGTATACACAGACTCACTCGGTTACTTCACGTATTGTGGTCAATTTGGGAATGGGCAATATGTTCTAGCTTCTATTCCATCAAATTATTTAAATTATCTTGGATACAGTGTTAATTTCAATTTCGTTACCCTTATTGTTAACCAAGCTGCAGGAATGTTGCCAGTGAATTGTGGAGGGAACGGAGGAAACGCTTGTGCAGACCTTTGGACAACGGTTACTCCTTGGTATGGTTATTACCAAAACACCACCGCACACATTCGCTTGAATTGGGGCAATTATGGTCCTACCGCCCCAGGAACCTATACACTCACGCTTACCTTTCCTGCGGGTGTAACGGTGAATACCGCCACCATAAACAACCCTGGTTACAGCATTGCTGGAAATACCATTACTTGGAATTTAAATAGCGCGTTAAGTAGTTTTTCTAGCAACGATCTTATATTATTCTCAATTCCTGGTGGATTGATTAACGGCGCAAACCACTACTTCACCAGTACAATTACAGCCACTGGAAACATCCAAGATTGTAACGCTCAGAACAACAACGGTAATTTATTACAAATCCTAGGAAACAGCTATGATCCAAATGATAAAAACGTTGCCCGACCCGAATTTTATAATAGTGGGTTATTTGGTTCGACAGAAATTGAAACAGGTGTAGACGACATACTTACCTACACGATTCGCTTTCAAAACACCGGAACTGCACCTGCACAGAATATTGTAGTGGTAGATACACTTGATTCGGACTTAGACTTATCTACCTTTGCCTTGGTTAGCAGCAGTCATGCGGTAGAATTGGTGAACATGGGCAACGGCGTTATGCATTTCGAATTCAATGGCATTTGGTTACCAGATTCTACATCGAATGAACCGTTAAGTCACGGACAGTTTACCTATCGAATTAGAGAAAATGCAGGAAATCCGATATTTAGTGAAATCACAAATACTGCGTATATCTATTTTGATTGGAACGCACCAATCATTACAAATACTACGTACAATGTGAATGTTTGGATTGAAGGAATTGATGAGGCATCTGATTTATTCAAGGTGTTCCCGAATCCAACAACGGATGTGGTAACCATAGAATCTAGTGAAGGATTTAATTATACAGTTTATGATTTAAATGGAAGAGCAATGATTCAAGGGAAAGGGAATAACATCGAAACTATTTCGCTACAATACTTGATGAATGGTCAGTACATTCTATCATTAAACACTGGGAATTCGACTAGAAACCTGAAGGTGACGAAGTTATAAATCAACACCTTTTGATTAATTTTTTAAAAGGCCTTCGGGCCTTTTTTTAGTTTCCGCCTTTCTGTTTTGTTTGAGAATATCCAGCTGCAATGAGGATGTCGTATACTTTCTGCTTTAACTTCCCTTGAATAAGAATTTCACCATCTTTAGCCGAACCACCTACCCCACACTTTGACTTGAGCAATTTCCCGAGCTCTTTTAAATCCTCATCCGAACCTACAAAACCTTCTACCAGGGTAACCTCCTTACCGGCACGCTGTTTTCGGTCAATAGAAACATACAAGCGTTGTTGGCTTGGAGCTAAGGTATCTACTTGCTCATCCGAAGCTTCTTGATAATTAAAATTGGGGTTTGTGGAATAAACCACATTCACGCGATTATTATTTTTCTTACTCATAACACTACATATCTGAAGGGCCAGAATCTTGTCCTGACTTTGGTTTTGTCATTTCAAGTTTACCAAATTTATACGTCACATTAATATAAAACCTACGTGTTAACCATTTAAACTCAATGTCTTGACTAATGGTTGGCTGTCGTAAATAGGCGTAAAACCCTTGTCGATTAAGCACATCTGTAACCTTACACCCTAGGGTCCAATGTTCACCTAAGCGTTTATCAAAGGCCGCATCAATTGCGCCTCTTCGTTGTGCTGTTCCTAGAATTGTTACGCGCGGAGCCACATAATTTACATTAAGCTGAACCGTCGCTGTTTTTTTCCAAAAATCAACAGAAGTGTTCAATTTAACATTCCCGTTAAATCCTGAACGATTCCAGCTAGATACGTCAGTTATATATTTTATGAAATTCACATTCGATGATAAGGTTGAACGAAACCAGGCGGTTGGTTTGTAACTCACAACGAATTCAGTTCCCACGCTGTGGGAAGTATTTAAATTGATAAAGGTCTGTACTGAGGCATTGTTTTCACTGAATTGTCTCACCCTTGAAATCATATCCGTAGTTCGGCGATAAAAAAGACTGGCTGAGAAATTCAACTTTTTAGCCTCTCTGCTGTAACTAAAATCATACGAATCAATAAACTCTGGTTGCAAATAGGGATTCCCGCGCTGTAAATTTAGGGGGTCGGCATACGAAGTAAACGGATTTAAATCAGAACTCGATGCCCGTGTGATTCTACGGCTGTAACTCAAGCCCAATTCGCTACCTTGTTTGATAGTGTAGCGAATGTGTGCGGAAGGGAAAAAATTGAAATAATCATTTACAATTCGTAGGGTATCCGAAACCAAGTCAGGAATTTGATATGCCTGTTCCAACCTTACCCCTGCTTGATATTTAAATTTCTTGTATTGATGCGCAACAATTCCATAAACGCTAAAAATTTGTTCGTCGTAATTGTACAAGAAATTAGAAAGTGTATCCTCTAGAAATACATTTGAAACGGAATCCATTGTTTCAGAATAGGTATCTACTACTTGATGACGCACTATACCCTTGGCACCAAATTCTGTTCGAATAGATTGGTCAGGCCAAAGATATACCCCATCCGCCTGAAGCGTTGAAACACGAGATGATTCTTGATTCGAAAGTCTTTGTCTGAGGGGTGCAATCATCGACAGCAAGACAGTATCTAAGGTATATTGATACTGGTCATAAAACCCTTCAATGGCATCGGTTCCCATCGAGTGTGTTGCATCTGCTGTTAGATAGCCCCGATTGCTTTTCAAGTTTTGTCGAAAATTCAAATTAAAATCAATGTTCTTTTGATTGCTTGGATCATAAGAAACACGCTGCCATAAACTGGTGGCATACAAGGATCCAAGTGCGTCTTCACTATATCGGGTATTCCATAAATCTCCCGTCCGATCACGTTGTCCCATAGACGCAGTGGAAGAAAAGGCAATGCTTCGGTTATGCTTCAAGGTCCAATCAAACCCCATCCTTGCGGTGTGCCCAGCGTTTAAATCGGTTCCGAGCCTGTTCTGATCTAGTATGACTACAGAATCATTTGCTAAGGTTTGACGACTATATAAATAATTGTTTCGATATCCATCCAAATAGCGCCCATTATAAGAAGCAAAGGCATTAAACGATGCGTTTCGATAACTAAAGGAAATACTTTCATCAGCCACGTTTCCTCCATTCAGATTCCCGCTGCCCACGTTCGCTGTGATCAATCCATTAAATCCTTTGAGTTTGTTCTTTTTAAGTACAATGTTAATTATCCCTGAACTACCATCCGGATCATATTTTGCGGAAGGATTGGTTACTATTTCTATCCGTTCAATTGAACCCGCCGGCAAGGCATCTAGTAAGGTTTTACCATTTGAACCTGTAAGAGAACTAGGTTTACCATCAATCAAAATATTCACAGAACCCTCACCGCGTAATAAGATTCTACCATCTTGATCCAAATCGATGGAGGGCAAATTCTTTAACACATCATTCGCTGTACCTCCACGCAAGGTCAAATCTTGAGCAACATTATATACCTTTTTATCGATACCGCTTCTGAGGATGTCTTGTTTTCCTTGAACGATGATCTCATCAACGATGCGCTGGTTATTGACCGTTAAGTTGTTTTCGCCAAGATTCACCACACGAAGCTCCTTCGTTGGTATAATTTGATTAATCCACAAGGTGTCATAGCCAGCAAAAGTAGCTTGTAAAATCAGGGGAGCAAACGGTAGATTTTCCAAATTAAATTTTCCCTCACTATCGGTAAACTGTCCGGAAACGATAGAACTATCTTTAGCTAATAGCACTTTTATCTTCACATATTCTAAGGCTTTTTTTGCATTTTGATCCACCACTTTACCCAACACAATCCCTTCTCCTTGAATGCGTTGCGAAAACATATGAAGTGAAAAAACAACAAATAACCCCCCAAATAGTATCTTCATAGGGTCAAAGGTAACACATTGCAAAAGATTTTATAGATACTGGGCACTTGACTAGAAAGAAACAATTTCTTTTATTTCTTGTTTTTAACAATTCTTAGTGAATGAAAAAAGTGTCGGGAGTTGCTTTTAATCGATACTTAGTGTATTTTTGACACATACCACAATATAACCCATGGGTAAAAAACTACCAGATTCAGAGAGATTTAGCAAATTTAACATTATCGTATTCGGCGGTGATGGGGATTTGGCCTTAAGAAAAATATATCCTGCCATATTTCATCGCATGTTGGACGGGCAAATAGAAGATCAATTTAATGTGGTCGGGATCATCAGAAAAGAAGTAGATCGAAAAACACTAGATGCCAAGGTTCGACAATTCCTCTTTACCACTGACGATCAACCTGCTACCGACCTTCATTGGGAAACATTCAATTCAAAAATAGCTTGGATAAAGGCTGAAAAACCGGACATTGCATCATACAAGGAATTAACTTCTTTTTTAGAGCAACACGATACCTACCAACGTATTTTCTATTTCTCTACCCCATCTGCTGCTTTCGGTCCGATTTCGCAAACACTAAAAGCGTGTGGACTCATTAATGAGCGAAGTAAGGTTGTTTTAGAAAAACCGTTAGGAAACAGCCTAGAATCATCCAAACAAATCAATGAACAAATCACACAGGCATTTGATGAACACCAGGTATATCGAATTGATCATTATTTAGGTAAGGAAACCGTTCAAAATTTAATGGTACTTCGATTTGCCAATAATCTTTTTCAACGCACGTGGGACTCCATTAGTATCGACAACATACAAATTACCGTTTCTGAAAGTTTAGGAGTTGAGCAGCGAGCCGATTATTATGATAACAGCGGTGCATTATTGGATATGGTTCAAAATCACCTGTTGCAACTGCTTTGTCTAGTAGCGATGGAGCCGCCTCATATCATTGAAGCCGACGAGGTACGCAATGAAAAGCTTAAGGTACTCAAAGCCCTTCGTCCAATGACCAAACAAGCAGCGCTTACTGATACCGTGAAAGGACAATATACGCGTGGCAATGTACAAGGCGAGCAGGTGAGTTCATATTTAGAGGACATCGGGAAATATAATTCCAAAACGGAAACCTTTGTAGCGCTCAAAACTTACATAGACAACTTCCGATGGAAGAATGTACCATTCTATTTACGCACCGGAAAACGAATGAAAAAACGGTACTCCGAAATTGTAATTAATTTCAAGGAAATCGCTCACAATATTTTTCCTTCAAAAGAAAAACTTAACAACAACAAGCTTATTATTCGCCTGCAACCGGAGGAACGCATCGAGCTTGTTCAAATGACTAAAGTACCGGGGCCGGGAGGCTATCGATACAAGCCTATTGCACTCAAATTGGATTATATGGATTCGTTCAAGGAACGTTTACCAGAAGCCTACGAGCGCTTATTAATGGACGTAATCCGTGGAAATCAAACCTTGTTCATGCGTCAAGATGAGTTGCAAGCGGCATGGCAATGGATAGAGACTGTAACAGATAGTTGGAAACAAAGCAATCAACCCAATGTACTTTATGAAGCTGGCACTTGGGGTCCGGGCGATTTAATTCTAGAAAAAGGTGCCACTTGGATAACAAAATCATGGAAAGACTAATTTCATTTGCTTCGAGAGAGGAAGCATTTACACGTCTTGCTCAACGGATTTCAGAATTGATCAGTAAGGCGCATGAAACCAGAGGAAGCGCTACCGTCTTATTGTCTGGTGGAAGCACTCCGATGCCTGTTTACGAAAAGTTATCCCTATCAAACGTAGATTTTTCCAGCATTGAATTTGGCTTAGTGGACGACCGCTTTGTTCCTGTGAATGACCCCGCATCTAATGAGGGCGTAATTCGGAACATTTTTAAAAATCAAGCAGATTTCACCCTCGAACCTATGGTCGGAAACCCAATGGATTATGCCCAAAGCATTGCGCAATGCCATCAAACATATCTTAAATTTGTCCACGGCGATGTAATTTTACTAGGAATGGGTGGTGACGGCCACTTTGCTTCGTTATTCCCAAATGACGGGCACTCCACCGAAGGCTTACTAGCATCGGAAGCTTGCTGCTTGGGAACAAACGCACCGAGCCATCCCACAAAGCGTATTTCCACTAATTTAGCGTTCATTAAAACCATTGAACACCGTATTTTACTAATAACAGGAAAAGATAAACTAGAAAAACTTAAGGCATCATCAACAGAAAGAACCCCAATTTCTTATATTGTCAATAACCTGACAGAAATATATTACGCCCCATGAAGTTGAATTCTACCATTGAAGCAATAACTGCACGAATAATTGCCCGAAGTGCAGAAACTCGGAGCTTGTATTTGAAACAAATGCAACAGGCTCGGATAGATGGAGTTGCACGTTCGGCCATGAGCTGTGGTAATTTAGCACATGCCTATGCAGGATGTAGCTCCCAGGACAAAGGAGCCTTGGCTGAAAATGAACTGAAAAATATAGGAATCATTACTTCCTACAACGACATACTTTCAGCCCACAAGGTGTATGAAGATTATCCTAAGCAAATCCGTACCTACGCTACTGCTCATTATGCAGTTGCACAAGTAGCGGGAGCGGTTCCAGCCATGTGCGACGGAGTAACCCAAGGTCAAGACGGCATGGACCTTTCCCTTTTTTCAAGGGATGTGGTTGCCATGGCGACCATTGTTGGTTTATCACACAATGTATTTGACGCGGTGCTCTGCCTTGGAATCTGCGACAAAATTGTTCCAGGCTTATTGATGGGAAGTCTTCGCTTTGGCCATTTGCCAACCGTTTTTGTCCCTGGGGGACCTATGCCAAGCGGGATATCTAATGAAGAAAAATCAAACATACGACAATTATATGCAGAGGGAAAAATCGGACGTGATGAATTATTAAAAGGGGAATCAGATTCCTATCATTCCCCAGGAACCTGCACCTTTTATGGTACCGCAAACAGTAATCAAATGCTCATGGAGATCATGGGACTTCAATTACCCGGATCCAGTTTTGTTAATCCAGGCACAGAATTACGTAATCTACTCACTGAAGAAGCTGTACGTGTGGTTGCTGAAAATGCACGAAATGGTTCAAATTTATTGATGGATATCGTCTCAGAAAAAACGATGGTCAATGGCATTATTGGCTTATTGGCAACGGGTGGGTCAACGAATCACACCATCCATTTAATTGCGATGGCTCGAGCTGCCGGAATAATTATTAATTGGGATGACATGTCAGATCTTTCAGCAGTGATTCCATTAATTACTCGGATGTATCCAAATGGTGCCGCAGATGTAAATCACTTCCATGCCTCCGGAGGAATGGGCTTTGTGATACACACCTTACTAACGCATGGATTATTGCATGAAGAGGTAACCACCATCCTTGGAAAAGGCCTCTCAACCTATACACAAGAACCCTACATTGTTTCCAATACCTTAGCCTGGAGAAACGGAGCTAAGGAATCACTGAATGACTCCATTATACGAGATGCAAGCAATCCTTTTTCCATGGATGGCGGAATTAAGATCATTCGGGGAAATCTTGGACGCAGTGTGGTAAAAACCGCAGCAGTTGCCACTGAGCACCTTATCATTGAGGCACCCGCCATTGTATTCAACGAACAGCAGGAGTTAATTACGGCATTCAAAAACAATGAATTGAATAAAGATTTCATCGCTGTGCTTCCTTTTCAAGGTCCTGCACACAAAGGAATGCCAGAATTACATCAACTCACTCCTACCCTGACGATTTTACAAAAGAAAGGATTTCGTGTGGCTTTAGTCACCGACGGTCGTATGAGTGGAGCCTCTGGTAAAGTTCCTGCAGCAATCCACATGAGTCCTGAAGCAAGCAAAGGAGGTTCCATTGGAAAAATTAAAACCGGTGATTTACTCACGTTGAACTGTGTAGAGGGTACCCTAACGTGTCATGATTCAGATTTTGCGCTACGCGCTACAGTTACCAAAGAAAGTACAGATCAGGTTGGCTTAGGTCGTGAGTTATTTGGTCTATTTAGACGTCAAGTAACTGATTCTGAGGAAGGTGCATGCACCCTGTTTTAATCGGCTGTACGAACAGAAATAATAACCGAAACAAGCAAGGTTCCAAGAATCACTCCTAATGAAACGATGGTTTCAATGTGATATACAGGTGCAATTAGCATTTTTAACCCAATAAAGGCGAGAATTACGGAAATACCATATTTTAATTTCTCGAATTTATCCATTGAATTCGCCAATAAGAAATACATAGAACGCAAGCCGAAAATTGCGAAAATATTCGAAGTATATAGAATGAGTGGATCATCTGGAGCAATTGAAAAAATAGCTGGAATGGAATCAATCGCAAAAATCAAGTCGGTTGTTTCCACAATAAAAAGCACCATGAATAAGCGTGTAAGGAAAACTTTACCATTTCGTTTAATCCAAAAAGAATCGGATGAATCTTTAGTCAAAACGCGGAAGTTCTTTCGAACAAATCGGGCACCAAACGAGTTATTAAAGTCTTTATTCTCGTCATCCTCTGCGGAGAATAAGGATTTAATCCCCCCATATAAGAGCATGATTCCAAAAATAGTCATGATGAAATTGATTCGATGAAACCCTTCCCCTCCTACCTGATCTGGACCTAAGGTAAATTTCCAAAATGCCGGAAGATAGGTAATCTTGATTAACCAAGTTCCAGCAAAAATAAAGATCGCACGAAGTGCCATTGCTCCCAATATACCCCACAGTAAAATCTTATGCTGAGCCTTTCCTGTAACCTTGAAGTATTTAAATACCATTAAAAACACAAAGAGATTATCAACAGACAAGGACTGTTCAATCCAATAGGCCGATTGAAATTGTGAAAATTTCTCAAAGCCTTTTTCATAAAAAACAAACCCGCTAAATGCCATGGCAGTCAAGATCCAAATAGCCGTCCAACGTATTGAATTCTTCGTGGAGACCTCATGTTCTTTAAGCTTAAAGAGTGAGCGAATATCGAACGTTAATAACAGCGTAACAACGACGGTAAACACTACAAGAATTATTTGATTTTGATTCATCTACGGCAAATGTAATGCGAAAAGTGGTGCTCTAGTAAAAATCTAGCTAAATTTGAGGATGATCCAAAGATTTACATATCGATTTGATGAATTATCGCCTGCTCAGCTTTATCAAATTTTAGCCTTACGAAGTGAAGTTTTTGTCGTGGAACAACAATGTATTTATCAAGACCTTGACAACCTTGACCAACAGGCCATTCATTTGCTTGGTGTAGACGACTCAAACAACCTGGTTTCCTATGCCCGCATACTCACACCTGGTGTTGTTTATCCGGAATACGCAATCGGTAGGGTAATTGTAGCGCAATCCCACCGAGGAACGGGTGAAGGACACAAGCTCATGAATTACTGCATGGAAGTGATTGAATCAATGGCTGGAAAAGTTCCAATTCGTATTTCTGCGCAGGCTCATCTTGAAAAATTTTATAAAACACATCGTTTTAAATTTACCGGAAAGTCCTATTTAGAAGACGGTATCCCACATGTAGAAATGATTTATTATCCTAATTTAGCACCATGAACAAAATAGCAGCATTATCAATAGGAGCATTAATCCTTGCAAGTTGTTCCACCACAAAGACAACTACGCAGACACAAAATCATGCTTATAAAACCGTTTCTACGGAATTAATGGATAAAGCGGTGAATCCAAGCGAGGACTTCTTTATGTTTTGTAATGGGACATGGGTAAAGAACACCGTGATTCCGGCCACAGAATCGCGCTGGGGAAGTTTCAATGAACTAGAAAAATCCAACAATGAAAAGCTAAGCAAAATCCTTGAAGAATGTGCAGCCCAACCGGGGGAAGTTGGCACCCAAAGTCAAATTCTTGGGGCTTATTATGCCAGTCTTGTGAACATGAAGCAACGGGATGCCCTAGGTATTTCAGCTATACAATCTGAATTATCGTTAATTAACGAATTAAAACGTAAAGATTTGCTTGTTGAAATTATCGCCAGCCATCACCGTGACGGAATAGGAAGTGCCTTCGGCTACGGGGTAGGTCAAGATTTAAAAGAAGTAGATAAAAACATAAGTTATTTAGGGCAAGGCGGTATTGGTTTACCTAACCGAGATTATTACACCGAAGCGAACAAAAAGGATATATTAAAGGCGTATCAAGCGCATATTGGAAAGATCTTTATTATGGCTGGGAGCTCGGAAGAAACCGCCTTAGACGCTTCCGCAAGTATTGTGAAATTCGAAACGAAATTAGCAGAAGCCATGCTTACGCCAGCTAAAATGAGGATTCCTGAATTGACTTACAATAAAATGGCTTTTAGCCTTGTAATCAAGTCTTTCGGAACCTTTGACTTCCGCTATTACTTATCTAAAATTGGGGCACAAACCCCTGACAGCATCATTGTATCTAATCCTGATTTTATTAAAACCTTGGCTGGGTGTATTGAAACGGAATCGCTACAAACCTGGAAGTATTACCTGCAATGGAATGTATTAAATCAATATGCGGGACATCTTAATCAAGCCTTTATTGATCAAAATTTTGACTTTTATGGAAGGACCTTAAAAGGCAAAAAAGAACAAAAACCACTGAATGAATATGCCATAGAAGAAATTACGAATTTAGAAATCGGGGAATTACTCGGTAAAGCCTTTGTAGGAAAATATTATTCAGCGGAGGCGCAAAAACGTGTGAATGAATTGGTTGACAACCTATTGATTGTTTTTCGTGATCGAATTGCAAAATTGGAGTGGATGACTCCCACGACTAAAAAACAAGCACGTAATAAATTAGACTCTATAGGGCGAAAACTAGGATTTCCCGAACAGTGGGAAGATTACTCCTCCCTTTCTTTTAATCCTGAAGATTATATTGGTAATATAAAATTGATGGCCCGTTATTCCAATCAGAAGAATCTTGCAGAATTGAATAAACCCGTAGATAAGGAAAAATGGGGAATGCCCGCACACATGGTTAATGCGTATTACCACCCGCTGTTAAATGAAATCGCCTTCCCGGCAGGAATTATGCAAGCCCCATTTTTTGATGTCAAATCTGAAGATGCCGTGAATTACGGGCGCATAGGAATGGTTATCGGACATGAATTCACGCATGGATTTGATGACATGGGTTCTAAATTCGCAGCGGATGGTAGCTTCACCAACTGGTGGACAGAAGAAGACCGAAAGGCATTTGAACAGCGAACCGCACTTTTGGGAGAAACTTTTGCCAGTTTTTGCCCGATGGAAGGCAATTGCGTCAACGCTGAACTTACCATGGGAGAGAACATAGCAGATTTGGGTGGATTAACGATGGCTTATTACGCGTACAGACTAACCGATGAATTTAAAATGAATGAAGTGCGCGAAGGTTTTACACCCGCACAGCGGTTCTTTATCGCTTACGGTCAATTATGGAAAATTAAGTATACCGATGCTGAGATGAAAAACCGTTTGGCTACCGACTCTCACTCCCCTGGTATGTATCGGGTAAATGGCCCATTAAAAAACTGTCCAGAATTCTTCGAAGCGTTCGGTATCACTGAAGGAAAAAACATGCGCAACTCGAAAGAAAAAATATCCAAAATCTGGTAATAACTTTTATTAACCTCTAAATTATAGCTTATGTCCTTTGAATTTCCCCTATCGTTTAAATTTAAAATTGGCACCTTATCGAATGATTTCGTAATTACGGATTCACAAAATAATACGGTCAGTTATGTTCGCCAAAAAATGTTCAAATTAAAAGAGGACATTATGTGCTACAGCAACGAATCAAAACAAACGCTGTTATATCGAATAAAGGCGAATAAATGGCTAGATTTTTCTGCTACCTATTCCTTTTTTAATGGTGAGGATAAAGAACTCGGTAAAGTAGCACGTAAAGGAGCCGTTTCTTTATGGAAGGCGACCTATGTTGTGTTGAACGCAGAAAACACCAATGAATTCACGATACGTGAAGAAAAGCCTTGGGTTAAAGTATTGGATGCCTTGGTTTCTCAAATTCCAATCGTTGGGATTTTTACCGGCTATATGCTCAACCCAAGTTACCTGGTAACCAACGAACAAAATGAACCCATAATGAGGTTTAAAAAAGACAGTTCATTTTTTGGTAGAAAATTCTCTTTACATGAATTAAAAGAGGTTGACGAAAATGCTCAAGAGCGCATCGTACTTAGCTTAATGATGATGATATTATTGGAGCGACGAAGAGGATAAATTCTATTTCAAATAAAAAAGGCCGCACATTGCGGCCTTTTTTATGAAGTTTACTTCTCTATTAGTCTGCAAGATCATATCCTTGATAGGATTTATCCTTGTAAAGCGTAGCTGCTTTTTGAACCACTTCATTTAACTCGTTAAAGATTTGATACGATTCACTATAACCGAAAAGGTCTTGTGCTATATTTGATTTAATCCGAATGCGTATCGCCTTTCCACTGATGTCATAAGCCTGTTGGTCGAACGTTAATTTAGAGTCTTCCTTCAATACATAGCTAAAAAACCCTTCCATGAACAAAGCATCTGTATTAAAATTCGAAATGAATGCCTTAACATCCGGGTACTTTTTCTTTAATTGTTCACGGTTTGTATTCACAAATTCTAAACTATATGAATTCACATGCCCCCCACGAATCAGGTTGCTGTAATAATCTGTTATATCTGTAGTATCTAAAGCGACAAAAACATCAGGCATAATTCCACCGCCACCGTATACCAAGCGATTTTTAATCATGGTGTAAAACTTCAAAGAATCCGGCAATTTAACAGAGTCAGCATGCTGAAATTCCCCATTTAAATAGCGTTGCGTAAGGTCTTTGCGATAAGTCTCTACGTCTTGATATGGTTTTTGAATAAATCGTCCTGTAGGCGTGAAATATCGCGCTATAGTTAATCTTAATTCACTTCCGTCAGCCAATGGCGTTGGACGTTGAACGAGGCCTTTACCAAAAGTTCTTCTGCCAACAACTAAGCCACGATCCCAATCTTGAATTGCTCCGGAAACAATTTCACTCGCTGAGGCCGTATATTCATCGGTTAATACGATCAAGCCGCCCTCTTCCCAAAGTCCTTTTTTACTTGCACTCAAGTTACTACGCGGCTGTGCACGCCCTATTGAATAAACCAATAATTTATTTCCCGAGATAAATTCATCAGCAACTCCCCTTGCCGCATCAAGGAGCCCTCCCCCATTTCCTTGTAAATCGAAAATTAGGTTTTTCATTCCTTTTGATTTTAAATCTTTGAGTGCTAGTTGAATTTCCTCAACGGTAGTTCGTGAAAAGCTATTGAGTTTAATATACCCTATCTCTTTATCAATCATATACGCGGCATCCACCGAATAAATTGGAATTTTATCACGTGTGATGTTAAAGCTTAATTCGTCATGCTTTTTGCGAAGTACTTTAACTTGCACCTTAGAACCCAGCTCCCCCATTAATTTCGTACGGACCTCATTGTTTTTCAAACCAATACCCGCTATAGAATTTCCATCAACCGCAACAATTTGATCGCCCGCTAATAAACCCAACTTTTCACTTGGCCCACCGGGAATGGTAGCAACCACCATTAAGGTATCTTTAACGATTTGAAATCGAATGCCGATACCAACAAAACTACCATTAATCTGAGATTGTGCTTCTTGTGCTTCTTCAGCAGGAATGTATGTGGAATGGGGGTCTAACTCTTCAAGCATGGCTACAATGGCAGTCTCTGTTAATTTTTTAGCATTTACAGGGTCTACGTAATTACGCTCTATGTGCTGTATAATCTCTTGAAATTTATAGCTGGTCGATACACTTTGAGGGTCAATTTGCGCATTGTAAATAAACGAAAAGCAAGTGATAGAAGTAATTATAATAGTTCGCATGGTATTTAATATATGTTGAAACGGTAGCCTCAAAAATAGTAACAGTTTGAAATTATTCCCCTCTTTTTATTCGGTCTATTCAAATTTTAGGTTTTATTGGCGTTTTATTTAATTTCATCGAACAATAAGTTCACGAGATGTCTCATAAAAAAAATCGCGTTTTTTTTTATCACCATGCAATTTTACTTTAAATTCGTGCGTCATTAGACCGCTAAACCATTTAAAAAGTACCTATGAACTCTTTCAAATTACTTCTAAGCTCTATTTCAATTTGTCTTTCATTCTTAACGTTCGCCCAACCTGCGGCTTGTTTTAATGCTGATTTTGAAGACAACTCATTTACCAATTGGAATGGATTTTATGGGTCATGTTGTGCTATTAATACGCCAAACCAAGGATTTACCAATCAACACCAAATTATGGTTGGTCCAGGGAATGATGCAATGGTAGCTCAATGTGCAACATTATCAATCGTTCCTCCGGGAGAGAATTTTTCTGCCATGGTTGGTGATTATACGGGTACCGGAGCACAAGCTGCGCGTTTACAATATACGTTCTCCATCACGCCACAATCAAACATGATCATCGTTAAATACGCGGTTGTCCTTGAAGATCCTGGGCACGGTATAGCCTCTCAGCCTCGATTTGAAGCACAACTTTATGATGCAGCAGGTACCCCGTTACCATGTACCTTTTATCAAGTTGCTGCAGGAAATGGTGTGCCTGGATTTCAAAACTGTGGTTCTTACCGTTGGAAAGATTGGACAACCTTTGGGGTAGATGTAACTGCTTATATGGGTCAAACTGTCACCCTTGATGTAGCAACGGGTGATTGCTCGTTGAGTGGCCACTGGGGATATGCCTACGTAAGTGCTTCATGCACCTCTTTAGACTTATCCGCATTCTATTGTCAGAACGGCGCCAACAATACGGCTACCCTTACAGCACCAAACGGTTTCGCGAATTATGTATGGACCAATGCCGTGACAAACGCCCAATTAGCAACAGGACAAATTGCTACGGTGAATATACAAGGTGTTGACACGGTAAATTGCACAATCACCTCAGCCAACGGGTGCATCGCCACGCTAACCACAGCTGTACTTCCTGCAGAGGTTATTGGCTCCATTGTAGACAGCAATGTTTGTGCGGGTTATTCAACGATGCTTTTGAATAACACCTCGTATACTAATGCCGCGCCTGATTCAATTTTTTGGAGTGCTTCTGACGGTTATACGTCGAACGATACTACCTTTAACCACGTCTTTCCAGGACCTGGCTCTTACACTGTTGAAATGATAGTAACCAATACTGCAAATTGTGTCGACACTGTTAATACCGTAGTTGAGGTTTATGAAAACCCAGTAGCCGGTTTTGGGTTCGACGATGTTTGCTTGGGTCAAACCGCTATTTTTGAAGCCACAAGTTCTTTATTAGGCGGCGATACCATAACTAACTATTGGTATGTTAACAACGATACCTTGGTAGGCGATACCGTGATAGTTAATTTTAATGGACCCAATAACTATTTAGTTTCTCTATTGGCAATGACGCAAAACGGATGTATCGATACCGTGTCACAAAGCTTTACCGTGTTCAATAATCCTACTGCCAATTTCGCGGTCGTAGAGTCGTGTATTGATCAGGCAGTACAGTTTAACAATACAACCACAGGAATATCAAATTCAACGACTTTTGAGTGGATGTACAACAACCAAATCTTGGATACGTCCGTTGATTTCTCCTATATCTTTAATACGCCCGGTACTCACAATATCTCGTTAATAGCTACCGACTCGTTCTCCGCAGTTGTTCAATGTGACGACACGATTAGTACTTCGTTCTTCGTGCACGATTACCCGACCTATTCTTACCTTGCTGATACCATTCAATGTGAAGACGTTCCTTTTGTTGTAAATAGTTTCCCGTTAATTTCTACCAATGAACCAATTTCATACACTTGGGATATTAACGGTGTTCAAGAAGATACTACGATCAACTTTAATACAGTAATTGCTACCCCTGGAGTTTATCAGTTTACGTATACCGTTACGTCTGATTTCGGATGTGAAGTGGATACTACGTTTGACATGTACATCATGGCCACACCGATTCCTCCTGTACTTAGTTTCAATATTCCTGAATGTCCTGGTGACCCATTCTTTCTAAGCGCAACAGCAGAAGCCAATTCAACCATTGCATGGTCAGGCCCAAACAATTTTAACTCTACCCTATTTGATGTGACTTTCCCATTAGACGAAAGCGGTATGGGAATTTACACCGCGTTTGTCACTTCAGAATATGGTTGTATCTCCGATACCTCTCAAATAGATGCTACCATCACCTACATTATGAGCTTTAATGATTTTGACTTTCCGAATGTTGTATCTGCCAATGAAGATGGCACAAATGATTTCTTGGATTTAAAATCTTATTTCATGACCTGTGATGAATTTACCTTATACATCTTCAACCGTTGGGGCAACTTGGTTTTTGAACAAGGACAAAACACTGCGTTCTTCCGAGGGCAAGACGCGAATGGGAATGATTTAGAAGATGGGGTATATTCATACAAGCTAATCTTCGAAAACTACGAGAAACACGGATTTATCCATGTAGTTAGATAAACGTATCCAACTCTTAAATTAAAAAAGGCAGAATTACTTCTGCCTTTTTTTTTATCGAAAATCTTAGACTTAATGTCTCTTAAAACAATTGTTGAAACTCCGCTTTCAATGCGTCTATCGCTATTTCGGAAGGCAGGGGATTTATTTCCGCGGATAAGGTAATAACTGCGGCTGCAAGATCATTGGATGAAGCTTCAACGCCTAATTGAGATGCTGCCACATTAATTAGTTTGACTGTTTCTTCTTTTGCATTTTTAAGCAAATTCCAGGCGTTTGATGAAATGAACATCTGCTGCGCCACGTTATGATCGTATTCATCTCGAATCGCTTTCAAAACCAAGGTCTGCAAAACAAGTGCATTCATATTCGGCTGGTTCATACGCAGGACAATTGACGAGGGATGAATTCGTTCCATATAAAGAATAACACGTTGATACGCCTCCATGCGATGTGTAATAAAAAACTCTTGGCGTTGCTTTTTCAATTCCCCCTGAAGCATTATGGACTCATTGAAATTTAATTTCTTGAGGAAATGTTGTACAATAATCACAAGGGCAATGGTGAAAGCTACAGCGACAATCGCTAAGGCAAAAATTTCATTCATAAGTTAATCTTTTTTTGGCAAATATACTTTTTCTTTAACGCTACAAATGAACGAGTAGGCAGAGAATTAAGTTACATCGGAAACAATATCAATGAAAACACTATTTTTACCTGATGAAAGATTACATCCTACTGGGGGTATTATTCCTTTATTTTATCATATTGCTTGCCATTTCTTGGTTTACATCAAGAAATGCCACAACGAACAGCTTTTTTTCAGGAGATAAAAAAAGTGCCTGGTATCTTGTCGCATTCGGAATGATCGGAACCTCCTTATCCGGAGTCACCTTTGTTTCCGTTCCCGGTAAGGTGCTTTCAAGCGGATGGCATTATTATCAATTGGTGCTTGGCTTTTTCATTGGCTATTTTGTCGTGGCATATGTCCTTTTACCCATTTATTATCGATTAAAGCTTACCTCGATATACACGTACCTCGAACACCGCCTCGGACTCAATGCCTACCAATGGGGTGCTGGATATTTTATTCTTTCAAGAACACTTGGAGCTACGGTTAGACTTTATTTGGTTATTAATGTGCTGCAACTGTTCATCTTTGATAAACTTGGAATTCCTTTTTGGCTAAGTACACTAACCATAATCTTAATGATTGTTGCCTACACCCTCAAAGGAGGTGTAAAAACGATTGTTTGGACTGATACACTCCAAACCACCTTCATGCTATTGGCATTAATCGTTTGTATCTTTTCCATTCAAAGTAAATTAAACTTGGGCTGGAACGATATTATCAACACCATGAGTTCGAACAAGCTGATGGGCTTATGGGAAACCAATTGGCTAAAAGGTGATTACTTCTTAAAACATATTATTGGTGGTGCATTTATTACAATCGCTATGACTGGATTGGATCAAGAAATGATGCAAAAAAATATCAGTGTAAAATCATTGAAGGATGCTCAAAAAAATATGGTCGTCTTTAGCATTACGCTTCTTGCTATTAATGCCTTATTCTTATTACTTGGAGGGGTTCTTTCTTTATACATTGGCCAACTGGGAATAGAAGTAGCCCCAGATGATTTATTTCCTTACGTCGTTCAAAACTACCTTCCTTTCGGTGTTTTTGTAATTTTTATAGTGGGCTTAATCTCTGCCCTATTTCCCTCCGTTGATGGAGCAATAACCGCACTCACTGCCTCGTTTTGCATTGACGTCATTGGGTTTAATCGTAAGAACTTTGAAGAGGAAAAAAAGAAGCGCGTTAAACGATGGATTCATTTAAGTTTTGCCGTGTTATTTATGATTCTTGTATTTTTATTCAAATGGTTAGATAATAAAAGTATTGTTGACCTAATTTTTGATATCGCAGGATATACGTATGGTCCACTCCTAGGATTATTTGCATTTGGAATCCTTACAAAAAGACAATTAATCCATCCGAAAATAGTCGTTATAAGCTTAGTTTCTCCCCTGCTCTGCTATCTACTAAAAACCTATTCCTCTTCCCTGTTAGGTTCGTATCAAATCGGAAATGAACTTTTAATCTTGAACGGAACCATTACGTTTATCCTATTATTTATTTTCAGTAAAACCAAGCATCATGTCGCTACGCATTAATCTGAATGATCGTTCATCTCACCTTAAGTTAGCACCTCATTCACTGACTAAACCTTCTGGGTTCTTAAGGTGTGGAATGCTAACAAACGAGGAACGGTATAAGCTGCTGAGCCCTGAAATACAGGTCGGATTCCTTACTGCCACTTATTTAGAAGCGCACTTCCCCTCATTGAATCAAGCGATTGATGTAAATGCAAGCATTATTCCTACCCCTGATTTCATTCGTGCACTGAACGCTTTAAATGCGAATGAATACTTAAGCTACAAGGGAGAAATCCTCGCTACTTTTGGTGAATCAGACAAAGAAATAGCATATACAGGGACACCTATAATTCAGGTAATCAATCGATGGGATTTATTTAAATTGAATGGACAGGTACTTGCATTGGATTTTGACTTAATGACTTCCCACAATAAATCTCAAGCGCTCCCATCTACATGCACGCTCATTGGAAATCCAGACTTACTCTTTATTGAGGAGGGGGCGATTGTTCAAGCCGTAACATTGAACGTTACCAGTGGTCCTATATACATCGGAGTAAATTCCGAGATCATGGAGGGTTCATTGATTCGTGGACCTTTCGCACTTTGCGAATACGGACAAGTGAAAATGGGAGCTAAAATTTATGGTGCAACAACGATTGGCCCTTATTGTAAAGTGGGTGGGGAAATTAACAATGTCATTTTCGAAGGATATGCTAATAAATCCCACGATGGATTTCTTGGGAATGGATATATTGGTTCTTGGTGCAATATTGGGGCTGACACCAATGCATCGAACCTCATGAATAATTACGGCATCGTTGATGTGCATGACTATGATACCGGCAAAACAACCTCCTCTGGAGAACAATTCGTTGGTTTGCACATGGGAGATCATTCAAAATGTGGGATTAACACGATGTTTAATACAGGGACCGCACTTGGTGTAGGATGTAATGTTTACGGTCCGGGCTTCTTCAAAAAGCACATTCCTTCTTTCAGTTTTGGTGAGCCTACACGCCTATTCCCGTATCGCTTGGATAAGGCATTGGAAGGCATTGAAAGCATGATGTCGCGCCGTGGAAAAACCTTATCCGAAAGTGAATTGACTATCCTCAATCACATTCATACCAACCGAGAATCATTTTAATTCATACACGGGCAACAGCATGTAACTTGGCTCAAAGTAGGCACTATGCTGATAAATATAGTATAGCTGCTGCCATTCTGAATTGGCAAATTCTTTATCTGCCACCTTTTTAGCTTCGTATTCTTGACGTAATTCAGGATTAGCCTGTAAAATACTTCGCAATTTTTCCACAAATACGTAATTCGAAAAGTACTCTTTTTCTTGAAGGTAGGAATCAAAATAATTCCATGTAAAATAAGAGTCTTCACACATGGGCTGCAATACGGCATGCAGAAATAAAGATCCGTTTTGATTGGTTGGAATAAGCACATCACCCGGACGAAAATTTATGTTCATGGAAACTTTTTCAATCGCCTTGTTGGGATGTAAATAGTGTCCTTCATACGGCTTAGAAATTGCATCAAAGGAACGGACAACTTGTGCATTCACGTTCAGTATTTTTTCTTGATTCAACACTTCGAACAAGATATTATTCGCTTTAAGTTGATCTATTATCCGATGCTCTTGTCCACGAATAATGTAGAACTGAGGAATTTCAACAGAATCTATGGGAACATAGGTTCGAAAGAAGGGAATCGACTTTTGATAAGGCAAGTTGCGATCATAGGTCAAATGAGATAGTCCCGTGATATCGTTTGTATCTTGCACCGCCGTAAACCCTTTAAATTGTATTGAATCAGCGGCAGAAGTCCTGGAATAATTGAATCTAAAATACCGCTGACTCCCCTCCCACTCATGCGCTTTTTCTCGAGCCAATTCAATTTGAGACGCATGATCAACAGTCCATTTCACCAATTCATTCATAAAGTCATGCGTGGCTTTAACCCGATTTGGAAAGGGCTTGAGCATATGCGTTTCTACTGTAAAAGAGATCACATTAAACAAGGAAGCGTATCCCATAGCATAACGTGGAAGATCATTAAATTGATAGATCCCTGAGTCAGGTGTTTCTTTTACTGATTCCACATAAGGAAACAAATCCCACTTCGATTTTTTTAATGCCTGCGTTAATTGTGGCAGCATCGAACCATATATTAGTTTTCTTAATGAAGGCGCGATTCGTTCACGTAAGGATGAGATATACGTTAAGGTATATTGATAGTCCGCCCCATTGGATACGTGATTATCCACAAACACATCCGGATTCAAGGCATGGAAAATCTTAGCAAACGTACGTGCGTTTTCGCTATCCATTTTGGTGAAGTCACGATTCAGATCCAGGTTTTGGGCATTCCCTCGAAACCCATAAAGCTCAGGTCCGTTCTGGTTCGCCCTACTCGTAGCGCTTCGGGTTAACATACCCCCGACATTATATGCAGGAATAAAAGCCACCACTGGGTCATTCGGATTAATACTGTCCAAACGAATATAGTTTTCCGTATAAATCAAGCACGCATTTATACCATCGGGTTCACCCGGATGAATTGCATTATTAAAGAGTAGTGTTGTCCCTTTTTTTGCTTTCAAGAATGTAGCCGATGAATCTTCAGCACCGTTTAATATACATACATATAGTGGCAGGCCGGGAACATCAGATGGACCCATATTGTATAAACTAACCAACGGACTTTCTTTATCCATTCGTTTAAGTTCATCAATTAAGCGATAATAATCCGGGGAGGTATTTCCGGTCCATTTTGATTGTGCCCGCAAACTCAACCCCGTGCTTATTATGATAAGTAAAGAAAAAACAACTCTCATCATAAGGTAAAGGTAGCACATGCAAACGAATTGACGGGTATTTCCTACCTTTGAACATGCGAATTGATATCCTTACGATTTTGCCCAAACTTTTTGATGGACCATTTTCGGATTCCATCCTAAAACGTGCCCAAGAAAAGGGTCGTGTATACATACATTTGCACAATATCAGGGATTATTCAACCGATAAGCATAAAAATGTGGACGATTATCAATACGGAGGCGGCGCCGGAATGGTAATGCGTATTGAACCGATCGCAGCATGTATAGATCAACTCAAAGCGGAACGCACCTATGATGAAATCATCTACATGACTCCTGATGGCGAACTCTTAGAACAAGGTACGTCCAATCAACTTTCATTAAAAGGAAATCTAATGATCTTGTGTGGACATTATAAAGGCGTAGATGATCGAATTAGACAACACTACATCACTAAAGAAATTTCTATTGGGTCGTATGTGCTATCTGGCGGAGAACTTGCTGCTGCAGTATTAGTAGATTCTATCATTAGATTGATTCCAGGGGTATTAAACGACGAAACCTCGGCCTTAACAGACAGTTTTCAAGACCAATTACTTTCTCCTCCAGTGTACACTAGACCACCGGTTTACAAAGGTTGGAGTGTCCCCGATGTATTACTCAGCGGAAATTCTCAAGAAATTGACCGATGGAGAGAAGATCAAGCGCTTGAACGTACAAAATCCAGAAGGCCTGATTTATTGGATTAACGGATACGATCATAATTCGTAACTTTGCAGTATGATTGAACTCTCTGAACGATTAAACGCCATGGAAGAGTCAGCGACGCTGGCAATGGCACGGTTAAGTCGCGAATTAAAAGCGCAAGGAAAAGACATCATTTCATTGTCTTTAGGTGAACCGGATTTTAACACACCCCAGTTCATTAAGGACGCAGCGGTGGTTGGTATAGAACAAAATTTTACCACTTATACTCCGGTGTCTGGTTATGATGATCTCCGCGAGCGGATTTCTCACAAATTCATGCGCGATAATGGACTGAACTATCCAAAGGAACAAATTGTAGTTTCTACCGGTGCAAAACAATCGATTGCCAACGTAGTATTGAGTTTAATTAATCCGGGGGATGAAGTAATAATACCAGCACCATATTGGGTTTCATACATTGAAATCGTTAAAATGGCCGGCGGAATCCCAGTGGTAATTCATGCAGGAATTGAGCAAGATTTTAAAATTAATGCCGGGCAATTCGAGGCAGTAATTACCTCAAAAACCAGGTTATTTATTTTCTCCTCGCCATGTAATCCCACAGGTTCTGTATACACCAAAGAAGAATTGCGCGGGTTGGCTGATGTTTTAGTGAAGCATCCCGATCTTGTAGCCTTATCGGATGAGATTTACGAGCATATTCGGTTTGAAGGTGAACACGCAAGCTTAGCCCAATTTTCAGAAATATTCGACCAGGTGGTGACCGTAAATGGCGTGTCCAAAGCATGGGCAATGACGGGTTGGCGACTAGGGTATATTGGCGCAAGTAAACAAATTGCAGATGCGTGTAATAAAATTCAAGGGCAATTTACATCAGGAACAAGTTCCATAACACAGCGCGCAGCAATTGCAGCGATGGATGCTGACCCAAGCGTATTGAAAGAAATGGTAGAAACGTTTCACAAACGACGGGACTTGGTACTTTCCTATTTGAATAAAATCCCTGATGTTAAATGCAACGTACCAACAGGAGCTTTTTATTTATTTCCGGATGTATCCGCTTATTTTGGATCAAAAGATGGAGACCAATTAATTAAAGATGGCGATGACTTGTGCATGTATTTATTGCGTGAAGGAAACATTGCGCTAGTAGACGGCAAAGGATTCGGAGCGCCAAATTGCATCCGTATAAGTTATGCTGCATCCGAAGAACTGCTCATCAAAGCAATGGAACGTTTAACAGCAGCCTTAGCCAAATTAAGTCGATGAATTTAGAGGCGATATTCGATTCCTTTAATGCCATGAAGGTTGCCATTGTTGGTGACGTTATGATTGACTCCTATGTGATGGGCAAAGTTCACCGCATGAGTCCGGAGGCTCCGGTTCCTGTATTGCTACTTGACAAAGAAGAGCATCGTTTAGGTGGCGCAGCAAATGTAGCACTGAATTTAAAAGCACTGGGCGCCGAAGTTTACCTGTGTTCGGTCATTGGAACAGATACCGCAGCAAAGAAATTCCAGCACCTCTTAACAGAAGCAAAGATTCAAAATCAAGAAATTATTCAATCGGAAGACAGAAAAACTACGGTAAAAACAAGGGTTTTGTCGGGAACACAACACGTATTACGCATAGATCAAGAAGATACGAGTGACTTAAGTAGAAGCTTGGAAGACGCCTTAATTCAGGCTACAAAACGTCGAATTGATTTGGGAATTGATGCCTTAATCTTTGAAGATTACAACAAAGGGGTACTTACCCATCGCGTCATTACAGAACTTATTGTCTATGCGCAGGAAAAGGGAGTAAAAACTACGGTGGACCCTAAGAAAGATAATTTTCTAAGTTATCGAGGCGTGAACTTATTCAAGCCAAACCTCAAGGAAATAAAAGAAGGGCTTGATGTAAACATCGATGTCGTTAACAACCCTCATTCAATTGTTGACGGAGCAAAACAATTACGCGATAAACTCAATCACGAATTAACCCTTATCACACTTTCTGAACATGGGGTATTTGTAGAGAACGGTACCACTTGGAAAATCATTCCGGCGCATTTGAGAGAAATTACCGATGTAAGTGGCGCCGGTGATACGGTTATTGCTGTTGCCACCTTGTGTTTAATTGCCGGATTATCCCCTGCTGAAATCGCTTCAATAGCAAATTTATCCGGTGGTTTAGTGTGCGAACACTCAGGCGTTGTAAGTGTTGATAAAGTAGCGCTATTGAATGAAGCCCAAAAATTAGTAGATCCATGAGTGAGATTGTAAAACCGTATAATTCTGATAAATCAAAAAAAGAAGAGGTCGCACAGATGTTTAATAACATTTCAGCGCGTTACGATTTTTTAAATCATTTTTTATCCTTGGGTATTGATCACATTTGGCGTAGAAAAGCAGTTAACAAATTACGTGAGATTCAACCTAAACGCATCTTAGACTTAGCTACTGGAACCGGAGATTTTGCGATTGCCTTGTTGAAACTTAATCCAACTCAAATCATAGGAATGGATATCTCTTCGGGTATGCTTGACGTTGGAAAAAACAAAATGAAGGCAAAACAGGTAAGCCATATCATTGACATGCAACTGGGAGACTCTGAAAACATGCCTTTTGAGGACGCTTATTTTGATGCGATTACGGTAGGATTTGGCGTTAGAAACTATGAGCATTTAGAAAAAGGACTTACCGAAATGCTTCGGGTAACTCGAAGTGGTGGCAAAATTGTAATCTTAGAATTTTCTAAACCAAAACGTTTTCCGATTAAACAAGCGTTTGGGTTTTACTCCAGATTTATTATTCCATTTTTCGGAAAGCGCATTTCAAAAGATGAAAAAGCATACGCCTATCTTCCTGAAAGTGTTGCTGCATTTCCTGAGGGTAAGGCTTTTACTGATATTTTAAGTAACCTGGGCTATAAACAGGTAGATGCAAGCTTGGTGAGTGGTGGTATTGCTACGATTTATACGGGCATCAAGTAATGCAACTTATCCGATACTTTTGCGTTTCTTAACCGATGTCATCAAAATACATTTTACTTGCGTTTTTCATACCCATGGTTTTGTTTGGACAAAAGTTCAAGCAGGAGCGGTATAAAAATTTCGACCGCAGGTTGTTTCATTTTGGATTCATGCTTGGATTTAATTCGTCGGATTTCACCTTATATCCAGTTCAAAACGCCTACGAGCAATTCAAGATTTTGAATGTGCAAAATGACGCCCAACCGGGTGGACAACTCGGTATATTGACTACCATGCGCTTAGGCACTCCCATGATTCGATTGCGTTTTATTCCAACCATTTCATTTTTGGAACGATCCATTAAATATACCTTCGAAGACACCACCGTCAAGTTCGGTTATCGCATTGAAGATGAGCGCGTAAACTCAACGAACTTAGACTTCCCATTCATGTTGCAATTCAGGACGAAACGCTTGAATAATTTCGCGGCTTATTGTTTAATTGGCGGACAATATTCGATTGATTTACAGTCTCAAGAAAAAGCGTCACAAAACTTTATAGATCCATTTATAAAAATAAAACGCTATGATTGGCAAGGACAAGTGGGCGGTGGTCTCGAATTCTTTGCACCCTACTTTAAATTTGGTATGGAGTTAAAATTCACACATGGATTCAGTAACGTATTCGTGAAAGACAACACCTACATTGCCGCGCCTATTCAAACCTTATACAACAGAGGCTGGGTATTTTCAATAATCTTTGAAGGGTAATGGAAGTAGTTTCCTTTGTGTGTAGTCCAGAAGAAGCGAAAGATTGGAGTGCAATCAAGCGAATCATTGAGAAACAAACGGGAAAAACGTATGAGTACATTCGTTGGAAAAAGCGCAGCATTGATGCGCGTTCTCGTCAAATTAAAATCAACGCCACATTTGAATGTTCCAATACTCCGCTACCCGACCGCATTCGAACCTTTACATTTCATAAGGTACATCATTCCCCTGAAGTTCATATCATTGGGGCTGGTCCAGCGGGATTATTTGCTGCATTAAAAGCCTTAATGCGTGGTCTAAAACCCGTTGTTTTTGAACGAGGCAAGGATGTTAAAGCGCGCCGGAGGGATTTAGCTCGAATTGCACGCGAACAAATAATTAATGAAGAATCTAATTATTGTTTTGGAGAAGGCGGTGCAGGAACCTATTCTGACGGCAAATTGTATACCCGATCGAAAAAGCGCGGTGAGGTGGATTTAGTACTCGAACTTTTAGTGTATTTCGGGGCGGACGAAGATATTCTTGTTGAGGCGCATCCGCACATTGGAACGAATAAACTGCCTAAAATCATTGAGAATATTCGGAACTTCATTATTGAACAGGGCGGCGAGATTCACTTTGAATCTAAATTAACCGGGATAACAAGAACTGATAACAAAATCAGTCACTTGGAGATCAACCATGGTGAACAGACACCCATAAAACAGGTAATATTAGCTACAGGTCATTCTGCGAGAGATATTTTTTATTTGTTGCATCAAACGGGAATTAAAGTCTTGGCAAAACCCTTTGCCTTGGGGGTGCGCGTTGAACATACACAAGCCTTGATTGACCAAATGCAATATCACGGGCGATTAAACGACGAATATCTAGCTCCGGCTTCTTACAGTTTGGTAGAGCAAATCGATGGACGCGGTGTTTACTCCTTTTGCATGTGTCCGGGGGGTATCATTGCACCTTGCGCTACATCAAATGGCGAAGTCGTAACCAACGGATGGTCACCGTCTAAACGCAACAATCCCTATTCGAATTCAGGAATTGTAGTTTCCATTGACCCAACTGATTTTGAAAACCCTGAGGATCCGTTTGTTTGCTTAACATTCCAACAAGAAGTTGAGAAATTATGCCACGACGCTACAGGAAATAATCAAAAAGTTCCTGCACAGCGTTTACTGGACTTTGTTGAAGGGCGAAAATCAAAAGATTTTCCACGTTCTAGTTATACACCGGGAATAGAAAGTGTTCGACTCGACGAAGTATTACCGCCCCTTGTGGCCAAACGTCTACAGAAGGCATTTCAGGCCTTTGACAAGAAAATGCCTGGGTTTCTTACCAACGATGCCGTAGTGCATGCACCGGAATCGAGAACTTCCTCACCTGTTCTGATTCCTCGGGACAAAGAACGGATGCATCACGTGGAAATCATTAATCTTTACCCGTGTGCAGAGGGGGCAGGATACGCTGGAGGAATTGTGTCAGCAGCGATTGATGGGATGAAATGTGTAGAGGCTTCCTCTAAACGATAGAAAATTGAATACAAAATCAAACTATCTATTGGCAATCATTGAAATGGCCTTATTTCTTCCTTCAATTATCTCGAGTTGTAACTTAGATAAATTATTCAATACTGAAATTAAAGACTCCCCACCGAATTCCTTTTCAACCCAATGGCTATTGTAGTCGCCCATATTATATTTTTCAGGCTTATACATACTTGCGTACAAATCAAGCAGTTTAGTTACATCCTTCGGATTTACAATCTGACCTGAATTCGTAAGCAATTTTTCAAATTCTTGAATTCGTAATACAGAAGAATTGTTTTCTAAACTAATTTTAAAATTGGTAGTGTTGTTTGAATACGTACCACAAATTTCAACCAATTTATCTCTATAATCATTAAAACCCATCCATATCGTTCTGTAAGCTTTTGATTGTTGGTGTGTATTTTCATCAAATGGTCCCAAAACCCTCCAACTCACTTCCCTATTTGACTGATACATAATAGCATTAGCATTCAATTTAGCAGGTAATAGCGGATTATTATCATTGTATTTTACCCACAACAAACTATTAAAATCATTAACTCTTACATTATTGTTAACCGCCTCACCAGCCTCCTTCAAAAGTAACAACTTTAAATCATCGATATTCTTGATTAGATCTTGCGCTAATCCATCGACATCATCGATTGCTTTTAATTTTGATTTTACTAATCCATCTCCAGCGCTGTCAACAGCACCTTTTGTAAGTTCAATTTGCATCAAATCACCAACATAAATCTTATTAACCATTTCATCATGTAAAACAACTTGTTGGGATAACATTGAATCGGTAATTTTTATTTTATTATTATTCGCAATGAGTAACATCGAAAAAAGGGGAATTAAAACAATCGGAATAGATTTATCTGATATGCCAAACAACCCTCTTCGTTGATCCACATCACTCATAAAATAAGCCACAAATGAAATTACGAAAGAGATACTTCCAACGAACATAAGTTCATTTACCCCTGGCCAATGCATTAAAAAGAAAAGAAAATAAATTGCAAGAATTGAAACACCAACATTTAAAAAAACATTGATGAACGAATGCGTAGAACTGCGGAATGCCACAGACCTTATAAAAAAGATAATTGATATGAAGGTTATGGAAAAAATCAACATTTCGTTACAAAATGGCCAGTGCATAATTTTGAATAAAAACCCTTGAATCATAATGGATAATAACAAATGGAATGTAATGGTGAAAAATTTAGAAAATCCTTTGATTGACGAATCTTTTCGAAAACCAATTATTAAACTTGAAATACTTAAACCTAACATTCCTAAAATCAACATCTCATTGCATCCTGGATAATGGGATACTTTCATTCCGTAACCCGCAACAGTAACAATCATAGAGAGGTAAATCAAATAATCTCCAATGTTATTTCGTGTCATTTTTTTTTCAATTACTAATTTTTCATTCATAATCTCAGTTCTATTTAATTCAACATTTTTTTTATAAAAATACAAATTAAATGGAAAAATTAAGAATTAAAAATTATTAGTTGTAGCAAGTGATTTTCATTTTTACATGCATAGTTTCTATAAAAAACATTCAAATCAAATCTTTTATGGTTGAAAGTGACCCTATACTCGAACTGTAAGTAGGCAAGTATTCAAATCGAAACAATTAATATCAAAAGAAATTAATCGCTAAATTAAACTAAAGGAAAGTTCTCCGGTACATATTTCCCTACCTTTACCCCATGAAACGCGTGGTTGTTGGTCTTTCTGGTGGGGTGGATTCCAGTGTGGCTGCTTACCTTTTAATTCAACAAGGCTACGAGGTCATTGGCATGTTCATGCGCAATTGGCACGATGAAACGGTTACCCTTTCCAACGACTGTCCGTGGATTGATGATGCGAACGATGCCTTACTTGTTGCGCAACACCTTGGCATTCCCTTTCAAGTGGTGGATTTAAGTGCGCAATACAAAGACCGTATCGTAGATTACATGTTTCGCGAATACGAAGCCGGCAGAACGCCCAATCCCGATGTACTCTGCAACCGTGAGATTAAATTCGATGTATTTTTAAAGGAAGCCCTTGCCCTTGGCGCAGACTATGTAGCCACCGGACACTATTGCCGTAAGCTCATTCATGAAGATGGAACCCATGGGTTATTGAGTGGGCTCGACGGGAACAAAGACCAGAGTTATTTCCTTTGTCAAGTGAGTCAGGAGCAACTTCAACGTGCCCTCTTCCCTATTGGCGACTTAACCAAGGCTCAAGTGAGAGAACTAGCAAGCGAACAAGGATTACTCACCGCAGAAAAAAAAGACTCTCAGGGTTTATGTTTTGTGGGAAAAATCAGTCTACCCACCTTTCTACAACAACAATTAGCCACTAAGCCTGGACCGATTATAGAAATTCCTAGCACGCTTCCACAATACGAAAGCTATCAAACGATACCGCATGACTTAGCGCATGTTGTAGAATTAGCAAGGCCCTTTACTTACGAAGCCTTCATGGGTAAGCAAGTTGCCACACACCAAGGCGCGCACTATTACACCATCGGACAACGCAAAGGCTTGCATATCGGCGGACGACCAGAACCAAGTTTTGTACTGGCAACCGATACGCAAACGAATGTGATTTATTCAGGGCAAACCGATGAACACCCGGGACTATATCGACGAGCACTCCAACTAAGTTCCAATGAAATCAATTGGATTCAGCCCATTCCAGAAGAATCGCTGGAAAAAGGGATTTCTTGTTCCATTCGAATTCGTTACCGTCAAGCGCTGCAAGAAGGAACCTTAATTAAAAAAGAAGGAATCTTGTATATATTATTTGAAAAACCTCAACGAGGAATTACGCCCGGACAGTTTGCGGCCTGGTATCAGAACGATGAGCTGATTGGCTCTGGGATCATTGCGGAGTGATTACCGGAGAAGAAAAGGTGCGACTCCGATGGAGTCGGTTTAGATACGGATAAGTGTTGCCCGTTATTATATTCGACTCCGATGGAGTCGGTTCGAGGATAGAAATCAATTCGGGTGTTAATTCATGCACATCGAAAAGAAAATCGTTTGCTCCATTTCGGAAGCGCCGTTGTCTTTTTTGATTTGATCCATCAGGTTAGCTACTTCAAAAATCGACATCGTCGACTTGGTTCCTTGCTCACGGTGTACGGAAAGTTTCAATTTAGCTTCGCGTACTACTTTACTTCTAAGACTTTGTTGATATTGTGCCATGGTTAAAATTTTGTAACGATGGCATCTTACGGACAATCTGTAACGAGGTTACAAAAATGATTAATCTAACGAATCACACCCTACGGTTTATGCTGATAACAAAACCCATCGGCGTCTCCCGTCATTCGCTTACATCGCGCACCTGCTTTGGTGATTCCATTACATTGAGTTTGTAATGACCCCGGTTGCGTTGGAGTACTTGGATTCGGTGAAGGGGAATTAATTATTTTCCAAGTCCAGCAAGGAATACACACTTCCTTCTCAAACGCATTTTCCCTTGAATCCGGGAGCTTATTAAAGAAATCGATCCCTGTTTCTTGCTCCACTTGATCTACCGATACCGCAAAGTTTTCTAGGGGCTCTTTACTTGCTTCATTGGGCATTAAAAAACCAATCGCCTTGGCGTCACCACCGGTATTATCCAAGATTACTTTATAATAGTATTTCGGAATCGACACTCCGTTCGGACCCATTTGAACAAGTCCATCCTTTAGTACAGGACCAGTAACCACATAAATGCTGTCGTATGCCTTAGCCCAGGTGCGCACTTGCTCTTCTAACATTTTCCAGATCCCACGATTGAACCCAGGAACTTGCGGACTCATATTACTGAAGTAAAACGATTCAGCCATGGCTTGCTGTGACCAACCCATATCCGCTGCAGGCGCTAAATGCCCGCGGTCATACCCTGATTTCAAATAATCCCCTACCGTAGCAGTTCCTGTAGAAACCGCAGGATCAGGGATGAAATCATCGGTTCGTTCAAATGCTTTTTCCGTTTCCTTTTTAGTCAATTCATACCCAATCCAAAAGGCTTGTTCATGTTTCTCAGAATACTGAAACGCATAGCCCAAATGCTTAATTACGGGTATATTTCCTTTCATTAACGGAAGCTCTAAGGCATCAGGATTTATTGAATCTGGAGGAAGCGCGTTCGAACTTACCCGCTCCATTCTTGAGTTTATTGTCGAGTCAATCGAACAAAACGAATAGGCGACCAAAACAAATGCACCTAGAAACAATATTACTAACCAACGTTTTTTCATCTACCTAATTTTTCCTTTATCTAACAAATGTATGAAATGAAATCCTTTGGGAGAGAATCCTTGGTTATAAAAGAACTTGTGCGCTTTGAAATTTGTAGTATAGGAATCTAAGGCCATCATATTACACCCGAGGGTTTTAGCTTTTTCTTCGAGATAATCGACGATCATCTTACCCACTCCCTTACTTCTTATTTTTTCTGAGACAATAATGTTGTCAATTTCAAGGTATTTCCCACACCATAATTTATTCCCAATCCATACTCCTGAAAGACCCAAACAACGTTCATTTTCCAACACAACCACCTGCGTGTAATTGTGCTGAACCATGAAAGTAAGCTCATTTATATATTCTTCCCGCGTTAACGATGGGTATAATTCAGTGAGCACCTCATAGGTCGCCATCATCTCCTCAACAGTGGTTAATTCAATTACTTTCATCTTACTTTTTAATCAAATTCTTTTGAAATAATTCATAAATCCTTCGGTACTCATCATACCATGAATATGCTTCTTGAAATCCATGCGCTTCTACTGGGTAAGCCGCTAATTCCCAGTTGGTTTTACCCAATTCAATGAGTCGTTGTTGGAGACGCACAATGTCTTGAAACTGGACGTTATCATCCACCATTCCATGCAACATTAATAAGGGTTTATTCAATCCTTCGGCATAATAAATCGGTGAACTCTTTTTATATGCGATTGGATCCGTTTCTGGGTAATTTAATATGTTGCTGGTGTATTCGTGGTTGTAATGCGCCCAGTCGGTAACCGAACGTAAGGCTGCGCCACATGCAAAGGCATCCGGATGTTGGAACAAGCTCATCAAGGTGACAAATCCGCCATAGGATCCACCATATATACCTACCCTGTTGGTATCGATGCTTAAGGAAGCAAGGTAGTTTTTAGCGTCAATAAAATCTTGCACATCTCGTCCCCCCATGTGTCGGTACACTGCGGTACGATAAGCTCGTCCATACCCTGCACTGGCTCGATAATCAACATCCAAGACCGTATACCCTTGATCGACCAATAGGTTATGAAACATATACTCTCGGTAATAATGACTCCACCAAGCGTGCGCATTCTGCAAATACCCCGCACCGTGAACAAACAAGACCGCCGCTCCATTCTTTTTAGCAGCCGTTGGTTGATAAAGACGCGCATACACATTGATTCCGTCACTGGCCTTGAAGGTGATGTATTCAGGCGTTCTCCACGGATAGGCACTGAATTTAGGAGATTGCGCCTTGGTAAGTTGAATTGCGGGCTTATCCATGCCACCAATAAATAACTCCCACGGAGCATTCGCGGTAGCATTCAAATAAGCAAATTGTTGCTCATTTGGTGAAATGGTCAAGTCTTTAAACCCTCCGGATGTATTGGATATTACTGGAACCAACTTTCGATGTATTCGATGAAGCCAAGCGCCTTGAAGCGCCCTCGGGTTATTTGCATTATGAACAATAAAATAACGCAAGCCGTCTTTGCTTAGCATCACTTCGCTTATTTCGAAGCCTTGCCCCCCCGGATACACAAGTTCTTTCTTTTTGGAAGACAGATTCAGCTCATACAATTGCGAAAACCCATTTTCTTCGGATTGAAAATAAATTAGCTCTTCATGTTGAACGAATCCAAGGATTCCGGCTGACATATTCCATTCATTAATGCCTGGCCCTCCAATCCATGCCTCGTCATGCTGATGCTCTAATTCAGTGATTTCTCCGCTCAATAAGTTTACTGAAACAATCCATCGGTCTTTGTTATCCGCTGCGCGAACATCAAGCAATGCCAGGGGTTTATTAGCCGAAAATACAGGATCATGCACAAAGAGTGGGCGATCTTTTTGAAAGAACATCCCCCCTACTGTATCCATATAACTTGGTTTCTTGCGAATATCGGATAGCGAAGAAAAACTGAGGGTCAACATGGTATCCTTATCCAATGCATGAAGATACATCTGTTGGTTTGGCTCATTTTCACTGACCTTGGACCGCGCCTCCATGGAACGAACATATCCTGAGGCTGTAATGAACTGTGGAACTAGGGTGCTCTGCCCCTCACCTGCCTCCTCCGTTCGTATAAAAACCACACGATTTATGGGGTCTAAATAGCGGCCTGAGATCGCGCCAAATCCTGCAGGAAGATCGGTTTCTTTAACGACCTCAAACGGAGATTTATCGTTTTTTTTATCCGATGGTTGTTGATCTCGGATGTACTCAAACAAAGCGGACTGCTGTTTTTGCAAAAGCGTTGAATCCTTCGATGTTGCTTTTTTGGGTTCAACATATCGGGTTAATTGAGTCAATTTTTGCATTCCTGAAGCATTAAAGGACAAGGCATAAAAATCTCCGTTTATGCGCAAGCTAGCTTCCGAGGCTGAATACCGATTAATGTCGGAAATGAATTGGTCGGTTTGAAATAAAATGGTGGACTTAAGGGTTTTTCGATCCGTAAGTACCAGGCTATGTTCAAGTAAGGATAGTTGATTCGGAAAGTTAGCTTGTCGCGAGTCATACCCGACAAAGGCTGCCATTTCAATTTCTGTTATTGGAGAAAGCACACCCGTTTTGACGATATAACGGTAGGGTTCAGATTCTTCTTTACCGTCCTTATTCCAACGAAAATAAACCGCTGAACCGTCTAAATTCCATTGCGGAGCCTCGGGCCAGTACCCTGTAAAGTCCTGTCCTTTCATGATTTCTTTAAGATCTAACGTAGGTTGTGCAAGGAGGAGTCCATTTAGCAGACAGAAGAAAACAAGCAAGCGGCGCATCATGAATAATTTTTGCATAAAAATAGCCACAAATGGCGTAATTTCGCAGGGATGATAGTTCGAATCAAAAAGATCCTTTATCGAATCCTACCAACCTCGCTGTACTTGGCATGCATGCAGCGTGGGTTCTTTATTTTATTTGACCTTGGGATGCTTAAATCGGATGAACGGTTTAAATATCATTATGCGACAAAAAAATTAATCAAGGAAGGAGATATTGTGCTCGATATTGGGGCAAACCTTGGATATTTCTCCAAACTTTTCGCTCGAAAAAACACTAAAGGAACACTTTATTCTATTGAGCCTATACCCATGTTTTTCAATCGATTGAAGGCAATACTCTCCGCCTATTCGCAAGTTAAACTTATTCATGCGGCACTGGGCGCAAGCCATGGGATTTTACACATGGTGATGCCTGTTCAACAAGGGGTGTTGCGTACTGGATTGCCTCATGTGATTTCTGAAGAAGAGGCTAAATTGAACCCTGACCACCTCACGGTTCCTGTACAATCAGCCCAAGAGTTTTTATCTAACTTGCCCCAATTAGATTACATAAAGTGCGACATAGAAGGGTACGAATGGACGGTATTTTCGAGCATTGGAATGGAACTAAACCGTTTACGTCCGCTGGTGCAAATCGAAATTTCAGAGCGTTATATAACCGAGTTTTGTGAGTTTTTTAAGGGCTTGGATTACGTGCAGTGTGGCTTGTACGATGGTAAACTCATCGAAGAACACGGGAAGCAACGCGTTACCTCAGACTTCTTGTTTATTCCGTTGGAGAAGAAAGACCATATATTTTCTACCTTTAATTCATGAAATCAATAACCGTATTTCTTTTTAGCATTTCCATTGTGTTGTTATTTGGTTGCAACAAAGGAGCCGGAACATTTATCTTAGAAGGCATGATTACCGATGTATCATTTAACCAACCCTTAGCAGGCGCAGCAGTGGAACTATACGGAATTAGCGGCGGAAATAACCAATATGCCTTGGTGGCAAGTACCGTAACAGGTGAAGACGGTAGATACTCCTTCACTTTTGACCGCACTCGGACGGAGAAATACACCCTCTATGTGAAAAAGCCCCTATATTTTGAGCAAGAGCTTGAAGTGTACTATTCTCAATTGAAATTAAAAGAAACCAATATTAGAAACGTAAGCACTACAGCAAAATCGTGGGTGGAAATAAAAATATTCAACAACAACGCTGCGAACAACGACCACCTACAATTCATACGGCAACAAGGGAAGAGTGGATGTAGTGAATGTTGTTTTTCAGGAATAACCCACCTGTATGGCTTTCAAAACACGTCCATTTTCTGTATCAATGACGGCAACAGCCTCTACTCGATTGAATACGGTGTATTTGGCACATCGAATACCGGAATTATTGGTGTAACCACTACCCCATTCGATACGACTGTACTTAATTTAACTTATTGAGGAATCGACTCCTCGGTTTCAATGACCTGAAACCTTTCGAGTGCTTCCTGTTTTGAATAGGCATTGAAATGCCACCATTCCGTGGGGATTCCACTAAAACCGGCATAGCGCATTGCACTTCTTAGCAATTTTCTGTTCGCTAGTTGATCTTTAGTTAAGGTCCCCTCTGCCAGACACTTCGCTTCATGAATCGGATAAGCAATTAAACGCATATCGTCGAATCCCGCCCCCATATCCAACGGAATTCCTTTGGCATCACAGATGGTTAAATCTACTGCACATCCCAGGTTATGCAAGCTTTTACCACGTGGGGAGCTTACAAATTTGACGCGTTCTTTTACGGGAATAGTATCCAAAGCATTCCACATATACCGTTGTACCGACAGGGGTCGGGCTGCATCATAAACCAGCAGATGTAAGCCCGGTTTGAGGAATGTTAGCCGATCTTGGGCTTTATTCAACATCAAGGCAACTGGTTTTTGAAGATACGCTTCCTTCCACTTGAGGTATAGTACTTCGTGCATAAAATTATCCGAACTTGCATAGGCAAGGCTCACAAAAATTTCTGGGTTGGTTTGGTTGATTGACACCAAGTCAAGAACCTTTTTGATTGGCTCTCCAATAGAATCTCTACTCTTAGATGCAGGGTTTTTAACAGATGGCGGATTCTTAGTATCCGAGTTCCCTTTAGGAGGTGAACAATGAACGAAGAGCGCAATCAGCGCAACGATGCACAAGGTTCTATCCAAGAATTGCGCTTGTTTCTTTCTCAATTCGTTTCCTTAACTCCTCAGATACTGGAAAAAGCGGTAATCGCATGTATTCATCCATGAGATCCATGTGAGCCAAGGCGGCCTTTACCCCACCGGGATTGCCTTGTTCAAAGAACATTTTTGTTACATCAAACAGGGTGTAATGCGCCTCGCGCGCCGCATCGAAATCGCCACGCATAGCAGCATGAACCATGCTGGAAAACAAGGCAGGAAATGCATTTGCAACCACTGAAATAACGCCATCTGCACCGGCAGCGATTAAAGGCATGGTTAGGTTATCATCTCCAGATAGCACACCAAAACCGGAGGGACGATATTTAATGATTTGCATGATCTGTTCCATGTTGCCGGATGCTTCTTTAACCGCGACGATGTTCTTCACTTCCGCCAATTCCAAGGTAGTTTCTGGGGATACATTCGACCCTGTTCGTCCGGGGACATTATACAGGATAATCGGTAAATCGGTTGAATCGGCCACAATTTTATAGTGCGCTACGATTCCTTTTTGAATGGGTTTATTGTAAAAGGGAGAAACGGACAAAATACCATCTACGCCTTTTGGTAAATCTGCTAATAATTCTGCCACTGCGGCGGTATTATTCCCTCCTGCGCCATAAACGATTTTACAACGTCCTTCATTGATTTCAATGACTTCATTCAAAACATCCGTTTTCTCGGATTTCGACAAGGTTGGTGATTCACCTGTGGTACCTTGTACTACCAAAAAATCTGTTCCATTTTCAATTTGGTACTCAACCAAACTCGCCAAGGCATCAAAATCGATTTGCATGTCTTGGTTAAATGGAGTGACTAGCGCAACTCCCGATCCTTTGAAAATATTAGTCATATAATTCGATTTTATCGAGTGTATTCGTTACAAAATTCAATAATTCAACAGGGCTTTCTTCTTTTGTTTGCAATTGCAAGTCGAAATAAGAAGCATCCGAATCGTTTACCACCACCTTACGTTTGAATTGGGTTTTTTTTAATTCTGGATATACCTTTTGTTGTAGTGTCCCCATCCATATGAGCAAATCAAATGACTTTTCCAATTCCCTCATGAGCAGTACATCCTTTAATTTTCCCAAGAAAGAGTAATCTGAGGGACTGTTGTAATAAATCAAGAAATGCGGAGGCAAGGTAGCTTTATCCACTTCCTTGGGTACATTTACAATAATCGTGAGTTTTTTGACATGACTTTTATCTAAAATCGCATCCAGCGCTCGCCGGTAGTCGCGCAGCTGAATTTCATTTACATAGTTGATTACAACCATCAATGATTTTGTGGATGCCCACATGCTATTATTTGCCATACCCAATAAGGTTTTTAAATTCTTCTTCTGTCAAAATGCTTACGCCCAAATCTGTCGCTTTTTTCAATTTACTTGGTCCCATGCCCTCACCAGCTACTAAAAAGTCTGTTTTCGCTGAAACGGAACCTGTATTTTTACCTCCATTTACATCGATTAAGTGTTTTAACTCATCTCTTGAGAATGAATCAAATACACCGCTCACTACCAATGTTTTACCTTCGAGTACCGTTGAATCGAGTGCACGTTTTTCAACCTCCATATTCAAGCCATGAAGCGTTAATCGAGCAATCAATTGCACGCTTTCTTGGTTTTTAAAAAATGAGATTAAAGAATTCGCAATGCGTTCTCCGATTTCATCAACTGCTAAAAGTTCTTCAAATGTAGCAATTTGAAGCGTATCCATGGTACCAAAGGCATATGCTAATTTTTTAGCGACTGTTTCGCCAACAAAACGTATCCCCAAACCGAACAGCACGCGTTCAAATGGCACATGCTTACTAGCTGCTACCCCAGCGAGCAAATTATCTACAGATTTATCGGCCATTCGATCCAAGGCGAGCAAGGGTTCACGCGTTAAGTCGTATAAATCTGCCAAGGTTGAAATCACCCCTTCATTCACTAACTGCGCCACTGTTTCCTCACCGATTCCATCGATATTCATTGCTTTACGAGAAACGAAATGCTGAATTCTACCGATGACTTGAGGAGGACAAGAATCCTGATTTGGACAAAAATGATGTGCCTCCCCATCCTCACGAACAAGGAGTGAATGACATTCTGGACAGTGTGAAATAAACCCTACAGGGCTTGCATTTGGCAAGCGCTTAGCAAGGTCTAGTCCAACAATTTTCGGGATTATCTCGCCACCTTTTTCTACAAACACCAAGTCTTCCAGGTGAAGATCCAACTTTTCGATTTGGTCTGCATTGTGGAGTGAGGCTCGTTTTACGGTTGTTCCTCCGAGGGAGATTGGAGATAAGTTAGCCACGGGCGTTATTGCACCGGTTCTTCCCACTTGATAATCTACGGATAGCAAGCGTGTCTGGACTTGTTTTGCCTTAAATTTAAAGGCTGTAGCCCAACGGGGAGATTTAGCGGTAAAGCCTACCCTGCGCTGATGCTCGTAAGAGTTCACTTTAATCACGATACCATCGATTTCAAACGGTAATTCAGTGCGGTGCTCATCCCAATAGTGAATAAAATCCATTACTCCAGCGATGGTGTTGGTACTTGAGATATACCCGTGCGATTCAGAAGGAATTTTAAACCCCCATGAACCTGCGGCTTTAACTGCATCCATATGCGAATTGAAGGGTAAATTGTTCCCATAGACGCCATACAAAAAGGTATCTAAACCTCGGGCAGCTACGACGGCAGAATCCTGCAGTTTTAAGGTACCTGCGGCAGTATTTCTTGGATTAGCAAAGCGCTCCTCACCGGCTTCATCGCGCGATGCATTGAGCGTTTCGAAGGCATCAAGAGGCATAAACACTTCGCCTCGAATCTCAAATTTATCAGGGAAATCGCCTTTTAAACTCAAAGGAACTGTTCGAATGGTTCGCACATTGGCGGTAATATCTTCCCCTTGTTCTCCGTCTCCACGCGTTACCGCGCGGACCAATTCCCCCCGCTCATAACGCAATCCAATGGCCACTCCATCGTATTTTAATTCACAAACAAATTCCAACTCTTCCATTCCAGCTTTGCTTATCCTTCCGGCCCATTCTTGAATCTCCTCTTCGGAGTACGTATTTGCCAAAGATAGCATAGGGAATTCATGTCGAACAGACTCAAATTTTTTAGTGATATCTCCCCCTACTCGTTTAGAAGGACTGTTTGGAAGTGCGAAATCTGGGAATAAGGCCTCCAGGGATTCTAATTCTTTTAACAGAAAATCAAATGCTTGATCGGTAATTTCTGGTTTTACCTGGATGTAGTAAAGGTCGTTATGCCGATTAAGTTCAGCAGACAAGGATAACATTCTAGCTTTTGCTTCTTCCGGATTCACATCATAAAGATACAAGTTGCGCCTTAATCATACGCGATTTTCCTTGTAAATCTTTCCTTAATTTAATGTTAGCAAACCCGGCATCATGAAATAACTGCAGGGTATCTACCGATAAGTCTTCGTGAATTTCAACGAATACATAGCCGTCAATTTCCAAAAACAGATCACAGAATGCAAGGATTCTACGATAAAACAGCAAGGGGTCTGAATCGGATACAAACAAGGCTAGATGCGGCTCATGATTTAATACATTCGGCAACATAGACGACCCATCTGCTTGGGGGACATAGGGTGGATTCGACACCACGATATGGAACTTAGTGTCAAACGCTTGAACCGAAAAATCTTGCAATAAATCTAAACCTTCAACGTGAACATCCAGGTTTAAATTCAAGGCATTGGAACGCGCCAACGCTAAAGCATCTTGACTCACATCTATCGCAGAAACTTGCCAAGACGGACGTTTCGCTTTAATTGCAAGCGGTATGCAACCGGTACCTGTGCCTAAATCAATCAACGCGCAAGAAGGTAATTGAACTTCGTTTAAGACCCAATCCACTAACTCTTCGGTCTCCGGTCGCGGAATGAGTGCAGCAGGGTTACATTGAATTTCAAGGCCATAAAAAGATGTACTACCCAGCACATATTGCAAGGGTTCGTGCATAGAAAGGCGGTGAACATCGGACCTTAATTGTTCCAGCACCTCATCGGACACCTCAGATTCTGAAGCTAAAAGATACGCCGTAGCATCCAACTTCAAGCGACTCATTAAGAGGCTTTTTGCGAGCTGATCTAATTCATTTCTGGAATAAAAACCTTGTAACGTATCTTTCAACGCTGATCGAAATTCGGAAAGGGTCATTTAATCTTTTCGAAGTTTAATAAACTCCTGAATTTTTTCATTTTCAATGACCACACTTAAGTTGTAATAAGCCAATTTCCAGCCTTGCTTTGTCTTTTCACACACCCCACTCCCGCGACAATCCAACATCCATGTTTGCAAGTCTTCATCAAACCATGCAGTTTTTCCGTCTTTTGAAAAATTCCAGACGCGATTGGAAGGCGTAAATCTCCATGTTCGGGTAGAATCGAAATAAGGCTTGCAAAAGGTTTTGAAGGCTTCCTTATCCCATTTCTCTGCGGGTGCTGTACCATAAAACACAAAGTTATCAGAGGTCGCCGCGAAATACTCGTCGAACTTAGCCAGGGTCGCATTCTTGTGCCAGGCATCCATTAGGGAATTCAAACGCTCTTCAGAGGGGATTTTCTTTTGTGAAAACGCAGCTGCGCAACACAAAAAAACAAGAACACCAAACGAAAGGAATTTCATTATTTATAAAGGTTCTGCAAATACTTGGCTGCGTTATACACGTTAACTACACCACCAGTAATACTAATGCTAGTAAGTTGGTCATATTTAGTAACAGTGCGTGTAATCGCTTCACTAATTTCAAGCATTGATGCTTGCGGAAAACGAGACTTAAGGAGTGCAGCAACACCAGCTACCATTGGTGCAGCCATGGATGTGCCCTGTAGATTTTTGTATCCACTTTGAGGAACGGAATTATAAATTTCATTTCCTGGTGCAAACACATCTACTTCCATGGCACCAAAGTTTGAAAATGAAGCCACTAAGGCATCATCCGATTCCTTAGTATTTGCCCCAATATTTAGAAAAAGTTTTCTGCTGGTAGAATCTACATAATCAAACACAGGTTTCTTAGGGAAATTATCGGTGTAATCAATGTCTGACGCATCGTTCCCTGCCGCATGAATCATCAAAACATCTTTTGACACAGCATATTGAATGGCTTCTTGTACTTTTTCATGGTACGGTGAAAAACTCTTTCCAAAGGACATGTTGATCACTTTTGCTCCATTATCTACTGCATAACGAATCGCATTGGCCACATCTTTATCGTGCTCATCACCGTTGGGCACAGCACGTACAGACATAATTAACACATTATCAGCAACACCATCTCCCCCTTTTTTATTACCTCTTAGCGCACCAATAATTCCGGCCACGTGTGTGCCATGCAAGGCATCTGGTCCTTCAGCATCACCGTTTCCATAGTAATTATCACTAAAATCATCTGGATTATCGCCAATTAAGGAACGATCATCATAGTTAGGATTCAAGTTAAATTCCAATTGATCACGCAGGTAATCTTCGGTTTCCTTATCGAACATTCCTTTGCCGATCATCTCACGATATGGCTCATATTGAGAAACATCTTCGTTAAGAGAACTTTCTGCATTTACATACATTTCGTGTATCGGGTCATAGGCCAAGGTTTCTGGGTCTATATCCTCATATTTTTGACCGTACTTTTTAACAATGCGAGCTTTTTCTAAGCGAGCTTTATCTTGACTCTTCCCATTTGCATTTCCTAAGAAATTCCATCCGTGCAGATCATCTATGTACCCGTTCCCGTCATCATCTTTTTTGTTTCCTGGAATTTCTTTAGCATTCGTCCAAATCTTACCTTGTAGGTCTTCGTGTTCCAAGTCTACCCCTGAGTCAATCACCGCAACGATTACAGGGCTCGACTTTAACTTTTTTAATAGTTTCTTGTATGCCAATTCTGTGGACATTCCAGTACCGGTTCCATTATACCAATTAAGGGTTCCTGGGATCGGTTGAGCAAAGGTTAGCGCACCTAAAAACAAAAAGGAAAGCGCAAGATTATTTTTCAGCATTTTCATGGATTCAGAGTAATTTTTAATATTCAGATTCCCAAAAATACATTATTTTTACTTCCATGGATAAATCAAAACTATTCGAAAGGTGTTTCAATTTGAAAAAAATGTTAATCTGCTGCATTGTTGGATTAACTTCGTGGTCTACGATTGCACAGCAACGTGATTTTCATGGATTTTCATTCAAAGAATTCGCGAGCGCAAATCCCAACCAAGAAGTCTGTTTGAGCGCTTCCAACACGATTCATAATCAACAAACATTAGAATCGCTCGGTATCGTCACGAAACAAATTACTGCTAATTACCTTTTCTTCAACGCCAAACCAAGTCAATTGCTTGATGCCTCAGGTTCTTGCACGATCGAAGGCCTATACTTTTCATTTTCTCGACCGCAAGCGCTAGCCGACAGTGCCCTCGTGAAACATCAAATTAATATAGTCCATCAAGGGTTAAACGGAGTGGATACTGCCTACACAGGCAAAGGAATTATTATGGGAGTAATAGATCAAGGGATTGATTTTAACCACCCGGACTTTAAAACAGCCACCGGAAAAACTCGGGTATTGCGGTATTGGGACCATTCGGTTAATGGAGCAAATCCACCGCAACCCTATAATTACGGAATTGTTTGGGATAGTTCGTCCATTAATGCGGGGACATGCACCAGCTTAGAAACCGTCACAGCACATGGCACTACGGTCGCTGGAATGGCTGCAGGAAATGCGCGGGCAAACCTTAAAAACAAAGGGGCTGCCCCTGAAGCCGACCTTATTGTGGTTGAGACAAATTTCAACCTAGCGAATTGGACTTTAACGATAGCAGATGCCTGTGACTACATTTTTAAGGTAGCCGACTCCCTTGGCAAACCTGCAGTTATTAATATCTCACTTGGTGATTACCTTGGTAGCCATGACGGAAACGACCCTGCAGCCGACTTAATTGAGTCCTTACTTGACCTTTCACCCGGACGCATTGTGGTTTCCGCGGCAGGTAATGCCGGAAATCAGGGTAAATTTCACGTGAGGAATAACAGCATTGGTGCAGACACTACGTTCTTCTGGAACATTCCAAATGCAGGAATGACGGTCGCAGGACCCAACAAAATTGTCTTTGACCTATGGTCGGACACAGCCGATGCCCATTATCACTTTGCCTATGGTGCAGACAAAATAACCCCCAATTATTCATTTCGTGGGAACACAACCTTTCGGTATGCAACAAGCAACATGAACCAAGTCCCGGTTACGGATACCCTATTTAACGCGAACGGTCAGCGCATAGCTATCATCGACAGTTACCGAGAAATAGTGGGCGGGAATTTTCACATGCTGTCTGTATTTACAACCATAGATTCGATGGCCTATCGGTATCGATTTATGACCACGGGGTCTGGTAAATATGATGCTTGGGGAGGAAGCTGGATTCAATTGAGTAATTTCAGCACCAGTATACCTACAACAATTCAATACCCTGCGATTCAAGATTATGTAATGCCCGACTCCTTACAAACCATCGTTAGTAGTTGGAATTGTTCAGAAAAAGTGATTTCTGTGGCGAACATGAGAAATCGAAAAGGATACATTACTAAAAACAATACATATTATCAACCGGCATCTACGACTCCTGTTGGAAAGCTAAGCGAGAACAGCAGTAAAGGTCCTGCGCGAAACGGTACAACGAAACCAGACATTACGGCGGCGGGTGATGTAACCTTGGCTGCAGGTCCGATTTGGTATTTGAATAATACAGCAAATAATACAACCATTGATGTGGGAGCCTTTCATGTTCGCAATGGCGGGACCTCCATGGCTTCGCCGGTTGTTGCCGGAATTGCCGCGCTTTATTTGCAAAAATGTCCATTAAGCACCTACCAGCAATTCAAGCTTGATTTAAATAACACCGCGGTAGTGGATGCCTTCACAGGCGCAACGCCTAATTTCGCATACGGTTTTGGAAAAGCAGATGCGCTGGGGCTGTTAAGCTCAAAAAACATACCGATAGGAATCGACCCCATTCTCGGAATATGTGTAGGTTCAACGGCCACCTTGCATGTATCCTCTCCTGCTACTCTAAACACCGCGCTATGGAGCAACGGTTCGGTTGGCATGAGCATGACCACGGCAATCGTGGGGAGTTATTATGTGAAGTGCTTGGACAGTGCGGGGTGTTATACCCGTTCTAACCCCATTGCATTGGGTACATTAATGCTTCCCTTTGTGGATGCCGGGGCTAGTTTTTCTTCATGTCCTGGCGAAGAAATTAGTTTATTGGGTACTGGAACAGCGCTTACCTATACTTGGGATAATGGTGTTGCTAACAATCAAGCATTTACTCCCCTTTCCAATACCACCTATTATGTGACAGGGACCGCATCGAATGGCTGTCAAAATACGGACTCAATCACCGTAAACCTCTATGATGTTGACCCGGTAAGCTATAATGAAACAACCACTACCGTCATGGAAGGATCAGGTCCATTTAATGTGGCGCCCGGTTTACCTTCAGGAGGGGTTTATTCTGGCCTGGGAATTATTGGCACCTCCTTTCACCCTACGCTGACTGGCCCCGGCTCATTTTATGTAACGTATAGCTACACGGATGTCAATGGTTGTGCGAATAGTGATTCTTCATTAATTGAAGTGGTCGATTTAAACCATATCCTTGAGGGAATGACTCAGCCGATTTGGCTAAGCCCGAACCCTGCCTCTGAATGGTTAACGATTCACGGATTAACGGCAAGCACAACTATAACAATCATAGATTTATCTGGGAGGGTTTTACTTCGTAGGGATAGTGAAACGAATGAAGCAACGTTAAATGTACAAGGACTAACAAACGGAATGTACTTGATTGAAGTGAACGATCATTCCATACCTTGGATTAAAGACTAATTACTCCAAACGGTCCCCACCAAAGAAGCATTAGAAAAATCTTCGCCATTGATCATTGTATTTCCCGCTATACCACCTAGAAAACCTAGGGTATCGCAATTGGAGGTGAGTACATAGGCCGGAAGATCCGCGCCGCAGGTACCTATGTTAAAAACGAATACTTGTTCTTGTTGAAAGGTATATTCATCTACCCTTGCACCTTGGTCACAACACTCATTCTGAAAGGCACTAATTTTTGAATTAATGCACTGAGAAAACGTATGTTTATCGCACTGAAAAGCCATTAAAATCAATGCAAGGACAAAAAACAAACTAAATAGTCTTGGATAATATAATTTTCTTGACATATAACCGAAATTAATCATTTAATTTTGAAGTCGAAATTTAAAACAGAAAAAAAATGAGTACAGCCCTTGGAAACCACATCTTGGTTGAATTTATGAATTGTGATCCGCACATCATGAACGATGTTGCTGCGATAGAACGCGATATGGTCGATGCTGCAAAAAAAGCGGAAGCTACCGTAATAAATTCAACATTTCACCATTTTTCACCCTATGGTGTTTCTGGAGTAGTGGTAATTCAAGAGAGCCATTTAGCCATTCACACGTGGCCGGAATATGGATATGCCGCAGTGGATGTATTTACGTGTGGAGAGATGAATGCTTGGATTGCTTTTGACTATTTAAAGGAGAGTTTTCAGGCGAAATCGTATTCAGCCATAGAAATGAAGCGGGGTTCTGTGAACTTATTAACGCGCAACGATTTTGACATTACAACAATGCGCCAAAAGGCGAATGAATGGGTGAATCCAGGATTTTACACCAGAAATGTTTGGTTTACAGATAAAGATGAGAATCAAGCGTTATCATTAAGATTTACAGGCGATGTGTTTTACGACCACCAATCTCCGTTCCAGAGAGTCCGTATTTTGGAGTCTTACAAGTATGGCAAAATGTTAGCCTTAGACGATATGGTCATGACTACTGAAAACGATGAATTTCATTACCATGAAATGATTTCACATCCAGCCTTATTTATGCATCCGAATCCCAAAAACGTGTTAGTGATTGGCGGTGGAGATGGCGGAACAATTCGTGAAGTACTACGTCACCCAGGGGTTGAAACGGTTACCATGGTTGAAATTGACGGGGCGGTAATCGATGCGTGTAAAGAACATTTACCGAACATTGCAGCATCCTTTGATGATCCAAAACTTACCTTATTAGTAGACGACGGCATTTCATTCGCTCAAAATGCAGCACCAGGAACGTATGATGTGATTCTTGTAGATGGCTCAGATCCTGTTGGTCCCGCTGAAGGTTTATTCTCTGTCTCTTTTTACACGAATTGTTACAATGCATTGAAAGCAGATGGAATATTAGTGGCTCAAGGTGAATCACCAAAATTCAATGAAAAAGCCTTTAGAGAACTGAATCATACCTTACAGGATATTTTTGGTACAGACAAGGCTCCAGTATCTTTGTTTTTTGTACCAACCTACCCTACGGGGATGTGGAGTTTCCAATACGGACTGAAAGGTAATATCCAGGGTCCAATTCATCAAAAAGATAATGAAATAGAGGACTTTGTTCGTGCCCAAGGACTACGATATTACAATTCGGCCTTGCACAATGCGAGTTTTGCATTGCCAAACTTTGTGAAAGAACTCATAAAAAAATAACCAGCGTAATTTACGCAACTTAAACACAGATAACAATGCAAATAGCAGCAAACACAGTGGTTTCGTTAATGTATAAACTTACAAACCATACGACCGGAGAACAAATCGAAATCACCGACGAAACCAATCCGTTGGTATTTCTTTATGGAGCTGGATCTTTACTTCCAGATTTTGAGGCAAACCTGAGTGGAAAAACTACGGGCGATGCCTTTGAATTTTCGATTGAAGCGGCCAATGCTTACGGCGTGCCTTCAGAAGAAGAAATCGTAATGATTCCCAGCAATGTATTTCACGATGAACAGGGACATTTTGATACGGAAATGTTTCAAGTTGGGGCATTAATTCCAATGAGCGACGGACAAGGTCATCAAATGCGTGGAAGAATCCTTGAAATCACAGATGATGTAGTAAAAATGGATTTCAATCATCCCTTGTCGGGAACGGATTTACACTTTGAAGGGTCAATACTTGAGATTCGTGAAGCTACTGCCGATGAGATCTCACATGGCCATGCGCATGGTCCACACGGACATCAGCACTAAAATCAAATTATTTGATTGTCAATTAGTTATTTAGCTAATTTTGTGGGTATTGCAAAAAGAAAATGGGATGGCTACAGTATTTGAGACTCGATTAATTGGCAACATTGGTAAGGATGCGATTGTTAAACCCATGGAGCGCGGAATCATTGCGATCAACTTTCCTGTGGCTCATAATAAAAACTGGCGGGATAAAAAAACTGGAGCTTCTAAAACAAAAACCACCTGGGTGAATTGCACCATTTGGAAGCGCGAAGGAGGCAACATGCGCATTGTAGATTTTCTTACGCGAGGTACGATGGTTGAACTAGTGGGCACCCCATACGCCAAGGGATACATCACAGACGACGGCAGTATACGCACTGAAATCAGACTTAATGTCTCCGATACAAATATTTTGCGTCCGGCACAACGCGTGGAAGGTGATTTAGACGACTTACTTGATAGCGACGATTTTTCTGCAGAGGATGAGGGTGGTTTTGACGATTTCAATATTTCAGACGAAGATTTTTGAAATTTTCTAATTATTGGGATTGCAAAAGTTAGAAAAGTTTCTATCTTTGCATCCACAAAATTCCTCCTTAGTCGTGACGAAGCTTCGCTTGTCATGATGCCGACCGGAAGCGTCGGCACTCAGTTGGACAACTGATTATAAGGTAGCAACATAATAGGACATTCCTCCTTAGCTCAGTTGGTTAGAGCATCTGACTGTTAATCAGAGGGTCTCAGGTTCAAGTCCTGAAGGGGGAGCGAAAAAGCCATCAGAAATGATGGCTTTTTGTTTAATCCACCACCTGTTAAAACGTTACGAATCAAATTTAGTTAATTGCATAAATCAATAAGAGGCTTAGTTATAGACTATTATAAAACTAAATTCGGATTACTTTATCACTCATTTTTGAGGAATTATTTTCATACGTTCAATAAACTTTAGTAGGAAGAAACGAAACGCGAACTTCAAATCGGACAAACATTATGTTTTTATGTGTTATAATAAATATATATTTGTATTTAGGTCATTAAAAAATAGAAATCGTTATTTTAATTCAAACACTATTTTTTTGTTTATTTTTAAATAGAGATTACTAAAACTAAAATTTAACTTAATTAAAAAGACAACATGGGATTTATTAAAGCATTTGCTGGGGCATTAGGTGGTACATTCGCAGATCAATGGAAGGATTTTTATATTCCAAATTCGAATATTTCTGGAACAGTTGCCCTTACCGAAGCTGTACCTCAAGGACAAAATGCTCAAAGGGGTTCAAATACCAAAGGTTCAACCAATATTATTTCAAACGGCAGCAAGATAATTGTGCCAGAGGGAATGGCTTTATTAACCTTTCAGGATGGGGCTTTAACAGGCTTTATTGCTGAACCTGGAGGCTTTGAATATCGTTCTGATGACATCAATTCAAAATCTTTTTTTGCGGGAGACGAAGTTATGGCTTCAATAACTAGCTCAACGTGGGAAAGATTTAAATTCGGTGGTCAACCTGGCAGTCAACAATTAGCTTACTACGTTAATTTAAAAGAAATTCCGAACAATAGATTTGGGACTCAGTCTGAAATTTATTGGGATGATGCATACCTCGGTGCACAAGTTGGTGCATTAACGCGAGGAACATACACGTTAAAAATCGTGGATCCCATCTTATTTGTAAAGAATTTTGTACCTACTCAATATGTACAGCCCAATGGACCAAGTTTCGATTTTGCTGATTTAAACAATGATGCAGGTGTCCAATTATTTAATGAAGTAGTGAGTAGTTTATCTCAGGCATTCTCCTTGTACACTAATGACCCGAGTAAAGGAAACCGTATTACAAAAATTCAAGCCGATCAAATTGGATTTGCTCAATCACTTTCTCATGCCGTTGAAGATGGCTATCGTTGGAGAGTTGATCGGGGGCTAGAAATTATTAAAGTTGCAATTGTCGCAATTGAATACGATGAAGACACCAAAAATTTATTGAGCGATGTTAAAAAAGCGGATGCTCTTTCTGGATCTAGAGGAAATTCCTTCATGCAACAATCCTTTGCGCGTGGAATGGAATCTGCAGGAGAAAATGGAGGCGGTGGTTCTGGCATTGCTTTTATGGGAATGGGTATGGATGCTGCAGGAAATATGATGAGGGCAACTCAACAACAACAAGTTCAAAATTCCCCAGCGAATCAAACTCCACCACCTGTGCCAAATCAACAAATGTTCCATGCCATACTTGATGGAATTCAGCAAGGACCAATGCCGATTGCTCAAATTCAAGAATTAATACAAAGCTCCAAGATTACACCTCAAACAATGGTGTGGTCCCCGGGAATGCCCTCTTGGGTTGCCGCCAATTCAATTGTTGAGTTTCAACAGTTTTTTGGGGCAATTCCGCCACCTCCCCCAACAATGTAACTTACAAGAACTCGTGGAAAATACCGATATAGATAAAATTGCAGGACAAAATAAATGTGTTAAGTGCGGTGCTACTGACATTTCCCCGAATATAGAAAATGGGTTATTGCGCTGTAATTATTGCCGCCATGAATTTGATGGCAAAGTACATTTAGACGAAGATATCAATCAGCTCGATGGAATTAAAATAAGTTCAGGGGCCTCTCAGATTCAGAGTGAAAGTCATGATGAACTAACCTTGAAATGTGATAGTTGCGCCGCTGAAGTTGTAATCAATACTAACGAAGTCAAACAAGCAAGGTGTCACTGGTGTAGAAATACCCTCTCAATTCAACACCAAATACCTAATGGAGCAATTCCTGATGTTGTTTTACCCTTTAAGCTACCCAAAGAAACAGCAAAAGATATTATTCAAAAATTTGTCACTGAAAGGCAATTTTATGCGCATCCAAGGTTTAAAAAGGAATTTGAAATAGACAACATTTTCGGTATTTATTTACCTTATGTAATCATTGATGTAAACGCACATTCAACATTTATTGGTCAGGGCGAAGTATTAATCCGACAATACACGGTTGGTTCAGGAGATGACGAAGAAACTAATTATGATGCTGAATTGTATGACATCGAAAGAGAGGCTGACATCATAATAGACGATTTAATCATGGAATCGAATACGGATAAACGTCAAAACAAAAACAGTAATAAAACAAATAATATCATTAATTCCATTTTGCCTTTTGATACTGAAAATTGCGTTAAATGGGATGCAAATTATTTACAAGGATTTTCCTCGGAAAGAAGAGATTCAGAAGTTGAAACATTAAAATCAAATTTTGAAGCTCAAGTTAAGGACATCACTAGACATAAAATGAATGAAACCCTTTCAAAATACAATAGAGGTGTAAGATGGAAAAGTGAAAACACTACGATAAAAGGCGAGTCCTGGAAAACGGCCTATTTGCCCATTTGGCTCTATAGCTATCATGAAAAATCAAAAAATGAATTACATTATATCGCTGTTAATGCAAGAACAAAAGAACGAATGGGGAGTATTCCAATTTATTTTTCTAAACTAATACTAATCTCAGCAATCATTGAATTTTTTAGTTTTATTCTTTGGATTGTCATTCAACCATTTGTCGATTCTAAAAATGAATTCAGCTGGTTATTAATGTCTGCTGGTTTTATTAACTATTTTATAGTATATAATAGATATCGAAATCGTAGTGCTAGACATTATCATGAAAAGGAAACTAAAGTCGAATTGAATAATTTGCGCGTTGTAGACACTTATAATAAAAAAGAAACAGGTTTATCCAATAGTAGAATTGCTGGTGAGAATGGCAATGCTGTTAAAGGGAATTTATTTAAGTGAATCAAGTTTACCAAGGGGTGCGGTAACAACGTAGAAATCACCGTGGGTTAGCGTCTCGTATTCTTATGCCGCATTATTTCGAAAAGTAGTAGATACTCACGAAAATTCGATACGCAAGGTAGACGCCCATTACGGACCATATCCACCACCTGTTTTTCATGTACCAATCCATTTTCTTGAGACTAAATAATTTAATTCAAAGCTAATCATTAAGTTTAAATTTATTATAAATATATCTCATGATTCATTGGCACACTCCTACTCCACCGGAAGCACCTTTTTATGCTTCCATTTTCAATTACTACTTAGCAGATAACCTTGACGGATATCAAGCCTACGATGAACAAACGCTTGAGCTTGTGAAGGAAATGCCCGGTTATTTGGGGTATGAGAGTATGAAGCAGGACGGACGCGGCATGTTCATTAGTTATTGGAAGGATATGGCATCGATTCGAGGGTGGGCCACCCACCCCATCCATGAAGAAGCCAAAGCCCTGGGAATTGCGCATTGGTATCATTCCTACACCAGCATGATTGCCGAAGTTGCGCGATTTCATGAGAAAAAATAAGATGTTCGACTCCGAGGGAGTCGAGGGAAAATAAAAAAAGCGGCCTAAGCCGCTTCGTATATTAGTTATGATCGCAAGAATTAATTCTTGATCAAGGTCGTTTGTTGTCCGTTCACCGAAATCACATACATTCCTTGGGAAAGGGAACTGATATTTACCGTTTGGGCATTACTCGATAAGAGTAAGGTACCGTCCAACGCATAAACCAACTTTTCTCCAGCTTGATTTACCGTTACCACTTCATTCGCTGGGTTTGGATACAAGGTCAAGGCCTCCGGTAACTCAGTTAATCCTACGCTAGGACGCACATCGAATACTACTGTCCCTGGCGAAGTGCTTACTGCAAATTGACTGATCTCGGTATTGGTTCCGTCGAAAATATGTACCGTTCCGAAGGAGAAGAAATCTGTTTCTGAACAATAGAAATTACTGCTTACTGGTTCTTGTGCCAACTCGTAATAAGTTGTTTGGTGTCCCACCACTGGTCCGGTGGTGTTCATTACACTTAAATCAAATGCATTCAGGGTGGTTTCCATAGAAATTTGATACACTAATTGATCATCGCGCAAGGCAGAAGTTCCGCAGCCAGTGCCTGCATTCGCCAAATTCACCGTATTAGCGACTCCGGAAACCAATGAAATTTCTGATACAGAAGAACCACTCCAATCTTTATTATTTACCGTATATAACTTTCCGTTGTATACCATTAAATTGTCAGGGTTTTTACCATCCGGACCTAAATCAATCTCGTTACCGTAAGTAAGTGTTGTCAAATCCAGTGCGCCAACAATCCCTTTTTCATTTCCCCACTCGTAGCCATTATTCACGGCGATGTAGGCGTTATCTCCGATGATTGCGATATTTTGTGCAGCCCACTTAGGTCCGGTCACGGTATCAATTGCTTGAATCAACTGCAAGGATGTCGCATCGTACACGTGCACGTAGGAATCATACGTTGTTAGATATTCACCCCGCGTTGCGATTAGCTTCCCTTGACTGACGGCTAAGTTTCTTACGCCGGGACAATTAACTTCAGCGATTACTTGGTGTCCATTCAAATCATACTTCAATATTTTAGAATCTGCAGCCACATAGTACGCATTCCCGTCGATAACAAGGTCGGAAGCAAAACGCATATTACTTATGGTGCTCACTTCCTGATAGGTTTGCGTAGAGGGATTATAGGAACCCACGGTAACTGGGGTAACTATAGTGGCCGAGTTGTAATCATAATACCCCTCATTCAAGATTAATACTTGATGCAAATAACTCTGTGCTTGCATCGACACAATTAGGCCAAGGCCAATCGTTAATAATACCTTTTTCATTCGTTCTGTTTTTAAAAAATTTATACACTAAAAACAAGAAGATTAAAAAAGAGGGATTCGAGCAGGTGCAACTCAACCTACGACCGAGTCCGACTTTATTCTGAAGTCTTCTCTCTGCTCAAAGGCAAGTCTTCTGGCTTACACCAACGCTGGTTACCTTCCCGTTTTCACAGTGGTTATCAACCGCTTACAGTGCTTACAGCTGCAGATACAGCTCCGGATTTACACCGGATTCCTTTTTAATTCCGCGTTAACGGAAACCAAAGAACAGAACAAAGGTAGGTAAAGATCACATACCAAACACATCATATAACTTTTCATTGTATTTTTACCCCATGGATTTTACCCGATTTACCCTAGAAGAAGTGAATGCCTTAAATAAAAACACCTTGATGGAGGTGTTAGGGATCGAGTGCATTGAACTCGGGGTTAATTCCATAAAATTCAAAATGCCGGTAGATTCCCGTACCCATCAGCCCATGGGGATTTTACACGGTGGGGCCTCTGCTGCACTGATTGAAACCGTGGGTTCTTTTGGTAGTTTTCTCATGGCAGATCCTAAAAACGAGCGTCCTGTTGGACTTTCCATCAACGCCGAACATATTCGTGCGGTGCGCAATGGTAACGTAATCGCCACAGGCACACTGATTCATCCCGGTGGGAGCACCCACATTTGGCAAGTGAATATTCATGAGGAAACTACCGAACAATTAGTTTGTACGGGACGTTTAACCATCATGCGCATAAAAAAACAGCATGGTTCTAAATTATAGAATTCCTGGTCAGGAGACAGTTACATGTCAAGGTCAATTTCAACCCCTGCAACACAATGACAAACCAAGAGGATTTGTTGTATCCACCGCAAACGGAGAAAAACGCTACATTTTTAAAACAAGCACAAGCGTTCCCTTTGGTGTTGAATCGCAGTATCCACCGCACCAATCTAACGAAAATGAATACCTGGCAGCAATACATCAAATCACGAATGCGATAGCACACAGTGACTTGAAAAAGGTGGTTTATTCCCGGGTTAGCAAACGCAGATTAATGGCGCTGCACAGGCCACAATATTTCGATCGATTGATTCAAGCATACCCCAATGCATTTGTCTATTATTTTGAGGATGAGAATTTGGGAGCATGGATTGGTGCTACACCAGAAATTCTGCTTCGACGCATAGAAAATCACTGTTTTATTATGTCCTTGGCCGGGACAAAAAAAAGTACTGAAGCGAGAGACTGGACTGAAAAAGAACGAACAGAGCAAACCTTAGTCACCGATTTTATTATAAACGGAGTTCGTGCTATTAATACAGAACACATTGAAATTGAAGGTCCTTATAATCACCCCGCTGGACCTGTGGAACATTTGCGCACGGATATTAGTTTTAGCCTTGACCCTGCCCGCGAGAGCGAATTGATCAGCAAAATACATCCAACTCCTGCTGTTTGTGGCCTCCCTCGTGAAATGGCCAGAACAGCCTATGAATTATTGGAATTACATACTCGCGAACTATATACAGGGTATATTGGCTTATTCAATGAAGATCAAACACACTGTTATGTCAACTTGCGTTGTGCGAAATTAATTGACGATGAGATATTCGCATATGTTGGAGGGGGAATCACCGAAGAATCCATTCCCGAACTGGAATGGAAGGAAACAGAAAATAAAAGCAAAACACTCTTTGACCTTCTTTAAATCTCGTAACTTTACCCCATGATTTGCAGCGATAAATGGGTAGTACAATTGGTGATTGACCAATGTAAAGCGCACAACATTTCTCATTGGGTATTTTCTCCTGGTTCAAGAAATGCCCCGTTCTCAATCACCGTGGATTCTGACCCATATTTCCATACTACCGTAATCCATGATGAACGATCCGCCGCATTTTTCGCCTTAGGTCTGGCGGAACAACTGAACAAACCCGTGGTCTTATGTTGCACCTCTGGATCTGCTCCTGCGAATTACCTTCCGGCCATGACGGAAGCATTTTACAGAAACATTCCCTTATTGGTAGTTTCTGCAGACCGGCCCCAGGCATGGACCGATCAAGGGGATGGTCAAACCATTCGGCAGTTGAATTTATTTAACGATTTTACACACCGGGTAGTTCACCTTGAAGATGGACCCTTGAATCATCAAACACTTTGGCAATACCAACGAGAAACCGCATTATTATTTGATAAGCTCTCCGCGGTAGGTCCTGCCCACATCAATGTTGGATTGTCTGAGCCACTGTACCAAACCATCGAAAAAGATCAACACTATAACCGCAGCATCGCAATCATTCAAAATTCAGCACCATCGAAGCAGGTGATTGGAGATTTATTTAGGCTCATGCACGGAAAGCACATCATGGTTTTATGTGGTCAGCTTCCTGAAGACTTAGCCTTGTTGCAAGCGCTTGAATTATTTGCAGCAAGCAGTAACGTGGTGGTATTAACAGAAAATACTTCTAACCTGTTTAGTTCGCGATTTAATGCCTGTATTGACCGTTCGTTAAATTCCATTGCTTCGGAAAATGAACAAGACTTCATGCCCGAGATTCTCATTAGCCTTGGCGGTGCGGTGGTTTCTAAATGGATTAAATCATTCCTCCGAAGAAGCTCCTTAAAGGCGCACATCAGGGTTGGAAATGCATTCCCAGAAATGGACACCTACCAGCAATTAAGTCATTCATTGCTATGCTCCCCTGCTTCTTTTTTTCAAGCCTTAAATGAACACGGTACGGTTCAATCCACGGTAAATTACTCGGGTAAATGGAAACAAATAGATTACGAAGTAAAGGACCGAATGCCTTCATTCAAACCATCTTCCGAGGTACTCACAGATTTCCATATATATCAAGCGTTTTTTGAGCTCGTACCCGAAGGGACCACAATACATATGGCGAATAGCTCAGTCATTCGATACTGTCAATTGTTCGACCCCATTAAAGGGTGTACGTACTTTGCGAATCGGGGAACCAGTGGGATTGACGGCAGCACCAGCACCGCGGTCGGTTATGCCTCTAAAGATCAAGGCCTAAACATTCTGCTTACAGGCGATGTATCTTTTTTATATGATTCGAACGCCCTGCGTTTGAGAGCGCTAGCACCCAATTTAAAAATCATCCTAATTAATAATCAAGGGGGAGGAATTTTTAGAATTATTGAGGGCGCTAAAAGTTCCGAGCAATTAGAACAATACCTAGAAGCGCAACATACGAGTGATGGTAAACTTGCAGAACACGCGGGATGGTCGTACAAGGTGTGTTCTTCCATAGACTCCATTGAAGGAGCTTTACAGGATTTCATGCATTCAACAGCGGTTAATTTCATCGAATTCAAGACCGATACAGTACAATCCCCACACACATTGAAAGACTTTTTTACCTTTGTTGGATGACAGCATTATTTGAAATATTATTGCAACCACAGGGATGGATGTACTTATTCCTTCTATCCATCTTAGAAATCGTTTTAGGGATTGATAATATAATTTTCATATCGATCATTACCGACAAACTGAAGGTTAAAACCAGTAAGAACAAAGCACGGATCTTAGGATTAACACTAGCCTTGGTTATACGATTTATCTTACTTGCCTTGCTAAGTCTCTTAGTTCACCTAATTCAACCAATCTATGAACCTTGGTTTGGTGCATTTAATTACGAGGACTTGGTGCTACTGGCTGGAGGGATATTTTTGATTTATAAAAGTACCATGGAGATGCATCATAGCATTGCTAAAAATGATAAGAAAGAAGAGAAAGGAGAGCTCGCCTTTCGTAGTGTGGTTACTCAAATTGTATTGGTTGATCTAGTATTTAGTTTTGACTCGGTGATTTCCGCTATTGGAATGACCAATGGTATGGAAGAACAACTACATGCAAATCCCATTATTATCGTTTATTTGTCCGTCTTGATTTCTATGCTGGTTATGATTCGTTTTTCTGGAATCATCAGTGATTTTATTCAACGCAACCCAACCATCAAAACCATTGCATTAAGTTTTCTACTGATGATTGGTGTATTTTTAGTGGCTGAGTCCTTCGGTCACAAGGTACCTAAAGGATATATCTACTTTGGCTTCGCTTTTTCTATGTTTGTTGAAATAATCAACATGCGCATCCGAAAAAACCAATCTTAAAACCTAAGTCCAAGGGAGATCTTCAAGTCATCTGTCAATAAATAAGTTGGGTTCTTATATAACGCAGCTTTTATTCCTTTAGGGGACCGCACCTCATAAGCAATTACTTCTTTGTTGATGGATTTTAAGAAATTAATTTCTTCTCTGGTTATCCGTGCACTTCGAATACAAATCCCCCGGAGCCTAGGCTCATTGGCAAGCAGTTCACTCGTTAACTCAGAAACTTCATTAATCGAAAGAAAAACCTGGAAATCATGTTTAAACTCCTCCAAATAAGACAATGAACTCACAATTAGAGCGAATTTTGAGGTATCTAAATCCAAGGCAAGCAGTGCGTTTTTAAACTCGTGTAACTTCAATATATCCGGTATTTTCAGATCAAGGAAGGTATATCCAGAAAGTTCAGCTTTAGTCGCGTCATCAAGCATCAGTAAGGGTTCCTTTTTTAAGGTGCTGTAGTGACCGTTCGTTAATTCGTCGGTAGTTTTCTCTTCAACTGATCCCGATAAATTCGTTTCATCATTTAGTAGCTCGTCGTGGAACAACCAGAGTTTACCTTGAGCATCCATTCGGACATCCACTTCTACCCCTCTGCACCCGGTTAAGGAAGAGGCATAGCGTATCGCATCCAAGGAATTATCATGGTAAATCGCATTTGGATTTTGAAGTCCAGTTGCCGCATGACCAAAAATCTGAGTCGTTGAATGATTGACTTTAGAACAGCCCCAAAGTACGAGCAATACACCCATCAAACTACTTAAACGCATACTGAAGTCCCAAATTGATTGAATAATCTAAATACCCGTGTTTACTGCTTTGGCTTTGAATTTCAAGGCCCTTCCCTACGCCACTGGAAAACGTGAGGTCCAACGGAATCTTCGTAAACCTGCTCCATTCATAAATGCAAAGCATGCCCAGTTCTGCGCGGTGATAATAAAAACCGAAGGGCTTACCCAATAAGCCAAAGGAATAGCGAAGGAAAGGATGAAGTGAAGCCTTAGCAAGCTGAATGGAATACGCACTTTGAATCCCAGTTTGACTAAACACCACTCCTGAAGCCAGGGTGCGCTGACCAAACCCTTGTTTTAATTCAAGACGCATGTGCTTCCCTTGTAATCCTGTCGCCAGCTGGTGAATAAAATCCATTTTTTGTAGGCCAAAGGAATAGCCAATGAACGAAGTATGTTTGGTTTCTTGGGCTGAAATCTTATTGGAAAAACCGATGAAAAACAATGTTAAAAACACGACCAAAACCCTTAAAAAATATGTGTTGCTCCCAACCATTCCTGATGTAATTTGTTACAAGAGTATGAAAATTAAATTAATAATCCTTTCTGCAGGAATCTTCTTGTCAACCGGTTTCTTAAATGCACAAACCAACGTATCGGGTGGGATTTATCAAAACACCACGTGGACCTTGGCAAACAGTCCGTATCAGGTGAATGGATCCGTTGTTGTATTTCCTGGGAATACCTTAACGGTTGAACCGGGCGTAACCATTCTAATTAATAATACCAATGCCCAAAATATATACATCGAAACCAGAGGTACATTAAATTTGGTTGGAACGGATCAATTACCTATTACTGTTCGTACCACAATGGATACTACCAACATTGGGTGGCAAGGGTTTGTGTGTACCTCTTCTCAGGGTGGATTGTTAAACGCCGATCGCTTTAGAATTTCGAATGCGGCAACTCCGTTTTCTTATGAGGCGCCCCTTTCTTTGTATCAATACACCAACTGCAGGTTCTCTCA
>CANMTO010000003.1 GCA_947500755.1 Flavobacteriales bacterium
CCGTGCTCTTCGCACTAACACATCTTGAATGGTATTATTCAGCATATGCCCCATATGTAGTACCCCGGTAACATTTGGCGGGGGAATTACGACGGTATAGGATTCACGCTCATCCGGGGTGGAATGAAAGTAGTTTTTGGATAACCAATAGGAATACCATTTATTTTCTACTTCTCCGGGAACAAATGTTTTGGGAATTTCCATGACGTTTCTTTGGCGCGAAGATACATATTTCAGCTCAAACAGCTCCGCTCCTTGAACAGTCTATTGTTTCTGCGGCAAGACGTTTCCTCGTATGGTGAGCACAACGGGGGGTGCTTTATCGGAGGTAACGGTAATGGTTTTAACAAATTCACCCACGCGTTTTGTGTCGTAAGAAACACTAATCGTACCCGACTTTTTCTTTTTGATCGGGTTTTCAGGCTTCTCCGCGGTCGTGCATCCGCAACTTGTTTGAACATTGGTGATGGTAATTGTTTCACCGGTAGCATTAGTAAACTTAAAGTTGAAGAGCTCTTTAGAGTCGTAAGGAATGTCTTTACGTTCAATTTCGACCAGATCGAACCTTAATATTTTTTTTGAGGTGGATTGGGCCGAGACAGAAGCGCTAATCAGTAGAAGGAAAAATAATAACAATGATTTCATATGCCAGCTTTTAACAAATTTAATAGAAAAGTGATAAAACTCCTCATGTTCACCTGTGATTTTTAATTTCTTGCCAAATCCATTGAATCATGGGATAAGAATCCGTGATGCATTGTTCCGCATCGGTAAAATCTACAAAAGCCACCTTGGTAATCCCTTCTTTCGTTTGTGGCTTTAGCGTATAGTTGGGTTCAGCAGACATTAGAAACCACGAGGTTTCTTTGAGAACGATTTTGCCTTTCAATGGGTAGAGGTGATGCGTAACGATAGGGGTTAAAGACTGAACCGTTAAATCCAATTGGCCACACTCCTCTGCTACTTCTCTCAACGCTGCCTGCATTGGGAATTCATCACCCTCAATCCATCCTTTCGGTAAATCCCATACCTTGTTTTTAAAAATTAATAGGAGCTTGTTTTCTGAAAAAACGATGCCCCCAGCCGCCTTAATCACCCTAAACTGAGCCTTGAATGCGATGAATGTCGTTTGAATAGAAAGTTGGTTATTTGCTTGAGCATGAATAGCTTTCCACCACTTCATGGAAGGACGAACAGAATCTCCCGTAACTATTTCACAATCTTGCTGTTCATAACTACCAAGGAAAAGTTTCATTTTCTCAGTAAAAACAATATAATTTTGTGCCATGGTTTATGACAAAGATAGCGCAATGCGCATTGCGGGAGAATTATTACGTATTAAAGCAGTGAAACTTCAACCACAAGAACCATTCACGTGGGCATCCGGATGGAAATCTCCCATTTATTGTGACAACCGAAAAGCACTTTCATTTCCTACGGTTAGGACATACATTCGTCAACGCTTAGCCGAAATCGTGGATAAGGAATTTGGGAAACCGGATGTAATCGCTGGAATTGCCACTGGAGGAATCCCTCAAGGAGTTTTAGTAGCTCAAGAATTAGGGTTACCTTTCATCTACATACGAAGTAACGTGAAAGACCATGGTTTAGGGAATTTAATTGAAGGAACCTATGAAGCGGGTCAAAATGTAGTGGTAGTGGAAGACCTGATTTCCACGGGTGGAAGCAGTTTACAAGGCGTGCAGGCCTTGAAGGATGCGGGCATGAAAGTTAAAGGACTCGTTGCAATTTTCTCTTATGGATTTCAAACCGCAAAAGAGGCGTTTGATCAGGCAGAGGTTCCGTTTATTGTTTTATCGGATTATGACCATTTGATTGAGCAAGCGCTGAATTTGGAGTACATTAAAGAAGAAGAATTAGATCAACTAAAAAAATGGAGAGAAATCCCATCTGATTGGACTCCATCTTGACGCATGCACATCCTCAGTAATCAGTTTACCGTTAATTCAACATGCGATAACATGTTAGCGTATCTATCTTTACCATCGAATCTAGAAAAAATCCTCCCCTCAGAGCGCATCCACGCTTTTGAAGCAGACCAAGACCAATGCAGCTTTACAATTCAAGGAGGCTTCACTATTAGCCTTGTATTTGTGTCACGATCAGAGGTTGGCGTGAAGTATAAAAGCGGCGTAAATAGTCCGTTTCCATTTGAATTGAAGATCGATATGGAACCCCTTGACAATCAATGTACCGGTAAGCTTGAATTTCAGGGGGAAACATCACCATTTATTGCGATGATGGCAAAAGGACCTCTAACAGCCCTGTTTAATGACATGGGAAAAAACCTTGTAGCTGAATTCAGATAACCCACTGGATTTCTCCGTGCTTCAACACAACTTCTTCCGCTTCCGTTTTCAGCACCAAGTGTCCCAAATCATCAACACCTTGAATTGTTGCACTCACCTGCCTACCTCGAATGACAAAGGGATACGATTCATTTCGTCGAAACAAGTTCCGTTCATAACGTGCCTTCAAGGAATCAGAAACAGTACACAAGGCATGATTTGTTGCGAGCGAATCACAAATTGTCCACAAAAAATCTTCCAGTAGCACATGTTTTTCAGTGCATAATTTTATGGAGGTGGCATTTAATTCTGGAAATACTTGTTGATTCAAATTAATCCCAACCCCAATAATCGCCGATTTAATGAATGCGCCTTGATTGTTGGTTTCAATGAGTATACCTCCAATCTTTGACTGTTCTACATAAAGGTCATTTGGCCATTTAACGCTAGCATTAACGCCATATCGTTGCAATGCCTCAACGATACTTACCGCGAACCACCAATTGAGCGTAATCCCCTCTAACAATGCCAAATTGTCAGGATAATAGATGAATGAGGCACATAAATTCATCCCTGGGGCAGAATGCCATGAATTACCGCGCTGTCCGCGCCCTTTTGTTTGAAAATCTGCCAATACTACTGCTCCTTGTTCCGCAATTCCCTTATTGATGAGATTGGCTGCATAATTGTTAGTAGAATCCACGGATTCAAGTTTGAATACCTGTTTACCGAATTTTAGCATAATTTATTGCCGCAGGGTGTAAAAACCAAAGGTATATTTAAATTAATGAATTAGTTTTGCACCTTGTATAAAAATTAATGGCAAAGAAGAAAAAAGAAATATCGCATTCAGAAATATTAAGCAATTGTATTGTTGAAGGAATGCAAGAAAACAAAGCAAAGGATATTGTTGTTATAGATTTAAGGAGTTTAGGTTCCGCTGTCTGTGATTTTTTTGTAATCTGCTCTGGAGAATCAAGTACCCAAGTGGACGGTATTACCAATGCCATCATGCGATATACCCGTAAAACCATGAAGGAAAAACCTTGGCATACGGAAGGTCAACGCAACAGCGAATGGGTCTTGTTGGATTATGTAGATGTCGTTGCGCATGTTTTTTACAAAGATGCGAGGGGATTTTATGAAATCGAAGATCTATGGGCAGACGGTATTCGCACAGACATCCCTAACTTAAATTAAGAAGTATGTCAGAAGATAAAAAGAAGAGCGGTTTTTCTGTGTATTGGATCTACGCCCTAGCTGGGGTTGCGTTCATCGCTATTCAATTGTTTTACAGCGCAGAATCTCGAATAACCGTCGTACGAAAGCAAACACTTTTTGAACTGGTTGATTCCAGTGGTGTCGAAAAAATCACCATCATCAATGACCAACGCGCAAACTTCCAACTCAATGGAAGGGGACTTGAATTGGTTAAAACGTTCAAAAAAGGAGAATTTCCAAAGATTTGGAAACAACTTAAAAAAGAGCCTTCCATCGAAAAGCAAAAAAAGGCCGTAATTGTACTTGAGAATATTGGTGATTTGGGCAATTTTGAGAATAGCCTAGAAAAGGAGCGCGGATTTGAATGTGCGCGGGACACGGAAACAGACTACTTCGGCACCATTTTAGCCTATTTATTACCCTTTGGTATTATCTTCTTGATTTGGTTTTTTGTCATGCGAAGAATGACGGGTGGCGGCGGCGCTGGTGGTGGCGGCGGTCAAATCTTCAATATCGGCAAATCTAGGGCTCAATTATACGACAAGGGCAAATCAACGAATATTACGTTCAAGGATGTGGCAGGTCTTCAAGGTGCAAAAGAGGAAATTGTAGAAATTGTAGAGTTCCTCAAGAATCCAAAAAAATATACAGATATTGGTGCTAAAATCCCCAAAGGAGCGCTTTTAGTAGGGCCTCCAGGAACAGGTAAAACGTTGTTGGCAAAAGCGGTAGCTGGCGAAGCCAAGGTTCCGTTCTTTTCGCTATCCGGATCCGATTTTGTAGAAATGTTTGTAGGCGTTGGAGCGTCACGTGTTCGCGATCTTTTCAGACAAGCAAAAGAAAAAGCACCTTCGATAATCTTTATTGATGAAATAGATGCCATTGGGCGTGCCCGAGGTAAAAACAACGGGTTCAATTCAAATGATGAACGAGAAAACACCTTGAACCAATTACTCACAGAAATGGATGGATTTGGAACCAACAGTGGGGTAATCATTCTTGCGGCAACCAACCGAGCCGACGTATTAGACAGCGCATTGATGCGGGCAGGACGCTTTGATCGCCAGATTTACGTAGACATGCCTGATTTAAATGAGCGAAAAGAAATTTTCCAAGTACATTTAAAACCCCTAAAACTGGAAGAAGGCTTGGATATTGATTTCTTGGCCAAACAAACTCCCGGATTTAGTGGGGCAGACATCGCAAACCTGTGTAATGAAGCAGCGCTCATTGCAGCCAGAAAAGAGAAAAAGAAGGTCGCAAAACAAGACTTCCTTGACGCGGTGGACCGTATTGTCGGTGGATTGGAAAAAAAGAACAAGATTATCACCAAAAACGAAAAGAAAACGATTGCCATTCATGAAGCTGGACATGCTACTATTTCATGGTTATTGGAATATGCCAACCCCCTAGTGAAGGTTACAATTGTTCCTCGCGGACAATCTTTGGGTGCCGCTTGGTATTTACCGGAAGAACGAAGCATTACGACCACCGAACAGTTATTGGATGAAATGTGCTCTGCCTTAGGTGGACGAGCAGCAGAGGAGTTAGTGTTTTCAAAAATCAGTACAGGAGCATTAAGTGATTTAGAAAAAGTAACCAAGCAGGCATATGCCATGGTTTCAATCTATGGATTAAACAAGCGTGTAGGTAATGTTTCATTTTATGATTCACAGGGTAGAGATGCCTTTACCAAACCATATTCCGATGAAACGGCTAAAATTATCGATGAGGAAGTCTCATTGTTGATAGAAAGCCAATATCAACGAGCGTTAAAGATTCTAACAGAGAATAAAGATAAATTGGAACAATTAGCAGAAAAACTCTTAGTTGACGAGGTAATCTTTAAAGAGAATCTGGAAGAAGTTTTCGGTAAGCGGCAGTGGGAACCGGCAGAAAGCGTAGAGGAAAGCCAACCAACGGTTGAGACCCCTGAAGCTTCAGCACCAACTCCCGAAGTGCCTAACACGGATGGAGCACCGATTAATAGTACAGAAGAGCCTTCTGGCGAATCCGAATCGACAACTGTTGAAGCGCCTAGTGACCAATAGGATTTAATCCGTATGAGTAACTTAACACTACGAATCATCACTGGAGCCATCCTGGGAATATTAATCTTGGGATCAGTGTTGGCAGGCCCTTGGATTCAAGGAATTGTTTTCAGTGCTTTTATGATTGTTGGATTGTTGGAATTCTATCGCATGTGTGACCGACTTTCGGTTGTGCATGTTTCAAAAGAAATGGGTGTATTCATAGGGATTTTCATCTATGTGTTATTGCTCGGCATGAGTACAGAACTACTCCCAATCATTTCTATAACTGTCGTATTCCCCCTATTTTTTAGTCTAATACTCGTTGAACTATGGAAGAAACATCCACAACCCTTACTCAACATTGCCGTGTTGGTGTTGGGAATAATCTACGTGGTCATACCCTTCTATTTAAGCATTGATTTAAACCTGAGAAACAACCAATATTTACCGAACGTTGCGGGAATGCTGCTTTTAATTTGGACCAACGATACGATGGCCTATTTTGTTGGAAAAAAATGGGGAAAACATAAATTATTCGAGCGAATTTCCCCGAAAAAAACCTGGGAAGGCACCCTTGGTGGAATTGTATTTACCTTGTTGTTTGGCTTTATTATAGGAACATACATCAACCAAGGACTGACCTTGTTTTGGGTTGTCTCGGCGGTTATTATTGGCCCGTGTGCCATCTTTGGAGATTTGTTGGAATCCTTATTCAAACGGAGTTTAGAAATCAAGGATAGTGGAAGTATATTACCTGGTCATGGCGGCGTATTAGACCGCTTTGATGCAGCGCTTTTCAGCATCCCTTTCTTCTATTGTTGGTATATGCTCTATTTTTATTGGTAAATTCACCCCATGAAGTTTCATAAAGAAGGACATGTCATCATGACCATAGCAACCCTTGCCACGGGTATATTAATCGCGGCTATTTGGGTTTTACTCGGCACATCTATCGTTTGGCTAAGCGTATTATTGGCCCTAATTCCGTTGGTTTTTTTAATATTGGTGGTACAATTTTTTCGGGTTCCGAATAGAAAAATCGCGGGGAATTACTCCGAAGTTATTTGTCCTGCTGATGGAAAAGTTGTTGTTATTGAACGCGTATTTGAACCGGAATTCATCCAAGAAGAATGCATACAGATTTCTATTTTTATGTCTCCTTTAAACGTGCATGCGAATTACGCTCCCATATCGGGGCGTGTGGTATATACCAAGCATCACCAAGGGAGTTATTTAGTAGCGTGGCATCCGAAAAGTTCAACAGAGAATGAACGATCTACGCTAGTATTGGAAACGGACGCAAAAAAACACGTATTAGTTCGGCAAATAGCGGGTGCTGTTGCGCGCAGAATTTGCTTCTATGCACGCCAGGATTACGAATACAAAAAGGGCGAGGAATTTGGATTTATAAAATTTGGATCACGAGTTGACGTATTCCTACCCTTGGATTCTCAGATTCAGGTAAATATTGGTCAAAAAGTTAAAAATCGTGAAGATATTCTTGCAATCATTTAATTTCATTACTTTTAAAAAAAAATATACCATGAAAAAATTAGTTTTAGCTGTTGCCTTGGTTACCATGAGTGGTTCCCTTGCTTCTAAAGTTTACGCTGCACAAACTGGCGTTAAAATGGAATTCAATGATGATGACAAAAAGAAAAAGAAAAAGAAAAAAGGAAGTTGCTCCAGCACTGAACAAAAGAAATGTTGTTCAGGTTCTACGCAGAAATCTGGATGTAGCGATAAGCATTAATTCAGCACATTCTAATAAAAAAGGGGCCTAGGCCCCTTTTTTTATTACTCAAAAATCTCATTGTAGGCTCGGCTATATTTTTCAAGAATTACCTTCCTTTTCAACTTAAGTGTTGGCGTTAATTCATTGCCTTCAATCGAAAACAACTCCGGTAAGAGCTTGATTTTTTTAAGTTGTTCCCAATTTCCCAAATTCCCATTAACCTTTTCTACCTCTTCAAATATTCGTTTGTACACTGCAGGTTCGGCGATTACTTGTTCATTGTTCAGGGCCTCAAATGAAAGTTCATGTCGCTTGGCCCAAGCGCGTAGGAATGCATAATCAGGAACAATGAATGCTGCAGGGAACTTTTGATTCTCCCCAATCACCATGGCTTGCTCAATAAAACGAGATTCTTTCAAGGAATTCTCAATCGCTTGAGGCACAATGTATTTCCCTCCTGATGTTTTAAAAATTTCCTTTTTACGATCCGTTATTTTAAGATATTTACCTTCGATGAACTCCCCTATATCCCCAGTTTTCAACCACCCCTCTTCATCAAATACCTCTTTCGTAGCTACTTCATTATTATAGTATCCCATCATAACATTGGGGCCCTTCACTAAAATTTCACCGTCTGAAGCAATCATGACCTCAACGTCATCGATCAACGCACCAACGCTACCAAAACGAATTCCGCGTTGAAATGAATTCACTGAAATCACTGGGGAGGTTTCTGTCATTCCGTACCCTTCAAGAATAGGAATACCCGCCGCAAGGAATATTCGGGATAATCTGGTCTGTAAAGCCGCGCTTCCGGAGGCAATAGCACGTACATTCCCGCCCAAGGCTTCTTTCCATTTTTTGAAAATTAATGTTCTTGCGATGCCAAGTTTAACATAATACCACGAACCTTTACCCGTTTGCTCGTATTCTTCAGCTAACCCTACCGCCCAGAAAAACAGTTTCTTCTTCACCCCTGATAAATCCTCTCCTTTCGCGATAATCTTATCATATACCTTTTCAATCAGTCGAGGTACTGCACTGAATACATCGGGCTTAACCTCTCGAATATTATCTCCAATGGTTTCCATAGACTCCGCAAAATAAATCGACGCCCCGATATACATGTACAAGTAGTGCAGCATTCGTTCGTAAATATGACACACCGGAAGAAAGGACAACACCTTAGAGGACTTATCCGCTGGGATGGGCTCTTCGCAAGCAAGTACATTGGAAAGCACATTCTTGTGAGAAAGCATCACCCCTTTGGGGTTTCCTGTTGTTCCCGACGTATAAATAATGGTCAGTAAATCTTCAGGTTTCACCAGGTCCATTCGTTCCTGCACCATCAATTCACTCACCTCATGATTCAGCATAAACAAGGTGTTCCAAGAGCGTACATCTCTCAAATCATCAAAGGCATAGACTTCCTTTAGGGTGGTCAGCTGCGGTTTCACTTCAGTTATTTTGTCTGCAATTTCTTGGTTCCCTACGAACATATAAGCCGCCGAGCAATCGTTTAAAATATAGGCGTAATCTTTGGCGGAAATGGTTGGATATAGGGGCACTAACACCGCCCCAATCTGTTGGACAGCTATGTCTAATATATTCCACTCATATCGATTCGTAGATGCCACAGCAACGCGATCACCGCTGGAGATCCCCAAATGAATTAGTACTTTGGAAAGTCGCATCGAGCGGTCTAAAAAATCCATAGTAGAAAGTGCTTGCCATTCGCCATTCACTTTCGTATTGAACATATTCTCTTGCGGAAAATTCTTTAACTGATGATAGGGCACATCAAATAATCGATTCAACATATCAAAATAAATTAGTTAGTAGTCGCTTTAAATGCATAGCAAATCTTACTGATTCAAGGTATTTAACCTTTCCAGAAGCATTTCGGATTTCTGATCAAAGTCGGTGACAATCGCTTTAAAATCAGCTTTTGTTTTCCCTGAATTCATGCGAGAAAGCAACTGGTTGTAGGTAGAAATCACCTCTTCAATTAACCCCTCTGCTGCTTCCGCTTTATCGTCGTTAACTTCTTGAACATAGATACACTCATCAATCACATCAATGATCATTGCATTGATTTGTTTTTTTAACGTTCGTTTATTGGCCATCGTGTGTTTTTTCCAAATATATTCATTTTAATCGTACCAAAGCGCCCGAAGTAAATCGCTACTTTTGTACGGTGATTCAAATCATAACATTAAAGAAAGGAAAAGAAGCTTCCCTGCTCAGAAAACACCCTTGGGTATTTTCAGGGGCCATTGCTTCGAACTGTGAAGCATTAGAGGATGGGGCACTGGTTTCTGTCCATGGATGGAATGGCACCTTCTTAGCCAAGGGGCACTTTCAGCATGGATCAATCGCCATTCGGATTCTATCCTTTAGCAACGAGGAACTCGATCAAACATTTTGGAACCTCCGTTTAAATGGAATGATTGAGTTACGAAAAAACCTGGGTTTATTATCGCACACAAATTCCATTTTCAGAATTTGCCACGGTGAAGGGGACGAATTGCCGGGATTAATCATTGACTATTATACAGGAGTAGCGGTTATTCAATGCCACTCCATTGGAATGATACAACATCTCAAGGAAATAACAGAAGCGCTAAGAATTACCCTTGGGGAATCATTAAGCGCCGTATATCATAAATCTTCAGAGACTTTACCTAAAAGACACGAAGTGCGCGACGAATATTTGTACGGCCAAGCTACAACGCCACACCGCGCCATGGAGGATGGAATCACCTATGCCATTGACTGGGTTCAAGGACAAAAAACCGGATTTTTTATCGATCAGCGAGACAATCGGACGCTACTGGGTCAATTATCTAAAGGAAAAAAAGTGCTCAATGCATTCTGTTACTCTGGCGGATTCAGTTTACAAGCGTTAAAACACGACGCAACCATGGTCTATTCCTTAGACAGCTCTCAGAAAGCCATTGCCTTAGTTGCTGAAAATGTTGCGATTAATGGATTTCAAGACCGACATGTTTCTGTGGTGGCCGATGCGATGGAATTTATGAAAGATTTACCGGAAGCCTTCGATATCATCATTTTAGATCCTCCTGCCTTTGCGAAGCACCTGGACAAAAAACACAAAGCGGTGCAGGGATATAAACGGTTAAATGCTCATGCATTGAGGCAAATAAAACCCGGTGGCATGTTAGTTACCTTCTCCTGTTCTCAAGTAATTGATAAGGCTTTATTCAATCACACGATCATCTCTGCAGCGATTGAATCTAACCGAAAAGTAAAAATACTCTATCAATTACATCAACCTGCAGACCATCCAATTGGTGCCTTTCATCCAGAAGGTGAATATTTAAAAGGGTTAGTGGTTTATGTCGAGTAATCTCTTACCCTTAACGTATAAGTCTATCCTGAGTGTAGCCTTACCGATGATGGTTTCTGGATTCATCCAATCGATCGTGCTCATTACGGATTCTGCATTCATAAGTAGGTATAGTATTGAAGGGTTTGATGCGGTAGGCAATGCTGGATTGGCATATATCACCTTTTACATGATGATGCTTGGAATGTCTGATGGCGCTCAAATCCTCATGGCGAGGAGAATTGGTGAGTCAAGATCAGACCAACTGGGCAGAATTCTCAATGCAACATGGATTATACTTGGGATACTTGCCGTGATATTTTTTGTCGTACTTACCCTCTATATTCCCTCATGGATTAGCTCCTATTCGTTGAATCAGGAGGTAGCAAGGTTACAAGGTGAATTCCTTCAACATCGGTCATTTGCCTTATTCTTTTGCATGATTACTTTAGGATTTCAGTCATTTTATCTAGCACGTGGAAAATCTTGGGTGGTATTAATTTCCGCCATAATAACTGCTAGTATGAACATCCTGTTTGATTATCTGCTCATCTTTGGTATAGGAATATTTCCAGAAATGGGTGTGGCTGGTGCGGCGACTGCCTCGTCGATCGCGGATGGATTGGGAATGGTGTTTTTGGTGATATTTACCATTGGTTCAAAAGAAAACAAATCGTACAACTTATTTGGAAGCATAAAAGGGGTTTGGTTTGAGCTAAAGGAATTAATTAGTATCGGAACTCCCCTATTGCTTCAAGGCTTCTCTGCCCTATTCACGTGGACCTTGTTTTTCACGTGGATTGAACAAATGGGAAAATATCAACTTACTGTGTCACAAAACATACGATCCATTTACTTTTTGGCTTTTGTTCCAATCTGGGGCTTTGCCGGAACAACCAAAACGTATATTTCTCAATACATAGGAGCGGCAAAGCAACAAGAGCTAACACGAATTCAACGCCGCATACAGCTGCTTACACTCCTATTTATGTTGTTAACCTTTCATGGTGCAATTTTCTATCCGGAAACCTTGATATCCATCATTAACCCCCACGAGCAATACCTTAAAGACAGCAGTGCTATTCTTCGACTTATTGCAGGTTCTATCTTGTTATATGCACTCGTATCCGTTTATTTCCAAACCATTCATGGAAGTGGAAATACCGTAGCATCAATGACCATCGAAATAATCTCTGTTGGGATTTATACGCTGAGTGTGTATCTGTTTATTAAAGTTTGGGCCTTCGATATTTATCATGTTTGGACCGTTGAATATATCTATTTTGGCACCATGGGACTTTTATCCTATTTATATTTAACCTTATTTTCTTGGAACAATAAACGTATTTAAATGGGATTACGGATCGTATTTATGGGGACCCCGGAATTTGCAAGCCACATGCTTAATGGTTTAATTTCGTCAACTCATACGGTAGTTGGAGTGGTTACGGTGGCTGATAAACCCGCAGGAAGAGGGCAGCAACTTAAAGCAAGTGCTGTTAAAGTAAGGGCGGGCGAAGCCGGTATTCCAATCCTACAACCTAACTCATTGAAGGACGAGGCCTTCCTGTCGGAATTGGGTGCTTTTAATGCCGATGTATTTGTGGTTGTTGCATTCAGAATGTTACCCGCTGTGGTTTGGCAGATGCCTCCTAAAGGAACCATAAACCTCCATGCTTCCTGCCTACCCGCCTATCGCGGTGCAGCACCCATCAATTGGGCGATCATTAACGGGGAAACAAAGACTGGATTAACGACATTTTTCATTAACGAAGCGATAGACTGCGGAGCGATATTAAACCAGTGCTTTCTCGATATTACGCCCGGATTAACGGCCGGAGCATTGCACGACCGCATGCTTGACCCTGGGGTGAACTTAATCAAAGAGACCCTTGAAGCCATTGAATTCAATAAGGCACAATCCATTCCTCAAGCGAGTAGTGCTTCAGAAAAGGAGGCTCCGAAACTCACTAAACTCAACACCCGAATAGCATTTAGCCATACAGGTGAAGAAATCACGAATCTCGTGAATGGATTAAATCCGTATCCAAGCGCCTATTGTATATTAAAGCACAACCCATCGCAGCGCTTGATGAATTTTAAAATATTTAGCGGCGTGTTTATCGCGGAAAAACACCCTCGCGAGGGGCTTTCTTCGAATAAAGATGGATTACTCTTCCCGTGTAAGGATGGATATTTCTGTGTGCAAACACTTCAAATGGAAGGAAAGCGCCTCATGAATCACAAAGAATTCTTAGCAGGGAACGATATAAGTCAATTTACAGTGAGTATATGATCTTTTATCGGCTTATGATGTTTTCTTTTTAAATAATGTTATTTTTATCCTTGAATGTCAGATTTCAAATCAAATAGGAAGGAACTTGATGAAGAGTTGGAGAAATTCATGCGATTGCTTGAAGATTTACTTCCTCATTATCATCATTTACTGAACAAAGAACCGCTCACATCTAAAGAGCTAAAGCGTTTGGGAGAAATTGAACATTATTTAATTGGCGTAAATGCAAAGATCCTTGAAATCAAAAAACGCCTAGAGCAGGACCTATTTGGGAAATCCTTAGATGTGTATTATAAAACGAAAAGAGAGGCGATTTCGGGAAATCCGCATGCTAAACTAAAATTAGAACGCATGAGGGATTCTTTTTCGGAGGCGCTGCAGGGTGGTGAAATCTTCAATTTCAATTGATTTCAATTGATTTCTTAAGAATCATTAACTTTGAACATGGTTAATACTACACAACCGATGCGGATTGGGGTGATTGGAAGTGGAAGCTGGGCCACCGCATTAGTGAAGCTCTTTGCTAACAATCAATCTGAGATTCATTGGTGGGTTCGTTCCGAAGAATCGATTGCTCACATTCAAGCCTTTAAACACAATCCTAAATACCTGCAATCTGCGGAGCTCGATATTTCAACCTTAAGGTTAAGTAGCTCCTTAATCGAAGTAATTACAGCAAGTGACTGTTTGGTAGTTGCCGTTCCTGCCGCATTCATTCATGAAGTGTTCAAGCAAATTGACCCCCATGTTTTTGAAGGCAAACGCATTATCTCAGCGGTCAAGGGCATTATTCCAGAATTCAATGCTATCCCTGCACGATATTTTCATAAAAGTTTTGGTATTCCATATTCAGCCATTGGAATTATTTGTGGGCCATGTCATGCGGAAGAGGTTGCATTAGAAAGGCTTTCGTATTTAACCGTGGGTTGCGACGATATCGCACTCGCAGAGCAAGTTGCTCAATCACTGCGCTGCCGATATATAAAAGTAAGTGTAAGTGAAGATTTATTTGGTGCTGAAATTTCTGCCATACTAAAAAATGTATATGCCATTGCCTCGGGAATATGTGCAGGACTCGGTTACGGGGATAACTTCCAAGCAGTGCTCGTATCCAATGCCATTCAAGAAATTGAGCGCTTTATTGACGTGGTAAATCCAGTGCATCGAGATGTGAAAAACAGCGCCTACTTGGGGGATTTATTGGTGACGGCCTATTCTAAATTCTCTAGAAACCGAACCTTTGGATTTATGATAGGAAAAGGGTATTCAGCCAAAACAGCGTCACTTGAAATCGGTATGATTGCTGAAGGGTACTATGCAACCAAAAGCCTTATGGAAATGAACGAAAAGTTTCAGGTTGAATTACCCATTTTAACCGCCGTTTATCAAATCATATATGCCAATCGATCTGCCAGAAAAACCATGCAAGAATTAGCAGAAAAACTCAGTTAGCGATGAAGGTATTTAAATTTGGGGGAGCATCGGTTAAGGATGCAGAAGCCATTAAAAATGTAGGTTCTATTCTGTTGCAGTTTGAGCAAGAACCCTTATTGGTTGTCGTCTCCGCGATAGGAAAAACTACCAACAAACTGGAAGAATGTCTTACCTATTTACTCGGTCAAGATCAACTGAAATATGACCATAGCGTTCATGCCTTGCGTGACTTTCATATTGATATTGCCGGCGCCTTGTTTCATGACCATCACGGCAAAGTATTCCGATTTATCGACGACATTTTTGAACAGCTAAAAAATAAATTCGACAAACCCCGCGCCGAACAACACTCCTTTGAATATGACCAACTTGTTTCGCTCGGAGAGGTGCTTTCGTCCTTTATCATCAATGAATACGTACTCGAACTTGGATTAAAATCCGAATGGTTAGATGCCCGCCGTTTAATCCGAACAGACCATCACTATCAGGAAGCCAATATAAATTGGGAGAAAAGTGAGGCACTTATTACAGCGCTCTTGGAATCTACCGTTGAACAAACCAATACCTTCATCACTCAAGGATTTATTGGGCATACCGCAGAGGGGTTCAGTACGACGCTTGGAAGAGAAGGTTCTGATTACTCAGCTGCCATCTTCGCGTATTGTACTAACGCCACAGAGGTAACCATTTGGAAGGATGTTCCGGGAATGCTGAACGCAGACCCGAAGTACTTTGACAACACGACGTTGTTATCAAAAATTTCTTACCGAGAAGCCATAGAATTGGCATACTTCGGAGCGAGTGTTATTCACCCAAAAACCATTAAACCGCTTCAAAATAAAAAGATTCCTCTCTACGTAAAAAGTTTTATTGCTCCGGAAGAGGCTGGAACAACGATACAATCTGAAGGAGGGAACGACCACTTAATTCCATCTTTTATTGTAAAGAAAAATCAAGTATTGATTACCATCAGTTCCTTAGATTTTTCCTTCATTAATGAAGATGCTTTGGCCAAAATCTTTGAGGTTTTTTATACCACGCGAATCAAGATTAATCTCATGCAAAATTCCGCTTTGAACTTTTCTGTATTGGTGGATGGGGACAAAGTACATATGGACACACTGATTAAGCATCTAAACCCCACCTTTACCTGCAAATACAACGAAGGAGTTGAATTAGTCACAATCAGGCATTATAACCAAGCCACGGTGGTTCAAATGACCGCGAATCGTGAGGTGTTGCTAGAACAGCGCTCCCGTCAAACGGCACGCTTCGTAATCCGATAGGAAATACCTTGTTTGTGGTATTAAAAATTGAAATAGTTAGGGTAATTTTACAACATGTTACTCAATGAACTTAAGGTAGGAGAACAAGCCAATATCCTTTTCATTAGCGATGATGTCTTCCGAACCAAATTACTCGAAATGGGAATTATGCCCGGCACCTTGGTCACCTTGCACTTGAAGGCCCCATTTAAGGGACCAATTGCTTTTTCATACCAAAACACCTTGCTGTCTATCCGCAACGAAGATGCCCAGCAAATTTCTGTCGATAAACTGAGTTTACAGGCATGAAAATCGCGCTTTTCGGCAATCCAAATACAGGAAAAAGCACTGTATTTAATCTGTTAACCGGATTGAGGCAAAAGATTGGTAATTTCCCTGGCGTTACCGTAGAACAGAAGAGTGGCGTACTTCATATAAAAGGCGCTTCGCATGAACTCATTGATGTGCCCGGGGTTTACAGTATTTATCCCTCAAACAAGGAGGAAAAAGTGGTATTCGACCTTCTTTTTAACGCCTCAGAATCAGACAAACCACAGCTGGGAATCTTAGTAGCCGATGCTTCGAATTTATCGAGAAGCTTATTCTTTTTTAGTCAGTTGATTGACAGTGGGCTCCCCATGGTATTGGTGATTAACATGTACGATATCTCCCAAAAAAAAGGCATCAACATTGATTTAGCAGCACTTCAAGCTACGTTTAGCCAAACGCCCATTGTCATAATGAATGCTCGTGTAGGTTTGGGAAAAGAACGCTTAGTGCAGGCGATTTCAGAACAGCTTAACGCCTTGAAGGTAGAATCGACCAAGGTGACAAACACCCTTAAAAAGTTATCGGATTTAGCGGGTCAAGAGAAAGAAGCCAATGCCCGAAACACGTATCTCGGAACCATACTCAACAAAGTGATCCAGGTGAAAGAGGTTCCGGTTCGTACCCATCCACTGGATCGGTGGTTCACCCATCCAATTGCGGGTTATGTCATCTTTGCTTCCATTCTATTCATTATATTCCAGTTTGTCTTCTCCTTTGCAGCCTTTCCTATGGATGCCATCGAACTTGGATTTGAATGGTTAACGCTTTGGCTCAGAGATATCCTGCCTGATGGTCCCTTGTCTGCATTAATTTGTGAGGGAATACTCCCGGGAATCAGTGGCGTCTTGGTGTTTATCCCTCAAATTGGCATCTTATTTTTCTTTATTGCCCTGTTAGAAGATTCCGGATATCTTGCCCGAGCCGTATTCCTAATGGACCGTTTGGTTCGCCCCTTCGGCCTCAATGGACGCAGTGTTGTTCCGCTGCTATCCAGCATGGCCTGTGCCATTCCTGGAGTTATGGCCACGCGGGGAATCCCCAACTACAAGGAGCGATTGATTACCATATTTGTTGCGCCTTTAATGAGTTGCAGTGCTCGGATTCCTGTATTCACCTTACTGATTGGCTTAGTGATTCCAAAGATGAAATTACTGGGCTTTATACAACTGCAAGGACTCGTGCTCTTGGGTCTATACCTACTGGGAATTGTATCGGCTTTGTTCATTGCTTGGGTAATGAAATTGATGATTAACCAAGAAAAACGTTCCTATTACCTGATGGAAATTCCAGAATTTAAACGCCCGCTTTGGCGAAATATCTTCCTAACCGTATTAGAGAAAATCAAGGTGTTTACCACAGAAGCCGGGGGAATAATCCTCGCTATATCCATAGTACTATGGGCACTCGCAAGCTATGGCCCACGGGAGCAACGACGACAAGCGATACAAGCCTTGAAAACAACAGATACATACATGCAGGTAAGTCAGGAAGAACAAGACGGGTTAAAAAACGCGGTGCTCCTCGAAAATTCTTACATCGGAATTGTGGGTAAAGGCATTGAGCCAATGATTAAACCCATTGGGTATGATTGGAAAATCGGAATAGCCTTGATTACCTCATTTGCTGCACGTGAAGTTTTCGTAGGTTCATTGTCAACAATATACGCCAATGGAGGATCGGGCAATGACCTAAAACTAAGCTCCAAACTAAAACAACAAAAAAATCCAGATGGGACTTTAGTGTTTTCTTTGCGTTCAGGAATTTCATTGATGGTGTTTTATGTATATGCCATGCAATGCCTTTCTACCCTCGCGATTGTTAAGCGGGAAACAAAATCTTGGAAATGGCCGTTGTTACAGGTGCTATTTTTTGGACTGATGGCCTATGCGGGTGCGTGGATTTGTTTTAATATTTGATGAAAAAATCGCTAATATTGACCTATGATTCAACCATTATTCGTTTCCATACTAATACTTACCTCAATTGGATTCCTTGTGTGGAAGTTCTTTTTGCGAAAGAAAGCATGTAATTCATGTGCGATTAATACAAAAAAAATCCCTAAGTAATGGAAGTTTTCGGGTGCGAACTCTATAAATATAATCATTGCTTTTACTCGATTAAAAATGATGACATTAGTTACTTTGCCACAGATTTTCTTGAAGCAGAGTTGGATGAAGACCATGTGAATTGGTTAAACATCCATGATTTAAGCGACCATGAATCAATTAAAAAACTGTGCTCCAAGTTGCATATCGAAAAGATAAGTATGGAGAACATCTACATTCAACAGCGGAGACCTAAGGTTGAAGAGTATTCGAACTATATTTATTTCAGTGTGATATTTACAGATTTAAAGGGTTCCTCACCGTTCATGTTTAGTGAAAATCAAGTCACATTTTTTCTGGGAGCTGACTATTTGATTACCCTGCAGGATGGGTTTAAAGGGTATTTTGACAGCGTTCGGGACCGAATTGAATTTGCAAAAGGAAAAATCAGGAGGCAGAAATCTGATTTTCTACTGTATCGTTGTATGGAGTCGATTCTAGACAATTATTATCAAATCATTGATGAAGTGGCGGAGATATCCAATAAAATTGAGGAACGCTTGCAGGAGCATGAAGATAAATTAATTCTGAATGACATCGAAAATCAAAAACGAAAGCTAATTCAATTAAGGATAATTTCTCGGCCCCTCAGGGATATCACCGAACAATTAAATGGGAGCGAAACACAACTCATTGATAAAGATAACTTGCGGTATTTTAAGTCCTTAGACAACCATTGCAAGAACCTCGTATCTGAAATCGACAGCCAAATCCAAATTCTAGATGGGCTCGCGAATTTCTATTATGCGGCTCAAGGACAACGCATGAATGAAATCATGAAGGTATTGACTATTGTAAGTGCCATATTCATCCCACTAACCTTTATTGTGGGTATCTACGGAATGAACTTTGAATATATGCCTGAGTTGAAAAAGAAATATGGCTATGCTACGGTGCTTATTGTAATGGCAATTTCGGCCATTCTTATGTTTTTATACTTTGTAAAAAAAGGATGGCTTAAAAAGAGTGATTACCATTTGGACAATGAATGATAGGTGAAGAGAACGCGTATGTGCTTGAGAAATTTCGGGAAATATTAACCCCTCACAAGGTTGAATTATTTAAACGAATTGCAGAAGACAGAACGAGGCATATCAGTATAGCCTTAGAGGATCTCTTTCATGAGCACAATGCCTCTGCCGTGATTCGAAGTTGCGACTGTTTTGGCATCCAGGACCTGTATACCATTGAAGACAAAAACAAGTATGTCCTTCAGCGCAACATCGCTTTGGGTTCGGGAAGATGGATCGATCTACACCGATTTACGAATAAAGAAACAGCGTCTTCGGATTGTATAGATCACCTCAGAGCTCAGGGCTATAAAATTGTTGCAACCTCACCCCATGCCCATGCGTATACCGCGGAAACGCTTCCCCTTGAAGCCCCTGTTGCCTTATTCTTCGGGACCGAACGACGCGGACTTAGCGATGAGATTTTATCTATTGCTGATTATCATTTAGCGATTCCGATGTATGGATTTACCGAGAGTTTAAACCTTTCTGTTTCCGTTGCAATCGTCTTACAAGGTTTAAGAAATAGACTTCACCAAGGCTCCATTGATTGGAAATTGAGCCAAGAAGCGCAGGACGCTTTACAAATCGTTTGGAGTACGCGCATATTAAATGGGGGCGAAGCGCTTGAAAAGCAATTTAGAACTACGTATTTCGAAAAAGAATTTTAACTTTGCATATATAATGGAACTACAATACACAGAACATGGGAAAAGGAGATAAAAAAACTGCAAAAGGAAAGCGAATAATTGGTTCATACGGGAACGTTCGCAAGAGAAAACCGAGTGAATCTGCAGTTTTAGCGGCTAAAGTTAGCTCAGAAAAAGCAGAGAAACCCGCAGCAGAGAAAAAACCTGCAGCGAAGAAAGCTACCACTGCTAAGAAAACAACGACGAAGAAAGCTACAAGCGAAACTAAATAAGCTGTCTAACGACGGCTTTTTTTTATTTACATAATTCTACTCATCATGAAACATAATTTTGGCGCAGGTCCCTGCATTTTACCGCAAGATGTATTCAAAGAATCTGCAGAAGCGGTGCTTAATTTTAATGGCTTATCCATTCTGGAAGTATCGCATAGACACAAAGACTTTGTGGCGGTAATGGATGAAGCAATGGCGCTTACCAAAAAAGCATTGAATGTTCCAGAAGGGTACTCCGTTGCCTTTCTACAAGGAGGCGCAACCCTAGGGTTTACGATTGCTGCGCTGAACATGATGCGAGATACCAAACGAGCGGGATATATCAATACGGGTACGTGGGCTTCTGGTGCAATTAAAGAAGCTAAAAAAGTAGGCGTATCTGTAGATGTTTTCGCAAGTTCTGAAGACCGGAGATTCACCTATATTCCAAAAAATTATGAAATTCCGACCGATGTAGACTATATTCACTTTACGTCGAATAATACCATTTACGGAACCCAGTTTCAAGATTTTCCTAAAACAGATCTTCCTTTAGTTTGTGATATGTCTTCTGATATATTTTCCAAAGAAATCAATGTTGCTGATTTTGATTTGATTTATGCTGGCGCGCAGAAGAACCTTGGTCCAGCGGGTGCCACCTTGTATATCGTAAAAGATGAAATGCTAGGTAAATCTACCTCTCCGTTCATGCCTACTTATTTAGATTTAAAACAACAAATAGATAAGGAATCCATGCTGAATACACCACCGGTGTTTTCTGTATATGTGGCGATGCTCAACCTCCGAAACCTTATGGCAAATGGAGGAGTTAAGGACATGGAGGCTCGGAATAATGCAAAATCAGCGCTATTGTATGCTGAAATCGACCGTAATTCACAATTCAAAGGAGCCGTTGAACGTGAAGACCGATCACACATGAACATTACCTTTTTACTCGAAGATGAGGCTGGTGCGTCTATTTTTGATGCGATGTGGAAAGAAGCCGGAATCGTTGGTCTGCCCGGACATCGCTCTGTTGGTGGATATCGCGCTTCAATGTATAATGCCTTACCTATTGAAAGTGTACAGGTTTTGGTAGATGTTATGAAAGAATTTGAACGAAAAGCATAAGTGATGAAAATACTTGCAAACGATGGAATTTCCGCTGCTGGCCAACAGGCACTAGAAAATGCAGGATATACAGTCATTACGACTAAAGTAGCACAAGATGAGATTCCAAACTACCTCAACACCGAAGGAGTAGAAATCCTTTTGGTGCGAAGTGCAACCACAGCAAGAGCTGCGTTAATTGACGCTTGCCCGAACTTAAAATTAATCGGAAGAGGTGGTGTAGGTATGGACAACATTGATGTAAGCTATGCCCGAGAAAAAGGAATCACGGTGATCAACACGCCTGCATCTTCTTCTCAATCTGTTGCGGAATTAGTAATGGGCCATTTATTTGCAATTTCTCGCTTTTTACATGATAGCTTCAAACACATGGAGCACGGTGATTTTTCAACCTTAAAAAAGAACTACGGCAAAGGGGTAGAATTACGAGGTAAAACCATTGGGATTCTTGGATTTGGTCGAATCGGGCAAAGTTTAGCGTCGTATGCCCTTGGTGCAGGAATGAATGTAGTTCCAATTACGCACACTGAAAAAGAATACGAAATTCCGGTATTAATCGGAAACGGCACCCAGGTACTGGTTAAACTCCAAAGCGCAACGATGCGCAATGAAACCCTTGGATTACTTGACTATTTATCGATTCACGTTCCAAAACAAGCGAATGGATCCGCGGTCATTGGATCTTCGGAATTCAGCGCCATGAAACGCGGTATTCGATTGGTTAACGCAGCTCGAGGCGGAGTAATTGATGAACAAGCCTTATTGGATGCCTTAGCGAATGGCACCGTAGCGGCAGCGGCTTTAGACGTGTTTAACAACGAACCTAATCCCGACCAACGATTAATAAGCCATCCAAATATAGCGTGCACCCCACACATTGGTGCAGCGACCAATGAAGCGCAGGACCGAATCGGTGAAGAATTAGCCGAACTGATTATTGGTCAATTCGGCCGCTTCTAACAATTTATTACGCTTGAATTTCGATTCCGATGATTTCGTCGCCTTGACGAATGTCATCTAATATGTCCAACCCTTCAGTTACTTTGCCAAAGCACGTATGATTTCTATCTAAATGTGCCGTGTTATTTCTTGAATGACATACAAAAAACTGCGATCCTCCGGTGTTTCTTCCGGAATGCGCCATCGATAAAACACCACGGTCGTGATGCTGTAATTCCCCATCTAATTCACAATCGATTTGGTAACCTGGTCCGCCCGTACCTGGCATTCCTGAAGCTCCAGGACGAGAATTTGGACATCCTCCCTGAATAACAAAATCAGGAATAACTCGATGCCATGTGAGGTTATTATAATATCCCTCTTCTGCCAACTTTTTAAAATTAGCTACGGTAGTTGGTGCATCGGTATCGTAAAGATCCGCTACCATGTTTCCTTTTGATGTTTTAATAATTGCTTTCATTGAATAAATTTTTGACAAAAATACATCGGATTGCTGTTGAAAACTCGGTTAATAAGATAAAACATAGAAAAAAAATAATCACGAAACCTTCGCTATTTTTGTAGCTTACCACAAATACTCAGTTAAACGATGTTTTCCAGTATTTTAAAGAAAAAGTTAAGCGAAGATCAAGTTTCGAATATTTTCATCAACGGAATATTTGATGTGATTGATCGCGGATTTGAGTTGGTTGCAGGAGCGATTAACGAAGATCCATGCTTCATCAGCTCACCTTCCATAGACCCCAAGAACGTAAATGAATTCGCCCTGATTGTAATTACAGGGAATATCATTGAAATGGAACGTATATTCGACGGTCAATCTGGCTCCAGAGTAATCAACCTAGTATACGACAAACTTGCGAGCGTATACAAAATGGAAGAGCTAGAAATGCGTCAATTAATCCAAGACTATAAGTCGTACATGAAACGCGTGAACATTCCATCTAAAACCACCCTTTATGCGATGTCGAAGGCGGTATTTCATAAATATGGGCTAAATGAGTATCAGGATGATTACTTTAAGCGCATGAATACGCCAAATCCGGTTTTCCTAAAACGCATCGACGAGTTAATTGCACCCTTCTTATGGAACTGGGAGGCGTTCTTCAAAAAGTATCGAATCTAAGCTATTGAATAAAAAAAAAGGGGACTTCGGTCCCCTTTTTAATTGCTTACAGAAACTGCCTAGCGAATGCCGTGCATTAATTTCAATATTTTCTTGTTCAGTAAAATCATGATTAAACCGAGACCCATCACAAACCCAGCAATCGTGGCAAAGATTGTTGAAGCGCCCAAGGACTCTACAACGGATGCAACAAAACCGCCGATAATGTTCGCAAGAAAGGAGGCCAATAACCATACTCCCATCATTAAGGATGCGAATTTGGGATGAGAAAGCTTTGTTACAACCGACAATCCAACAGGAGACAAACAAAGCTCACCAATGGTATGTAATAAATAGGTCATAACCAACCATACTAAAGATGCTTTAATATTCACATCATCCACGTTTCCTCCACGTTCTGCCACAGCTGCTAACATAAAGAAAAACCCAATTCCCAATAAAATCATTCCTAACCCCATTTTAATTGGTGTTGATAATTTTTTACCGAGCTTGCTGGTCCAAAACAAGGCGAATAAAGGTGCTAAAGCAACGATAAACAGCGGATTAACCGACTGAAACCATGCTGTTGGAATTTCAAAACCGAGTACTACGCGATTAATATATTTATCGGTGTACAGCGATAGCGAAGAGCCCGCCTGCTCAAATCCAGCCCAAAAGAAGACTACGAATGCCGTTAGAATAAAAATAACAATGTGTCGTTGACGATCCTCTTTCGATACGGGTTTAACCTCCTCAACTCCTTTTGACTCATCCTTTTTTGTCGCTGGATACCTGCCTATATCCTTAAGGTATTTTTGTGCAAGCCCATTAAACAATACCTGCCCAAGAAGCATTCCAATTCCTGAAATCAAGAATCCATACTTATACCCATAGGTAATGATTTTTCCTGCTGCATCCCGTGTAGCAAAAATACCATCACTAAAGTATCCAATGGCCAAGGGGGCTAAAAATGCGCCAAGGTTAATTCCCATATAAAAAATAGAAAAGGCCGCATCTCGGCGCGGATCATTATCCGAGTACAGTCTACCTACAAGCGTTGAGATATTTGGTTTAAAAAATCCATTCCCAATAATTAACAGCAACAACCCCATGTACAACCCCGTGTGCGTGTTTAAGGCAAACAGCGTAAATTGGCCGAGCATCATCGTGATCCCTCCTATAGTAATCGCTTTTCGTTGACCTATGTATTGATCAGCTAACCACCCTCCGATGAGCGGCGTAAAATACACGAAACCTGTGAAAAATCCATAAATAAGCGACGCATCCTTTTCATCAATCGCTAATCCTCCCTCAAAATAAGACTTTGTTAAGTATAATATTAAGATCCCACGCATTCCGTAATAACTGAAACGTTCCCACATTTCGGTGAAAAACAATAAATAAAGGGCTTTTGGGTGACCTTTTTTTTCTGAATGATTGTCATCTATACTCACAGTACTCATAGCTTAGTTTTAAAGATTATTGTTGCCGAATATACAAAAAATCATCTTACTGAACGATTTTTCTTAATTCCCTCTTAATTTTGAATTTAAATGAACTTTTACAACGCGCACACCCACAGAATCCCTGATAATCACATTGGAATTTACCAAAGTGACGCTGAATACACCGCGAGCTGGTTCTCTGTTGGTGTGCATCCTTGGCAAGCAGCTGTTAAGCCGCTTAGCGAAATAATCCCAGCCATGTACCATCAGAACTGCCGGGCGCTTGGCGAAGTTGGCTTGGATCGCCTCAAAGGACCTTCCATAGAAATCCAACACGCAATGCTCATAGCCCAACTCTCCCTTGCCAATGAACTGCAAAAACCAGTCATCTTTCACCTGGTACGCGCATGGGACGAATTTTATTCATTACTTAAATCGCAGCAACATACTCCTTGGATTATTCATGGATTTAATTCCCCCAAACAAGTTACACGCCTAATACAAACCAAGGTTTTCTTTAGTCTCGGTCCTGCCAGCCTGCAAAACCCACACATGCAATCAATCCTAAGTAAAATTCCATTGAATCGAATCTTATTTGAAACCGATGATACCGCTGTAGACATCAATGAAGTATATCAAGACTATTCGTTAGCAACCTCTACCCCACTCGCGGAGGTACATGCTCAAATTGAACAGAATTTTTTGGCTATTTTTGGGGCATGAGTCATTGGTTAGAACGTTCTGAACTCTTGGTGGGGTCAAACACCCTTAATAAATTGGCAAACGCTCACGTTATGATCGTTGGTTTAGGTGGAATCGGATCTTTTGCGGGTGAATTCATTGCCCGTGCAGGAATTGGTACGCTAACCCTAATCGACGGAGATGCCTTTGATCCAACCAATAAAAACCGACAATTAACGGCCTTAGATTCCACGATTGGTAGAAACAAGGCTGTGGTTCTTGGTGAACGAATTAAGGACATCAATCCAGAAATTAACCTGCATATCATTGAAGAATTTGTGCTTCCCGAACGCGTTTGGGAGCTCTTAGCTGAATATAAACCAGATTATGTGATGGATTGTATTGATTCGGTAACTCCAAAACTTGCATGGTTATTTGCCTGTAAACGCCTAAAAATAAAAATCATTAGCCATTTAGGAGCTGGGGGGAAATCCGATCCATCCACCGTAAAGGTTGTAAACTTGGCAGATACGCACAACTGCAAGTTAGGGGCTCATATTAAAAAGCGCATGAAACGACAAGGAGCATCGCTTCGGGGAATAAAAGCTGTTTTTTCCTCGGAAATCCAAGATAAAAAATCGCTTAAAATGACTGACGGAACAAAGTTCAAGAAGTCATTCTATGGTACCATTAGTTACATGCCTGCGCTCTTTGGCTTGCATGGTGCGGCGGAAGTGATCCGATACTTATCATCGCGTTGAATCATAATTTTGTATAGAATTTTAACGGAATTAATAGGCGTTCGAAGAAATCAAAACCGTACCTTTGACTATGGAATATTCAAGGCGCTTTCTCCGCTTTCAATGGATCACGTTAATCGGCTTATTTTTGGTCATTTGCGCCGGGAGTTTTGTGCGCATTACCGGTTCAGGCATGGGCTGTCCGGATTGGCCCAAATGTTTTGGACAATGGATTCCACCTACAGCAGAAGAGCAACTTCCGTCTAATTATTTGTCTATTTTTCAGGAAAAACGCGCTAAAAAGGCAGTGAAGTTCTGCAATTTTTTGACGGCCATAGGCATGGAAGAAACGGCTGAGAAAATCAAGGCAGACCCCACCCTACTGAAAGAAGAGCCTTTTAATGCAGCGAGAACGTACACGGAGTACATCAATCGGTTGCTGGGTTTTCTTGCTGGAAACCTGATGTTAGCTGGGTTCTTTTGGAGCCTGCTTTTCTATCGAAAGCGCTGGCTTTTAACCCTTTCTGCAATAAACTTGGTACTCATCGCTGTGGAGGCGTGGTTTGGTTCTATTGTCGTTGCCACGAACTTGGTGCCCTGGACCATAACTGTCCATTTATTCCTGGCTTTGGTCATTTTACTGATTCAGATGTATCTGATTTACCGCATTTCTCCAAAACACGGAACGAAAATCTTAGTGAATCCTCTAACGTTTTACATCTGGTGGGCAGTATTCGCAATTACCTTTTACCAAATGTTTCTTGGAACTCAGGTCCGCGAGTATATTGATGCATTAACTAAGCAGGGCTTGGGGAGGGATGCTTGGAGCGATTATTTGGGAATTGAATTCTTAATTCACCGAAGTTTCAGTTGGCTGGTACTTATTTTACTTGTATATTTAGGTTGGAAAAATGAGAAAGAATCTAAACTCCGTATTATTCGTTGGGCCTTCGTGATCTTAAGCATCGAACTTTTTGCGGGTGTGCTCTTAGCTTATTTTGATTTACCCGGCCTTGTGCAAACGGCCCATCTTGTATTTGCTACCATTCTCTTAGGAATCCTGGGAATGGGTGTCTATCGATTTAAAAAACAGCTAACATAACTTAACGATTAACCCTATGAAACTACTACTACTCTTACCTATCGCATTTGTGAGCCCATTGTTGTGGGGACAAATCAGTTTAGACCAAACAGACATGCCCTCTGTTGGAGATTATATTCCTCGAAAAAGCGATACCATGACGGTATTGCCTGGCCCTGGCGGAAGCGGTCCCAACCAGGTTTGGAACTTTACCACCTTGAGTAATTACGTGATTACGGAAAATACAACGGTAGTGTCGGTAGCCTCTACGCCGAATGGAAATCAATTTGGATCTTCAAATATGGCCATGACCAATGACAACGCGAGTTACTTGTATTTCAATAAAAATGCGCAAAGCTTTAGCACACAAGGGTTCTCTGGGGATTTATTAGGTACGGGCGTAATTAATGCGGTGTTCAATCCGGATTTAACCTTGCATCAATTTCCTCGAACCTTTGGGTCTAGTTTCAGCGATACCTACGTCATTGATATTATTGTTCCCGGTGCAGCCATCAATCCCTTGGTGAGTCAGATACGTTTCAAGCGATCTTCGATGGTTCACGACACCACCGATGCGTGGGGGAAAATAACCACACCGCACGGCACTTACGATGTGTTGCGCATTCACACCACGGAAACGTTCACCGATTCAATCTGGGCTCAACCCATCTTTCCACCTACCTGGAGTTTGGTGAGCACGAATTCGGACCTAACCAACAGTTATTCTTGGGTAGGTAAAGGCGGTAAATTAGCCATTGCGGAGATGAGTTTTGACACCTTAGGTTTACCCAAAATCTTTAAGTGGACGGAACTTCCTGGGATTGGGGTAGGACTGGAAGAATCCAGTGTTGACATCCTTGAAATTTACCCGAATCCATGTGAAACTGTATTAACCATGCGTACGCAAGAAAAAAAGGTTGGTAGTGAATTTAGCATCATGAATGCCTTGGGTAAGATAGTTTCCACGGGAGTAATCACAGAAGTAAATCAATCCATAAACATAGCGCATCTGGCCCCAGGTAGCTATGCACTTTGTGTTGGAGAAAACCATCAGCGTTTCATCAAGCTATAAACACTTAGGTGAATATTCATAATTATTGATAAATTCCTTTTACTTTAGCGGTAGGAATGAATGTCATTTCGAGAATAATTTGTTTTAAATATTCATTTATGAGAACAATCACCCTACTTTCTACGATTTTGGTCTCTTTCTGTTTTTTTTCTCAAACAATAAGCCAAGAAGAGCAGAAATTATATGAGAAAATAATGGAGTATAGAGCTAGCAAAGGATTAGGATTAATCCCCCTTTCTGGTTCACTTACAATTGTCGCGCAAACGCATGTCAAAGATTTGAAAATCAATAATCCAACTAATAATTTATGCAACATGCATAGCTGGTCGAGTAATGGATCTTGGAGCTCATGTTGTTACACATCTGATCATAAACAAGCCTCGTGTATGTGGAATAAGCCAAAGGAATTGACTTCATACTTAGGCTCTGGTTATGAAATAGCCTTTGGATCATCGAATGCAAAAATAACCGCAGAAGACGCTTTGAATGGATGGAAAAATAGTTAAGGGCATAATGCTGTAATAATTAATCAAGGAATTTGGGCCAATAATATATGGAAAGCGATTGGAATAGGAATTACAGACGGCTATGCAGTCGTATGGTTTGGAGAAGATCTTGATTACGCAGAGACCCCAATATTAGTTCAAAATACAATTGAAAATAAAGTTGTTAGTTCTAATTCAAAATGCGCGGGTAGCACTTCCAATTCAACTACAACAACGAATACATATAACACACAAAGTGAGCTCTCAGAATTAAAAAGCAAGGTAAGTCTCCTTAATTCTGAAGTAGCGAAAAAGGAAGGAACCATCGCGAAATTAAACCGAGAAGTTGCTACATTAAGCAGTGAAAAGTATCAATTAGATGCTGCAAAAACCAACTTAACGTATTCTGTCAACTCTTTACAACAGCAATACATACAAAAAGACGCACAGTACAATACACTAAAAAATGAATTCAATGAATTGTCAGACCGCAGAACTTCTGTCAAGAAAAGTAAATACAACGCGGATGAATTTCATGTGCTCACGTTTAAAATAGGCTTAAATACCTTTTATCCAAGCATCAACCCAATCAGTCTGGGTAAATTCAATGCCTCCTTACTAAGTTATGGCGCTGAAACAATGCTAGGGTTTAATTTTGGAGATTCATACCGAAGGAATTCCATCGGAATCACCTTGCGAGCCAACCAAACCAATCGATTTTTAACACAAGCATTTGATTCCAGCGCTTCAAACCCTATTCAGTATTATGATGCCGAACTTACTACCCTTATTCGGGAATGGCTATCCATTGGAGTTGGCGCAACAGTAATTTCGGCCTATGGAGCAACAAGCCATCAAATTACACCCTCCGCCAGCCTTGGCTTGTGCCTGGGTCCTAAAAACTGGAAAATTCAACTTACCCAACAAGCTGGGCTTAACTCAGATAAAAAAATTATCGGTCGAGCATCTGTGGGCATTGCGCTTCGGTTATAAATAAGATCTTTTGGGATGCAACCCTGCTTAAACTAAATAAGTAATTTTGTATCATGATTAAATATAACCCCAAAAGTTGGTTGACCATAATATTTTCGTTTCACAAAAGTGACACCGTTCGAATCTTGTGGAAGGAGCTGATATACATTGCGGTACTAACAGCCATAATCACTGCGCTAGAACTGCATTTTTACCCTACCTCATCGGTTCTAAAGAATTTAACTTCGGTCTATTCCTTATTGGGATTTGTAATTTCTTTACTGCTGGTATTTCGAACGAATACGGCCTATGATCGCTGGTGGGAAGGACGAAAACTTTGGGGATCCGTGGTGAATGATTCGCGTAATCTATCCAGTTTGCTGTCCTCGCTTGATTTAAACGCCTCGGAGCGAACCTATTATACGGAATTAATCATCGCTTTTTCTAAAAGCATGAAGGAACATTTAAGACGGAATAAGCTAGATCTCCCCTTTCCGCTCGATGAATCAGCCTCCGCGAGGAATCAACCGTTATGGATCGCACATGAGCTGCGTAAAGCCTTGCATGAGTTGCGGGCCACGGATCGCATTGACTCCATTCAATGGCAACAACTCAGTCGACATTTGGATCAATTGATTGATAGCTTAGGAGCCTGTGAACGGATTCTGAATACTCCTATTCCCTTTTCTTACAGTTTATTTTTCAAGAAATTCATTTTTATTTATGTGGTCACGATGCCCCTTGCCTTCGTGGAGTTATTCGAATATTGGTCTGTCTTGATATCAACCTTTGTATTTTATGCCCTTGTCTCTATGGAAATTCTTGCCGAGGAAATAGAAGATCCTTTCGGAATGGATGATAATGATCTACCCCTTGATGATATTTGTGAACGAATCGAAGAAGGGACCAAACAGATGTTAACAAGGTCTTAACCAACATTACAAATCAAACTTTTCCTGATAACAAAAAAGCGTTGTAAATGAATAAAATTGCCATACTTACATTCATACTTGGTTCTATACCTCTCGTATTCGGTCAAGTATTAAACATAGACCGTAAAAATGGGGATGACACCGTATTTCACAGGAATATAATTAGCTTGAATTTTGGGTTTAGTTTGGACAAGCAAAAACGTAACTTGATTGAATTTTCAAGCCAACTGGAAAACGACTTTTTTTTCAAGAAAAACAGCTTGGTTTGGATTACCCTAGCACAAACAGATGCGGCGTTCAATGGTGGGACAATTCTTGAAAACAATGGGTATATGCAAATGCGGTTAAGAGATAATGATAAGCGCAGGGTTTACCCAGACTTTTACATGCAATATCAATGGAATGGCGTATGGGGGCTTCAGAACCGTGGACTGGCAGGATGTAATGCAAGATTTAAATTTTGGGAAGACAAAACCGATGATTTATATGCCGGAATTGGCGTGTTTTATGAATACGAAAAATGGAATCCAACCTTAACTGCTTTTGCATTTTCAGAAGATACCTTAACCGTGGTTTACAGAGCCATTCCAAGATTAAACTTGACCGCAAAAACTGCATTTAAATTAAAAGACGGTATAGATTTTAGTGGGAGTACATTTGTTCAATTCCCAATGAATGACCAATTTTCCAATTTCTTTAACCCCCGCTGGTTTATAGACGCTAATGTATATTTCACCATAACAAAACACTTATCCATTCGGGTGCATTATGATCATAATTTTGATGCTTACCGACCGCTTCCCATTGAACAATTATACTATAACTTCAATATGGGATTTCAGCTAAAATGGTAGGTAAACGTTACATAGGCAAATAACATAATGTTTTCCCTAACTTTAACATTCGTTTTACCCTAACAACATTTCACCGTATGTTACACGTTGCACTAATTGTTGCTGTAGTCGTTTTTTTACTATACTTTTTGGGCGGAGGTAGTTTAGAAGATTCCCTTCGCAAAGGGTTAGGCTGTGGCGTGAATGTCATAATCTTTCTAGTCTTACTTGCCGTAGTAGGGGTTTTGTTGCTGTTATTTGCTGTAAGTTAATATTGGATGTCATCGAATAAAACTCCGCTAACATGGGAGCAACTTTACAACAATTACCTTGAAGGTTATTTTCCGATGGCCGATGAATCGGGTGAAATTACTTGGCATTCGCCAGTGTTCAGGGCTGTGTTTTCTATAACTAATTATAAGCCTAAGAAATCGCTGAGGGCTTGTTTAAAACCCGAAGTTTTTCATTGGTCAATTAACCACGCATTTGAAGACGTTATTCGTTCATGTGCGCAGCCAAGAAGCGAACATGATGGAACTTGGATAACTGACGAATTAATTAATGCCTATCTTGAACTTCATCGCCAAGGTTTTGCGCACTCCATAGAGGTCTACCAGGGCAATGTACTTGTTGGCGGACTATACGGCGTTCAAATTGGCAGCGCGTTTTTTGGAGAATCTATGTTTTCTATGGTTCCAAACGCCTCAAAAGTTGCATTTCATCACTTGATGCAACTCTTGAAGGAAAACAACTATATGCTGATGGATTCACAATACCTTAATGACCATACAGAAATGTTGGGTGCCGTAGAGATCCCTGATTTTGTTTTTACTGCCTTGTTAAAGCAAGCTCGAACTGTACCAAATAAATTTAGCCACTCAAGGGAATAAAAGTCAGTAGATGCCTCCCATAGTTTTTCAAACTCCGGACTAAACGCTATTTGGTATTCCCTCATCTTAAATCAACACTTGTATTTTTACTTAGCACTAATTCCACCCTTCTATTTAAACTTTTGTTGACTTCCGTATCATTCTTTGCAAGGGGTTGTGTATCACCCTTACCCTCATAACTGAGCCTATTGTTAGAAATCCCATGTTGGATTAAGTAATCACAAATTGCTTTTGCACGACCTTCGCTGAGTGCCTTATTATACGCTTTACTTCCCTCCGCACTTGAATGTCCAATAAAATGAGCATTCAGGGAAGGGTTATACCTTAAGTAATTTACAAGCGCATTTAATGCAGCGGTAGATTTAGGTAATATGGTGGTTTTATCGAAAGCAAAGTAGATTTTATCAAGTAAATCCTTAAGTTGACAAGGGTCTTCAAGGTCTTCATCGCCGTAATACGGGAACAAATTCTCCTTTTCAGGAAACAAAAATAATTTAGCCGTATCATTGATTATTCTTCCAACATACTGCTCCGCATCCACCGTGTTTTGCCTATTCGTTCTAAAATTCAACACGAAGGTACTGTCCTCCATCCATTGGAGATTATTGACTTTAATTTCATACCCCCACGTTGCTTTGCGCAAGATAAACTCAATCTGTTTGCGCGTGTAGCATGGTGGAATAATCACAAATTGCAGCATTTTATCGAAATCTCCAACCAAATAATAGCCGCGAATTATACGAGCCACATCAGCGCCCACAGGAGACATCACTGGATTTCTCCATGATGCTTTTGGGAATGTTGAAGCCAGCGTATCCGTTTTTTGATTTGAATTTGCTATATTATTAGGTTTTTGTTGATTCGTAACGGAAGGAGTACGATCACACGAATAAGACACGTATAATCCAAGAACTACTGAAATTGTATAAATAAAATTGTGCAATTTCGGCATAAAGTAAGTAAGGTTGAGTTTAATCAAAATTAGCAAAAACAGAGAAACAAAGATCACATATCTAAACCGATTAAATAAAATGAGTGGATTAGTAATCGTATTAAATACCATTTTGATAGCAACAGAAAAAACTCAAATAAAATTCAACAGAATCTAAGCACCCAAAAGATCCATTAACGCTTGAAGAAAAAATCGATCACATGAACGAGCAATTAAAGAGGCTAACGGAGCAATTAAATCAATCAAAGAACCCCTACGCTTCTTCGTTCGAATTCGAATCGATGTAACGAAAGGTTTTATCCGTGTGAATATGTAATTTGATTTTTTTCAATCCAAGCCTCCACATACAACTATCAAAAACAACAGTAGCGTCATTGAGCATTATGTTTTTGATAAGTATACATTTTCATGAGAAAAATTCAGATTTGTATAAATTCTATTGTTACTTTGCTAAAAAACAACGCACTTTAATTAAATTCACACTTAAATTAGATCACAAATGAATACGCTTTACCTCCTTTCTTTTTTAGTTACTAGTTTTCTTCCGCCGGCACACAAAAGCCTCTGTAGTATTGATCCGCAAAAAGCATATTCACAGAATATCTTAGGCAAAAATGTTGGGTATTATGTGAACATCAAAAACAATGCAACACGCGAAGTGGATGGCATTAAGTGGACTGCTTATTTTTATAATAATTTTGACGACCTGAAAGGAACTAAATTAGGATCTTGGGAATCAGGAAATTTTATAAGTCCTGTAGCCACTGGAGAATCTATCACCGACCTTGAAGGGGCTTGGGTAGATGGTGCCACGAAGGTTTATATTAAAATTACACGGGTTCATTTTACGGATGGAACCACATGTGGAAAGTAATAAACGTTATCCACAACAATATTCCTCCAAATAATCCAACAACAGCATATCGTCCAAATGACCAATAAACGTTAGGTCGTCATGCAAATGATCTTGAGCGGACAAAAAATAAGATAGCATATAAGGCTTTAGTTCGTTATCCATTAACTCCCATATATTTGCTATGCGGTGATGAACCATATAATGTAAATCATGACTGTAGCGTTCTGGATGCAATGGCTCTAGATTATTTTCATGAAGTAACGGTACAATATTCAACTGCTTAAAATAAGCCATTAGGTGAATTTTAGGTTCAGTTTTTAAAGAACCATTTTCCAAAAACCATGGGATGCTGTAGTTGGAATAATGGGTTAATATACGGTATGAATGGTTAGGCATTAGACGTTTAAAAAACAACCAAATCCAATGTGAAAGATCCATTTTCATTAAATCAAGTAAATGTTCCGAGGCGTTTTTCCCTTTCCGTTCTTCAAAAAAGAGCGCATTGAATATATACGCGCCATATTCGTACACTCTTGAAAAAACCTCCTCTAAATCGACACGTTCAACTTGATTTTGTTCCATAGCGTTTAACATCCATGCTACATCACTGGCAAGCATTTTATTTAATTCTACGTCCGTTTTTTCGCTATCCGAACCTAGAAATAAGGCCTCTCCATACAAAGCAATCCCTTCGTCTCGTAATAAGGTAAAAAAATACATGAGCGCCCAAAAAAAGTCAGTTTTTTCCGCAACAAGAAGCAACCGAACCGATTGGTAATTCGTAAGGTATTTTCTGTGTGAATCTTCAATGGTAAGAATATCTAACCCATGAATAATCTCATGCAGAATAGTTCGATTCACAACCGATAATTGACGATTATTTCTTGGCGCAAATCCTTCCAACCAAAAGGAATTAAAAGCAATATGGAATTTATGTTTTGAAGATTTTTCAATAAGAAACTTCGCCATCCAATCGTGATTATCTGCATCGTGCTCCACCGATAAATTAATTTTGATTGGATAAGAAATATAAAAAAGCTCAACGTTTTTGTTGAACAACTCACGAATTGATTTTCTCTGAACGGGTATTATATCCCTACATGATTTATCAAAGGTTATCGTGATCATGAAGCTAATTGAATTAATGCTAAAATATAGAAAGCAACAAATTAAATGTAACTTTTTTCTATTATTGTGTTATGTAGCGATTTTTTCTTCGTAGTTGTCGCTGTGTATGAACAATAATACCCCACATGGAAAACAAAAAATTAAAAAAGAATAAGATTCTTTGGGTTGGCGATGCTGGTTTCAGTACCTATCAACATTTAAATTCAACGATAAAAGCACAATTTGATAACGAAATTCTTTTGTATGATGAAATACCTGAAGAAGTAAATGCAGCGATAAAAACTATAAAAAACAAGGAACACCCCGTTGAATATACGGAACGTGAGTTGAGACGCGCTATGGAGGCTCATTGCAATAAAGAAACATACGATTTACTAGTTGGAAGTCCAATTGAATTATTATTCAATAGTGTTCTTTCCTATTATGCAAATCAACTTAAAAATAAAACATATGAAAATAAAAACCACCTAAGCATAAATAAGGTTTTTGAATCCTCCAGGTATAAAAAAGCGCCCCAAGTACGCAACGAACGGGTTGTTTTTTTAACGGTGGAAGATGTATTCAAAGACCTTCAATCAGAAATGAAACAATCGATGGAAGTAAATAAGTATTTTTTTAAAGATAGCTTCGAATTAGCAATGAATCAAAATAATACAAACCAATTTTTCTTCGATTATTTGGATGAATCAGGAAATTAATTTTTTTACCTTTTAAACTTATTTATACTTGAACAGAGACCTCTTTTTTAAGGAAATTATACGAAGAAATGAAAATAGACTTCGTAGAAAAATTGCAAAAACATTTTATAACGGTGTCAACATAGATGACATCTATCAGGATCTATGTATTCATATATTGAATAAAATTAGATCAGAACAAGAGGGAACACTTCCACGATGGGAGTCTGAGGCATGGTTGCTTTCAGTAACTAGTAATTTTTGTATTGATATCCTTCGAAAAATAAAATCGAAGAAACGAAAAGGAGTTGAAATTAAGAGCTATACGGATGATTCTTCCGAAATGGACCGTAAGACTTACCAAGGAGGATATGCCGATTACTCGGATAACGACCCCTCAAAAACTATCAAAGAAATTGACTTAAGCGAGGGATTTCGTTCGCTTAAGGAACGAGACAGAACCCTAATCACCCTGCGTTATCTGCAAGGGAAATCAATTAAAGAAATTGATGAACTTACTGGGCTAACCAATAGTGCCGTGTATATCAAACGTGCAATTGCACAACTTCGCGCCAGCATCGATATCGATTCTTACCTCGATCAATTCGATGAATTATATCCTACGGATTTCGACGATCTGGAGGCTTAACTTAACAACTTTATTTTTTCACCCTTTGTTATGTGATTTATTACATGACGTAGTATCTCCTGTCTTTTTTTCAAATGAAGCAACACGCATCTAACTCCAAAACAATGAAAATTACCGAAGCGTTAAACACCATATATAAACAATCCAAAAGTTCCGGATTACAGCCTGAATTAATGAAGGAACTCAAAAAGGAAATCAATGTAGTTGCTAAATTCACAAATAGCTCCACGCAAGAGGCCTTCGTTTTTGCCATTGTTTGCTCTATGAATTTATTCGGAGAAAACGTTGAATCACACGATTTAATTCGATTTTTCGACGTTACCCCCTTTGAGTTGATGGATTATTTAAAATCATTGAATAAGCTCAGTGAGCGCAGCATTATAATCAAGCGAAAAAATCGTCGCCGTTTTGAGGATGCCTTGAGAAAATACCACTATGTAGTGAACCCAAAAATTCTCGACGCAATCATCTCGGAAGAACCTTTTCCCGCAGAAATAGAAAGTAAAATCACCGATGTGATTGAAGTGCTGGAGAAAATGCACGAGGCATGTCAAGAATGCATTGCTGAAACCATTGACACGAACGATCTGCACGGTGAAATGGAGGAGTTAATTGAAGGGAACAAACACTTTCCCCTAATCACCACCGTAAAAAACCTCGATTTAGAGCCGATTGACCGCATTATTTACTTCTTTATCATTTGGAAATCCGTGAACGGTTCGATGAATATCGATATGGATGAACCACTCAATTCCTTCTTTAAACGATCCTCAAATCGCGTGCAATACATGCAGGGGATATTTAACGGAAGTAACAAATTAATCAAGCAAAACTTAGTCGACTATACCAGTGGCCGCTTCTTTAATGACATTGACCTATCCCTTTCTGACTCCTCCTTGAATTTGTTGAAAGAACACGGTGTAATTTTGCATCGACGAAAAAACAACAACGGAACCATTAGTCCAGATTCGATCGCAGCGAAGACCTTAGTATATGAGGCTGAGGAATCCAAACAAATCGATGAACTCCGCGCCATGATGGCAACGGAGTGCTACCACGATTTAATGCAGCGATTAAAAGCCAAAGCTTTACCACAGAACTTGAACATTCTTTTGTTTGGTGCCCCGGGTACCGGAAAAACCGAGACGGTGTATCAATTAGCGAAAGCTTCGGGAAGAGAAATCATGAAAGTGGAAATTAGTCAATCAAAATCCATGTGGTTTGGTGAAAGTGAGAAATTAATTAAAAAGATCTTCCGCGATTATGCCGAATTAGATAAACAAAATGAGCTAACCCCAATCTTGTTATTTAATGAGGCGGATGCCATTTTATCATCACGAAAGACCAATAATGCGAGTGCGGTTTCTCAAACAGAAAATGCAATTCAAAATATTCTATTAGAGGAATTAGAGAATTTTAAAGGGATCTTTATCGCGACTACAAACTTAGCGGAAAACCTAGACCGTGCATTTGATCGACGCTTTCTCTTTAAAATTAAATTCAACCGTCCAAGTGTAGCGTCAAGAGCTGCCATTTGGCAAGATAAAATGGCGAGTATCAGCCCTGACGATGCCTTAAACCTTTCCAAGGACTTTGAACTTTCCGGGGGGCAAATTGACAACGTGATTAGAAAAGCCGAAATTCAAATGCTATTAAAAAACACCACGTGTACCCTAGAGGAATTAAAACAGTTCTGTGCACAAGAAATCATTTTGCAAAAAGGGTTCAATAGTATTGGATTTGGTAAGGGTTAAGTTCCTTAATTCCTCGTCTGAAATGACATGTTACCCATTCTGAACATGCTGTACGTACTAAAATCGATGAGTATATGAACCACGCATTAAACCAGTTTAAGAAAAATCGTCCCGAAGAATATCAAGAATATAAGGGTTACCAACGCAGGTATTCGCAGATTTCCCTTGGATTTTATTCCGCTTGTGTTACTGCTACGGGTGTTGTGTTAGTGTCATTTGTGTATTTCGGTTCCCTTGGAGGGATATTAATCATGCTTGGCTTGTTCGGGTGTTTGGTTTGGTTATACAGAAAACTATCTCATATACGCTCCGTGCTGAAGCTTTCTATTGCTTTATTAGAAATGACCTTTAATGACCAAATCAATATTCCTCTCGAAACACTGGCGCAACTGAAAGACATATTTAGGGAAGATCTTGAAGAAAATAAGCCTTTAGTTCCTCATACCTTTAAGGAAATACAACGTTAGCCACCCCTTTAAATACACCCAATAAAAACAATGAGCCACCTTCAATGGATTGATTACGGGTAATTCAGTACTTACCCTTCCGCCTTCCATGTGGTGTAATTGAATGGTCGATCTAGCGCCAACACAATATACAGGGCTTCATTAATCGTATATTGTTCTTAATAAAAGCGCTTGGGATTAATGGTAGTTAGCATGCTGTTCACTTCACTATCCTTCGTACTATTTGGTAAAAGTTTTTACTACTTAAATGGGTTTATTGATTTGACTTGAGAAATCCTAATATTTTATCAACGCTTTCTTTTGCATCACCATAGAGCATCTGAGCATTAGGTTTGTAGAACAAGGGGTTTTCAACGCCTGCATACCCAGCAGACATTGATCGTTTCATTATGATTACTTGTTCCGCTTTCCACGCTTTGATAACTGGCATGCCGTATATGGGACTTGAAGGATCGTCCTCCGCACCCGGATTTACTATGTCGTTTGCACCAATTACCATAACGATATCTGTACTTGACATGTCATCATTGATTTCATCCATTTCCATAACAATATCGTATGGTACATTTGCTTCGGCTAACAAAACATTCATATGCCCAGGAAGGCGTCCAGCGACAGGATGAATGGCAAAACGAACTGTCTTACCTGTTTTTTGTAATTCTTTAACCATTTCATAAATCGGGTATTGTGCTTTGGCAACTGCCATTCCATAACCCGGAACTACTACTATTGTCTTTGCTTCTTTTAATAATTGTGATACTTCACCGTGCATTAACGCTGTAATTTCTCCTTCAATCAAAGTAGCTTCTGTATTTGTGGAAATTGTACCAAATCCCCCAAGAATTACAGACACAAATGACCTATTCATTGCTTTACACATAATTATTGAAAGAATTGCCCCTGAACTTCCAACTAAAGCCCCCGTAATAATTAACAAATCATTCCCTAGCATAAATCCGGCTGAAGACGCTGCCCATCCTGAATAGGAATTTAACATCGATACGACCACTGGCATATCTGCACCTCCTATTGCCATGACTAAAAAATATCCAATAAGCCCGGCAATAAAAGTCATTACAATAAGATAATTCAATCCAAAATCATTTGCAGAAATCACAAAAAATACACCCAATACTATACAAACTAATACTAAAAAGATATTCAAGAAATGACGCCCCTTAAATATCAAGGACTTACTAGAAATTTTACCTTCAAGCTTTCCCCATGCTACAATCGATCCTGTGAAGGTAATAGCGCCAATAAAAACACCAATAAAAACTTCAGTTAGGTGTATAGTTTTTTCAAGGTTCGTTATTTCTTTAATTCCGACATCTAGATATGAACCAATCCCCACAAGAACAGCGGCTAACCCAACAAAGCTGTGAAGAATAGCAACTAATTGAGGCATTGACTCCATCTTTACACGTTGCGCGAGAACAATCCCAATAAAAGAGGCTGAAACGATAGCCACAATTATGTATATATGGCCTTCTACATCCTTTCCAAAAACAGTAGCTGCTATAGCAACTAGCATTCCAAGAATTCCATAAAGAACTCCTCTCTTGGATGATTCAATAGATGATAAGCCACCCAGACTTAAAATAAATAATATGCTTGCAAAGACGTATGCTGCAGTTTGTATTCCTGAGATCATAATTGATTATTTTTTAAACATTTTTAACATTCGCTGTGTTACGAAAAATCCTCCAACAATATTTATGCATGCAAAGAAAATGGCTATAAAAGCTAAAATACTGCTTAAATTGAGGTTGTCTTTTGTTTGTAGTAAGCCTCCAACAACTATAATTCCGCTAATGGCATTTGTAACAGCCATTAATGGTGTATGCAATGAATGGGCAACATTCCATATTACCTGCCATCCTATAAATACAGCCAAGACAAATACAGTAAAATGCTGCATAAATTCAGCAGGGGCAACCTGACCTAAGCCCAATAACAATAATCCGATACATCCTAGTTTAATGAGCATCGACAAACCATTGTTTTTATTCTTATTTTTAATAATCTCTTTTTGTTCCTCTTTACTAGTATTTACAGCTTGAGGTTTTGTTGGACTAACAGGTAAAGGTTTTGGCGGCCAATTAACTTGACCGTTGTGTGTTACCATTGCTCTAGAGACAATCGTATCCTCCATATTAATATTCCAATTTTCAGCTTTTCCCATATCTTCCAACATGTGACACAAATTATTACCGTATAGTTGAGAAGCTTGCGCTGGCAACTGATTTATTTTACCAATAATGGTGACTCCATTTTCTGTTGTAAAAATTTCTCCATCCGTTGTTAAAGCACAGTTTCCTCCTGACGATGCAGCTAAATCCACGATTACAGAGCCCGGTTTCATGACGGCAACATGGCTCGCTAAAATTAATTTTGGCGCTTCACGACCTGGAATTTGAGCAGTAGTAATAATAATATCGACCTCAGCCGCTTGTGCTTTAAACAATGCCATTTCTGCAGCAATAAATTCTTCGCTCATTTCTTTTGAATAACCAGAATCTGTCGCACCGTCTTCATTGATATCAACGGTCAGAAATTGAGCCCCCATTGATTGTATTTGCTCAGCAACTTCTTTTCGAGTATCAAAAGCTCTGACAATTGCTCCCAAAGAATTTGCTGCACCAATCGCTGCTAATCCTGCAACACCAGCCCCAATTACTAAGACTTTTGCCGGTTCCACCTTTCCTGCAGCAGTAATTTGCCCATTCAAGAACCGTCCAAAATAAAATGCCGCTTCAATTACAGAACGGTATCCAGCGATGTTCGCCATGGAGGATAAAACATCAACTTTTTGAGCTCTAGAAATTCTAGGTATGGCATCCATTGCGAGGGCACTTACATTCTTCTCCGCTAATTTTTGAAGAAGTTCTTGGTTTTGCGCAGGTCTTAAAAAACTTAATAGAACAGTTCCGCTTTGCAGCATTTCAAGCTCCTTTAACGTTGGTTCATTTACCTTTAAAATTATAGCTGAATGATTGTAGACATCAATAGCATCATTTACAATTTTGGCTCCTGAATTTTCAAATTGAAGATCTGAAAAATTTGCTTTTTCTCCAGCTTTACGTTGGATAACTACTTCAAAACCTAGTTTGAGCAATCGTTTTACTGTTTGTGGGGTAGCCGCTACTCGAGATTCATTCACTAAAATTTCAGATGGAATTCCTACGATCATGGTATTTTAATAATATTTATAATTCCAAAACAAATAATTTTCATCAATGTTTTTATAATTATTGAGTTAGGGTAAATATAATCACCATCAAATTCAGGAAAATGGCCTAGTGGGGCGCTGTAGATAAACAACGCATTATTTTAAATAATTTTTTTTGAGTTGAAAATCAATCCCAAGGTTCACTTCTAAAGATAAATCAATGATTTTACGTCTCGGATATTAAAGTATTAAACAATAAATTGACAGGCTTTATATTTTCGCAAACCATGTATTTCGGCGCTATTTTTTTTTATTTCGACTGAGGTTTCACCCGCGAAATCGAGGATTTTAAAATACAATTAAGGACTTAAATGTTTTATTGTCAATAATTTAGTTACCTTACTAAAAAACAAGTTATTTAATCATTGAGATAGGCTATACCCTATTTCCAAACCAAAACGTATGAAAAAACTATTATTATGTTTTATAGTATCCGCATCATTAATTGCTTGTACAAACCAAGAAACAAAAAAAGCTAAAAATTCTGTAGCGGACAAAGACACCGGAACCTGGACTTCTTTAGACTCAAAAACAATTAAAGTAAGAAAATTACTTGAATACTATGTCAAAAATGACACAAGCGTCGTTTATGAAATAGTTGTAGATACGATGAAGTTTAGCGATCAATTAGCCAATAACCAAGAGAACGGAGTAACTAAAGTAAATACAGGAGGTCGTGTTGGATTTGCGCAAATCACTCGAAATGATCATCAATTTTTTAGTGATATTACTTTAACCACCGATAATATAAAAACTTTTGTTGGCAAGGATGGCGGTATAGCTACATTGTATTGGGGTATGTGGTCTGGAAAGGGAAAATATACAAAAAACAAATGTACCGTTCCTGTTCATTTATATTTCTTTTGGAAAGGTGATAAAATTATAAGTGGCGGTCGTTTTGTAGATCCTACTGTATCAAAAGAGGAGTTTGCGGCATCTCAAAAAAAATAACTAGTTCAATTTAAGTTTGGAAAAGTACGACTGAGACCTCTAGTGATAGGGGTCTCTTTTTTTTCTACAAGCTCGCGCAGGCTAACAAGGTGTCTATTGATAAGCTTCAACCAAATTCTGACCTTGAACCCAAGAATATTGCAAACTATTTACAGCTAAGTTTTTAAAACAATCAATATGTTGGACGTGGCTTTCATAGCAGTTTAACATGGGACTTTCGGTTTTTCCAACGAAATCCCTACTTGGGAGTTCGGAAGGCCTGAATTATCGAAATTTTTGAGGGAGGAGATAGAGGCAATAGTAAGTGATCATGTGGATTTTCCTCGCTATAATTACGTTGAAACAAAACTCATTGTGATTCAGCTTAATTGAGTTTAACGAATACTTAGTCGGCTCCATAAAAAAATTAGCTAGCAATAACGACCTCTTAGCGCCAATCATAAAATTTCGCTTCAGAACCACCGATTAATTTGAAAGGAAATAGTCTTAACTTCAGTGAACAAACAATATAAAAAAACGTCCCAAGCCTAATCATTAAACCCTAGTTTCTTGAGGAACAAAGACACGTGATTAAATGTTTTTTTTCAAGTTTTTACCCGAGTTTTCACGGTGGTGGTTTTGTTTCTCATAGGATAAATACTACATTGAATTTAATTACTAAAAAATTACATGTAATCATTGTTTAATCAGTAATTGCGTGGATGATTCTAACAGTGTATTCACTTGAATCAAATAAATCCCTGAAGGTAAAAAGGTCAAATCAACACATTGTTTACTTGTCGTTGGAACTGATGAATTATACACACAAGACCCAATTGAATTAATAATGGATAAAGATTGGATTGAAGTATAGCTTTCAATAGTTAATAAATTTTGACATGGATTCGGATAAATCACGAGTTTATTGTTTGATGGCTGCAAATCGTTCAAACCAACAAATTGTCCGAACGGATTAAGATGGTGGGCGTAAATGTCATATTGACCTTCTCTTTTATCTTGCCAGGCATAAATAGATCCTCCTTTTCCATCTGGAATATTTTTTGGATGCGATTGAGTATCATCCGCATTTGAAACAAATACGCCATTCAATTGCCACAATATATTGCCCATTGGATCCACACGTTGACTCTTTACATCCCAATCGTTAGAAGTTGAATCTTGCCAAGTTATGATGACACCTCCATTTCCGTCGGAGCAAATGTTGGGATTTATTTGGGAATAAGGGGAGAGTGAAATGGGAATTCCGTCTGTTGACCATTGCAGGTTGCCTTGAGGAGATATTTTTTGGGCATATATATCAGTCATTCCACTTCTACTGTCTTTCCATGTCAAAACCAAGCCCCCAATACTCGTCGTGCTAACAATGTCTACTGCGCTTTGGTTCCCAGCTGCACCGCAAATTTCAAGACCATTCGCAAGCCAATTTGTACTGCCGTTAAAACTGATACTTTGAGCAAATATATCATAATCAAGTCCTGATCTTTCGTCTGCCCAAGCAACATAAATTCCATTATGAACGCTATCGGGATCAATTTTTGGATTAGTTTGAGTACCGATGTTGTTGCAAATGACCAAGCCACCCTCTCCCCATAGTCTAGTTCCGGCTGAATTAAGGTGTTGCGCATAAATATCGTAATCTACCAGCGACCTATTGTCCTGCCAAACAACATAAACACCTCCTTGACCGTCCTTTTGCAGCTTTACATTAAGACGATCACCGAATGCTAATGGTCCGGGAATTATGGAAGCAGCAATTCCTGAAGGATTCCATAGCGCTTGACCATTTGGGTTTAAATGCTGTCCCCAAATATCCCATGCTCCCATCAAAGAATCGTATTGTTCCCAAAAGATAAATGCACCCCCATTTCCATCTGACGCAATTTTCTCGTTATGCTCGCGAACAACTTTTGTCGCAACAGGGGCCCCATTGTTTTGCCAAAGAATGTTTCCATTGGGCCCAACTCTTTGGGCATAAATATCCCTTTCGCCATTGTTTCGTCTATCCGACCATGCGACAATGGCTCCATCTAGCATGTCTGTGCATATATTTGGGGTACTTTGATCGGCTGTATTATTACACAATACAATTCCGTTATTGTTCCATAATTCTATTCCATTGGAATCCAATTGTTGCATATAAATATCTGGATTGCCACTTCCTTGGCGGGCATCTTTCCAAACTAAGAAAGCCCCGTGTTTACCGTTTCCATCTAAACGAACATCGCTTTGTTTTCCATTGGACGTGCAAACGGAAGTATTGATTTGGGTGCTTTCAACCCATTGTGACAAGGAAATTAACGGTAAAAAAAGCCCGTATAAAAAGGACATAAAACAGATTTTCATTTTCAATTTTTAAATATTTTGATTACCATTCATGTTATTAACGCTAGATTAATCTATCTAATCAAGTGAAAAAAGCCAAAAAACTTTTCTGGTTTTAAGGTCGTAAGTCGATAGGTGTAAACGCCATCTTTTAAATCTTGTCCATCTTGGTCTTTACCTTTCCAATCATTATTATAAGCTGTTGATTGAAAAACAACTGTTCCCCATCTGTTTAAAATAATTAATGCTGAATTCGCCGGTAGGTTCTCTATATAGAAATGTTCGTTGATACTGTCGTTATTTGGGGTAAAGACATTTGGAATTAAAATAGGGCCGAGGTCAACATAGGTGTCTTCACAGGAATAAACAACGGCATCGTTAATGACGGCAAAATAGCCATCTGTCTTCCCTAAATTGTTTAGCGCTAACCCTCCAAAATCCGGAATCAATTTATAAAATCCAGCAGCATAAATTTTTCCAGAGGGAGCCAAATCCACAGAATTACATCGGTCAGAACTATCGGAACTTCCGCCTGTAATTGTCCATAGCCAATTACCATCTTTAGAAATTCGTGAAACAAAACTCGAAATTCCTCCCGAATCAGGAGTTTCAATTACAGATCCAAAATTAGCTTTTTGTCCGATGTCACCTACCACATAAACTTTACAGTCTTTATTGGCATACACATCATTGCCTCGTTCGCTACCTGCATCAGAACCAGCACGTTTTCCCCAAATACAGGTTCCATTATTGGCATCTAGTTTTAGAACAAAGACATCTCTTTTGTCGTAATTTTTTACCAGTACATTATCAATTTGAAACTCATTTCTATGTTCACCAACCAAGTAAACATGCCCCAAACTATCAACAGTAATTCCATTAGCCCAATCATCTTTATTGCTGCCTGCACTTTTCGCCCAAAGAATAGTTCCTGTATCATCCATCTTTAATGCAAAGAAATCATGTCCCCCATTTGATGTTAGTGAAAAGTTTCCAAAAGTTTGTGTGAAATCAAATCCCCCACCTACATACACTTGATTTTGTTCATCAATGCAAATTGCAATATCTCGTTCTACATATTTATTTGCTGAAAGATCAAAAGGAAGATCGCCAAAGTTTTTCCCCCATAAAAAAGCACCTGTCGGGTCCATTTTTGCAATCCAATATTTGTATAAACGTTGGTCTGGATCAGTCTCGATAGGAAAAGGAAGCCCACTGTTTCCTAACGTCAATATTCCTTGTTGCCCAAACGAATTATTAAATCCAGCAAAATAAAACCCCGCCACGTATATAAAACCCAAACCATCGACGGCTATATCTAATCCCTGATTGTCTAAAATTCCACCTGTATAATTTGCCCAAAGAATGTTCCCATTGTTTTTGTCAAGTTTGGCAATTACACATTCATCGTTTCCATTGTTTCCCAAAGGAACTCCCCCTAAGGTCATATTATCCCAAAAGGTCCCAGTGATATAAATATCGCCATTCATGTCAACATCCATTCCTAGCAATCGATCATCGTAGTTTTGTCCAAAGGCTTTTGCCCACAAGCAAATACCCGATGAGGTATATTTAGCAACAAACATTTCTTTACCACCAGGGTGAATATTGGGAACAATGATATTATTTCCAAAATTAAAATCGGGAAGTTCAGATCCTACATAACCGGAAACGATGATATTGCCTGCTAAATCGGTTTTAACGGTTATGCATTTATCAGATTGATCTGCTGAAATTGCCCCAACAAAATCCCATGTTTGAGCATGAATTATCGTGTTAAATGAGAGAGAAAGAACTAAAAATAGTTTTATTTTCATATTTATTCATAGGAGTTCAAAAGCTGATATTTAAAGTGACTATGCTTTAATCCTATATTAAATATATGTTAATTTTTTGTGATTAAAAATTAAAAAATTAATGTTTTGGCTTACAAGACTTTACGCTAAAGATTTAAAATCACTTTTACGCTCAAATATCTTCCATATTGAACACCCCACTTCGCCCGCTCAATGGATTTTTCGGGATATATTTTAGTTTGATTAAATGACTTTGGTATAAGCAACATCCGTTAGATTTTCAGTACTAATGTAGCTATTCATAAAGTTTTTACGATTAAATGCTTTTACATTAGCGCCAATTCCCGTGCTTAACAATGTGTAGGCAGGTATACCGGATTTTTCCATATCTTCTATTAGGCGTTTTAATTAAAAAAGTTACCTGAACTATTTTACATATATTTATGTAGTAAACAAGTTCACTTTAACAAGGTATTTGACCAATATTTTTTGTTATTATGAAGCGTTATTTTGTGATTTTTTGTATTCTTTTTTGTGCGCATGGGAACCTCGTGCACAGTCAAACTACTCAAGAAGATTCGATCAATCGCAGATTAATCTTTAAAAATCTGGTTGGTTACAGCCTGGGAGGCCCTAGCTTTTTGTCGATTAATTATGAGCATTATTTTAACCACAATTGGAGTATTGAAGCGGGGCTAGGTTCGGTAATATTCATTTCAGGTGTCCATGTCGGAACAAGGTATTATTTGGGTAATAGCAAACATCCAACAAGATTTGCTCCATATTTAGGCGCAGCAATAGGTGCTGCCTCAATTATTGGTGGTGGTGGTTCGGGTGGAATTGATGGTTATGGTACCTTGGTTGCCTATGCGCCTCTGGGAATTCAATACATTTCAAAGAATGGTTTTGCTTTTTCGCTAGAAGGGGCAGGAATGTTTTTGGATAATGAGTTATTGCCTATGGGTGCTATTCGCTTGTTCTTCCCAATAGAAAGACTTAAGAATTCGAGACCAAAAGCTGAGAGAAGACCTAAACATAATACTCTGCCAAAATCGAAGTCTAATTACTACAACGTAGGCATTAATCTTTTTTCGTTTATTAAACCTAATTATATGAAGGAATTGACCCCTGATCGCTTTTTTTCTTCTAATTCCAGCGTTGATTTTTTTATTGAAAAGGAATTTTCTTCAAAATTTGCCTTGCGTTTTCCTATTAGAATAGGATTTAATTCCAAGCATGATTGGGTTAGTACTGTTAATCAGGATATCTATCGATCGGCTAGAAAAACGATAATTGGAGACCTGGGTGTCGAACCGATATTCTATGTTTATAGTAGAAAGAAGTTAACAGGTTTGGTTGCCACAAGTGTTTGTTTAGGAATAGCACGCAACATTCTTAAAGATGACCTTGGTGGAACAAATTATCAATATCATGCTGGGGGCACGCTTCCGTACACAAAATTTGGATGTTCCCTTGGGATACGATGGTCATTTACAAGGTTTTTACAGTTGAGGTTGGAATATGGAGGGTATATTGCTAATAATCTCCATGGAAAATTCTATACCGGCTTATCTGGCAAGTGCTTCTTAGTATATCACTTTGGAGGCAAGAAAAAATAATTAATGTGATGAAGTAAGAAAAAAAACTTTATTTGTAATAAAATAAAGTTAATAGCACGTGTAACCAATTAATAATAAAAAGAAAAGCCTCTGTCCCAAAGAGCATCTAAACATATTACCCTACCTTAAACTCATTACTTATGAAATTATTACTACTCTCAATTCTCTGTTTTCTAAACGTCATCGCATTTGGTCAGAATCAAATTACTTGGGGCATAACATCTGATGTTTCCATGTCCATGTACGGATACAATTTCCCGAGAATAGTTAAGGACGGGGGTGGTGACCCCCTTATCTCATGGACACACAATAGTAACATGTATTTTGCCCGTTGGAATGGGTCTGGATTTACGAATCCTATCACTCTGAACAGTTTCCCGATCGCTGGAGCAGGATGGATGGGACCAGACATCGCCTCAAAAGGAGATACTATTTTTGCGGTTTATAAAAAAACGCCAGAAGGCGACACGAGTAGTCATGTGTGGTGTGTTGGCTCATTTGACGGAGGCATGACCTTTACCCCCCCTGTCAGAGTGGACTATATCGGTAATAATATTTGTCGATTTCCAACTGTAACAATAGATGGTATGGGGAATCCTATCGTTGGATTTATGCGATTGGACGCAGGTTTTGGCAATGCTCAATGGGTCGTTTCGAAGTCTACGAACTTAGGCGCATCTTTTTCCACTGATGTACTTGCTAGTGGTTGGAGTAGTGGTACTTCCGAGGTATGCGATTGCTGCCCAAGTAAAATTGTTGCCGATGGCAATACAGTAGCGATGCCCTATAGAGATAATAACAGTAATATTCGAGACTCATGGGTAGGAATATCAACAGACGGTGGTGCTAACTTTCTTGGTGGGATGGATGTAGATCAACAAGGATGGATGCTGATGTCTTGTCCTTCCTCAGGACCTGATGCGGTCATTATTGGCGATAATCTTTATACAACTTATATGAGTGGTGCGTCTGGATCATCACGAGTATCTTACAATATTTCCTCCATTTCTGCTTTGACTGGTTCGAATGCCATTCCATTGGCTCAGCCGATGGCAGTAACGTCTCAAAATTTCCCACGCATTGATAGCGACTTGAATTCTATGGCTTTTGCATGGAAACAAGTTTCGGGTGGACAACAGGAATTGGCCATACAATTTACGGAAAATCTTGCAGGCGGAATAAACCCTCTTTTGGAAATTGTAGATATTAATAATATTGGTGCAGTTGATATAATGATGAACAATGGAACTATTTGGCTTGTTTGGGAAGACCCTTCTTCTGGAACAGTTAAATATAGAAGCGGAACGTATACGCAATCTTTAGGAAATAAACCCGTTGAAAATTTCCAATCCTATCTAAAGGTTCAACCCAATCCATCATCTGATGTATGGAAAATAAACGGCATTTCTCAATCTCAGCGAATTCAATATGATCTATCAACGATTAGTGGCGAAATAATTGAGCGTAATTCAGTTGCTAATTTTGATAGTAAATTCAATATTGAATTGGAGAATTCGGGGTTAAATTCAGGAATTTATTATTTAATCATTTCCGATGATTATTCCATTGAAACGCTTAAATTGGTGAAACAATAAGCGTTCTAAATTTGCAAGTTAAATAGAGCAAAAAACATAAAAAACGGCCCTCCGACTTCGCTCAGAGTTAATTTTTTAAAGTGGTCCCACTTGGAATCGAACCAAGCACCTACTGATTATGAGTCAGTTGCTCTAACCGAATGAGCTATAGGACCAATGTTACTTTACAGCAACGTATTTAAGATTCCACATCCTATAGCGAATTGCTTGTGCCAACCGAACGTAGTGAGCGTAGGTAAGCTATAGGACCAATGTTACTTTACAGCAAGGTATTTCAAATTTACGTTTACTGGACTGCAAAAATAAACAAATCTTACAATTATAGTAGCTTAATAAATCAAACTAATTTTTCCTTCAGTGATTCGCGCCGCCACTAATCTCCCACCCTTTGCTACAGAATAATCCAAACAAATGGCATGCTCATTAACAATTTTTGGAATTCCGCTCAACCAATAATGACCAAAAAAAACAGGTTTATCTGAAGTAAAAACAGAACGATCTACACCTTCCGGCATGGGATCATCCACTAAGGCTTCTGGACATTCCATGACGCCCTGCCCCATGGTCTCTTTTTTTGTGGCCCACCAGCGTAATCGACACTCTTCCCGTAAAATCCCTTCTTTATCAACCATGTATTGGCCTTCCGGAAGTTTATGTTCCGGTCCTTTTAAAGTTTCTTCTACGGGCTTAAATCCTGGCAATTCTTTTTGATAACAGTTGGCTAAAAATTCATCACTTAATCCCTCTTCGGTTGGACGATAATTTTTCTTCAACCATATTATATTATCGTCATTCCAATACGCATGTACCATTTTGCAGTGATCTAATTCCAAGAACATGGGAAGGTGTTTGAACCACGTTAAGAACATATCCCATTCTTTAGGGAAAGGACGGAATTGTTCTAAGGTTTTTAGGTGCTGTTTTATCTTTTCTACACTATGTTCGCGAAAATAACCACCCTCTATTTTATTTTTTGTAGCAAAACAAACGGCATTAAACTCGTGATTTCCCATGATGGCTTGAGCAAACCCTGCGTCCACCATGTCCTTTACGATGTGCAATACCCCTCGAATGTTAGGGCCACGATCAATGAAGTCTCCCAGAAAAATAGCCTGACGTGAGGAATGCTGATAAACGCCATTCAATCGTTGATATCCTAACTTTTGGAGCAAGATTTCCAATTCGTCCGCATGTCCGTGAATATCGCCGATAATATCGAAGTTGGTCATAGATTTATCTTAACAAAGATACCTAAGACCGCAATATTACGCGTTCTTTTATTATTTTCGTACAAAACAAAATTTATGGAGGACAGAGACATTAACAAGGCGTATTCTAAGGAAGAGTTTGTGAGTAAACTGAGACGACTTGCCGACTGTATCGAAAAAAATGAGAACTTTCGGATTTCAGTCGCTGGTGAAGCACTTTACGTTCCGGATAAAGCAACATTTTCTATCGAACACGAACGTTCAGAGGGTTCTCACGAACTAGAGTTTCAAGTGAAATGGGAAGATTAATAGATCGAAATTCATTTTGTCAGAACTCAATATTTATATTTTAATGTTAGTTGCCTGTGTTATCTACTTGAACACGGGCTTTACATTCAAAAGAAAAGGTGCCTCCATTGCTGGACATCATAATCTTTTAATTATTGAGCAACTAACTGCCAAGGCAAGTAAGCCTAAAAATTATCGGACAGCTCCAGGTTCATACGCTAGCTATGGATATAATGTAGAAGGCAGTATATTGGGTGAAAAGGCTACATTTAGATATACCTTTCCTTTTACGAATAAAGGTAATGTAACCTTTCGAACAGAAATATCAACAGCAGAAATGTCCGAATTAGTTAGTGGTTTTGGTGTTCACAACTCTTGCTTTGCGCCTGTATCTGATGGATGCTATGCAATTCAAACCACTGATTCAACGTATTTGTATGAACACATGAATCGCGATGGTTTTTTTTATCGATCAAATCAAACGTACGATTATGGTGTGGATTTTAACGAGATAATTCGATTGTCTGTAAATTTATCTAAAGAAATCGCAACGTTTATCGTTCAGGAACTTGGCTCCAATGATTCTTATGATAACCGGGTTATGGCTGCATTGAATTTTGTTCAATTTATACCCTATGGTCAACCAAATTTCAACGCCGGAGAATATGCCTATTTTGGGGTATCCATGCCGCATGAATCGTTTGTAATTTCATATAGCGATTGCGACAGCAAGTCCGTATTATTCTGTGGTATTTTAAAAGAGTTAATTGAGAATGCATCTGAAAATATAATCATGGTTTATTGTACCATGGAAGGAGTGCATCATATGATTGTAGGGGTTTATGGCTTAGGTTTTTCAGGTAGAACACACATCCACAACGGAAAACCCTATTTACTGTTAGAAACAACCGCTCCGATATCCTTAGAAAAACAACAACAAATCAATTTTGAGAATATTCATGTTTTTAACTTAACATTCCATGGTTGAGGTATTCAAGTGGTTCGGGACCTTGTCTCCCATGGAGGGGTGGGCTATTTTTATTGGTTTATGCTTGTTCATGACGATTATTCCGTATTATGGTTTAATAAAACGGATTCTAATAATATTTTTCACGAATGAATCTCCGGAAATCGTAGATTTCAGTTGGCGAATAGCTCCAGATTATTTAATCCATCAAGCAGCAGAGAAGGAATACTACTATCATCCAGGTCAAGGCTTAGTTTACATTGGCTGTCCCATTATTTTAACATGGCAAGTAAAGGGAGCCTATAGAATTGATATCCATCCCGATTATGCTAAACTCAAACAAAATAGTTTAATAACCGTAATTCGAGAAAAAGGAAATGTATATACCTTGTGTGCCTATACGTTAAAAGGTAAAATAGCGCAAAAACTATCTATTCCAGATGAGTTAGTGGTACGCCTAAACACAAGTCATTTTGGGGGTTCAAACGCGTTTAACCAACCTGAATCTAGGGTTCTAGTAAATAAAACAGGTAAATCGAAATTTAAGGGTAACTCTTATACTACTTCATATACTTTTTCGCTTATCAAGAAATTTGTGCCTAAGTACATACGGATGCGCCTTGTTTCAAAACGCTTACAACTTAAAATGGTAGATAATCCAATGAAAAATGAAATAAATAGCTATATTCGAGAGCAAAAAATTGTAAAAGGATATAACTTCAACCCTTCCAAATACAACGAGCGCTTAATTACCGAGAATAAACTTTTTAAAAATAAAACAAATGAGCGAGAACAATAATTCCATTGGGATGAATGAACTAGTTGATTACAAAAAAACAGAATACGGTCCTTTCATGAAATTCATCATGGAAGCCTTATGGAAATGTGGCGGTTCTGATAAAAAAATTCTGGAATACGCACCATATTCTGACCATATAAAACATGCGGGAATTGGTGGAGTGGTTCTTGCTACCACGGTAATGGCTGTGTTGGCGATGGGATTTGCGATGCAAACTATTTTTGCTAGTCCGGACCCCAGCGGTGCTATTGACCCTATTACGGGGGAGGTTGCACTCAAAGGCAATCTATGGATTACTGTCCCCGTTGCTCTTATTTGGGGGCTAATTATTTTTAACCTAGACCGATTCATTGTTTCCACCGTTAAAGGCGATGGAACAGAGAATATAACCATCCTGCCTAAAAAAGGAAAGTCAAGCGAATTATTGGCAATGGCACCGAGGCTTTTTATGGCTATTGTGATTGGATTAACCATTTCAGCGCCTTTGGAAACCTATATCTTTAAACGCGAAATATACCGAGAATGGAAATTATCTATGGACCAGCTAGCCATTAGCAAAACGTATGAGATAAAACAAACTGAATCAGTTAGAACAAAGGAAATTGATGAGGCTCTTGCAAAACTTGAAAATGATTATCAAAAACAAGCGGTAATTGTTGGGGAATTAAGAAAAGCATACGTAGAGGAAACCACAGGTATGAGGGGAGGAAGGGGCGAGGGCCCTGAAGCGAAGGCGATCAAATTACAACTCGACAAAGAAGAACGAAACCTTTCCCTCATTGATTCCCAAAGAGAAGAATTCCGTGCAGAGCTTGCGAAAAAACAGCAAGACACCAAGAAACAGCAAGATGCTATTAAAAAGAAAATCACCACGGAAAAACCTGGTTTCTTAGATCAAATCATGATGTTAGAACGATTAGCGGCGAATGGTAAAAAAGTCCCAAAATTTGATCCAGTAAAAAATGAAGTAATCAAAGGAAAGGAAGATGAGATTTACGGAAAGGCATCAGCACCGATTTGGTTGGTACGCATCCTTTTCATGATTATTGAGGTGGCTCCTGTAATTTTCAAATTCATGTTAAACAAATCTTCATATGATTGGATGCAACAAAATGTTGAACAAATTCTTGAAGCTAAACAAGGAATTTCGTTGCATGAAGTTATTGATGAGAACAATAATATGCACAGATATCGTGAAAATTATAATGCCATGCGTATTGCCGAGGTTGCAAAACACCAAAATGATTTGGAAAAGGAAAATGCGAAACATGCGATGAGCCTGTATGCCGCCAAAGAAAAGGAGGAAATTGATAAGGACCCAAATAAATTTGTGAAGAACGATTAAGCGAAGTCATCACTATATTTTGATTAAATGACTGGTCCTCATATCGTCTACGGTAAGTTTAGAGGTAACTTTAAAACTAAACAACGTGGGTTCTTAGGACGGGCAGATAGCCCGCCAACAGATAATACCCATACGGTACAAGTATATCAAGGAACCCTTGATGCTTCAGATTTTTTTACTGAATTCAAACCACAAGATTATCGGAAACTAAAGAGTTTTGTGCTCTCTAATGTCCCAAACGTTACTATAAACCCCGGGCAACATGGCCCGTTCATTGGAAATCAACTTTTTACCTTTACTCAATTAATCTTGGTAGAACCTAAGATTATCAAAACCTACGACATCGATGGCGAAACCTATGGGGAGGTAGAATCGATGGCTTATGGTAAAACCTATGCGTCGCCACAAATAAAGAAACTTAAGCCAGATCCTTTTAATGATTTAGGATATAGCGACAACCAACCATGGTATCATTCGAATAATGGATGCGTAAACAGCGGTATTACTGGTTGTGGAACGATGTATCAGGGGTGTAAAACGAATTTTTGGAAAATCCTGGGCTTACTTCTCCTGTTGCTTTTGCTTTTGGGTTTTATTCGTGCATGCAATAACATTGCAAATGATAAGCAGGCCTGTGTTAATGCTGATCTTGCCAAAAAAGAAAGAATAGAAAAGGAAAAAGAAGTAGAAGAAACAAAACAGCAATATGATTTGAATCTAAAAAATTCCTTAGCAAATGTATCTACGATTTATTTTTACAGAAATTCAGCCGATATCCATATAAATTCAACGGGAATGAACGGCACCGTAGATCGTCTAGCAGAAGTTATTGAGGCCTATGACGATAAATCGTTTGTGTTAGAAGGTCATCAAGATGAAAAGTCTATTGAATTAACAGGATTGGATATTAAACGCGCTGAAAAAATTAAACATATTCTAATCTTAAAAGGTATTGATGAACAACAAATCTCTGTCGTTGGAAGGCAAAACAAAGATGCAATCCCTATGCCCTTGTACAAATTTATGGATGATAAGGGAACCCGTGAATACAATCAAAATATGAAAGTTACCATCAGAGTAAGAAAGCAATAAGCATGGGAATAGGAGCATATAAATATCTCGTTAAAGGTGCATTTGAAGGAACATTTACTACCCTTCAAGAAGAACCATTGACTACATCATCAATCATCCCTGCTGGTGACGAGCATAAAATCACCATTCATAGAGGAATCATTTCTCATTCCACACAAATTACTGAAGAAGAATACCAACACGCATTGAGCTCCTTGTACTTCAATGAAGTACAAAACATAGAAATTCAACGCTCACCCTATTGGCCTTTAACAAATGATGCCATCTTTTCGCTACACGGCATGAAACTAGCGGATGTTGAGGTTAGCCAAGTTACTCGCATGAATGATAAAACTATTGCTACCCTCAAAGGAACAGTTTTCTCCAAAGTGAGTCAAATGGACTTTGATGTATCGGTTGGTACGCGCGATGAGCCCGATGAAAATAGGTATGTGAAAAATCAGTGGAACGATCAAAAGTGGTCAAAGAATGGCGGGTGTAATCGAGGTTTAGGGAATAGCATCCAAAACTCCCTAAGCGGATGTTCTCCGGGAGGTTGTAATACGCCCTCTGGGTGCTTAAAATGGTTACTTTACTTATTACTATTGCTGCTGCTATTGGGTTTGCTCGGACAGTGTACTCAGTTCGGGCGCACCTTACATTGTTACTACAATGCTTGGAAAGAAAAAAAAGAAATTTTAAAACTCCAGGAAAAGAAAGACAAACTCATAGAAAAGATTGAAAAGACTAAAAAAGAAACAACACCGTGTGGTAAAATCAGTGATCCCAATGGAAAAAACACGCCTAAATCGTACACCTTTGATTTAGGTCAAAAGAGCGGTACCTTGCGTTTACGTTATGAAATGTATGAAATTCCGGATCGGATTGAAGTGATATATGATGGCAAACTCGTTGCCCTTACTAACGATCAGCGTTTTAATCCAATTACTGTAAATAGGAAAAAATATAATTTGGATTATTTGGTTCCCATGGGGTATGCACAAGGCAGTGGTGAATTGAAATTCGATTACCATTACAATAAAAACAAACCTACTGAATTGCTAGTACGGGTTATACCGAGTAGGGAATTCGAAACAACAGAATGGACTATTGATATTTTTTGCCCATGATAATCGGAACTTACATATTCGGAATACCGAAGGAGCTTCTAAACCGTTTACCTGAAGAGGTAGCGCGCAGGCAAACATTCATCTTCAATATGTTGGGGCTGATGTTGATCGTTTTAGCGTTATTAGGTGCTGCATCAGGTCTAATCTTTGGTCTTGTTATATTCAACCATTGGGTGCTGGCAATCGCCTGCGGAATTTTCTTGGGTGGTGTGTTTTTTTTATTGCTTCAATTGCTGTTATTCCTTTCATTACAAACTCGATATAAAAATTTAAAAGAACAGCTTTCTGATATGGAAAGTTTATACAATGACTATAAGGGGCTAAACATGACGACTTTATCAGATGAAGAAGCGTTAGAGATTGTTAGTAATTATAGATTAACGGCCAGTGCTTCTCAAATTAAAAATGAACCCAATCCGTTCCATCTCTCTCAGTTATTAATTTCGGCTGCCATTGTTTCCCTTGCCTTATTGTTATCATTTATTGTTGCCAGTGCAATTGAAATTTGGATGTTCCGACACTCACTCAATGAAAAATTTTATGAGATTAAACATTCAACTGAATTGAATCATCTAGCAAAAGACTACCAACAACAAGGATATACATCGTTTAATGCGCAGAAAATGGAAGCATATTGGACGCTAAAGATGGTAGATAATTCAACAGGAGAAGTGTTCAAACTCATTCATTGCCATTCCTTACTTATGACATTTGATGTGTTAATGGCGGGTATTGGGAACACGAAAGTACTGATCGACTTATTATTTGCTTGTGTTTTTCTAATTCCATACATACTAGTAAAGAAAAGTGATGAAATCTCAGGTGGTGAATTATTAAAACAAGTTACCATTGATTCAATAAGTACGAGCTTACTCATGCATTTGCTTTCAACCAGAGAAATACAACGGGCTAAACATAACATAGAAACGGAATACAATTACTCCGAAACCCTAGGCTTAAAATGAAAGAAAAGAAATCACTTTTCAGGTCATTGAATTTGCTCTTTTGGTTAACCTTAGGATTAATAATACTTTGTGTATTACCTAAGTTAAATAACAAGCTTTTTAGTGATCAAGATTTTGATCGCTGGTATACTCGTTTTGATACTACCATTGTCGCAGTTGATTCGTTCTATATCGCACAAGACACCTCGAATATTATTGATGTCGTTGATACCAATAAAATAACAAAAGATACGCTTAGAAGAAAAATGAAATTTATCCATTGGAAATGGGTAGACTATAATGGGACACGTTGCGATGTGTCTTTTAGTGTTCCTGAAGAAGAACTCGAGAAGGCTAAAGGGTTTAGAGAAGGATATATTTTTATAGGAAGAGCTCAACTTTATCAAGATTTCATTGATGCTTGTAAAATCCCACTTTACAGACTGAATGAAGCGTTGGAAAAAGAAATGAATAAACGTGGGTTAACAGGGCAAGATCGATTGGATTTTCTTGTAACAGCCATACAAACCCCAAAATATACTACGGTAACGGATAATAGTTGTGGAAATCAAGGTTCTTGTCAACCGGGTGGATGTTGCGGATACATTCAACCGTTTGCTATTTATACACCAACAGAGTTTATTTTTGCCAGAACGGGCGATTGCGATACAAAATCGCTGATATGTTATGCATTACTAAAAATGCAAGGGGTTCGTGCTGCAATGCTTACGGGAAAGGCGGCTAGTTCAAACAATGAAATGCCTGGTGGTCATGCCATGCTCGGTGTAGCCGGTTATCCACCAGTAATTCCTAGTAAACATCTTACCTTTCGGGGTGAAATGTATTATCCTTGGGAGACAACAAATTTTTATACCACCTGTCAACTTGGGAATATGCGAATGTGGTCGGTATGGATCAATTGGGAAGTAACTTATAATTAAAAATAAATAACTATGGAAACATTAAATGTAATAATTGCGGCACTGGTAACCATTTTCTACCTGATGTTAGCCACAAGGATTCTCTCGGCGTTTTTTCGAAAAATAACTAACCCACTCAATCACGCCACAGGAATTCTGTTAATATTTACCTTAATCGGTTTTGGAATTAACTTACATGATTTTTCAGAAATCGCTGTTAGTTCCTTCTTTTTTTATACAAGTACAGGGAATTGGTTTTATGCAATTTCGTTCTATTTGCTTTTTGCCTTGATTGCCTTTGTTTTTTCGTTTCTATTATTTCGCTCTAGTTTTTTGTTAATGAACTGGGCTACACCTGAAAATGAAAAAGCTGAATTGGGAAAAAACAACATCATTCTTGCCTTAACGCATGGAGTCGTTTTTGTCCTCTTATGCTATGTGTTAAGTTCACCGATTACTATTCTTGCCAATACGATGATCGGATATTCTGATTTATCAAATTAACGGCATTTGCTTAAATTTTAAGATAAGCCTTGCCCTAACATTTTTCTTTATTCAAGTTAGTTTTCCATTAACGGATAGCACGGGTCTTAGTAGATCGCCTGTAACATAACTTATTTAAGATTTAATGGTTATAGCTTGGCTACTCTTTTACCTACCCAATACCTCATCCCAATAATATCCAAAATCTACCTTATCCCATTGCGCTTGACGATGCATGGAGGTGCGAATAATTCGATTCTGCAACAAGGTACATTCGAATCCCATTAATGGCGTATGTATTTTCTCTCTGGTAAACTTGCTTAATAAACCGAAACGTAAATCGTAGACGATCAATTTATTTTTTTTGCTTTCGATTAAACAATAGTCATTTGTTACTCGATGCAGGTTTTTTGTTTGATTTCTTCCTATCCATTTCAGTTCATTAATTCGATGTGACCCTCGCGTTAAAATCATTGGTTTCTCATGAATGGTAGCATTGAACAAGGATCGATAGGCAACGATATATTCGGATTCATTCTCCCCTAGCACATACCAATAAAAACTGGTAAAAGGCATTGGGGTAACCATCATTCGATTGACCTTAATATGTTTTTCGCTCATATATTGAGTTGCATCATACCAAACATAACACTTAACAAGTGCCCCAATGACCAAATAGGATGTAGAATAAATCAATCCGATTCGATTGAGTCTTCTTCGCTTTGCGCTATTTCTATCCAAGCGCATCGCCCAAATGAGCAGCACCATAAATGGAACGGTGTACAAGGGGTCAATTACAAATACCGAATTGAAGGTTATTCTAGCCTCCAATGGCCATAGGAATTGAGTTCCGTAATTGGTAAACATGTCGAGTATAGGGTGAGTAACAATCCCCCAGAAAAACAGCTGCGTCCACAACCAAAATCCGTGGGTTCCCTTAGTCGCCCAATTTAATATCCAACCAAGGAATGGTGATACTAACACGGAAAAAAGCAGGGAGTGAGAAAATCCACGGTGAACCAATGCAGCCTCCATCGGATGAAAGAACGCACGAAAGAATACATCGAGGTCTGGAATAGTTCCGGCGATCGCTCCCCAGAGCACTGCGCGATTCCCCATTTTTCTTCCGGCAACTAATTCCCCAATTGCACCTCCTAATACAATTTGTGTTAGTGAATCCATTCGTTAAAATTACAACGGTTAGGCTATATAACTATGTTACCCATAAAAGAAACCTTCAGTTTTGTGTAAAGAAATAAGTTAGGGTGGTGTTTTCAATTATGGATTGCTTTAATTTTGCTTAACATCAAATTCCTAATTAATGAAACGCACGTTTTTACGTTCCTTTTTCGAACTCCCTTTTACTGAATTATCAGAAAATTCCGTTCGGTCATCCCAACCTAAAAAGTCCCTATTTTCTCACATAGTAGTTGATGTTTTGGATGATGAGTTATGGGGCTCTAAGGTAAGTATTCTAGGAAATTCCCTAATTATACTTGCTATCCTACTAAGTACATTGGATTACATTCTAAGTAACGGTGCAGGTGGATACTTAATTTCCAATAACCCCTTGAAATTCGCTATTGCAGGTTTCTTTCTAATGGAATTCATTCTCAGAATCTGTTATGCAAAAGCACTTGGATACGCACCTTCAGCACCACTAACTTACTTATTCTCATTCTTAGGTATAATCGATCTTCTAAGCTTGACACCCATAATACTGGATGTTTTTTCAGTGCCTTTTGTAAGTACCCTAGGTGCATTGCGAATTCTCAGGCTTTGGCGAGTAGCCCGCTACATCCCTTCGTTTAGCGTAATTTCAAATGCATTCAATGCTCGAAAAGAAGATATTATCACTTCGCTACTTGGTGTTGTCTTGCTTTCATTGACCCTTTCTGCCCTAATATTCCATTTTGAAAACGCAAATACAGAAAGTTCATTTAAAAATATTTTGGAAGTATTCATCTGGTCTATTGGTAAGTATACGGGAGATTATGGAGCAATTGCGGTCAAAAATCCAATTAGCGATATGGGAAAGTTTATTGCTACCATTAATGGCTTACTAGGTATTGCTTTGTTCGCTCTTCCTGCAGGGCTTCTTGCATCGGCATTTATTGAACAATTGGAGGAAAAACGTAAAATGCAAACAATTAATGAACGCATCAAAAAAATTGAAAAACACTTTGCTAAACTCACCGGTGGAGGAAAGCATTTTAAATACAAAACTCATCCACGCTATGCCTCAACGGACTACATTCAAAGCAAATTTTTGTTGAGTGAAAGTGAACTATTTGAATGTATCCGCGAAGCGCAATGTTTGAGATTTCGGGCATTAAAATCAAGCCCTGAACGCAGCGTTTCTGATATTCGCATTATTGAATCATTCAAATCGAATTGCGCATATGGATACCGTCAATTCAATGATGAAAGTAATATCGTGCTAATTAATGCGATTGGACATAATGAACGTGGGATTTCTCATTTCTCTTATACCTTAGCTAAGGGATTAAATCTAAACTTCATCGCACGGGAATTCGAACTTTTAAATAAATCAGGTGCAAGTATCGGGGGAAACGCTTCCAAAGAATATGAACGTTTTCTAGCAAATGATATCACAACGTTCAATCCAACACTGTTAGAATTTCTTCAGGACATTGATTCGTTTAATGAAAATACATTTTTTATTATTTTATCCTCCGCGGCTTCGGGTAGAAAAGATATTATTCTCGAATATGGAAATGATATAAACACTGTCGGATGGGACCCTGAAAAAACTACTTTATCGTCAGAAACTTTATTAAATAAGGTGATAAATCAAGTAACAGAAGGATTATCCGATGTTCAATATACAGGGTCAAATCAAATTAAAGTCACTCAAGGTTTTAGTTTAGATGAAAATACCATTGGACTCAATATGGACAACTCGCTTCAACGCTTGATTCATAAAAAAACACAGGCCAATGTAATTACTCTTTACGTTAACATTCGCATCTTAACCGGTGAAGACAATCTATATTACAGCGCTGCAACAGCTTTAGGTAATATTATCGAACAGATCAAAACACTTGATTAAACAAATAATTCACATCGCTAACTGCATGCGCTCCGAAGCAATCTGAACTAGAATTTACTCCTGAGTTTTTTCAACGAAATCGCTTTTTGGAATTTTCTGTCTTTTAGAGCCTACCTACTTCATATACAAGCCTTCAGCAAATCTCCTGATATCATCTTGACTCTGAAGAATACATCGAGGTCTGGAATAGTTCCGGCGATCGCTCCCCAGAGCACTGCGCGATTCCCCATTTTTCTTCCGGCAACTAATTCCCCAATTGCACCTCCTAATACAATTTGTGTTAGTGAATCCATGATGTTCAAAAATACAATTCGTAATTCACGCCACATTGCAACATTACCTTTATTTTTGTAGAAATCCCAAGATGAGCGCTCCGTTAGAATGTACTAAAGTCAAGGAAAAGATTGCTGTTGATGAACAAATAAAAACCTTTGAAGTCACCGAAAAACAGGTGATTGTTCATTGTTCCTTACATAGCCCCAACGGAACCTATCTTCGAATTTGGAAAAGCACCTATTTGAAAACAGAAAGCGGTCAGCACTGTCCCTTAGTAACATGGAAAGGAATCACGCTCGCTCCCCAATGGATGCCTTCTAGTGAAGAATATACCCGATTCACCTTAATTTTCACAGGACTCCCTTCCGATTGCAAACAATTTTCACTCATTGAAGATATCCCTGAAGACCATGGATTTGTAAAACACGGGATTCAACGTAATGGATCAGACATTTATCAGGTAGCGCTTTAAATAATCACATATGAAAGAATTACAAACCTTGCATTCCATCTTTAATCACCGGGTATTCAGAATCCCCGACTACCAGAGAGGCTATGCATGGAAAGAAAAACAACTCACTGATTTTTGGGAGGATTTAATCAACCTTGATTCCGAACGTTACCACTATACCGGAGTATTGTCAATTAAAACATTTTCTGCTGACATTGCAAAGCAGTGGGAAGATGCTACATGGCTAATCGAAGACCGCGGATATGCACCTTGCCATATTGTAGACGGGCAGCAACGACTTACAACGATTTCTATTTTCATTCAGTGTTTAATCGAAACATGCAGATCCTTAAACCCAACGAAATTGGATCACGAATTATTCATAAGCAGTTATTCGCTAAATGAAATACTATCCCAATACCTTGTTGAAATCCAAGGGCCAAACAAGCTTATTAAAACCTATAAATTTGGGTATGAAGTCGATAATCCTTCCTATGAATTTTTAATTCATAGAATCTTTAATAATGATACATCTAACCGCTTAGAAGAAACATATTATACGCTCAATCTAGAAAATGCCAAAGCTTTTTTTCTTGAGAATCTAAAAACGCAGGTTGAAGAAGAGGGCCCAGACATATTATCCGAGTTATTCAAAAAACTCACACAACGCTTGATGTTTAATCTCTATGAGATTTCAGACGACTTCGATGTGTTTGTGGCATTTGAAACCATGAATAACCGTGGAAAAAAACTATCAGACCTTGAACTGCTCAAGAATCGTTTAATTTATTTAACGACGCTTTACCCATCCAATGAAGTAAGCGAAGAAGAACGTAAAGTGGTTCGAAATGCGGTTAATCAAACCTGGAAAGAGATCTATTATCAACTCGGACGAAATAAGAAAAACCCATTAAACGATGATGATTTTCTTCGTACCCATTGGATCATGTATTTTAAATATTCTCGAAAGCGTGGCGACGATTATATTCGATATTTACTTGATGAAGAATTCAATCCCAAGGTAGTACTCAAAAAAGTAGCTATTCATGCTGCCGGGATTGAATTAATTAAAGAACAACGAGATTTAGAAACAGAATTAGAGGATGACGATGACCTGGAGGATACACCAACATTTACTTCTAGTTTAAGTTTAACCGACATTAAAGCCTATGTAGACAGTTTAAGAGAAGTAGTAGGGCATTGGTATAACACTTTTAATCCGGATACGGATAAATTCTCTAAAGAGGAGAAGTTATGGATGGATCGATTAAATCGGATTGGAATCGGATATTTTCGGCCCTTAGTAAGCTCCTTGTTTTCAGCAAAACACATTTCAATAGGGGAACGCGTTCAAGTACTCCAAGAAATAGAACGGTTTATATTCGTTGCGTTTCGTGTATGCAGGGCACAGTCAAATTACGGGAACAGTAAATACTACAACCTGGCACGTGGAATCTATAGAAATGAACTCCCCGTAGACGCCATACTCAGTGTATTAGCGGAAAACACGCAATGGACAAGAAATGAAAATGGCACATTAAAAACAACCTCGTTTCTTGACTATTTAGATCGGAAATTCAATTCGGATGGAACGGGGTATTACGGATGGAATGGGTTAAGGTATTTCCTATACGAATACGAGGAGGAATTAATGCGTTCTCGAAACCAACCCAAGGTAAGCTGGCAACTTTTTATTCGAAGTGAACATGACCGAATATCAATCGAACACATTTATCCACAAACGGCAAATGCCGCGTGTTGGGAAACTCATTTCGGAACGCTTGCGGAAGCCTTAAAAAAGAGATATAATGGAAGCCTTGGGAATTTATTACCCCTATCTTCTTCCATTAATTCAAGTTTACAGAATGACTGTTTCGAAGGTAAGAAACACGTGATTTACAATGCTGACGGACACGTTAAACGGAATGGGTATATGAATGGTAGTTATTCAGAGCAGGAAGTTGCGCAGCTTAACGAATGGAATCCGGAACAAATTAGAACACGGGGACTAAAATTACTTGAATTCATGGAGAAGCGATGGGGAGTTACGCTTGGGGACGAAGATGAAAAGGTGTTACTTTTAGGAATAAAATAACAGAATATGCTCGAAATCATTGGGATATATTTCGCTTCAAGAACGATTGGAGAATTAGCCTCTTCGAAAGGCTATTCCTCGGGGTTATATAGATTCTTAACCTTCCTTTTTTGGTTTGTTTTTGAGGTGGTTGGTGCAGTAATTGGCCTCTTACTTTTTGGAAATGAAGGGTTCCTGTTTTACATTTTTGCACTAGTTGGTGCGGTGTGCGGATTCCTACTGCTTAAGACGATTGTTAATCGGCTACCAAATAAGAATACATTCGAAGAAGAAGTAATTGATTAGTTAGCGAGATTACAACCTTAATTCCCATTGCGATGAAATTAACTCGAACAGGGCCTTAAGCAACTTTAAAGCGCTGATCTTTAAGCAAATCGATGAGTTGATTCGTTGTCTTATCTGACATATCTCCCCGAAGGGTCTTGCGTTTCTCCCGACCAAGGTCGCGAAGATACAGGCCCTCAGCAAAACGGCGAATGTCATCTTCTGTTTCCAAAATTAAGCCTGGTACGGATTCGTTTTCAGGGGAATTGGTCATAACCATGGTAAAAAAAGCCGTATTGGTATGTTTGATAATCCCTGTTTTAATATCCGTAGATTCAACCCTGATTCCAACAATCATGGATGTTTCCCCGACATAGTTAACCCGTGATTTTAGGGTTAATAAATTTCCAATTTCAGCTGGCGCATGAAAATCTACCCCATCCACGGAAATGGTAACCACATAACCTCCGCAGTGCTTAACCGCCGTAGCGTAGGCTACTTTATCCATTATGGAGAGAATTACCCCTCCATGAACCTTATCCCCAAAATTGGCAAAGCCGGGAGTCATTAATTCAGTGAATACTGTTTCGGATTCAATGACTGTTTTAAAATGTTCCATACTGACTTTTTTTGTGAAAATTAATACTAATAAACGGAATTATAGATTGATGAACATGTAAACCACACCCTTGACTAAATAAATCAGAAGTATATGTAGCTATTTATAGCCTAGAATTTAAACGCCACTCCCGCGTTGAATTGCACATCCCAGTTCTCTCCTTTCAGGATGTTTTCTGTTGCTTTTAGGAATTTAGTATCGAGCCTTAGAGCAATTTGATCATTTAACTGATAGGTAGGACAAAGGGTAAATCCACCAATTATTGTTTTATCTGCCTCACCAATTCTTGCGCAACGGTTATTCGGGTCATAAAAAACTTCTACGCGTTGTGCCAAGCTCCAATGCGCGTTGAAGGTATAGCGATTCATCACCTGTGCAGCACCCCAAATCTTACCAGATTCTATGCCCAGGTCGAGCGTTCCCCATGTTTCCCATTTCCCGTTCTTCCATGCGACATTAACATGCTGATAAAACCGATTTATAGATAAACTATCTGGATATATTGACCCATAAAAAGCGCCATACATTAAGGATAGATTATCAGAGAAATTGTACTTGTAGTGTGCGCCAACACTTGGTTTAATAATCGCAGGATCCCATCCAATACGCTGCCATCCATTCAACACGTGTACACCTGCTTCATGTTTTTTATTGTCACTCACGTAAAGCACACGCGTTCCGCTCAAATAATAGGGTGAGTTCTCAGCAACCAAACTCCGGGTTAAGGTTGGACAATCCGATGACACGGCAGATTCAATTCCAATATAGGAACTATAAACTCCAGCGTCCCACCAAATATTCTTTGATTTTGAAAGTTTGAACCCTACATAGGCTTCATTCAGTGGCTTTGCCCAAGCAGGCTCCGCTGCTAAATTGTATTGGCTATAATCTCCCGTCATCAAACCGACAGTTGCACGAAATCTGTTGCGATTCAATTCAACTTTTACCAAAAGTAAATTTGTTCTGAGCCTATTATTAACTTTATGGTTATATAGAAAGGACTCCTTTTTATTGTAATTACCCCAATGTTTACCGAAATATAAATCTCCAAATCCTGTGATTTTAAATAGCGTTTTTTTATTTCGGGACTGAAATTCAACCCCTTGAGAAAACCCTTTGAGCACAACACTCAACAGAACTACAAACACTAGATATCTTCTCATTTTTAATCCTTTAAAACAAAATTGCAAAAAAAAACCCTGACGAAAAGGTCAGGGTTTGATATAATTAGTTTAATCCTATCTTTTGTGAAGTGGTTCGTCAGAAACGGTAAGTTTCTTTCTTCCTTTTTTGCGACGTGCAGCTAATACACGACGACCATTCTTGGTAGCCATTCTACTTCGGAAACCATGCTTGTTTCTTCGTTTTCTTTGTGAAGGTTGAAATGTTCTTTTCATCGTCTTGTCTTTAAATATCTACCGAAAAACGGAGTGCAAATATACGATATTTTTCAGGAATTCAAATTGTTTTGATAAAAAAAATGAAATTATTCCTCACTCCCTTAAAAGTAGGTATTTTTGTATTGCAATCCATAAAAGTAGAACGCCTTGTCATCGAAACCAAAAAACACCAAGAAGATTAGCGCTTCAAAGAAACTACGCTTTTTACTTTCCTATTTAAAACCCTACCTCTTTACCTACAGCATTGGGTGGATTTTTCTTGTGCTTTCAACCCTTGCAGGACTTGTGTTTCCCTATTTGATGGGTGGATTACTGGGCGCAGATGCTGGAGGAAGCTCCGTGGATACTATTGGACAAGTCTTATCTAAAAACTCAGTCAATGGAATAGCATTTGCGCTGTTTATTCTGTTCGGCATTCAATCCCTTTTCTCTTTTTTTAGGGTCGTATTATTTAACAACGTTACAGAAAACGCGTTACGAGATTTGCGTAATGATGCATTTGAGCGCATGATATACATGCCGATGGATTTTTTCAATACGCACAAAGTAGGTGAATTAACCAGCCGCATAGCCTCGGACATCACACAAATCCAAGAAACAATGCGCACCACCATTGCTGAATTTTTTAGGCAATTGGTTATTGTTGTTGGTGGAATCACGTTTTTAGTATTCATCTCATGGAAACTTTCCCTAATCATGCTGGGGACTGTTCCTGTGATGGCAATTATCGCTGTGATTTTTGGTAGGTACATTCGTAAGTTAAGTAAGAATGCACAAGATTTCACCGCCGAATCTAATTCAATCATTGAAGAAGCCCTAAGTGGAATAGCCAATGTTAAAGCCTTTACGAATGAAGTATTCAACCTAAATCGCTTTAGAATCAATACGCAAAAAATGCGCGACCTGAATGTTAAGAGCGGCGTATGGCGGGGAGTCTTTGTATCCTTCATTATTTTCTGTCTGTTCGGAGCCATTGTGTTTATCATCTGGCAAGGAATGATCATGACACAAGGAGCTCATCCTACCCTACCCAAAGAAGGGTTTTATCAGTTTATTTTATTTACCATCTTGATGGGGGCGAGTATAGGTTCTCTGCCGGAATTATATGCAAACATTCAAAAGGCCCTGGGTGCGGTTGAAAACCTTATTGAGATCATGAACACGGCCACTGAAAGAGAATTAGTTGACGGGAATAAAAAACCAACGCTATCAGGCAATATCCGCTTGGAAGATGTTCATTTCCAATACCCGCAACGCTTAGATGTCCCTGTACTCAGTGGAATAAATTTCAGCATTGGCAGAAACCAAACCCTTGCCGTAGTTGGAGGCTCAGGTGCTGGGAAATCAACCTTAGCCAGCTTACTCCTTCGGTATTATGAACCCCAATCCGGTGCTGTGTTTTTCGATGATACGAACACCCGTGAGATTGACTTGGAATATTTACGTTCACACATTGCGATCGTACCCCAAGAAGTGATGCTTTTTGCGGATACCATTCAAGAGAACATTCGCTTTGGCAGACCCGAAGCAAGCACCCAAGAGATTGAGGATGCTGCAAAAGCCGCCAATGCCTTAGAATTCATACAAAGTTTTCCAGAGGGGATGAATACCCAAGTAGGAGATCGTGGAATACAATTATCGGGTGGACAAAAACAACGCATTGCGATTGCTCGGGCAATTTTGAAAAATCCGGCGATTCTTATACTCGATGAAGCCACCTCAGCCTTAGATTCCGAATCTGAAAAACTAGTTCAAGATGCGCTTGATCGTTTAATGACCAATCGTACCGCAATCGTTATCGCGCATAGACTTTCCACCATTCGTAAAGCAGATAAAATCATCGTGCTTCAAGAGGGGAAGATCGTTGAAGAAGGTAACCATGAAACGTTGATTGCGCTGAACGGTGCCTATGCACGGTTTGTGGAGTTACAAAACCTTTCCGAGGCATGATTCCCTTAAAACGGTATCTGCTGCCCAGAACAGATGTCAATGGGTTTGGAACTGCGATTGAAAAATGGTCTAGCCAAAACAAACACACGTTTTTGAATGGAGAAGTCTCAAGGGCTCGCCTTCTTGAACAATGTAAAACTAAATCAACCACCTATTCAAGCGAGCATAGAAAAATACTTTGTTCGTACCTGAACCATCAATATTCAAAAAGTTCCACCACCGAAGCGCAGGAAAGAAATCTTAGGCACCTCGCTAAAGATAACACACTAACCATCACCACAGGTCACCAACTTTCCTTAGGCCTTGGCCCACTTTTCCTGATATACAAAGCGCTGCATGTAATTAATCTCTGCGAACAACTGAATAAAGAACAAACCGATTTTCATCTTGTTCCTGTTTTTTGGTTGGCCTCGGAAGACCACGATTTTGAAGAGATCAAATCCACCCAGTTTTTTCATAAAGATTTTGCGTGGGACTCGAATCAAACAGGGCCCGTCGGTAGATTTGAAACCTCAGGCTTAACAGAAACCTACCACGCGATGCTATCGCTGTTCCAACAGGACGCGCAGGGTGAATTAACAGACCTCTTTCAACTCCGTGAAGGTCGATATGCAGAACACTATAAAACCCTACTAAATAACGTATTTGGGTCATATGGCTTGCTCATCATGGACGGCGATAATCCGGAGCTGAAGCGGATGTTTATCCCGCTAATGCAAAAAGAGCTAGAAAGTCAATTCGTTTTTGAACACGTTAATAGAACAAATCAAGAATTACTGGATGCTGGTCAAAAAATACAAGCTCATGTGCGACCAATTAACCTCTTTTACCTGACCGAGGGAAAAAGGTCGCGAATTATTCCTGCATCAGATGGGTTTCTTATTGATGAAATAGCATGGAAGAAAGATGTGTTATTTAAGGAATTAACAGAGTTTCCAGAACGATTTTCTCCGAATGTGTTGTTCCGTCCCATGTATCAAGAGTGTATTTTACCAAACATTTGCTATGTTGGTGGAAGTGGCGAAATGGCATATTGGGCTCAACTCAAGGCAACATTTTCTGCTGCGAATTTGGAATTTCCCTTAATCCAAACGCGGATAAGTGCGGTAATTACTCCAGATTATATCGATGAATCGGTATTGCCTTCCTATTTCAGCGACTTGTCAAATCAAATCGAAACACTCCTTTCAAAACAATCAAATCGAGATGCGGTCTTTAATGAAATCGATAAGGAAGTTATAAGCCTAAAGCTTCGCATGTCGGAAGGAATTTCAACCTTTGGTAACGAAGCGAATAAATGGTGTGGAGCACAACAGGCAAGCATTGATTCAAGCATAAGCCATTACAAGCAACGTTGGCAAAAAGAAGAAAAACAGCTATTGGATACACAAATCAAGCGGCTTGAACGGATTCATCGGGAATTGTATCCCAATAACATACCTCAAGAACGACAAATGAACCTGCTTCATTTTTGTGGAAAACATAGTATTTACGAATGGGTTGAAGCACTTCAAGGCCTAATCAATCCGTTTACTCAGGATATTCATATTTTTGTAAGAACCCATGAAACAGCATAACATACGCACCATTTTAGAAAAACATCCGATCATTCCGGTTGTTACCTTCCATGCATTATCTGAGGTAATTCCCCAATTGGAAAAACTTGAATCTCAAGGCGTAACCTGCATCGAAATCACCCTTCGAACTCCCATTTCTTTTGACGCAATCGCGGAGGCTAAACGCGCGTTCGGGAACCGTATAGACATCGGTGTGGGTACCCTAGTTACCAATGAACAAATTGAGAAAGCAGCTGCATTAGGCGTTGATTTCATGGTAAGTCCTGGAATCAGTAAAGTCCTTGCCCCTACCTTTGAATCCTGCGGAATTCCATTTATCCCGGGCATAGCTACACCCAGTGAAATCATTACAGGACTTGAACTTGGCTGGGATACCTTTAAGTTTTTCCCCGCCCATCTCTTTGGTGGATTAGATGCCCTAAAAACCTACGGACACGTGTTCCCACAGGTGAAGTTTTGTCCAACAGGCGGTATTAACGCAGAAAGCTACGAACAATACCTCAGCCTATCCAATGTAATCTCTGTGGGTGGGTCTTGGTTGCAGTAATTAGCCTACTTATTCGATAAATTCGCTGATACACATTCAAGCTTATAACACCAACGATTCCATTTCATATAGTCGTGTTCTTGGGTTATTGACCTATGATTTGGGGCGCTACAATCTTCCACGATCACCTCAATGCTAGGTGTAAAAATTATAAACTCCAGAATACCCAAGGTAGTGAGCCAGTTTAATGGCCCTCAACGAATCCCTGATACTAATATGTTAACGGAGATAATTTTATTTATCAGAGATACATCTAACGGCATAGCCGATTTTATTTTCAATATTCGGAATATATCTCCGTTGGTCTTCCACACTTACCTTAACGCTTTTGTAAGTGGCTATATTTTCATTCGAAACGGTTGTATATGGAAGCAGAAACACTCGATTAATATAATCACGATCATAACTATATTCGGGGCCGTAGCCACTAAAGCTGTAAGCCAAACATAGTATTTGTTTCAATTCTTGTTTTCGGTTAATAAATGGTAAATAAATTTCTGATATTTTGAAGTTGATTTTATCTCCACCGATAAGAATTTTATTTGTTGCATTTAAGCCTAATAAGTATTCATCCGTTGGCAAACTTGTTTCAATTGACTTTACTAATTTAACCATTGATTTTACATCTTTACTTATTAATCCGTTTAAATTCAAGTCGTTAGATTTTCGATTGAGTTTTAACTGATTTTTTTTATCAAACATAATAACGTCTCTTTGATCAGGAGATAATGTTTTAACCAATTCAATTAAATCGGTTTCGTTCGGCACATGAAATCCAGCAGGACAAACATTACGACTATCCACTAGCGCTGCTTGATTGTAGTACTTATTTCCTTCATGGAAAAAGTATGCACTTGTTGACAGGGCCGACCAAGTATTCCAATCCTCGTGTTTCGGAATTACTACCTTGTTAGCAAACTCGTTCGTTGATAAATTTTCAGCCATCCACAATTGATTTCCTATAGTTACCACAGGGATTAGGGTTTTTGTACCATTATTCTGAGAAATTATTTTAAAACGTTTGGAGAAGGCATTTACTAGTCCTAAATCACTTGGCTCAAAAAAAGAAGTTGATGTAGTTGCGGTATATTCTACTTCTCCAGTTGAAAGGGATAGGTAGGGTGTATAGTTGATTTCTTTTATCTCATTTTGAAGCTCACTCAAAACATACTCTTTATTTTTTGTAAGTGAGTTTTGCAAAGATTTTAATTCAACTTGAACTCCGTTTTCGTAATTATAAAATTCCCCAGACGCATAAAGATTAGATTCAATATAAATATTAAACTTGGATGTAGTATTTCGAACTAGTACAATTGAATCTTCTGTTACATTAACCATTGATTTCAGATACTTTGTTGAGTCATTCGGATCAATAAATTTTTTCCTTAAAATTTCATATTCCAATATACCTCCACTCTCCGCATAGTCATCACACTTTTCCCATCGGGCTGTATCAAGCGCATATTTTCCGGGAATTCTTGAAAAACAATAATTTTTTAGATAAATGTCGCCCAACTCACCTCTTACCCAACTACCCCGAAACGCATATCTACTTCCATCCTCCGTTTCGCCCAACAAATAGACATTGTTGTCATTTTGAGCTAAAAAGGAATTCATTTGAACCATTATTATAGTCAAAATAATTATTATTACATTTTTCATATTTTTAAAATTAAAATTTTATACTTATCTTGTAAAGATAGTGAAATTTATAAATAAGAATAATTTTCAAAAAAAATTACCGTATGCCCCCGCCCATCTCTTTGGTGGATTAGGTACCCTAACAAGCTACGGACACGTGTTCCCACAGGTGAAGTTTTGTCCAACAGGCGGTATTAGCGCAGAAACCTACGAACAATACCTCAGCCTATTCAATGTAATCTCTGTGGGTGGGTCTTGGTTGCAGTAAGGTTAATCAGTTGGTGATTTAGGAATTTTAGATTCTCTGTTTTTAGTTAGGGAAAACTGCGCTCCAAAATTCACATTGAATTGGTTATACAGGAACATCTGTGATGCCCGATCACTCGCGTTCATGGTGGTGCGGATGTCAGGCATGTGGATGAATCCCATTTTTGCCTCCCCCTGAACAAAGAAGTACTTAAAAAAATTAAGCTGTAAAGATATAACGCCATTTACCCCATACCCTGCCAAGTGAAATTCATCATACCTTGAATTTGCCAACAACGTAGTATTGGTTTTCGGTAATAGCATCCCTACCCCTCCGCCGAATAAAAACGTAGATTGAAAATATTTCCCTCCCAACATGCGCATAGACTTCCGAAGTTCCGCATTGATATAATTTAAACCATCCGTATGTTCAAATTTTAAAAAATCCTGTGCAATCGTAATTGGCTCATTGTCATAAACCCCATCATACGCAGTATTGCTGTTGTAGATATACCCATTAATCGTGCTGGGTTGGTCGTGCAACATCACGTATTTCATGTGGTCGACACCGAAGGAAATCTGTAAGTCATTTTTGAAATAATACCCCATCCTAACATTGTATTGCGGAATGGTCATACTTTTTGGATTCAAGTAAAGGTCGGCTGAGAACGGAGATTGGCGGTCTACGGCAACCACATCATACAATTGAAAATCATAAGTGTTACCGCTGAAATGTATTGTTGATGGGGAATAAAAAGATCGATTCCAGCCCCAGTAGAAATAAAAAGAACCTTTGTTAAACGCGCTCGATTTTGGCTGAGCCACTATTGAAGAGGTAACAAAAATGAAAAGTAGTATTCTAGTGATGTGCATGGCTCGATTTTCGTGATGTAAAGATGCTGATATTTACGTAATCGGCCTTAAAGACCATAAACTTTTAATATCTTTCAACCATGAAAAACATATTTTTCCTTCTGTCTTTTGCGATAATTTCAAGCCTTACTGCTCAAAGCACGGTTACCATTGATTCGGCAATTCAACGTAAAATTCTCCTTGAACACAATAAGGAGCGGAAATTATTGAATATTCCCAACCTTATATGGAATGAGGAGATTGCTGCATACGCCGAAGAATGGGCGCTTCAACTCGCGGAGGAAGATAACAGCATTCATCACCGCAGTGGCGATAATTATGGGGAAAACATCTCATGGATATCCAATATGCCGGATGATATTTCTGAGGGAGTTTCCATGTGGAATGAAGAGAAAGTCTATTTCAAATACAAACCTATTGGAAACGACTGGTCAAAGGCGGGACATTACACTCAAGTGATATGGAAAAACACCACCCAAGTGGGCTGTGGCTGTGCAAGCAGTCAGTCAGGAGCCTTTTTCTTCGTATGTAATTATGACCCTCCCGGAAATTATATGGGACAAAAACCCTATTGATATGAAAATTATAGTAATAATTTGCCTACTTTCGATGTGTCTGTATGCATGCAAGTCCTCTAGTGGATGCAACTGTGCAAAAGCAAAAACCACCTTAAATAACTAATTAACATGCCCATTTATTACATCTTAGGAGGGATACTTATTGTCATTCTTAGCGGCCTATACACCGTAAACCAAGGTACCATCGTGGTTATTACCCTCTTTGGAAAATATAAACGAACTGCAGCCCCAGGATTGCGCTTAAAAATTCCGTTTTTAGAAAAAGTTTACAAGCGCATTTCTTCACAAAATCAAAGCATTGAAATGGAGTTTCAAGCGGTTACCATTGACCAAGCCAATGTGTATTTCAAGAGTATGCTTCTGTATTCGGTCATGGATGAAGAAGAAGAGACCATAAAAAAGGTAGCCTTCAAGTTTATTAGCAACAAGGACTTAATGCAAGCGCTCATTCGTACTATCGAAGGATCCATACGCTCGTATGTCGCAAGTCAAAAACAATCCGAAATCCTAGGCCGTCGCCATGAATTGGTAGATAGTGTTAAAGGTCAAATTGACCAAACTTTAGAAACATGGGGTTATCACTTATTAGACTTACAAATAAACGATATCACCTTTGATGCAGCAATCATGGAAAGTATGAGTAAGGTGGTTGCATCCAATAACCTTAAGGCAGCAGCAGAAAATGAAGGGCAGGCCCTACTTATCACCAAAACAAAGTCCGCCGAGGCAGAAGGAAATGCGATTAAAATTGCAGCCATGGCAGAAAAAGAAGCAGCAATGCTCCGTGGACAAGGAGTAGCCTTGTTCCGTCAAGAAGTAGCAAAGGGTATGACTGAGGCCGCTGAACAAATGCAGCAAGCCAACCTCGACACCAATGTTATCTTGTTTTCCATGTGGACCGAAGCCATTAAGAACTTTGCAGAATACGGTAAAGGAAATACTATATTTCTAGACGGTAGCCCGCAGGGCATGGAAAACACCATGCGTCAGATTCAAGCGATGATGACTGATAAAAGTCAAAAAATCAGCTAGCTTTCTTGTTTTTTAAAAAAATTCGATAAAATTTAGCCTTTTTTCACACGTGTTTTAAACAACTGTTTAATATATGTGTTTAACTTTGCGTCGCGAAATGCAAAGATGAACCAGTCCACAGAAGAAAAAATTAAACAGGCAGCGCTCAGCGTCTTTATCCAAAAAGGCTCAGCCAATTGCACCTCACGAGAAATTGCGCGTGAAGCAGGTATGAATGTAGCGCTCGTGAATTATTATTTTCGTTCAAAAAGCAAATTATTTGCCCTAATTTTTGAATCGGTGATGCAGGATTTCTTGAAATCCATGGTTCAGGTATTCAGCTCAGAATTACCCATTCGTGAAAAAATAAAAATTCTTATTGAGCGCGAATTTGAGTTCTTAGGAAAACACCCTGATATCCCGAATTTTGTAATCAACGAATTGGCTCGAAATCCGGAAGCGATTCACGGCATTATTCCCGTATTGCAGATGGTCAATGAATCGGGTGTATTTGACGAAGCCCGAAAACTTCAAGAGCAAGGCGACATGCGTCAGATGGATATCGTACAAATCACTCTACTGATTATGTCTAATTGCCAATACCCATTTATGGCCCAACCCTTAATGAAGGTAATTCATGGGGTTAGCAATGAAACCTATAAAGAACATCTCATCTCCCACAAAGACCATGCGGTAGCCATGGTCCTTGGGTATCTATTCCCAAACGATCAATTATAACTCCTCATGAATAAAGCGGTCCTGTTTCTCTTCTTATTTCTTTCAACCTGGGTAAGCGCACAGGTATATTCCCTCACCGACCTATTGAAAATGGCGGATACAGCCAACCTGACACTCAAAAATGCTCGGCTGGATGTTACCTCTAACTTCAATCAGCGCAAGGCCTTCCTAGCTAGTCAATACCCCAAAATAACAGCGAACGGTGATTACCGATATAATGCTATTATTCCAGGACAAATCATTCCAGCAGACTTTTTCGGTGGCCCTCCAGGCACCTTTGCCGAGGTTAAATTTGGCGTTCCCATCAACCTGAGTAATACCGTTCAGCTCACTCAATTTATTTTCAACCCGCAATTAAATTATGGTCTAAATGCCCTAGCAATTAATTCGCAAATTGTTGAAATCCAAGAGAAAATCACATTCCAAGAGGTTCACTATCAAGTATCAAATACGTTTTTCGGGTTACAGGCCATCAACCAACAGTTGGCTTACCTCCAGAAAAATGAAAAAAACATGGATGAGCTCATCCGTAACATGGAATTGATTCAGCAACAAGGCTTAATCATCCCCACTGAAGTTGATAAACTAAAAATCAACCGAAATAGCATTACAAATGGCATCATTAAACTTGAAAACACTCGGTTACAATTGAATCAATTGCTTTCAATCTTGGTTGGTTTCCCAGAGGGAACCACACTGAACATTGCAAGCGATGAAATTATTTCGAATCCCACCATTACTGCACAAACTAATGCGCTTCGTCCTGAATTAGAACTAATTCAACTGCAAAAACAAATGAATATTGAAGAACGCAAAGGTACCAACATGGCCTACCTGCCTACCCTCTCTTTCTATGGTGCTTACAATTACAATTACAACATGAAACCTGAAGACGATTTCAGAACGGGGATTCCATCCGCATTTCTTGGACTTCGCTTGGATTGGACCCTATTCGACGGGTTTGAAAAAAAGAATAAGTTAAAAGTTAACGCCTACAACAAAGAGAAAATCCAAAATCAAGAAATGTTAGCTACACAGCAATTGAATTTAGTCACTGCCAATGCGAAACGTGAGGCGGAATTACAAACCGCAAATTTGGAAATGAATAAGGAACAATTAAGACTATCGGAGCGAGTTTATGATGCAGCAAAAGCCCAGTTCAAAGCAGGTACCATTAGCACCAACGAATTGCTCCAAGCAGATAATGGACTTCAACAAGCCCAATCAAGTCTGGTTGGCGCATACCTTTCATTGCGTCAAGCAGAATTAAGTTATTTAAAATCTATAAGTCAACTCAAATAAGTACCCATGAAAATAAACAAAAGCATCCTTACAGGAATTGGAATTGCACTCTTTTTAATTGCATTTATTGTAGTAAAATTGATGTCAAACAAAAAATCAGTTGAAGAAAAAATTTACATTCCCAACATTGACGCGCCAGTCTTGGTGGAAGTAGTAAGTCCTACCCTGCACACCTTTGAAGACGAGTTTTCCTACCTAGGAACCTTCGAACCCTTTCGTCAGAATTTAATTGGTGCCGAAGGCAATGGTCGCGTAATATCTATGAATGTTTCAGAAGGAGACCAAATAGGTCAAGGCAGCGTAATCGCGAGACTGGATGACGAAATGATTAAACTTCAAATCGAAAATTTAGAGGTCAGCATTGAAGGTCAAGAAAAAGATGACGACCGCTATACGACACTTTCTAATCAGAATGCCGCTCCAGCGGTACAAGCGGAAAAAGCAAAACTGGGGATAAAAGCAGCAAAAATCCAGAAAAAACAATTGGAAAAACAGCTGAGAGCCACGATAATAAAAGCACCGTTTGCAGGGGTAATTACAAAAAAATTAATTGATTTAGGATCTGTAATTGGTGCTGGCTCCCCTGTGGTTGAAATCACCGATATCTCAAAATTGAAACTTACGGTGAATATTCCGGAACGCGATATCCAAAAATTCAAATTGAATCAAGCGATTAGTATTGTCAGTGAACAAGCAAGTTCCACCCTGAGCGGAAAAATTGCCAATATCGCCGTACAAGCGGACAAATCACACAACTTTAAAGTACAAATTATTGTAAACAATGGAAACAAGTCCCTTCGTGCTGGGATGTATGGGTCAGCAATCATTAAAAGCGATTACAGCGTAAGCAACTTTTCCATTCCTAGAAAAGCCATTGTTGGATCCCTCAAAAACCCACAAGTATATGTGGTGCGAGATGGAAAAGCCAAACTCGTTTCATTCGCCATTGGCCTTTCCGAAGGAGACGTGATCGAAGTGCGCAGTGGGTTGCGCGCCCAAGATAAAATTGTGATTCGCGGTCAAATCAACTTAAGAGACAATAAAAACGTAAAAATCGCTCAATAACATGACACTTACTGAATTATCGATCAAAAGACCTTCTTTCATAATCGTAATATTCACGATTCTGATTGGGGGTGGAATGTTAAGTTATCAGCAGTTGAGCTACGAATTAATGCCCGACTTTTCGCCTCCTGTACTCACGGTAACCACCACGTATCCTGGAGCTTCTCCTGCCACCGTTGAATCTCAAGTGTCTAAACCCCTCGAGGATGGGCTTAGTGGGATTGAAAACCTGTCAGAGGTAACAACCTTTTCCCTTGAAAACGCCTCCATTGTACTTCTTGAATTTAAAGACGGAGTAGACATCAATTTGGCCTTGCAAGAGGCGCAGCGCAAAATTAATACCATTGAATCGGTCCTACCCGATAATTCCACAAGGCCTGTATTAGCGAAAATTGAGCCTAATGCCACTCCAGTGTTACAAGTTATTGCAACCGCAAAAAATATGGGAGGGAAGGAATTCATGACCTTGATGGATGAGCAAATTCTTCCTCAAATTAAACAAGTAAAAGGCGTAGCCGAGGTTCAGGTAATTGGCGGGGAAAAACGGGAAATCCGAGTAAATGTAGACAAAGAAAAATTAAAGTCATACGGGTTATCCCTCTCCAATGTAAACCAAGCGATCGCATCATCCAATGTTGAGTTCCCTACCGGTAAGGTTAAAAGTACCGAGGAACAAATGACTGTTCGTCTTTCAGGCAAGTTTAAATCTGTAGACGAAATTAAGAACCTGATTTTATTCTCCAACGGGACATCCGTAGTTCGCTTGGCGGATGTGGCAGAGGTTGCCGATGGCTCTACAGACCAGCTCTCCTTATGCCGCTTAAACGGGAAGGAAGGGATTGGACTTCGAATTAAAAAACAAAGCGATGCCAATGCGGTTGAAATGTCAGAACTTACGCGCAAACGCATTGAGGAATTAGAAGATAAATACAAGAAGGAAGGGATCGAATTTACAGTAGCAACCGACACCTCCACGGTAACCCTCGATTCTGTTCATGCCGTACTTCACGACCTCGAGTTGGCTATCGCCTTGGTTGCAATTGTAATGCTTTTATTCTTGCATACACTGCGCAACGCTTTAATTGTATTGATTGCTATTCCTGCCTCCTTGGTGTCTACGTTTATTGTTATGTTTGCCTTAGGCTACACCCTCAACTTAATGACGCTACTCGCGATGTCGCTGGTAATCGGAATCCTCGTAGATGACTCCATTGTGGTCCTAGAGAACATCTACAGGCACCTTCAAATGGGAAAAAACAGAAAACAAGCAGCCTTAGATGGCCGGAATGAAATCGGTTTTACAGCCCTTGCAATTACCTTAGTTGATGTGGTGGTATTCTCCCCTGTCGTATTCATTGAAGGAGTTATTTCTGACATCCTTGAGCAATTTTCTATTGTGGTAGTGATTTCTACCTTAATGTCGCTCTTTGTCAGTTTTACACTTACCCCATGGCTCGCTTCACGTATGGCAAAAGAAGTTAAACTGGAAGAGAAAAAAGGAATTTTCTATAGGATTTTATATTGGTTTGAAACACGCCTTTCCCGATTTACCGAGGGCTATGTTTCTCTAGTAAATTGGTCACTTCGACATAAAATTATTACAGGGCTATCTATTTTGGTTCTTTTCATTGCAAGCTTCGGAACCATGGCCCTGGGCATTGTCGGACAAGAATTTGTGGCGCAAGGAGATCAAGGGAAGTTCATGCTTAAATTGAAATTTGACAAAAGCACGACCATTGAGGAAAATAACCGGGTAACCCTGGCCATTGAAGACATGCTTAACGATCAAAAAGAAGTGAATTCGGTGGTGTTTTCTAATATAGGTGGACCAAGTTCGGGCATGGGTGCACTTTCATTCGGATCTGAATATCGATCGGAGATTACCATTAAGATGAAACCTGGTATGCAAAAACGCTATCCAACCATTAAATTCATGACCAAAATCCGTGAGAACATTGAACAAACCTATCCGGGACTTGAGGTTAGGGCCATGAACATTGGAATGATTGAATCGGAAGAAGCACCCATTGAAATTTTCCTTTCATCAGACGATAATGAATTACTCATCAATGAAGCAAGAAGGCTAAAAGCATATATGGAAACTATCAAAGGAGCGAAGGATGCTTACATCTCCACCGATGATGTGACCCCAGAAATCCGAATTGAACTAGACCGCGACAAAATGGGACAACTCGGACTTCCAGTTGCTGTAATTGGAATGCAACTTCAAAATGCCTTAACCGGAAATGATGATGTGAAATTCGATGATAACGGGACTGAATACGGAATCCGCGTAATGGCAGATAAATACGACCGAAAAAGTATTGAAGATGTGGAATCTATGGCATTTACAACAAACGACGGCAAATTGGTTCGATTGGAAGAATTTGGCACAGTTACTATGGAAAATGGAAACGGAACCATCGAGCGAAAAAATCGGGCAAATAATACTACCCTCAGATGTTGGGTACTCGGAAGAGCCGCGGGAAACGTATCACAAGATATTGACACCTATTTGGCCGACAACCCACTGAACGACCAAGTACGCATGAAATGGGGAGGTGAAGTTAAACGCCAAAAAGAATCCATGGGATCCCTTGGGACAGCCATGGGTATTGGACTAATTTTAGTGTACCTGATTATGGTGGTCTTGTATGATAATTTTGTCTATCCCTTCGTGGTGTTATTCTCGATTCTCGTATCGTTAATCGGAGCGATACTCGCCTTAAGCTTATCGGCGTCAAATATGGGGATTTTCACGATGCTTGGAATGCTTATGCTCTTGGGATTGGTCGCAAAAAATGCCATACTCATTGTCGACTTTACCAACCATCTAAAAACCACTGGGGTAAAAACTCGCGAAGCCCTATTAGAAGCGGTTAGAACACGGATGCGTCCAATATTAATGACAACGATCGCGATGGTGTTTGGGATGATTCCAATCGCCATAGGTAAAGGCTCCGGAGCAGAATGGAAAAATGGATTGGCTTGGGTATTAATCGGTGGATTAACCTCATCCATGTTCCTTACCATCATCGTAGTTCCGATCATGTATAGCATGGTTGATTCGACAAAAGAGTGGTTTTCGAATCGAAAAATAGCGAAGCGCCTGTCTGAAGAATTTAATGAAGGTTAATTTAACAACGATGTGATGGGTTTAATAAATCCATCACATTTTTTACTGGAGTAAACACATTGGAAGGGATTTCAACGAAAACAGTATTCCAATGATACATCGAACCATTCCATAATCCTGGTTTTTCAAGATAGTATACGGTTTTACCCAAATGATTCTTTTTTACAGCCATGGAAAGATCTTCCCGAACAAACTCGGTGAGGTCTAATTTATTTCCCGCTAAATCATAGGGTGAAATAGCCATCATCACCGGGTTAAAATGGGAACTTTCAGTGAGTATAGCCAAGTGAACTGAATCGATCTGCGACTTCTCTATAATTTGTTTGGTCCTTATTCCTTCATGAGAAACCCAAAAAGGACCCCCGCCGGGCATACCCTCATTCTTTACCATACCACAAACACGCATTGGTCGGTGTAAAATATGTTCAACCTCTTTCCAAGAATGGACAATCGTTGATTCATCCAACAGATGAAATGCCACACAAAGCGCTGTAAATTCCATTAACGCATTCGCTAAATGTGCTTTTTTGAGTGCTGCACGTAACGAGACTAATACGCCACCTAACAGTTCCCACGTTTCATTGACGATCGCGTCATGGGCAGAACACTGAATATTATCAATGTTCTTGATAAATATTATTTTCGAAGTCAAGTGATTTAAATTGGAGAGAATGGCTCCATGGCCTGCAGGACGTTTTACAAAAACCCCTGCTTGATTAGTTAAGGGTTGCATAAACTCATCGAACACATACGAATCCGTATCAGATGCTTGTGTAGAAAAATCGATTTCACCAACGAACGAATCTCCTAAACCCTCGCGCTCGGAAATCAATTGATTTAAATGCTCTTGCTGTACGGTGAAATGAAACCGTTCAATGGACTTCCTTGCATTAAATCCTTGTCTTAGGTGGTCTTCAAAGGGAGTAATATTCCGTCCTAACATCCGATGAAAGGGGAACAAGGCTTTGGGCGTCCCTGAAAAATTCAACCCTTGTGGACCAAGTAAATAATCACATAAGGCTAATAAATCCACCGAAGGATCACCAAGAGCCCTTCTCCAATCCGCATTTACCTCATAAAAAAACGCAAAAGACTCGATGTTACTTAAAAACAAACGGATCTCATCAACATGCTCACGCCCCATGGACCCCAAAAAATACTGTAAAAAGTCAAACATGCGTGAACCAACACCTGAGGCGGGAATAAAGTATGAAACAGATTCCGTTGAAGTAATAAACTTACCTCGGAATGCGCTGGTTTCCTCTGGGGTAAATTGAAGAATTCCATTCCCTACGGTACAAGCCGCGACAATGTTTGGAGATGACAAGGCGGAGAACAAGCGGGTACGCTGTATATCAATCGCTTCTAGAATATCCTTCTCCATCCGAGATAAATAGTTTTACTTTGCAGTGTGAATCTAATCCTCGAAGGTATAAAATATCAGCTACACGCCAAAAAACGGCAAGGAATTCATTCTCCCTTTGTGTACCGAATGGCAGATGAAGGCCTTCAAATAAAATTGCCAAAGACGCATAAAAACATCCTAAATGCCTTCGATTTAAAACAGCATAACGACGAACGGATGTTAAGCATCATTGATTTAGGAGCTGGCTCAAAAACCTTAGATAAGCGCCGTTCAATCAAGCAAATTCATAAAACAAGCAGCTCCGGCAAACGCTATGGCACCTTACTCTATCGCCTGTGCAAACACTTCGAACCCGCACGAATCCTCGAATTGGGAACCTCTCTAGGTAGAGGAACCTTGGCTATGCATCTTGGAAATCAATCTGCACACATAACAAGCATTGAAGGTTCCCCTGAAATCGCGGCTATTGCACATGAAAACATAATTGAATTTTCCGCGAATCCCACCCATATTGAGCTTGTATCAAGTTCATTCAATGCCTATTTATCAGATTTAGATAACACAACCTTTGACCTCATTTATATCGATGGTCATCACGAAGGAGAAGCGCTACTGCACTATCTTGAACTGCTGATCCCCTTTACTCATGAAGAAACCCTTTTTATGGTTGATGATATCCGATGGAATGAGGATATGTTCGACACCTGGAATAAACTCATCGCAGATGAGCGATTTCATGTAAGCATTGATTTTTTCAGAATGGGCGTATTGAGTGCTCGGCCAACACAAGCAAAAGAACATTTTACGTTGACCTTTTAATATACGGGCTTAATTTGTTTTAACATCAGTGATGTATTCAGGCGTTTTGAATCCGAGTTCTTTTGTTTTTTCATCGATACTTCAGCGATCACTACCAGTTCCGACGATAAATTTTTTTCCTTGGATGTCCACATATACGTATTGCTTTTCGGTTCACTGTTTGTGACATTCATATCCCTTGGCACTGCCTCGACATCGGATCTTGAACCTCTAACCCGTTCCGGCTTTGCATCTTCCATGTCAATCGAAGCAATATCCGCAGGTTCATCCATTAACATTTCAGACGATACATCACGGTCCAACGCGGCAGGAGGTGGAGGAGTCGGGTCTACAGCTGCCACGGGTGGCGTTTTCCTTTGTTCCGACGTACCTGGTAGGTTTGATTGCTTGTTTTTCTTTTTTTGTTCCTTCTTTTCAACCTTAGCGAGTTGCTCCTGAGGCTCATTGTTTGTACCAAAGAAATAAATCGTTAAGAAAATTAACACCGAAGCAGCAACGGCAGAAGCTATGAATAAATTAAACATTCGTGGACGCATCTTTTGTGCCTCCTGTTCGGAATACGTTTGATCAAATGTTTGGTTAAGAAAATCCAACATATGCTCCGGTGGATTTACTACCAAAGCTCCCGTACTTTGCGCAAGCAGGGACTTAACCTGCTGAAAACTATCTTCATCAGAACATAGGTCTTCTAGGAAAGATTGCTCACTTGGGGATAAATCGCTGTAATGTGCGTTTAAAAATAAATCGTCTATCTGCTTCATCGTTCTACGAGTTCAAACATTTTTAATTCTGTAGCCAATTTCTTTATGGCATAAAATAAGCGTGACTTTACGGTACCTTCATTGATTCCAATGATCTCAGAAATTTCTTTGATCGAAAGGCCATCCATATGTTTCAAAATAAAAACCTCCCGGTGTTTATTATCTAATTTTAAGAGTTCCCGATCTAAGGCCGCTTTAAATTCCCAATCATTTACTGTCTGAGCTACATCATCGGCTCCACTCAATTGGTAATGAGTATCCAACCCATTGCTGGTATTCTTTCTCACTTCATTCCGCTTAAACTCATTCTTGCATAAATTAGAGGCAATGGTGTACACCCATGTTTTAAAATTCCGATTGGTATCAAATAAATGGGGTTGTGTAATAATCTTGGTAAACAAATCCTGTAATAAATCTTGCGCACGAACTTCGTTATACCAGAGTAGCTTCAGTATATATCCATACAACTTACCCGAATAGCGCTGATACAACTCATTAAAAGCAGTCTTCTCTCCTTGACGAATCGCTAACATGAGCTCTTCATCTGAGAAATGAGAAAATCCTGACTTCAACCCACGCATCCTAATGCTACTTTTTTTGTTTAATTTTTATTTTTTTACGCTCGATTACAGACCGTTTTTCTTTGCTTTTATCGGTGCTTAAGGTCTCTACGGTTAAAATCATTGGCATATAATTTTGCTTGAGTGCGGCGACCGATTCATCAAGTTCAACCCCACAATCCATATAGGAAAATGAATCCAAGAAATGCTCATTGGCCTGTAAAATCTGTTCATTACTCCAGTGATTCGGATATAAAAAGACCAATCCATTGGGTACTAATTCCTGTTCAAACTGCACCAAGTAATCACTAGGAATCGTCATCGAAAACGCAAAATTCTTGGAAGGATTTACTCGAATTAAATCTCCGAGATAAGTTACATCTACTATAGATTGCACGGGAATGGTATACCCTTTTTTCAACAGTAAGGCTCGATACTGTGGGCTTTGTAATAAATCCAAGGAAATGATGTCGATGGAAGTACTTGGCAACGCTAATTGTTGTTGAATGGCACTGTAGGTATCTAAGGCCCCATGCGTAATGAGGGTTGTATTATTGGGAACAGAATTAACTAAGTCCCTCGCATAACAGGTCATTGACTCAGGCATGTAATTAAGGGCTTTGAATTTCTGCAAGGCACTCAAAACCTTGGTAGTATCCCCGGTAACCAATGAATTTGCCACCAATAAGTTCAAGCCCTCTGGGTGATTGGGATTTAAGCGCAAGGCCTCCATTAATTGAGGCGCTCGATCGGCGTTGTAATTGCCTTGATCGTAGTAAAGTATGTTCGCTTCGATTTGTTCCGAAGGCGTTTGCGCTACCCCTTTTAATTTCGTTACGGATTGTTGTAGTTGCATATCTTCGGCAGCAGAAGCAGAGCGCGAGGAAGAATTGCTTTTAATCCGTGCTTTACTTGACTTATAGGTATCCGCCTCTTTTTTAAAATTATTTTGCTGTCTAACTTCTGATTCGTGCAATTCCTCTACATCATCAGCGGCAGGAATCTGATCCTTATCCATTAGTTGCAACTGAACACTATCCAAAACAAGCGTTGTTGTCCCTTGGTTATTAAACAGATTCCCGTTGGAAACACTATTGGATTGCGGTGGTTGAGCCAACGAAAAAAAAGCGATACAAACGCCAAATAAAATAAGTAAGTTTTTTTTCATAACAAGTCCCACTACATCGTTAAAAGGAAAAAGTTCATTTAACGAAGTTAAGTATTTACCTAAGACAAATAATATGTAAGTTTGTGCGTTACCTCGCCTGTGAAAAATCTTCTTTATTTTCTGAGTTTTATCTCGATCATCCTTGGGTTTGTCCCCTTGAATAGCTGCAATAAAATGAAAGGCTTGTCAAAGGAAAACTTAAGTTTTTCGGTAGACACGGTGGTGTTTGATACTGTTTTTACCACCGTTGGGTCTACTACCCAACAATTTAAGATTTATAATCCTTCTTCAAAATCAATTCAAATTGATGAAATTGAATTAATGGGTGGTGAACAATCTCCATTTCGCTTGAACGTAGATGGTGAAAAAGGAACGTTTTTAGAAAACATGGTTCTTGAAGGAAAAGACAGTTTATATGTTTTTGTAGAGGTTACCCTTTGGGCCAATGCACAAAACCAACCGTTGATTATTGAAGATTCTATCCGCTTTAGAACCAACGGAAAAGACCAATATGTGAAACTCGCTGTGTGGGGACAAGACGCCTATTTTCATTACAAAGACTTGAATGAAGGGATATGGCCCAATGATAAACCCCACGTGATCTATGGATATGCTGCGGTTGATTCTTCTAAATCGTTAACCATCCAAGCGGGAACAAACATTCACCTTCACAAAAATTCCATTTTATATGTGTACAAAGGCGCATTGCATGTGCAAGGAATGCAAAACAATGAGGTGGTATTTCAAGGAGACCGCTTAGAATCGATGTATAGCAATGTAGCTGGACAGTACTATGGAATCTACTTTCACGAAGCCCTCCCTTCTACCATCGATTATGCCATTTTAAAAAATGGTACAGTAGGGGTACATTTGTATCACGAAGACCCTAATAATACAGGATACACCTTAGAATTAACCAATACCCGAATTTTTAATGCCTCGAGGTACGGGGTATTTATTTATGCGGGGGCCAAGGTTAAGGCGGAAAACTGCATCATTTCTAGGAACGAAAGCCATGCCTTATTGGTGTTAGAAGGCGGGGATTTCAACTTTAATCATTGCAATCTGGTTGGCTATGGAAATTCGCAAGTTCCTGCGGTTGGAATAAGTAATTACTTTTACAAAACGGCGACAGGAGTTACAACCGTATCTTCCATCAACGAAGGCGTATTGCGGAATTGTGTAGTTGCCGGCAACCTGGATTACGAATTAGCCATCGACACCATAAATGCTCCTGGTGTAACGTTGAATTTTAATTTCACACACAGTCTTATTCGCAGTGAAAGCATCTATACGGATCCATTCTACACGAACATTCTCTGGAATGAAAATCCGCTTTTTGAAAATACTGCACAGGGAGATTTTCTATTTCTTCAGAATTCTCCATTAAACGGCGCTGGGATTAATTCCCCGATTTTCACCGACATCTTGGGTAATTCACGGAATAACCCACCGGACATTGGTGCCATCGAACTGCCTTAACTGGGCATAAAAAAATCCCGCAAATGCGGGATTTAATCTATTTCTATGGGTTGGATTCTACTTATGCCGTAGCATTCATGTTATCCAATACTTCCATTACGCCCTTAACAGCCTCCGCTGATTCACTTAACAATGCTTTCTCTGCGTCGTTCAAGTCTAATTCGATGATTCGTTCAATTCCATTTTTACCCAATACCACAGGAACTCCAAGGTAAATGTCTTTTAATCCGTATTCACCAGTTAGCCATGCACACACTGGGAAGATTCGTTTTTGGTCACGAACAATTGCTTCTACCATTTGGGCTGCTGCAGCCCCCGGAGCATACCATGCAGAAGTTCCTAACAATTTAACGATTTCACCGCCTCCAAATTTAGTGCGCTCAATAATCTCATTCAATTTATCTTCAGCAATTAATTCGGTAACTGGAATACCTGCAACCGTTGTATATCTAGGAAGTGGAACCATGGTGTCTCCATGTCCACCCATTAATACGGCTTGAATATCTTTTGGTGAAACATTCAATTCAGTGGCAAGGAAGGCACGGTATCTTGCGGTATCCAATACCCCGGCCATTCCAAATACTTTCTTTGAATCTGTTTTGGCATTTAGATAAGCACAATACGTCATTACATCTAAGGGATTGGAAACCACCACGATGATTGCATTCGGTGAATATTTAATCACATTCTCCGTCACCGTTTTTACGATTCCTGCATTGGTAGCGATTAAATCATCACGAGACATTCCTGGTTTACGCGGTAAGCCCGATGTGATTACCACTACATCAGAGTCCTTGGTCATGGTATAATCATTCGTAGAACCGATGGTCCTTGAATCATACAGATTAATTGGCGCACTTTGCCAAATATCAAGTGCTTTGCCTTCCGCAAAGCCATCTTTTATATCCAATAAGATAATTTCATTGGCAATTTCACGTGAAGCTAATACATCGGCACACGTTGCTCCTACATTTCCAGCACCTACTACAGTAACTTTCATAATTTTTATAATTAACGATTTGTGATTTTACATTGCGAATTTACGATAACTGCGTTATATTAAGCGTTCAAAATCAAAAAATGTTTGCCAAATTTGTAAATGGAGGCAACGCCCTTGAAAACAAATACGTTAAACAATAAAAGCTATTGGATACTGTAGAACTTAAAGCATTGGTTGCGGCATGTGTACGAAAAGAGCGAAAAGCTCAACAACAATTCTTTAAGGCGTATTATGGAAAAATGTTTTCTGTTTGTCTTCGATACATTAAAGATCGAGACAGTGCGCAAGAAGTGGTTCAAGATGGTTTTATTAAGGTCTTTGATAAATTGGAATTATTTGACTTCCGGGGGTCTATCGAAGGGTGGATGCGTCGAATCTTCTCAAATACTGCGATTGATGCCATTCGCAAAGCAAAACGGAGTCCGTTTTTGTCTGACCAAGACAACGACTTTCGGTTAGACGAAGAGAACGCAATGGAAGCACGCGAGGAATTGCAAGCCTTGCAACTGAAATACTCGGTTGCGCTAGACTGCATTAATCGACTGTCTCCAGCCTATCGAACGGTATTCAACCTGTACGTGTTCGAGGAATATTCTCACAAAGAAATCGCGGAAATCCTTGGAATCAGTGAAGGAACGTCAAAATCCAATTTAGCTAAAGCCAGAATGAATGTTCAAAAAATGCTAGAAACAACGTATAAAAAGATCTCACAGTGATGGATAAATTAGATCAAATATTCAAAAATGCTATGGATTCACAGGCTGAACCCTATGATCCTACGGCTTGGGAGTCACTTTCGAAACGCCTCGACAAGCAGCTCCCTCCTAAATCCAATCCATTCAAAAAATGGGGCCTTCCGGGCGCCGCTTTGGTGATTGGAATCTCTCTTGCAACATGGTATTCTATGGATTCTTCCAATCCTGTATCTCCTCCTATTTCTCCTAAGGCTGCTGCAGTGGAACCATCCAAAAAAGAGGTGAGTCCCAAAGAAAACCCTGCAACACCTACAGAACATCAACCCAAGATTGCATTGCATCAGGAAACAAATGCCCCTCTTCCTGCACCGAATGAGTTGATTAATACCGATACGGAAGAACTCGTTGCTGTACAGGAAATCCCTTCCTTGAAGGAAGCACCCGTTGAGGAGCTCCCCTCCAAATCGCTAGAACCTATTGATCCCCAAAAATCAAAAGAACTTTTCACATTTAACCCAATTGTTCTTCCAGTCTGTGCCGGTATATCCTCGGAATTGAAAAACACCAACGGGTTTGAGGTTACCTTGAAAAACGATCAGATGACACGTTCAATCGCACCAAACTCCTCCGTAAACGTTGAATTGGGTGCCGGAAACATCGAAATTATAGACCCGGCCACTGGTGTAATTCTTCAGACGAATGTGCTTACCGGACCCAAAGGAGACCTTGTTATCGATGAGATGATTTATGAAAACGGCATACCTGTTCAAGGAATTCACGTGAAGTCTGATGCCAATGTGCGGTCCGTAACCTATGGAAAACAGCGCAGCGAATTATCCATTAAAGATTTTACCGTGCATGTATTCGAAAAGGGATCAACCTCTGTGCAAATAGCCATAGCGGATGACCGTGGTTGTACTTCGGAAATCCAAGGCATGATTCATGTATCTGAGGAATATAATCTACTTGCAGTTAATGCGTTTGAGCCTACTTCTCAAGACTCCCGTAAAAATACATTTATGCCGTATGCGCTAACAAAGCGAGCAGCATCCTTTCGTATGATTATTTTAGATCCAAATGATGGAGGTATTGTGTTTGAAAGTACTGATGCTACCTTACCGTGGGATGGGATTGATCGTCGATTTGGAAGAATGGGTGATACAAATAAAGCCTATGTTTGGAAAGTAACCTTATCCGAACCAAAGGTTGGAGAAAAATCAGAGTACATGGGCACGGTGGTGAGGATGTAATAAATAAAGTAAAGAAATGTTAAGTAAGGATTATTCTTAGGGATAATCCTTATTTTTGTTTAATCGCCTTGGCGAGATTCAATATGCAAGTGATTAAACGCCTTCCTACTCAATTAGCCAATCAAATAGCCGCCGGTGAAGTGGTTCAACGTCCAGCTTCGGTGGTGAAGGAACTCTTGGAAAATTCAATTGATGCCGGAGCTACTGAGATTTCACTAACGATTAAAGATGGGGGGCGAACCCTCATATCCATGCAAGATAATGGAAGTGGGATGAATCACCAAGATGCGCTGTTGTGTTTTGAGCGGCATGCGACCAGTAAAATCAATGCCATTAACGACCTGTTCAATTTAAATACCATGGGATTTCGAGGCGAAGCATTGGCTTCGATTGCTGCGGTTGCCCATGTTTCTTTAAAAACAAAAAAAGAAGAAGACCTTACGGGTTTTCATATCAAAATAGAGGGGGGAACCTTTATACAAAACGAGGAGGTAGTTTGCTCAAAGGGTACATTAATCGAAGTGAAAAATTTATTTTTCAATGTCCCAGCCCGACGTAACTTTTTAAAATCAGACAGCATTGAATTTAACCACATCGAAGATTCCTTTCTTTATGTAGCAATTGCTCATCCCGAAGTTAATTTCATTCTGCATCATAACAATCAAGCCATTTACAACCTTAGTGCGGCTAATTTAAAACGACGTGTCACGGATGTTCTTGGAAAAAATTCGGGCGACCGTGTATTCCCTATAGCGTCGGAAACGGATATTGTTAAAGTAACTGGATTTATTGGGAAACCTGAAACCGCAAAAAAAACCCGAGGAAGCCAATTCTTTTTTGTAAATAAACGGTTTTTTAAAAGTTCATATTTTAATCATGCCGTTTTGAAAGCATTTGAAGGATTGATTCCAGAAAAAACACATCCAACCTATTTTATTTTCTTGGAGGTGGACCCGGCGAAAATTGACGTGAATATTCATCCCACGAAAACTGAAATAAAATTTGAAGAAGAACAGTTCATTTATTCCATTTTACTCAGTACCATTCGTCAATCTCTCGGAATGTTTAACCTCATGCCTAGTTTGGACTTTGAACTAGAAACCGCATTTGATCTTCCCGCGGGCTTTAGAAAACAGCCCATCGTTGAGCCCACGATTCAAGTAGATCCAAATTTCAATCCATTCAAACCACAACAGCAAGGTAGTAAATCGAATGGGTTTTCAAAGGGAATTCACGAGCAGGGCTTTGGAGCATCTAAATCCACAGAGGAAGATTGGAAATCTTTTTATTCGATTCAGGAAACTCCAGAGAATATACAACAAGAATTACCCGAAATTGGGGGTATAAGCACTAGTGCAGACCTTTTACTTATTGGCCGTTACATCTTTACCCCAATAAAAACTGGGGTTATGGTAATTGATTCTAAACGAGCCATGGAGCGCATCTTGTATGATGAATGCATTGAAGCCTTTGTAAAGCACCCATTGAATCAACAGATGCTTTTGTTTCCAATAGAAAAACCCTTGGAAAAACATGAATTACGGATCATGTCAAACCATTTAAAGACCTTTGAACAGCTTGGATTCAACTTGGTTCTAGAAGATTCGATATTACGCATTATGGGTGCACCAGAAATATTACATGAAAACGGTGTCATCCAATGTGTCGATGAATTGATGGAACGAGTAGGCTACAGTGAACAACATAAGGAGGATGTAGCACATGCGCTGGTCGTACAAATGGTGAACAATGCAGCGAGGTACCACCGCATTGGAAATAAGCAAGAAGCGGAATTACAAATCCAACGGTTATTTAGCTGTACCTCCCACACATTGAGTCCATCAAATGAACCCATTTTACAGATTCTCACGTTTGAGCAATTAAACCAATTGATAAAATAACTACATGTTAAACAACATACCTCAGGTTACAAAGAATTTATTACTCTTGAACGTCTTTGTTTTCATTCTTACCCTCATTCTTGGGAGCAAGGGGGTGGATTTGAATCAATTATTAAGCACTCATGCCATCGGTTCTCCGTTATTTAAGCCCTACCAGGTGGTTACCCATATGTTTGCACATGCTGGATTTTTTCATTTGTTAATGAACATGTGGCTATTTGTCATGCTTGGGGGATACTTAGAACGCTTATGGGGGCCGAAGCGGTTCTTTATCTTTTTTCTGCTTTGCGGATTTGGCGCCTTCTTACTTCAAAACGCTATGAGTGCCTATCAGCTTTTTGATTTAAAATCGCAGATTTCAACATCAGGGGTTGATCTAAGTACCATTAATTATTACATTACTAAATCCTCAACTATTCAGGAAACCTTATCAGAAATTAATCAAATAGGAAAATTTTCCGAAGCTCAAGCCACCCTTATCATTGACTATGTAATGGTCTCTAATTCTTCCATGCTCGGAGCTTCAGGCGCAGTATTCGGAGTATTGGCCGCCTTTGCAATTTTATTTCCAAACCAAGAGTTCATGCTGTATTTTGCGATTCCTGTTAAAGCAAAGTTTTTAGTGGGAGCTTATTTTATATACGAAGTGTATCAAGCGTATCAAAACAACCCCAATGACCAAGTGGCGCATTTGGCACATGTAGGTGGGGCAATTGCTGGTGCAATCATTGTTTTATATTGGAGAAAAAAAGACCGCGCTAATTTTTATTGATATCAAATGGAACAACGAACGATTGTTGATGAGATAAAATTTCAATTGCGAAACGGCAAAATGACCGTCCGTTTAATCATTGTAAATGTTTTAATTTTTGCCGCCATTCACCTCATTGGCTTTGTAGAAGGATTATTTGGAAATACTTCGTGGAGTCTTCGTTTTTTCACCTTCCCGACCGGTCTTTTTGAGTTTTTAGTCAATCCGTGGACCCTTATAACGAGTATTTTTGCCCATGTATCCTTGGGGCATCTTTTTTTTAATATGCTGTTTTTATTCTTTGCCGGAGCTATGTATGAACAAATATTCGGATCCAAAAAGTTACTGATTACCTACCTCGCGGGGGGCATCATTGGCAATCTGTTTGAATTATCAGCAACCTTACTAATTCCAGACTTTTCCGCACCCCACTATGTATTAGGAGCCAGCGGAGCCATTATGGCTATTTTCACAGCCATCGCCGTATATCGACCACAGACTCCGATTTATTTGTTTGGGATAGTTGCGATCCCAATTTATGTGCTCGCGTTGTTTTTCTTAGCAAAAGATCTAATTGGCATTGGTGCCTCGGATGAAATTGCTCATTTCGCACATTTGGGAGGGGCTTTCTTTGGATTTTTAACCGTTCAACAAATCCATAGCAATTCCAATATATTAAATCAATTAAATGGCCTATTCCATAAAAAACAGCGCGCTGATTCTGCTAAAAATAGACGAATTAAACCGGATGAGATATACAATGCTGAGAAAAAAGCCAAGCAAGAACGGATAGATACGATATTAGATAAAATCTCGAAATCCGGGTATGAATCCTTGACTCGAGAGGAGAAAGATTTTTTATTCAATCAAGGTAACTCATGAAGTGGATTGACCGAATCCTTGCTTTAGCTCTTTGGGTAAGTTCTGCGGTACTGCTCGTTTCATATGCAAGTCCCTTTTTCCATCCCGACAGTATCCCGTGGTTACCATATTTCGGGTTACTTTACCCCATTTGGGTTTTCACGTGTGTGATAATCACGGGCTTTGCTTTTCTGCGTAAATTACCTTTCAAGTTTATTGGTGTTTTTGTTCTATTCATTGGATTTTCGTTTCATGTACGTTTAATTGCATTCAATTTTACCGATAACCCCGCCTCAGAAGACTCCATTCGTTTATTAACCTATAATGTTCGACTCTTTGGTTTATATGATGATAGTACTTTTGAAAGCCGAGATCAAATTTTCAATTTAATCCGAAAAGAGGGCCCAGATGTGGCCTGTTTTCAGGAGTATTATCGCCAAGACAAGCCCACCTCGTTTGAAACGTATGATTCTATACGCAACATTATGCAGTCGATTGATTACCACGAACGAAGTGCTCACAATGAACGAGGAAAACGCAATTTTGGCATTGCTATTTTTTCAAAATACCCCATGATTGCTCGTGGTGATGTTATGTTTGAAAGTCAAGGCACCATGGATTTTAATTATTGTATTTTCGCTGATATTGTATGTAAAACCGATACGTTTAGGATCTATAATGTACACCTTCAGTCTATTCGACTCCATGAACCTGGAAAAACACAAGAACGAGGCAGGCTTGCCCTGATAAAAACAGGCATGAAAAAAATGAACTTAGCTTATGTAAAACGCGCTGATCAAGCGCGTAGAGTCATTGAGCATATGGAAACTTCTCCCTATCCAATCGTTGTATGTGGAGATTTTAATGATACCCCGATGTCCTATACCCACCACCAATTTTATAAAAAAATGACCGATGGATTTCTGGCTTCGAGCCTTGGGTTGGGAGCAAGTTACATTGGGCGTATTCCCGCAGGAAGAATCGATTATGTATTCCATACGGATGAGTTATCCTGTTCTAATTTCAGGACCCTCGACGTTGATTATTCAGATCACCGTCCAATCAGCTGTTCCATTAATTTTTTGCATCCGTAAATGAAACGGATTTTGATTATTGATTGCGGAAGCAGTAAGGTTCCTCTCTTAGAAGAAATTGTTTTCGAATCTGCTGACTATGAAACTCATTCATTTTTTGAAGTTACCCAAGAAACCACTGATTCCTTTGATGGGATAATTATTTCAGGATCCCCTATTCTCATTACTGAAGAAGATATGGAGCCATACCTAACACAAGCGTCCTGGATAAAAACTACGATAAAACCAATTCTAGGAATTTGTTTCGGTCATCAACTTATCGGCTTATGTTATGAGGCTTTTGGTTCACGCATGAAAGATTGCCGTTCTATGAACGAAATTGAACAATTTGAGGATTGTCCCCTACTGTATCGTTTACCGAATATTTTTGAAATGCAGGAAGACCATTGTGAAAGCATATCCATACCTCAAGAATTTGAATTAGTTGCTAATTCCGATGAATGTATTAACGAGGTAATGCAACATGAATCAAAGAAAATCTATGGCGTGCAGTTCCATCCCGAATCTTCAGGGAATTTCGGACATATATTACTTGAGAACTTTATTGAAATGTGTTAATACCCTGCAACGTGAAGCATTTTTTTAGCATCCAATACGCTTATTTTACGTGTATTAATTTCTATGATCCCTTCCTCTTTAAAATCTTTTAATAAGCGAATTAAGGTTTCTGTTGCTGTTCCAACGAAATTAGCCATATCTTCTCTTGAGAGATTGATGGGTTCATCTTGATAAATTTCCATTAAAAGTAACAGGCTAAATGCTAAACGCTGACGAACAGATTTTTGAGCCATATTGGTAATGAAATCTGCCCGATCGGCAAGTTCACGAGAAAGTTCTTTTAATATTCCATTTCGCAACATCGGATTAGTATCTAACATCGGTAAAAAGTCTTCTTTACGGATAAAGCATATATTGCATTCCTCTAAGGTCTCCGCCGATACTTTGTAGGCATCTTCTGTAAACATCGCACGAAATCCTACTAAATCTCCTCCTTTGGCGATTTGAATGATTTGTTCTTTACCCCCATCTCCCCGTTTAAAAATCTTAATCTTTCCCTCATTAATACAGAACACCCCCCTTGGAAATGAACCTTCAACAAATAGGTATTGATTTTTTTTATAATAATTACAGGACTTATGGTCCTCCAAATGTTCTACGTCTTCCCCCAATATTCCGCCAAGTAAATTCTCTTTTCTACGTAAACAGGTACTACATGAAATATTTCGGAAATTATTCTCCAACATATACAACTCTTATATTACAAAGATACGAATATTGAAGCGTTATAGAATTGCTGATAGTGGTTGATCGATGGCTCTTCGCGCAAAGGGAAAACTTTTGAAGCACAAAAAAAGGCGGACTAAGCCGCCTTTTAATAAACTACATTGAACTCTTATAATTTCATGAACTTCACGGACTGATTTTGTTTTCCAGAGACCAATTTGATGATGTACGTACCATTTGGTAAATCCTCCGCATTGATAAACACCTCATTTTCACCAGAAGGCATGTTTGATTTTTTTATTTGCTTAACCAATCGTCCGGTAATTGAATAAACTGAAACATCCACTGCCCCTCCTTTGTTCAATTCGAACGAAAGGGTAGTATTTGCATTAGACGGATTCGGATAGGTTAACAACTTAGCCTCCATTGATGGGTTATTATTTGAACCATGTTCACCAATTCCGAGGTATGCCTCTGTTTTCCAAATACCACGCCCGTATGTTCCAATATAGATTTCTCCAGGTCGGTTATTTCCCTCTTGAAAGGTTCTCCAACTCTGACGTACTTCAAACACAGGCGTACCATCAAATCCAGCAGAAGCATTCTCCCAAGAAGCACCACCATTTTCAGTAACGAAGGCTCCTTCTGAAGTACCTACCACAATAATATTTGGATCATCGCGATCAATAATACCATCATAGCATCCAGGTTGAGATCCGGGAATAACGCTTCCAAGCGAGGTAAATGTTGGTGTTGCAGCGGTGGCATTCAAAGACCTTCTGTTCGCACCACTAAATCCGGCAAACAATACGATATCATTTTTGTCAGATGGATTAACAGCGATTCCTTCATAGTTCGAAGCTGTAATTTTTGTTGCTGTAGTGTAGGAAGGAGTGGTTGCTTGCGCTCCCGTTCCCACGAAGGCTACCTTCGATGTGAAATTAGGATCGCTTGAATACACACTACCTAGTCCATTAATCCTCCAAACCCCGTTTCCGGCAACCACATAGCAATGCTCTAAATCACGGGAAAACTCTACATCAACGGAGCTAAAAGAGCCAATTCCTCTGGCAACACACACCCATTGTGCATTTGTTACGGCTAAACGCAATGCGTTTCGTGTTCCCCACAACTCTCCGCCATTCGCATTCACATACACTAAAAACCAAGATTGGTATGGGTCAGCTACTTTTAAGGTATCCCAAGCTACGTTGTATATAATCGTATCACTTCCCATTTCAACCAATTCACCCGTTACCAAATTTTGACCATAGTTTATTCCATTGGCGGTTAAGGCTGGATTATATAACAAGGTATCATCAAAATACAAGTCGGTTGCAGCAAAGTAGTTGATTGAATCTCCTGAGGATAAACTTGGAATTCGAATCAAATCGCCCGAGTCATAATTCTTGGTAGAAACAAAAGTTACTGAGTCTTCTGAATTTGGATCGAAGTACTCCGCTAAGAAAACTTCCGTATGGAACGGGTGGTACGGGCTGCCATCTGTTCCCGGTGGATCATACGAACCCGGCAAGAGTGGCTCAAAGGTACTCCATGTATTTCCTTTGTCACCTGATCTCGAAATATTATTGTAATAAATAGTGGAAAACATTACCGCAGGGTTGAAATAAGAAATTTCGCACTCAAAACCATCACCACCACCAACTTGTCTGAATTCTTGGTATGTAGATAAGGTATGATTATTATACAACGTACCATTGTCTTGTGTTCCTCCCATTACTGCACCGTCTCGGTCAAATGCGATTCCGTAAAACTGTGTAACATTGTATCCCCTGTTTGCGACAAACCATGTGTTACCGTAATCAGTTGTAATGCTTACACCACCATCATTTCCAGCATAAAAACGGTTATTGCTATCCCATTTCATTTCATGATTATCGGCATGCACGTAGATAGATGAGTTTTGAGAAACGGACCACAAGGATATTTTATTGAAACCTCCAGATGGGGGATTATTAACCGTTTGCTTCCATCTCCAAATATCAATGCCGCCAACTAATATTTGCTCTGGATCGTTAGGAACAACCGTAACAATTGAATTATAGGTTCCTTGGTCACGGAAAATATCGAATTCACTTGGCGGTCCAGAGGCTCCTACGAATTGTGTCCATGTTGCCCCATCATCGTGTGACACGTGCATGCTTAGTAAGTTCGAATTTGTTCTTACCGCATAAAGCGAGTAACTGTTCGAACTATTTTTAATCGCTGAAACTGCAAACTCGATTCGAGGCGCATTGGACGGCACCAAATTATTCGCCGCTGTTCCTGATTTGTTAGAGAAATTAGCACCACCGTCGGTAGAAACAAAGGTAGTATTAGCACCAAAGGCACAAATAATCACTTGGCCATCCTTCGACATTTCTAAGGCGGTACATGATCCTGCAGTTACAGGTACTGAAGTCATTGATGCATCTCCAAGTTTCCATTTTTTCAAGCCTCCAGTAGTTGCCATAAATACGTAATTATCCAAATCGGAACTTACGATTTGCGTACAGTTGGTCGTGTTTGGAACATTGTCCCACGTTGCGCCAAAGTCTGTGGTATACCATACCCCATTCCCTCCCCAACCTTCTTGGTTTGAACCGGTGGCTACATAAAATACACCGTCTGGAGTTTGGGTCATCGAAGAAATGTAGGGATTAGCTCCTGCGTTAAAATATTCTTCTACACGGTTCCATATATTTCCTTTGTTTGTAGAAACAAACAGACCTCCTGATACGCCTCCAGCCCAAACACGGTTGATATTAGTTCGATCCACTTGTATTGCACGTGTTCGTCCACCAATATTGTCTGGACCTTCTTCCGTAAAGGTAATATTCTTGGAACGGTCCATTTGCAAAACACGCTTGCGGATTTCTTGCAACTTCGAGTCAGAAACTTGTTCTCCTGTTTGAACGTCTACATAGCGAGCCTTCAACCACGCTAGTGCCTCATCTGCGCCTTTCGTTTCGTTTGGCGTTGATCCAAACAAAGCTAGGGTGTTTTCATTGTACGTGCCGAGGCTTTCTTTACGCAATTCATTCAGGCCTAAACCTGCAATTACTGATGCAACAATCAGTGAACCAATAAGATATATTTTTTTATTCATGAGAAATAGACTTTTACTTCTAATTTTTAGACTGCCAATATAATGATTATTCAATTTATTATAAACACAAAATTAAATCTTCTGTTCATTTTTTATAAAATATGTTTTTCCGCGTGATAGGAAGACCTAACTAAGGGGCCACTCTCAACATGACGGAAGCCCATTTTTAATCCAATTTCTCGGTAATAATCAAATTGTTCTGGTGTAATAAATTCAGCCACCGCAAGGTGATTTAACGAAGGTTGCAAATATTGACCTAATGTAACAATATCCACATTCACTCTACTCAAATCCTCCAAGGTCTCCAATACCTCATCGACAGATTCGCCTAAGCCCAACATGATTCCGGATTTTGTCTTCATCCCACCCTTTTTAAGACGAAATAACAACTCCAAGGAACGGTCGTATTTGGCTTGAATTCGAACTTGTTTTGTTAAGCGTCTAACCGTTTCTAAATTGTGCGAAACAACTTCGGGAGCGGCCTCTATAATTTTCTGAAGATTATCCCAGTTTCCTGCAAAATCAGGAATTAAGGTTTCCATGGTGGTTCCAGGTGATTGATGACGAATAGCCCGTATGGTTTGAACCCATACTTCAGCGCCACCATCTTTCAAGTCGTCGCGATCAACAGATGTTATTACTGCATGTTTAATTTGCATGGTTTTAACGCTATGCGCAACCTTTCCAGGCTCAAACAGATCAACCTCTGCTGGCTTTCCCGTTTGAACACCGCAAAAACCACATGAACGCGTACATACATTGCCTAAAATCATAAACGTCGCGGTACCTTCGCCCCAACATTCGCCCATATTAGGACAACTTCCGCTTTCACAGATGGTATGTAGTTTATGTTCATCAACTAAGCCGCGAACCTTTTTATAGTTTTCACCGGTTGGCAATTTAACTCGAAGCCAATTTGGTTTCTTTAAGCGTGAATTATTCTCCATTTCGAGTACAAATTTCGGTAAAATAATCTTAAAACACAGGGGAGGCGATTTTGGTTTAATTATATCCATAAAACAATCCGTACCTTTGAGGCCTATGACATCCATTGTAACCTATCAAGGGTCACTTAGAACTACCTGTTTGCACAACGCTGGGGAGCAAATTACTACCGATGCCCCAATAGACAATCATGGAATGGGCGCCTATTTTTCGCCTACAGATTTAGTAGCTACAGCGCTTGCATCGTGTTTTTTAACCATTATAGGAATCTATTGTGAGGAACGGAAAATCCCATTCACTTCTGCGCGGGTTGAGGTAGAAAAAATCATGGCTTCCAATCCACGCAGGATTTCAGACATTCATCTATCCATAGATTTCCGCGGAAACGATTGGGATGATAAAACATTAACAAAAATTATTGCTGCTGGAAAGGCCTGTCCTGTAGCCATAACCCTGAAAGATCAAGTTAACATCGAATACCACTTCAAATGATAAAAAAACCGCATCAAGCATACACCCGGAAAGAAAAATCTGACATAATATATGGAATTCACAGTGTTAAAGAAGCTGTTGAAGCCAAGCGTGAGATAAACAAGATATTAATCCAAAAGGGTATTTCTAAGGAGTCCTTCGAAGAAATAAGGACCTTTTTAACCGGTAATGACTACGTAATACAATACGTTCCGATACAAAAACTAGCGCAATTAACCTCAGGAAACCACCAGGGGATTGTTGCCTATGTATCCCCGATTGAATATCAACAAATTGAGGAATTGGCAGAGCAATGGCTTGAAGCGGGGGTGAAGCCGTTTATCCTCGCATTGGATCGAATCACAGACGTTCGGAACTTTGGTGCCCTTGCACGAACAGCTGAATGCATGGGGATTCATGCCATCCTCATACCAACAAAAGGTTCGGCCTTGGTTACGGCAGATGCGGTGAAAGCTTCTTCAGGGGCATTGAATCGAATTGCAGTTTGTAAAACAGACCAATTTAAAAACACCCTATTTCATTTGCAGCAACTGGGAATACGTATAGCCGCTGTAACTGAAAAAACTAAAGTTGCCATTGAAGGAGCAAACCTTCGTGGTTCGATTGTATTAGTAATGGGCTCAGAAGAAGATGGGATCACACAAGATATTTTAAACATGGCTGATCTTCGGGTGACCATTCCCATGGAAGGAACCACAAGCTCGTTGAATGTTGGGGTTGCGGCTGGAATTGCCATGTTTGAAAAAACTAGGCAAGAAAAAAATCGCTAATCAGCGCATTAATTTAGCTGCAAGTTGCGGTATTTCGCTCAGGCAAGAGATTTTATACTCATACTTGGATTTATCATGTGGTTTTTCTTGATACCAAATGGCCTTCATACCTGCCTTTAAAGCCCCTGCAACATCTGCACGATAGTCATCTCCAATCATCAAACTGGCTTGTGCCGTAGTGTTTGCGCGTGCTAAGGCATGCTTAAAGATTTGTGCATGCGGCTTATTCACACCTACTTCCTCACTGCATAGGATGACCTCGAAGTGATGGTGAATTTGCGCCTGAGTAAGTTTCACGTGTTGCACTTCTAAAAATCCATTCGTAATAATATGCAGGGTAAAGCCCATTCCCTTGAGGTCTTGAAGCACTTCCGCTGCAAATGGAACCAGTGCTGTTTGCTTAGGGGATAATTCTACATAGCCATCCCCAAACTGTTTTATTAGGACCTCATCCGAGATTTGGAATTTTTTTAAGGCTGCTCTAAAGCGCTCATAGCGCAAAGATTCCTTCGTGATCTTCCCGTGGGAGTACGCATGCCAAAGGGCCTTGTTTTTATTGTGATAAACCTTATGAAACAATTCAAAGGAGGTTATTTGATTGCTTAGATTTAATTCATCAAAAAGTAAACGCAAGGCTCGTTCGGAATTTTTATCAAAATCCCATAGGGTACGATCCAAATCAAAAAAAATATGCTTACCCGAATAAGCCATACCACAGCAGGTTTAAAAGCACGGAATTCACACCTATCCAAAGCAGCATTAAGGGGAAGGTGTATCTATTATCGCTATAGAACTTTGCACACACCATGGATCCCACCGGTACAGACAGTAACAATGGGGCAAGCAATGTAATGCCGAGTATTCCAAAGGTTTGTTTTATTTTAACCACCCATTTATTGGCACGAGTAAATTTCCTTTTTGGTTTAACGTTCCCTTTCAAGGCCTTTAGTTCCAAGCGTTTTTTCTGAAACGAAATCACACGTTCGCTCGCAAAGTAAAAAAGAAAGGAGCTAAACGAACCACCTAACGCAGAGGAAATGGTTATTTCCCAAAAAGGAACCCCCATTTTTGCACCTGGTATTCCTGAGATTAAAAACTTAAACGTTGCCAGTACAAAGGTACTTCCGAGGATATGCCAATCCATGTTATACTTTTTCTCCGAATGCGAGGTCCCCCGCATCTCCAAGGCCCGGAACAATATACGATTGTGCCGTTAATTCTTTATCAATCACAGCCACATAAATCTCTGTATTACTCGGGAAATGTTTCGATACTCGATCGAGTGCTTCCTTGGTTGCGATTCCGGCAGCAATGTAAATTTTTTTGGGGCTTCCTTGTTGCTTGAGTGCATCAAAAACCGCATTCATTGAATTTCCGGTAGCTAACATAGGATCCGAAATAATCCATATCCGATTATCAAGCACGGGTGCCGCAAGATATTCTACATAAATTTCAAAATCTTCAGGGGTGCTATGTTTTCGATAGGCAGAAACGTATGCGCTTTCAGCACGGTCGAAGTATCGCAAAAATCCACTGTGCATGGCTAACCCTGCACGAAGAATGGTTATTAATACCGGTTGTTCATCTAATACTCTACTCGGCGCAATGCCTAAGGGTGTTTGAATATCAACGGCTTTATATTTGAGTTTCCTTGATATTTCATACGCCATGATTTCTGCAATACGTTCCAAGTTAGCTCTAAAACGCATGGGGTCTTTTTGAATGTCGACGTCTCTTAATTCAGCTAAATAATTGCCGATAATTGAATCTGAATCGGATAAATTGTGAACCATTGTTGATTTTTTACGAAAGTACCAAATTAATAGGCAAACATCTGTTAAAATATCCTATCCGAGTTCTTTTTTTAAGGTTGCCTCATCGAGTTGATTATCCCACCGCGCAACAACAATCGTTGCTACCGCATTCCCAATAAAATTGGTTAAGGCACGGCATTCAGACATAAACTTATCAACTCCTAAAATCAAGGCAATACCCTGAACGGGGAACCCTTTTACTACTGCGAGTGTGGCCGCCAGGGTAATAAATCCCGCACCGGTAACTCCAGCCGAACCTTTGGAGCTGAGCATTGCAATCAATAAAATAAGAATTTGTTGATTTAGGGTTAGCGGAAAATTACACGCTTGTGCAATAAATAGAGCCGCCAAGGTCATATAAATATTGGTGCCATCCAGATTAAACGAATATCCCGTTGGAACCACTAGTCCTACCACTTGTTTGGTACAACCCAGCTTCTCGAGTTTCCTCATTAGATTGGGCAAAGCCGATTCAGAAGAACTCGTTGCTAGGACCAAGAATAATTCGTCTTTGATATATCTTAACAATTTAAAGATTGAAAATTTATTATACCATGCCACCGCCCCTAAAATAACAACCACAAAAATAATGGCAGTAAGGTAGAAGGTTGCTACAAGCCCGATTAAATTCCACAACACGGCAAGACCGTATTTACCTACGGTAAACGCCATTGCACCAAATGCACCTATTGGTGCTAACTTCATCAATATCTCAACGATTTTGAAAATCGGATGTGCCAATGCGTTTAAAAAATCAATAACCGGCTTGCTTTTTTCTTGGGTCATGGAAAGTCCAATTCCGAACATAATAGAGACAAATAAGACCTGCAAAATACTATCTCCAGTCAGGGAACTTAATAAAGATGTTGGAATGATATTTAGAATAAAACTAGTTAATGAATGTTCCTTTGAGGCATCCACATAATCCTTAATCGATTTCGGATCCAAGGAACTAACGTCTATATTCATTCCCTGCCCAGGCTGCACCAAGTTGGCTACTACCATTCCAATGACTAAGGCCAAGGTAGAAAACGTAAGAAAGTAAAGCATTGCTTTCCCTGTAACTCGACCTACCGTACTTAAATTATTCATGGACGCCAAGCCGGTGACTACGGTAACAAAAATAACTGGCGCGATAATCATTTTCACCAAGGCGATAAACCCATCTCCCAAGATTTTTAGACCGACCGATTCATCTGGCCAAAAATTCCCAAGTACAATTCCGATTACAATCGCAAAAATCACTTGCACATATAACAGGCGATACCAAGGTTTTTTTTCCGTAAGAATTGGCGTTTCATTTATTTCCATTGACATAATTTAATGTATACAAAGAAACAAATCTTTCTGAGATTCAATTCATAAAATCCAAGAATGGAAGAGCCGTTTAAGAAAAATAAAAATATCCGTACCTTGGACACATGGAAAATGCAGCCTTTAATCGGAAATCTTTACTTCTAATCATTGTTGCCTCTCTGGGTTATTTTGTAGACATCTATGACTTAGTGCTTTTTGGAGTGGTGAAGGCCGATAGCCTATTAACGATTCTCCCCCATGCAAGCGAACAAGTTCGAGCAGCCACAGGGAAAATGCTTTTTAACTATCAGATGATTGGAATGTTCATTGGGGGCTTATTGTGGGGAGTTTTAGGAGATAAAAAAGGTCGGGTCAAGGTACTTTTCGGATCCATATTATTGTATTCGATTGCAAATATTGCGAACGCCTTTGTTACGGATATTCCCAGCTACAGCCTCATACGAATCATTGCGGGGATTGGTCTTGCTGGTGAATTAGGCGCGGGTATCACCTTGGTTTCTGAGCTCATGCCGAAGGAAACGCGAGGTTATGGAACGATGATTATTGTTTGTTTTGGAGCCTTAGGAGCTGTTTTTGCGACCTTAATTGGAGCGAAAGGAGAAGCACTCGGGACCTTGTTAGGTGCGACCATGGGAATTAAAATGCTTAATTGGCAAATCGCATACCTCGTTGGTGGCATGCTCGGGTTATTGTTGCTCATTATTCGAATGGGAAGTTTGGAATCCCGTATGTTTGAGCAAATGCATCAGGAGGGGACAACACGTGGAAACCTAAGACTCATTTTCGGAAATCGAAAAAATCTAATTAAGTACATTCAATGTATTACAGTAGGTATTCCTATTTGGTTTGTCATTGGGTTGTTGATTATGAACTCCAAAGATGATTTTGGCCCCTTACTCGGAATAAAAACAATCAACAACGGGTTGGCGGTCATGTATGCGTATATCGGACTTTCAATTGGTGACTTAGTAGCGGGATTACTCAGTCAATGGTTAAAAAGTAGACGGAAGGTGGTGATGATATTCTTGATGATGACATTAATTGTTACGAGCAGCTTTCTATTTGGCTCAAAAACCGTGAGTGAAGACACTTATTACCTGTACTGCTTTTTGCTTGGGGCTTCCACTGGATATTGGGCAATTTTTGTAACAATCGCTGCTGAACAATTTGGAACAAACATTCGATCTACTGCAGCAAATACAGTCCCTAATTTCGTTCGAGGAAGTGTCTTTTTAATTGTTTCGCTGTTTGTAATATTGACCTCTTTGTTCCCCATTGGGATTTCCGCGTTGATTGTTGGCTTACTCAGTGTGGCCAGCGCATTTTGGGGAATTTATCACCTAAAAGAAACATTCGCAAAGGATTTGAACTACCATGAGGAGTTTATTTGAAATATTAGTATGCTTCTTGTATCTTTGTCTTGTTTAATGCCCACGTGGTGAAATTGGTAGACATGCCATCTTGAGGGGGTGGTGCCAATAGGTGTGCTGGTTCGAATCCAGTCGTGGGCACCCATCAAAAGTCTGTTAATTCAGACTTTTTTTTTGCGGCAACGATGAAAGCTTGCTTTTAAGCGTTAGCGTAAAAAAAAAAAGGATGTGCGACAGAGGAGCTAGACTTTTGATGGTATAGCGAAAAAACCTTTTTGGTTCACGAAGTAATCCGGTAGTAAAAAAAAAGGATGTGCGACATCAGGAGTCAGACGTTTGATGGTTTAGCGAAAAAACCTTTTTGGTTCATGGAATAATCCAGTCGTAATAAAAAAGGATGTGCGATAGAGGAGCTAGACTCTTTTCACGAATAATTCAAGCGTTTTTTTCACAAAATCGAGGGCGTTTTCAGAGGCTCGTTGTTACACTTTTAGAATCTCCATCCTTTCTTTACCTTTGTTATATGTTGAAACTGGTCTTACTTGTTCTACTTTGTTGTTTTGCGGCAGTTTCTCATGCGCAACGAATCAAATGGGAAAACTTTAATAATCGTGCCAATTGGCGCGCCAACCGCTTAGAAATTCAAGCGGGTTTCTGTGCTACTCAATTTACAGGAGATTTAGGTGGGGGGTCCGGCAAAGGCATTGACTATTCGATGAAAGACATGGATAAAGAGGCCTTAGGGAAAGGTGCTCAAGTGGCCTTCAAGTTTCGATTCAATCGATATCTTGCAACTAAATCAGAGTTCAGTTATTTTCAAGTTAAAGGAAGCGATGCGTTTTCGGAAAATGCCAAACGCAGGGCTAGAAACCTGAGTTTTGAAAGTTATAATTTCGAATTCAGCCAACGCCTTGAGTTTATATTTCTAGCCCAGGAATTCAATGGAACATTCTATAACCTTACATCAAGAGCTCGACATAAAGGGTCAAATTTTCAACTTTATACCTTTGGAGGACTCGGCTTTGCCACCTTCAACCCAAAGGCAAATTATAACGGGACCCTCATAGAACTTCGTCCCTTAAAAACAGAGGGACAGGCCTCACCTTATGGAAATGCAACGGTTATTATGCCCTTTGGATTCGGAATGCGTCTTGGCTTAACCAAACAAATTCGTATTGGATTTGAGGCCACTTGTTTTAAAACCTTCACAGATTTCATGGACGACGTGTCTACTTTTTACCCTGAAGCAGGAGTATTGACCGACCCTGCTGCGCTTTACTTATCAAACCCAAGCCTTTCCCCTGAATTATTCTTACCGGGTAGTCGTAGGGGAGATTTAAATCAAAAAGATACGTATTACAGGCTTAGTGCCTCTTTAATTTTCAACTTAAAGAATCGATAAATGGCTGAAATCCTTCACTGAGTTTAATTCTTAGGATTTCTTTTTCTTGATCAGAGATGAATGCCGCTTGAAGTGCTTGCTCGTTTACATATAACATATCATGAATATCCCAACCTTTAGTTTCTTTAAGCCATCGATATTCATCAGCTAAGGTCACGTTAGAAATTGCTCTACCGTCGGTATTAATACCAAAAGACATGCGATTCAATAATAAATTATTTACTGGGTAGGTTGATTCTTGTGGGTAAACTCGTGTAATATGGTTACTTGTTGGACAAATTTCTAAGTGGATATTATCTTGTTTCAGCTTTTCAAGTAAGGCGGTATCTTCTACACTTCGTATTCCATGTCCTATACGTTTTGCACGCAACAAGGACAAGGTCTCAATCACCGATTCAGCGCCTCTTGCTTCACCCGCATGGGCTGTACAGCATATTCCATGGGAATTAACTCGTTCAAATGCTTCTTGGTGATTTTCCAAACCAAATCCCGCTTCATCTGCCGCCAAGTCTAACCCTACTACTCCTTTAGCTGCATAGGTAATGACTAAATCTGCCGTGAGGTCACTTTGTTCTTTTGTAAAATGTCTTAAAGTACAAAGGATTAGATTGACTTTAACCGGTCCGGCATAGGAATGTACTGCCTCCAAAGTAGCTTCAACAACCTCCTCGGGTGATAACCCATTGGTTAAATGCTGTAATGGAGCAAACCTTAATTCTGCATAAATGACGTGATCAGCTTCCAATTGATGAATAACATCTAAGGTTGCATCAACCAGTTGTTCTTTGGTTTGCATTAATAAAATTGCGGCCTGTGCGCATGCCAAGTAATCATTTAAGGAACAGCAATTCACAGGCGTATTATAAACCGCTTGATACTCGGCTAGGCTGATGCCTGGAACATACTTCGATACAAACTGAAAACTCAAGGAGCAATCAATATGCAGGTGCAATTCTATTTTCGGAAAGGTATAAGACATAAAAAATCCCGCTCTCGCGGGATAAGATTTAATTATTTCAATTGTTCGTTGGAAAACTGATACACGGGCAGCTGAACGCCATCAAATTCAATGACTTCCACACCACAACCAATCAATAAACGACCAAGCATTAATCGATTCATTTCAACATTTTCTTTCATCGTAAAGGTACCAACATAGGTTGCTGCGTCAAAAGATGTGGTAAAGTATTCTGTAAATTTCTCACCAATCGTCAAAATGGTTTCAGGCAATACATCAGAACCGAAGCGAAATGTTATGATTCCAGTAGATTTTTGAGTCGCATATTCTGCCTTGGAGGCAGCAACTGCGTATACTTGAGCATCTAGGTTCATCCAAGTGACCAAAGAGAAAACGGAAAGTAAGATTAATTTTTTCATGAGTTTAATTATTGTTCGAATTTATAAAATTTTGTTCACACGACGTTTTTTTTATCAAAAGGGTTGCCATTTCGTTGTTTAATAGCCCTAAAAGTAAGCAATTACATATTTTTTCAACAGGACTCCAACAATGCGGCTGTAGGATTGGAATGGGTATGTTTCGCTTTCGAAAAATACAATAAAGCACCATTAATATTTAAAAAGCTTCACCGAATGCAATCGAGAAGGCATTAATTGGCAAAGATATACACCACCTACTAAATGGGAAATATCAATAAGCTTATCCGTTGATCCCTCGTAAACAAGCGTTCCATAAAGATTAAAAATAGAAACGCTAGTTGCCTCATTTCGGAAACTTTCATCAATGAGGAAAACACCTGATGTTGGGTTGGGAAAGATTTTAAGGCGAGATTCTAGCTCAGATTCTACTATAAAATTTGAAAGCTCACAAAGATCAATCGGTGTAACGGGGATATTGCTATCGGTATTTTGTCCAATACCTAATTGACCCAACGAATTGGTCCCCCAATTAAAGAAATTGCCATTAGCATCCATGGCTTGCGAATGACTAAAACCTGTTGAAACAGAAACAACAGGATTAATAGTGGATACTAACAAAGGGACATTGCTGCTAATGTTGGTACCGATACCCAGTTCCCCATTTAAATTCGCTCCCCAAGCCAGTAATGTGCTATCGCTTTTGATTGCAAAAGAATGCAATCCAGCACCGGAAACTGCAATAACACCAACTAATAAATCCAAATTAACCGGACTATTAGCGTCTGAATTAGTCCCGTTTCCCAATTGCCCGAATGAATTTGCCCCCCAAGCGTAGACAGAACCGTTATTTTTAAGTGCCAACGAGTGATATCCCCCTGCTTCTACCGCAGCAACATTTCCGAATCCTACTATTGTTGTTGGTGTACAAGTATTTGAATTTAAATTGCCAATTCCTAGTTGTCCATTGCCATTGTCACCAAAAGCTATAACCGCCCCCATGCTTTTCAGAACCAATGAATGATTCCACCCTGCGGAAATACCAGCTACTCCTGTAAGTGAAGGCACTTGAACTGGGCTATTGACGTCAATATAATTCGAATGACCTAATTGACCAAAAAGATTCCATCCCCACGTCCAAACGGTGCCATCACTCTTCAAAGCCATGCTATGAAAGCCACCGCACGATATCGCAACCACATTATTGAGCCCATTAACAAGAACAGGGTTTGGGCTATCCACATTATTTCCAATACCTAGTTGCCCTCTGCTATTATCTCCCCAGGCCCAAACGGTCCCATTTCCCTTTAACGCAAGTGAATATTCAGAACCAGCAGAAACGGCAATAACATTGGTTAAAATGCTTTGTTGAACTGGGAGATTACTATCCGTTGTGGTTCCGTCCCCTAGCTGTCCGCGATTGTTCCGTCCCCATGCTTTTATACGCGCATCATCGCAAATAGATAGGCTATGCCCCTCACCTGCCGCAAAAACCTGAGCTTGAATTTCTGAAACAAAAACACAAAATAAGAAACAAATAATAACTTTTTTCAAGGTCTGCACTGTCATGGAATTAAATTAACGCTTATTTCATCGAAACAAAAAATATTCAATGTTGGATTACCATGTCAAAAATATGATTTTTACTGCGGAAAATTTATTTCGAAAGAAAAAAATACAGCCGCTACAAAACAACACTAACTTTTATTATTGGTTCTTTTACCGGTGGCCTTTCTGCTGAAATCACCATTAATCAAAGCGATATACCAAGTATAGGAGATAACATCTCTAGAAAACCCGTAACCAAATAGAAAATAGAAAATAGAAAATAAGATTAATTTTTCACACGGTTAATTATTGTCCGAATTCGCACTTTTTTGTTCACACACCGATTTTTTTATCAAAGCGCTTGCTAATTCGTGGATTCAGACGCTAAAAAGTGATCAAACACCTCTTTTTTCAACAAAATATATCAAAAAACAAGAGAAATTCGTTTTTGCCGCCATCAACCCAAAACTTTCTATACTTATGCTTAAATGTCTTGCCTACACCCTCGGTGTGTTCTTAACCATGCCTTTCATACGCGCTCAACAGAATGCTTGTCCAAATGTAGATGTATCGCAGGGCAACTTTACGAATTGGAACGGATATACGGGCAGTTATTATTCCCCCGGCACCACCTTTGGAATTGTTAACGGCAGACATACGGTAATTTCCCAGCAAGGTACAGATCCCAATACCTGCAATCAGCTTTCCTTAATTCCGAGTGGGCACACCAAATCCATTAAACTTGGAAATCCGTCGAGTGGTGCTCAATCGGAGCGCTTAGTTTATGCCATTCAAGTTACACCGCAAAGTAGCCTGTTCATTTATAAGTATGCCGTGGTGTTGGAAAACCCTGGTCATATACCTGCGCAACAACCCAAGTTTGAAACCAAAATATTAAATACCCTGGGGATGCCGATTGGGGGTGGTTGCGGAACCTACACCGTATATGGGGGACAGCCAGGGCAAAACTTTCAGCAATGCGCGGGAAAAACATGGCTTCCATGGACTACCGTAGGTTTAGATTTAACGCCCTATATGGGGCAAACCATTCAAGTAGAATTCACCACGTGGGATTGCGCCCAAGGAGCGCATTTTGGATATGCCTATTTAGCCGCAGAATGCTTACCATTGTCCATCGATGTCAATTATTGTGGGGGAAATCAACCGCTCATTTTAACGGCCCCTAGTGGATTTCAATCCTACGTATGGCACCCCGGAAATTTAAGCGGTCAGCAAGTCACTATCCAAAACCCGAGCCTCAATCAAACTTATACGTGTACTATGACTACGTATTCCAATCAAGGGACCTGTGCCGTGGAATTAAGTGTTCAGGCGAGTCCAACTGTGGTAAATTCAAGTTTTTTATATACTGCTGCCTGTGAAAACGAACCCATCAGTTTTCAGGCAAGTTCAACGATAACCACGAATACGCCAAATGTGAGCCTTTCCCATCAATGGAATTTTGGAAATGCAAGTCCTGTTTCAGCCACTGGGAATGCACCAAATACGTATTTTAATACCCCAGGAAGTCAAGTCGTTGAGTTAATTACTAGCAGTTCAAACGGGTGCAGCGATACCATACAACAACAAGTCAATATCCTACCAACGCCTCATATCAACCCAAGCGTTGATGCGACATGTATTGAACAACAAACGAGTTTCTCCTTACTCGGAAACGCGAATTTACAGCAAGTTACTTGGGATTTCGGCGATAATTCCCCCCATTCCGTTGGTACTCCGGTAACGCATCAATATGCCACCTCTGGTAGCTACACGATTGAAATTATCGGAGTAGGGTTGAATGGATGTCAAGACACGGTTTTAATGACTTTAACGATACAGCCCCTTCCCTATTTACATGCCGGAAATGATACCGCAATCTGTCCAGGTAGTGCTGTTATTCTTAACGCTCAGGGTGCACTCAACGTGACTTGGGAACAGGGGTTAACACAGGGCCAATCCTATACACCAATCCATACGGAGTACCTAACTGCTTATGGCGTTGATAGTTTACACTGTGTGGTAATTGATAGTTTTCTAGTACAAATTCACCACATCGATTCGATTGAAGCCATGGCTCCGGGTTTTGTCTGTTTAGGAGACAGCATACAACTTACTGCAAATGCGTTTCAGGGCATCTGGTGGGAAAATGGGTATCAACACCAACAATGGGTATTGGAGCCGGCTGGGATTCATCCATACGTGGTTCATGGCATGGATGCCAATGGTTGTGTCTCCTCCGATTCAACCTCTATTGAAGTATATCCTTTACCTCTTGTGACTGCTGGAAATGACACCATCGTTTGCGCAGGGAGTACCATACAACTCCTGGCGTGGGGCGCTCCACAATTGCTATGGTCCAATCAAGTAAGTAATGGCAGTATAATCCCTATTCTAACAAACCAAGCCTTAAGTGTCATGGGAATCAGTGAACACGGATGTGTGGCGGTAGATAGCATTCACGTCGGTATTGACTCCATTCCAACGGTAGAATTTATAGCCGGACCGAACACGGGATGTATTCCATTAGAAGTTAGCTTATTCAACATTTCTGTTGGAAATAGTTTTACCCAAGTATCCTGGTTTTCAAACAATGGGGATTTTCAAATGGGGGATTCTGCACAGCTCTTATTCACTGAGGTAGGTTGTTTTGATCTTACACTCACCGTAAGTACCCCCCTTGGATGCACATATTCGAGTACTCAAACAAATGCCGTGTGCACAAACCCCCTGCCTACGGCACAATTTAATATGCCTCAACAGCCGTTAACCACGATCAATTTCGGTGGAACTTTTACTAATTTGAGTAGCGGAGCTGCTGGATATCTATGGGATTTCGGCGATGGTAGTTCCACGAGCAACGAAGACCAACCTTATCATAATTTTCCAGACCAAGAGGCCGCATCCTATCAAGTTATGTTAATCGCATACAATGAGTTTGGTTGTTCAGATACCAGTTTTCAAATCGTACAAATTACGGAAGAGCTGGCATTCTATGTGCCAAATTCCTTTACTCCGGACGGCAATCAATTTAATAATGTGTGGCAACCGGTGTTTACTGAGGGACTTGATCCGCAAGCCTATCATGCAGTTATTTATAACCGCTGGGGGGAAATTATATGGGAAAGCTATGATGCGAACGTTGGTTGGGATGGCACCTATGGATTAAACGGCAATGCCGTCCAAGATGAGGTCTATATTTACAACATCACCTTTGGATATAAGGATTCAGCAAAAAAAGAACGAATTACAGGCCACATTGTGTTGATTAAATAAGAAAATTAACCTATTTTCGATTAAAAAAAAGCCATGGAATTCCTTAAGAAAAACTTTTCGATTCTTTTAATTAGTATTTCGGTCATCATTACCGGGTTAATTCTTGGTCGATCATATTTAGCAAAGGGGAAGGCAGATCCTAAAATTAATGTGGTTGGGATGGGCGAAGAATCGTTTGATTCCGATTTAATCGTTTGGAATGCCTCGTTTAGCCGTAACGATTATGACCTAAAATCCGCATATACTTCACTGAACCGAGATTTAAGAGAACTTAAGAGTTACTTAAAAAAGAAGGGAGTTGACTCGAAAGACATCATCATAGAAGCCGCAAATATTGAGAAGCAATACAGTTATGATTATGACGAGGAGGGTAATTTGATTTCAACAAGCTTTGACGGATACAGCATTACTCAAAACGTTAAAGTTCAATCAAAAAATGTGAATTTAGTGGAGAAAGTTTCTCGAGAAGTATCTGAGCTTATCAATACAGGAATCGAACTCAATTCTCAATCTCCGGAATATTATTACACTAAAATGGCTGATTTAAAGCTTAAAATGATTGAAAAAGCAACAAGCGATGCACGGATGCGTGCTGAAAAAATTGCCGAAAATGGCGGAGGTAGTTTGGGTAGCATGAAAAATGCAGACATGGGAGTTTTTCAAATTACTGCTGAAAACAGTTCTGAAGATTATGCTTGGGGCGGTAGTTTTAACACCTCCTCTCGAAGAAAAACTGCACACATTACCATTCGTTTGGAATACGAGGTAAATTAATCTACTTCAAAAAATCGTAGGTCTTGAATTTGAAAATTCTTAACTGAACACCAACTTCATTCTTAATTGACATCGTGTTGGTTATTGGTCCGGGGACATAGCGAAAATAAACCTGCGCCTTCACATTCCATGCCTTACTGCGCTTGGAAAACCCTGTTTGATAATGAAAAATACCGAGTCCAGCGCGAACAGAAAACTGACCTTTATCGTATCGATCCGAATTGCTTTTGATTAAGTAATTATACTCTGGGGCTGCAAAAATCTCGATGATTTCTCCGCGACAAGAGCGCCCCTTTTTACGTTGATTAATCGGGAATAAGGATTTACGTACATTAAGTCCGGCGGTCAAATAGACATTATGCATTTGACTATTATCCGAGGGAGCAGCCAAAGGAAGCGTCGATCTTAGTCCGATTTCTGGTTCAAAATAATTAAGAACCGATCGGGTTAATCCAATCGACACGGTATTGAACTGTGCATCTTTAAAGGATCCTCCGGTGTAGAACCCTATATTTTGCTTTTTACGCATATATGCTTGCGCTGTAGTTTGATAAAGCATCGCCATCGATATAAACACAAAGAAAAAACGCATGAGGTAGATTTTACCCTACAACCCATGCGTTACATTTGGTTACAACTCATTAGGAACTAAAAATCTTTCACCGCTCGAGAACAAAAGTTAGAATTCCCATTGCAATAACAGTTTGAGGTACCTGTTCCAAAGTGTACTGTATAGTTTTGACTTCCATTTTTGGTTGAGGTCCAATAATGCCAAGAATGAAAATACCCTAAACTCGCCTTCATGCTATAAACAGCGAGCAACTCGTCCTTCGATGGTAAGCGCCATCCGGCACCACCTTCACTATAAGAATTAACAATTGAAACTGATTCGTTGTAGTTATTCCCTGTAGATTTGGTGACCTGATCTTCTTTGGCAACAACTACACCGTGTTCACCAGAAGCATCCAATTTGATTACAATGCCTCCAAAAGCTTCTTGACCGACCTCATAGGTGGGCTGACGATGTTTGTTACATGATAATAAAACAGCTGTTGAAACAGCTAGACAAAACATGATGTTTGTTTTCATGGCAGTAGATATTAAAAGGTTAAACAAGACATCAGTGGTTCAATTTGCGCGCGGAAGGCTTGTTGCCCGGAATTTCCAATCATACCCTGATATTTCGCATAACGGAACGATAATTTTAAGGTTGCCTAGACGTTGAAATTTCCATTTGTTCCCCACAGCGCGAGATAACTCCCATCCTTGTCGTACAACAGGGCTTGTTTCTCCACATTAAATTCACGACCGCCTCGGTTATCATTACCTACACCGGCAATGTAGGCCCAATTTCCCCAATTGGATGCTACATCATAATCCACTAAACAATACTCAAACCATGCCGCGCCATAACGCCAATCTTGTTGCATTCCAAACACCCAATAGCTCGCTAAGATTTGTCGCATGCGGTTTGAAACAAAGCCCGTTTCTCTAAGCTCATTCATGCCCGCGTTGATCAATGCTTCGCTCGTTCTTCCTTGCGTCCATGCTTCAAATTTTCGTTCATCAAAATGGGTATATCGCGCGTGTTGATCCAGTCCATGGAGTTGAAAATATGCCTTAGGGTATTTCTTGAAACTGAAACGAAAAAAATCACGCCATAACAATTCGAAAATCACCCAATAGGTGGAATCGTTCGCAAGAACTTGCTGCTCAAAACGCTTTATTTCACTGTATATGCGCCTTGGTGAAATACAGCCTTGACTTAACCATGCGGAGAACTTAGTTGAGAAATCCAAGCCTGCAAGTTGATCTCTGGTTTCTTTGTAAGTCTTGACGGCTTGACTTTCCCAAATAAAATAATGCAGGCGTTGCAGGGCATGGCCTTCACCCCCTTGAAGCCAAGCGGGCTTGGAAGACGAAGTTCGCTCTATGGGAAACTGTTCAAAAGGTGGAACAGCAATACGCTCTGGAGGGTTGAAGGGAGAACGTACGATAGATTCTTTCTCTGCAAGTTTTCTGAATTTAGTGAATAACAACGGAATATCCCGTACACTAAATGGAAGATCGTCTGGGTGAAAAAGGGTGCTAGTAGAATAGGTTTCGAAATCCACGGAGATCTCCAATAAACGCTGTTTTACAAGTAATTGAGTCGATTTCTCCTCACTTCCAACCTGCTTTTTTGCATAGACTTTTCGAATACCGAATTGCTTGCAAAGATCCGTCATTAGGTCCTCCGGGGAGCCACTAAGCACCAATAAGGATCCCCCTATGGCATGCAATTGCTGCTGCAAATTCGCTAATGATTCTTGAATAAATTCCTTTCGTGTATCCCCAATTCGGAGAATCCCAAATTGGGACTTTGTTTCATGTTCGGCCCAAAAATATACCGGTAGGACTTCCTCATTTTCTTCTATGGCCTTCAATAAGGTTTCATTATCATCGAGCCTTAAATCTTCGGTAAACCATACCAATCCTCGTTTCATAACTGTTCTATGTTTTGTTTAATTTCATGTGCTTTTTCTAAAATTAATTTCTTTTGAGCCTGATCCATTTTATCCCAAACTTTATACATCATACCTATCCTCGGATTTCGCTCCAGTAAGGAACGGTTTCTATCATAAAAATCCCAATATAAGGTGTTGAACGGACAAGCCTTCTCGCCAAATTTTTCTTTGTAATTATAATAACACCCTTGACAATAATTGCTCATTTTTTGAACGTAAGCAGCCGAAGAAACATAAGGTTTTGAACCTACCACTCCTCCATCGGCAAATTGACTCATGCCCCGTGTATTGGTAATCTCTACCCATTCAAATGCATCGATATAAATCCCCAAATACCACCGATCTACCTCATCGGGATGTACTCCGAGTAAAGACGCAAAATTACCGGTAACCATTAGGCGTTGAATGTGATGCGCATAGGCATGTTCCAACGATTGCTTGATGGAATGTTGCAGGCAATTCATTTTTGTTTCACCCGTCCAAAACCATGCGGGTAGCGGTGCTTCATTTCCAAAATAATTTAGTTCGGAGAATTCGGGCATTTTCGCCCAATAGATTCCACGCATATATTCGCGCCACCCCAGGATTTGCCGAATAAATCCTTCCACTTGATTTAAGGCATAGCCTGTTGGATTGTTCATATAGGCCTTCTCTACCGCTTGAATGACTTCCAGGGGACCAATCAACTTGACGTTCAAAGCAAAAGAAATACGCGAATGGTACAGATACCAATGCTGCGTTGTCATGGCATCTTGATAGGTTCCAAAACATGGAAGTGCTTGTTCTATAAATTCGTGAAGTAAGGTAAGTGCATCGGTTCTAGTAATGGTCCAATGAAATAAGGTGGGATTGATTTCTCCAATGGTTTGAATTGTTGCGCGTTGAATATCTTCATACACCTCCGTTTGGTCTGTTGTATGTAGTTTCGTAGTAAAAATCACCTCATTGGGCGGGAGTTTTTTACGGTTATCGTGATCAAAATTCCATTGTCCGCCAAGGGGCTGATCGTTTTCCATTAATACGTGAAATTTCTTTCGCATGTGTCTATAGAAGGTCTCCATGAGAAAGGTTTTCTTTCCCATAAACAACACTGAAAGATCTTCCCTCTTCGTTAAAAAATGTTCAGAATCTACGGGTGATAATGGGATATTGGCCTGCTTAAAATAGGCATCCAGTCGGTATTCATCCGGAAGTTGGTAGTATATTTTTTGCGGATTAAGTTCCTGGTTCAATCCCGTCAAATTTTTAATAAAATCGTGATGATTATTGGGGTCGTTGATTTTGAAATAACGCACATGGTGCCCGTTAGCTCTCAACTGCGCAGCAAATGATCGCATTGCTGCAAAAATGGCTACTACTTTTTGGATGTGATGCGTAACATATTCCGATTCAGATTTTACTTCCATAAGCACATAGCAAACCGACGAATCCACCGTATTGTACCAGCTGTGATTCATGTTGAGTTGGTCTCCTAAAATAAGTCGCAGTTCACGCATTTCCATTGGTTTTATTTGTTCTGCATCGATCGCTGCAATAAATCACTTCTTCCCATACACGCTCCCATTTTTTTCTCCACGAAAAAGGCCGTTTACAAACCGGACAAATTTTCTGCGGAAGATTCGCCTTCTTAACGTTTTTCATGTTGAACTCTATTTGGTGAAACATGCGTGGCCAATACTTTTTTCCCTAGAGTTCTCGCGTTAGGTGACTTTTTTATTCCATACATGATATCAGAAGCATGTTTACGAGAAGTTTCTATGTCAACAATCGGTAAGGGGTAATCAACGCCTAGGCGACACGCATAAAATACTTGGTCAATTTCGCTCATTTTCCAAGGTTCATGTATCAAGGAGGATGGAACATCTTTCAAGGCTGGAATCCATTTCCTTATAAATTCTCCTTCCGGATCATGCGCTTCCGAGTTTTTTATTGGATTATAAATTCTTAAGGTATTTACTCCGGTTAAGCCCGCTTGCATTTGAATTTGGGGATAATGTATACCTGGTTCATAATCGAGAAACTGGCGCGCCAAGAAATGAAGGTCTCTCCAATCTTGCCATAAATTGTAAACAAAAAAAGAAACGACCATGGCCCGCATTCGAAAATTTAGGTAGCCGTTAGCCACCACACTTCGCATGCACGCATCTACCAAGGGAATTCCAGTCTTTCCTTCTTGCCAAGCGGTAATAAAGACTTCATTTTTTACCTTTCCTAAGTCCTCAAATGCCGCATTTACGGGCAAGAATTCCATCCGACATTCGGTCTCAAACTTTTGTATGAAATGACAATGCCAATGCAATCTTGAAATGAAATTAGCGAGCGAACGCGCATTCCCGCCGTGATTTTTTGTGCTTAGCGCCCTTTGATAAACGTATCGCATGGAAAGGTTGCCATAGGCTAAATAAGGAGACAATCGACTACAGGATTTTCTAGCTGCCTCTGGCTTGGAGATGTGTAACGAGTAGGTCCGATGGCGTGCTTCAAAAAAAGTATCCATATAGCGTTTAGCATTGAATATCCCCCCAGGTTGAAACGTTTTATTTGAAGTTCTAATTCCTTCAGGCAAAGAGGACTCATTCGGTAAATCCCATGAAACGTCAACAGAGATTAACTGTTCTAGTAGCGGTTCTTCCAATGGAGCGTGCATGAATTTAAGCCATTCTTTGTCCCAAGTTTTGCGGTGATTCAATCCTCGAATAATGCCGTTGGTTTGAAATTCATGCCATGGAATTTGCTTTGATTTTAAAAAACCTGCGATACGTTTATCGCGACTATATGAAATCCAATTCCCCGTTTCTTGATGGGAAAATACGCCTTGAATCTCATAGTGGGTACTCAGTGTTTCAAACACCAAATCGGCACTGCTGTGTGCAATGGTAATGCATTGATTGGGTAATCCTTGTTTTAATTGATTCAAGGACTCATATACAAAGCGCCAATGACGTACATCCGAATCCGCTGCCTCCATCAATTCAGGTTCAAAAATATACAGCAGAATAATTGGGATACCCTTTTCTATAGCTTGCTTAAGCGGCAAGTGATCACCAAGGCGTAAATCCCTTTTAAACCATAGAATATTCACTTGCATAGGAATAAAAACAACCAATCTCGTAAAGTGTTGCAAGGAAAGTCAGGGTTTAATTAACTTTGTCACATGTCGAAACTAACACTTCGTATTTTACTGATCTTCTCCGGTCTTTCCATTTTTGGTTTTTCACAAGAAAAACACATTCAATACAAATCCGAGTATTTTGTGATCTTGGTTATTGATGGCCCTAGATATACTGAAACCTATGGAGATACCAGTTGTACATACATCCCCAATATATGTAACACATTGATGCCTCAAGGCACCTTCTTTTCGAACTTTCGGAATAACGGACCAACGTACACCGTACCTGGACACACTGCTTTAATGACAGGGATTTATCAACGGATATCGAATGTGGGGGCAGGTTTGCCTAAAAACCCATCATTATTTCAATACTACATTAAAGAACGTCACACCCTAAATACAGATGCGCAAATCATCGCCAGTAAAGGAAAATTGAATGTCTTATCCAATACAAAAGATCGTACATGGAATAACAAATTTCGTCCGTATTCCTATTGCGGACCTAATGGCAACGGGTTGAGTTATGGTCCTGACCTTGAAACGATGGTTAAAGTGAAAGAAACCTTGTCGTCTGCTACCCCGCCGCATTTGATGATGGTTAATTTATTGGGTGTAGATGTAAATGGACACGGTAACGATTGGAAAAAATACCTGGACAACATCAAGTACACGGATGCCTATACCCTTGAAATCTGGAATGCGATTCAAGCGAATCCTATGCTCAAAGATAAGACCACCTTATTTATCACGAACGACCACGGTCGGCATTCGGAAGGGCACAAAAACGGATTTGTTAACCACGGTGATGGGTGTGATGGGTGTCGACATATATCTTTATTGGTGTTGGGTCCAGATGTTCCTAAGAATCAAGAAATAACCACCGAGGCAGAAATGATTGACATTCCAGTTACGATTGCACAGATGTTACATATTGGATTTCCAACGGGCAAAGGAAGATTTTTATCGGAGATCTTTAAGAAGAAGAGCGAGTAATAACGTACGATTTACAATGCTCCATTCTCCACGTATTTTTGATAGAGCCTACGGTATGGATTCTTTTTAATGTTATACGGGGTATTTCTTGTTGTACGACGAATAACCTTGTTCATCATCACTTGTTTAATCGAACCTAAGCTGCCATTTTTCATTGCGATTAGATTCCAAATAGGAACATTTCCAAGCGTGTCTACTAAGGATGATCTCAGTGTAATCGAATTGGTTATTAAAGTAGTTCCTGTGGCCTGTTGAAAGAAAATAGCTGTTGCTTCTGAAATGGGTTCAAGAATTTGAACATTTGACTCCAATACGGCATCAACCTTGAGTGATTTACATAGTTCTTTCGGAGAAATTCTACCTTCATTGTATCCGGCAGGGAGGACAATATCATTGGTATAATTAATATCTAACACCTCAACGAAACACTTCCCTTCATTCATGCGGCGTGCAAAGGAACGAATCAATTGCTCTTGCAATTGACGCTGGGTTTGAAGCGTAAGCTCATTGAACCGGTCATCGCTCATCCAAATTTTGCGCTCAATGGTTGTCCGAGGCGGCAATATGGCAATGGCGTGGTGCTTTTGAGTAATCTTAATGATGTGCGGAAGGTAATCTACACTAACGCAGGAGGAAAGCACTAGAATAAAAAGAAATGGGATATAATATTTCATAGTTCAAAGGTATGAAAGATGGGAAAGAAAAGCCAATATAAATGCCCGGTATCAACGAAGTTCCTTGAATTGGGAAACCTACTCATTAAAACTAAATTAACACATTATATAGGAATCAAACATCACTAACCTTTGGACTCGTTCATTTAAGCCTATTCATTACCTTTGCAAAAAAAATAAATCCATGTCAAAACCCGTTCGCGTACGCTTTGCCCCTTCTCCTACTGGACCCTTACATATGGGTGGAGTAAGAACCGCACTCTATAATTACCTCTTTGCTAAAAAGCACAACGGAACCTTTTTAATTCGTATTGAAGATACGGATCAAACTAGATTTGTGCCTGGTGCGCAAGATTATATTATGGATGCGCTTTCTTGGTGTGGTATCATGCCGAGCGAAGGTCCTGGACTTGGAGGAGACTTCGGCCCCTACGTCCAATCGGAACGACAAGCCATGTATCGTCCATATGCGGAGGAGCTGGTAGCAAAAGAACATGCGTATTATGCCTTCGATACCTCGGAAGAATTGGAACAAATGCGTGAGCAGGCCAAACAAATGGGTATGCCCAACTGGCAATACAATAGCGTTACCAGAGCGTCGATGAAAAACGCCTTGACCTTGCCACAAAGCGAAGTTGAACAACGCATAACCAATGGGGACCCCTATGTGATTCGTATGAAAATGCCGCGCAACGAAGATGTACGTTTTCATGACCTCATCCGAGGATGGGTAGTTGTTAATACGAATAACTTAGACGACAAGGTATTATTCAAAAGCGATGGAATGCCAACGTATCACTTAGCGAACATTGTAGATGATTATACCATGAACATATCGCATGTAATTCGTGGTGAGGAGTGGCTACCTTCGGCGCCACTGCATGTATTGCTTTATCAAGCGTTTGGTTGGGATGCCCCAGAATTTGCACACCTTCCGCTTTTACTTAGACCCGATGGAAACGGGAAATTGTCTAAACGAGATGGTGACCGTTTAGGCTTTCCAGTATTTCCAACCAACTGGACCACAGCTGAAGGGGAACTGTATTCAGGATACCGTGAAAAAGGGTACTTACCTGAAGCATTCATTAATATGTTGGCTTTATTGGGTTGGAATCCAGGTACGCCTCAGGAGATTTTTACATTAGACGAGTTAGTAGAAGCCTTTTCTTTAGAAAGAGTTTCTAAATCAGGAGCAAAATTCGATCCAGAGAAAACGAAGTGGTTTCAACAAAGTTGGTTGCGCATGCAAGCTGATGCAGACATCGCCAAGGGATTAAAAGAAACAAACCCTACCCTAAATATTTCTGATTCCGCTTTGGAAACCTTAGTTGGGTTAATGAAAGAACGCGCCACCTTTGCAGAAGATATCTTAACGGATGGAGCCTATTTCTTGGCTAATCCAAGCGTATTTGATACAGAAACCATACGTAAAAAATGGAAAGCAGAAACATCTGGATATTTGAATGAATGGATGGATCGTTTAACAGGAATTTCTGAGTTTAGCTCGGCGAATATCGAAACTGCTTTCAAGGGATACTTGGAAGAGAAAGGCTTGGGTATTGGCGCTGTATTGCTCCCTTATCGCTTATCCGTTACAGGTGTGGGCGCTGGTCCGGGAATGTTTGATGTGAGCGCGTTTCTTGGGAAAGCGGAAGTATTAAACCGCATGAAAGAAAATCTACCTAAAATTGCCGCCATTCTAAATGAAGCATAAAATTCACGTTCGGGGCATTCGCTGTTATTCTTTTCATGGTTGCATGGAGGAAGAAGCGCGTATTGGTGGACATTATGTGGTAGATGTAACGATTGACACCGACTTTTCAAAGGCCGCAGCCAGCGACGAATTAATCGATACGGTAGATTATTGCGCGGTCCAAAACATTGTAGCAGAAGAAATGGCCATTCGGTCGAAGTTAATTGAGCATGTGGGACAACGAATTGTTTCGAGAATAAAAAAAGAACTGCAGGGAATCTTAGGCCTTCGTGTTGAAATTCACAAGCTATCTCCGCCTATTGATGGGGATACAAAGGAAGTTTCGATAGTCATTGAAGGATAACTGAGATAATAAAAAGACTTGAGTCGTGGGAACTTACTATGTCAAAAAAAAGTCTCCTAAATTACTTGCCTTACATTGCGACACATGGACTGCGGTAGGTTTATGGACGAAACCTGGCGCGCCTTTTTTCTGCCTTGAACCGTGGTGGGGATGGGCGGATGCACTGGATTCAAGCGGTAACATAAAAGAAAAAGAAGGCATAATGTCGCTTGCACCAGGAAAATATTCAACACACCAATTTTCCATCGAATTGCACGAATTAAAAAAAAATTAATAAATAAGAAATACTGACTTAATTAAAATTTGTATATTTATAAACAGCGTTTGCCGAAAAGCTTTTAGAGTAGGCACTAATTTTACCTAATTTACTATGAAAAAAAATATTTTTTATGCGGTGGGCATTATGCTTGCAACCTTAATTTCTTGTGGAGATAATGACTCTAAAAATCCTCAACAAAATGAAGTTGATATTAATAAAGTACTCAATAATCTGGTTGAAGACAATGTAATCACTGAAGAAGCAAAAAAATCTATTCTAACCGAATACAATAATATCAAAGACTCTACAAAGCGTGCTAATGCAAATAACAATGGCGATATTGATATTACTCAAGCTACTAAAGTCAATAGTTTCGATATGTTCGAAGAGATTTACAAAGACCGAAGTTTATACCTATCAAAATATGTCGAGCAAGACATTGTTTTAACCGATTTATTAGTTAAAAACGTTAAAACCATTGATGTAGATGGTCGTTTTGTAAAATGCGTTATTGCCATACCATGCAATACTGCAAAAGAACGTGTTGGTGTGAATTTTAACTCTGATAACATGGAAACACCTAATGTTTTTTATAAAACTCAAATGTTATATCCTTTTTACGATTTAGTTGGTGCTGAACCAGTAGTTATTGAATTGAAAAACGCAGATGACTTTAAAAAGTTAAAAATGCTTGAATGGGAAAACAATGCGGATGATAATTTAGATGAGAATACCTATCTAAGAAAAATTTCGATTGCATGCCAAATTGGAAGCGGCGATGTTAGTTATGATGCGGGAAATAATGCAACTGATGACATGAAAGCAAAACATATTAAAGTAACTATTAGAAATGCAGTAATTATAAAATAAACGCTGTTGTATTCTAAATGAATTAAATCCTTCAAATTAATTTGAAGGATTTTTTGTTTTCATCACACTTGTAAGTTGTAGTTTTACTTCAAATAACTTAACGTGAGAAGTTTCTTGGTCTTATTTGTATTAATTCCGTTTGTTTCCTTAGGCCAATTGGGCAATACCATGTATGGCTTATACAGAAATAACAATCCATCTACGGTTCAACTTGCCACAATTGATCCGACAACAGGGGTAATTAATGTATTGGGACCGAACTTAGGCAATACCATCAATTTAACAGGCGTTTCACTGAATCCTTACAACTACACCTATACGTATCAAGATCAAGATTCTTGGCTTTCAGTTGATTTATCGAACGGGACATTGGTCAATGATGTGATGGTAAGTTTACCCAATGCCACAGGAAATTTTGATAATTTCAAGTTCAACACCTCCGATACCACGATGTATGGGTTGTTTTCACAAGTTCTATATAACCCAATTACGGGCGTATATTCAGGAGACATGCGCTTGGCCACTTGCGATTTAAGTACAGGACAAGTTTCGCTCATTTCGCCAGCATCCGTTGCATCAAGTTATGTAATGGCTGGCTCATCCATAGACCCTCACCTGATGGTTTACTATTTTATTTCTGAAGGAAAACTCATGGGAATCGATTTGTACAATGGAGCGGTATATTCTCAGCCCTTAATTAGCATTCCAAGCGGTGGAGATAGCTTTGATAATTTTGCCTACAGCTGTGTTGACACAACGATGTACGGTTTAATCATGAATCACGGAGTGGGCGTTCAATCTTTGGGTAAAATCAACGCTACAACAGGAGTGGTTACCGCCTTATCAACTCCGTTAAACTTCAATAACTATATCATGAACGGTGGGGCCACAATTGACCCAATTAACCTCATCTATTATTTTGAAACGATGGATAACAACGCCCAAATCTATCTCGTTGGTTTATCTCTGATAGATGGTTCTATTGTTTCCAATGTAATGCTCCCACCCAGTGGTGCATATTTCGATATGGCACGAATAGATGGAGATTGTTTTGGGGCTGTACCTTCCCGCTTAAATCCGTCTCTGCAACTAGCGGAATCAAATTTATCACTTTCCATTGCGCCAAATCCAAGTTCTGACCTAGTTACCGTAAATTCAAACTCCCAGATTGAATACCTGCGCTGTTATGGGATGGATGGGAAAACGGCGCTTGAAGTCACTATGAATGGGAATAATCAATTTTCAGTGAAAGCGCTACCCAAAGGAATATACTTTATTGACGTTCACAGTGGAAATTCGAGTAATACCATTAAGTTATTAAAAGAATAGAGCCTAACGCATCATCCTCATTGCGGTTTTCCAAACTACGCCCAAATCCCTCCAAACGTTAGCTTTGGCTTGGTACTCTATATTAATCCGAATTTTTGCAGGCATAATTTCTTCTAGATACGTACGTTGAGGATCCTTACTTTTCGCCAATATTTTATTCTCTTCAAAATAACTAATCGAAGCGAGATCGGTTATTCCGGGCTTATAATCCAAAACCTTACGTTGTTCCGCGGTATAGTGACAAACATATTCCATCACTTCTGGTCGTGGACCAACTACGCTCATCTCTCCCGTCAATACATTGATAAACTGAGGAAATTCATCCAGTTTGTATTTACGAACAAAGACTCCAGCCCGCGTAATTCTCGGATCTCGCTCACCTACCGTAAGTTTCCCTTGCCGATCTGCATTCGGACGCATGGATCGAAACTTAAGCAACATAAACGGCTTACCGCCTAATCCAATGCGCTCTTGACGATAAAAGATACCGCCTCGAGATTCTAAGGCAATACACATGGCAATAATCAATCCGAAGGGCAAGAAGACCATTAAGATAAAAAATGAGAATACGACGTCCATTAAACGTTTCATCCCATCACCTTATGATATGCAATCGTTACCGCCTTAATTACGCTATCCACTTGTTCGTTTGTTAAGTTGTAATAAATGGGTAAGGATATTTCTCTTGAATATTTATCGTAAGCCACGGGGTAATTGGCAATATCATAGCCTAAATCCTTATATGCCGTAAACAGTGGCAGGGGTTGGAAATGCACATTCACCGCAATATCTTGCTCAAAGATCTCATGCATAATAGCATCGCGTTGCGCTTCGTTAATCCCTTTTATGGTTAATTGGTATAAATGGCAACAAGAAATACGAAAACGGTCTACACGTATCGGACTCACCGCCCAATCTAGTGCTTCAAACGCCTTATTATATTGGTCAAAAATTTCGTTTCGACGGGTTAAGGTTTCCTTATACCGCTCCAATTCTACTAAGCCAATAGACGCTTGTATATCAGTCATATTACACTTATATCCAGGCTCAATCACATCGTAACGCCATGCCCCTTTTTGCATTTTGGCTAAGGCATCCTTGGACTGACCGTGAAGGATTTTAATACAAAACAATTTATAGAGTGCTTCGTGGTCAAATGAATCGGGTAGATTAAAACAGATGGCACCACCTTCTGCTGTAGTTAGATTTTTTACCGCATGGAAGGAGAAACAACTAATGTCTGCAACCGCTCCCATTTGTTTTCCCATGTAGGTTGCTCCAAAACTGTGTGCAGCGTCCGAAGCGATTAAGATCCGTCCCAACATTCGTTGTTGCTCCGTGTTGGGAGTAAACATTGGTTTCGCTTCTTCAACCAGTTGTTTAATCGCTGTAAAATCACAGGGTAAACCGGCAATATCTACCGGCATAATGGCTTTGGTATTCGGAGTGATTGCTGCACGAATGGCTTCAATACTAATATTAAAATCATCCGGATTAATATCCACCATCACCACCTTCGCACCGGTATGTAACACTACATTGGCACTCGCACAATACGTATACACAGGGATAATAACCTCATCGCCCGGACCTATACCCCACCAGCGCAATACAATTTCCATTCCCGTGGTCCATGCACTAACGGCTACAGTTGTTTTACACCCCACATATTCGGTGATTTTCTTTTCAAATAACTTTGTCTTTGGACCCGTAGAAATCCAACCACTGCGCAAGGTATCCGTAACTTCATCAATGATTCTTTGGTCTATTCGTGGGGGAGAGAAAGGTAACATACTAGATAATTTCGTTTTTGTAAAGTTCGAGAAAATTAATCAATCTTGGCACAGGTATCTCCAGTGGAAGATTAACAATGTGCTTACTTATATATACTGCATTCGGAACATTAGAAACTTCCAGGCCCCAGGGTTCCAAGGAATCCAATACGGGATGCAAGGGGGAAATGAACCAATCTCCAAGCGGTATTTTTTCTTTTTCTGCGTGTTGTAAAAACAGCTCCCGGTCCTTAACAAGCATGGGATATTTAAGAAAGGCATGCTGGGCTAAGTGTTCTGCTGGCACGGTAGTTTTTCCCTGACTGGTCAACCAATCATGCACTAAAATACCCGAATTTTTGCGCTGTGAAATCAGCTGTTCTAAATTACTTAACGCCTTAATTCCTGCTCGACATTGTACCTTACTCATGCCTTTTACATAGTCTTTAGGCATCTGAATTCCTTCTAATTCGGAAGCACTGGAAGAACCTACTACCACCCCTTTCTTACTCAACCATCGATACAATCGAAGGAAGGTCCAATACGTAAATCCTTTTAGCAAATACGTTCTCGCCCAAATAAGTATATAAAGTATGTACTGATCCTTGGCGCTTGGTTTAATTAAATGCGAATTAAGCGGATTGACTGGCTGAAGTAAGTCTCGATTATTTACTACCAACATCCCCCCTATTCCGGTAGAAAAGGGCTTGTTCCATTGACTTGAAAAAAATGAGGCATCACTCCGTAGGCCGTTAAACACTCCCTGATGTTTTCCACCAAAGCCATGCGTACAATCTTCGATGGTATAGATCCCCCTTGATTTAGCTAAGGATACGATTTCTTCCACTTCAAAACTCAATCCAAGCATATTTTGAATTAAAATTGCTTTAGTTTTTGGGGTGAGGGCCTGTTCGATTTGCTCGGCGCTACAGCATAAAACCGTAGGATTGATATCCACATAAATGGGTGTTGCACCCAAATAAAGAATGGCGTTGGGTACCACAACACACGTGAACGCTGGGAGCACTACCTCATCTCCTGGACCTACACCCATCGCTTTTAACATGGTATATAAGGCCACTCGTCCTTTCCAGTAAAGCGAAACTTGCTCCGCATCAACGTGGAGATACTCGGCTATCCTTGATTGATATGTCAACTCAACATTCATCTTTTTCTCGCGGTAAAGGGTAAACTAAGCAAGCCCAAAAAGGAACCAAGCCCATATGAAAAATGAAGTAGCTTAAAGCCAATGAGTACCATTAATACCTTGTTTTTTTCATTACGCGCACGCCAAGCTACGGCCGTTAAGACGCCGGTGTAACAGATGAGCACACCGCATGAAGCCATTGACCACAGGGGATTCCAAGTGATTAAGGAAAGTAATAGTGGAAGTATCCATGAACCTAGAAATAGCATGGGGATAAAATGACGCAAACTCAAGGAAGAAAATGTTCGGGTGATATACACCGTTTTCAAATTCCACTTGCCATTATTGAAGTTATTCTTTGCCATGGCCCTAAACGTTTCCCGCGCATAATAGGTGCATCTTGCCTTCGGTGTAAGGTAAATCTTCCCTCCCTTTCGAAGTAAACGCTTTGATAATTCCATGTCATGGTTTCGAATTAGTCGTTCATCATAGCCTCCAACAGCTTTTAGTTCCTGAGCACGGTATAATCCAAAGGGAACGGTATCCACAGCAATCACATCTGAAACCCCTGTTCGAAATTTAGCATTCCCGACGCCGACTGGATGCATAAGCACGGTGCGGATAGACTCAGACATCGCGGTACTATTTTTCACCTTAGTTTCCATCACACCACCTACCGCAATTGCATCAGAGTGATCGCTCATGGTTGAAATAAGGGTGCCGACATACCCATAATCAAACGATGCATGCGCACTCGAAATCAAAATGTAGGTTCCTTGAGCGGCATGAACACCAATATTTAGTGCCCGCGGTGTAATTCGATCCGGATTGCTCAATACCTTCACTTGGGGATGAATTTGTGCGAGCTCATTCAATAATGATAGAGTTCCATCAATAGATCCTCCATCAATTACCAGCAATTCCATGCGTGAAGGGTCTGTGCCATTCGACAACAACGAGTCTATGCAATCCCGTATGTATCGTACTTCATTATAGCACGGTATAACAACAGAAATTTCAGGATTCATTGGGTTGGATTTTAAATGCCGGATAAATACCAATAAATAAACAACTCCATAATAACCAGAACACAATGCCTGATTGTCGCTCCAACATAGATTCAAAAAAGGAATTAAAAGCAAATGCACAAACCACGATGATTAAGATCCCTTGTTTATACTTCCACCCATACCAAAGCATGGAGATTAACATACCAAGCAACCAAAGCAACCCAATCCAACCCGTTTCCACCGCTGTGTGAAAAAATTGATTGTGTGGATTCAGGTGCTCCTTAGCTAAATTAACCTGACCAAATTCAAGCAGTTTAGCCTCCATTGTCGTTGGGAGATTACCTACCCCCACTCCATTCGGGTGTTCGCGCAAAATCTCTGCCGAGGCAGTCCATAATATCAATCGCGCATCGTTACCACGAATTTCCCCACGGGGAAGATGCGTGTAGGCATAGGGGTCCTTCACATAATTACGGACAAAAGAAACGGAATCTAATACATTACTTCGTAAGGAAGGTATGAAATAAATCCCTAGGTAGCTAACCAACATACCAAGGGTGAAAACTCCAATGAGTACGGTCCAACCTTGTTTTTTAAAGAGCCAATATCCAACTAAACATGCCATGAGTAATACAGCGAATAATAAGCCAGATAAACTTTCTAAATGCACATGGGTATAGAGTAAAAAAAGTATACCGACCGCCGATAACAGATGTTCCCTCATCGTTCGAGGGGCTTCCCAACGCTTAAACAACATAAATATCCCTAAGGCGCAGAAAACGGAGACATAGGTGGGGTGATGAAACAAACCGGAAAAATGGGAGGAGAATAAATAGGCAGCATTATAATTGTGCTCTTCATAATTGAAAAATGCGCCCAAATAACATGCGAAAAGCATAAGAAATAAGGAAATTAAAAACCCATTTTCCAAGAACCGTTTGTTCAGATAAAAGGTAGGAACAAAAGAAAATACGAGAGGAAATAGAACGAATGATAGTTTTTTTTCAATTCCAAACATGGCTTCTTGTGGGTCTATGGCATTCATCGCATATAGGGAATAGTACGGAAGAAATAAAGCTACACCTAAAAGAATCCCATTGAATTTAAAGGTGAGTTCTTTCTTCACTATACCAGCAATCACTATCACCAAGAATAATAAACAAAATAGCCCGGTAAGTCCAGGGAATAACATCCACGCGGCCAGTAACAGCAATAACACCCATTGATACACCCTTGGATAGTTGAATTTCATTCGTTCAAGATTTCAGTATAACACCCCACTAGTTTTTCTTCTTCCACCGTCCAATTAAATCTATCCTGAACAAGTTTTTTGCCTCGTGCACCCATCGTTTTTGCGATTTCCGGATTGGTTCTGAGATATTCAATCGCTTCGCCAATGGCCTTCGGGTCTTCAGGGTCTACACAGAGCCCAACGTGCTGCGCTTCAATAAGTAGTTTCCACATCGGGAAATCAGAACCGATCACAGGAATTCCCGATGCCATATATTCAAAAATCTTATTGGGTTGGGCATTAATGTGATTGGGAAAAGGGAGAAAGGTCACAATACCTGCAAACGCTTTTTGCTTGATAGCCAAGGCTTCTTTTCGGTTCACATGACCAGATGAAACCACCTTGCTCCACCCCGCACTTTCTGATAATTTGCTTTTAAAAACATCGTCTAGAGCTCCTGCTAATTGCAAAGTCGTTTGTGTATACTGCATGGCATCAACAAGTTGTGAAATCCCACGGATGGGTGTTAACCCTCCAATGTAGCACACATGCGTACGTTCTTCCGTCGACTCATCAAACGCTAATTCAGATAATAAGGGATAGTTGTTTATGTCAATTACTCGAGGATGAATTTTATGAAAGCGATCCCGAATAAAGGGCGTTGCTGTGACTACCGCATCTAATCTTTTAACCACATAATTCTCGTAAAACTCAAAAAGTCTTGACACCATCCCTCTCATTGGCAAATAACTCTTGCTTAACAGTTGCCTTGGCAAATCTTCATGGGCATCATAGATCACCCGTTTTCCATTTCGTTTCAACTTGAGTGCAATACGTAACAGTTCTGGATCGTGCAGATGATATATAGCACCATCCAAGGCCATACCCTTTTTGTAGACTTCATTCACCGTTTGCCACATGCGTTTTAATCGACTGCCTGTTCGAGCAGCAACAGAATGTATGTGAACGCCTTCTTCGACGCGTTCTGTTACGCCAGATAAGACCAGATGAACTTCTGCATTTGGAAACCTTTTTGCCAAAGAACGACACTCCTTTAAAAATATCCGAACATCAAGGTCTGGATGGGCACTGCTCAGGTGAATGATTTTCAAGGGCGAAATCGACATGAAACAAAAGTATCAGAAAGGGAGCGACAAAAAACATCCAAAGCATCGAGTTTTCCCCATAAGATGTTGAATAAGGCGCTTTTAGTATCTTTGATGCAAGATGCTAGGCAAACCAAATTTATTGAAACGAATTCTGCGAAGGATTTTTCCGACGGTTAGCCCCTATATGATCTCACGAATTAAGGACAAGGACGGGGGAAATATTCCTGGAACGCGAATTTCATCACACACGTTTATTGATCACCCTGGGTCCCTTTCACTGGCTCAAGGTGTTTATATTGGACATTTTAATGTGTTAGAGGCCAGCCATGGATTAACGATTGAGGAAGGAGTTCAAGTTACTACACATTGCGTAATCACCACCCATTCAAGCCATCAATCGATAAGGTTATATGGATCGTCCTATGCGGGAAAGGAAATGATTGGATATGTTAAAGGGAGTGTAACCATTGGGAAATATTCCTTTATTGGACCGCACAGCACTGTTATGCCTGGAACTATCATCGGAAAAGGAAGTTTAGTTCATGCATACAGTTACGTCAAGGGAGAATTTCCGGATTTTTCGATCATCGGTGGGAATCCAGCCAAGGTTCTTGGTGATACCCGAACGATAGACCGCACGTTGCTTGACCAATATCCTGAATTGAATTCGATGTATAATGAGTGGACGAACTAATTGGCTTGCCTATGGGTGTGCAATCCTTGTATTACTCGATGCCTTTTTTATTCCTGATATTCGGATTTCAAGCCAATTGCCGGCATTTCAATTAACTGATTTCTTACTTCCAATTATCGGACTTCTTTTATACCCCAAGTTACCCCAGGTTCGAAAAGAATGGTGGTTTATTTGGATTGCATTATTTGCAGGATATATGTTGCTTCCAATGCTGATTAATGGTCGGATTAAGCAATGGAACGACTATTTCGAACTGTACAGGTTTATAAAATTAGGGGTGATTTTCTTATTATTTAGGTTCACCCAAAGTAAACAACTATACCCCTTGATTGTAGGGAGTTTTATGTTATTATTACTCATTAATGTGCTTCACTTATACAACGTATTTAATATCAATGAACTCTTAACCTATACCTATGGCGATAGTATTCACTTTAAACTTTTTGGACAGGATTCTCTTGGAAATCCAGCGGTAAAGCGGATGTTAGGCACCATGGGAAATCCCAATACCAATGCCTTGTTGTTTTTATTTTTTACCGTGTATTTTTTACCAATAGAAAAAAAACGAGCACATTGGGCGCTATGTTATACCGCACTATTCATGGTATTTCTGTGTCAATCTAGAACTTCCCTACTTGCTGCAGGTATCGTGATTCTGGCGATATTGATTCTTACAAAAAAGGATGGTATAAAGGCCGGAGTCTGGAAGGGTGTTTCATGTATCGGGCTCTACGTATTAGCCACCATGATTGCAACTTCGTTTTTTAAATATACAAGCTACAGTAATAGTTTAATGGATGGTTCCGCTTTATATTCCACATCATTACGCAGCAGGTGGGAATCATGGACGATCCTGTGGGATATGATAAAAACTAAGCCGCTCTTTGGTTTCGCTCCTTATAAATCATATTTCACCGCGCATCAATTATATGCAGAAAATGAGTACTTACTCATTTGGTGGCGATATGGTATCTTTGGATTGTTGTTTTATTTAGGGATATTCCTTTTGCCTTTTTGGGAATTATTTAGACGAAAATTGGATACTAACTCGGTAAAAGCGATGATCATGATTAGCGTCATGTTAATCGCTGCATTAACAAACAACCCGTTAACAGAACGTACAATTAGTGTGCTCTTTGTGTTTATACTTGCATCTGGATTACCAAAATCAAAAGAACATGAAAAAACTCTTGCTCATTGGCAGTAATACCGGAAACGCGCACTTAAAAAACTACTTGGAATTAGTACGTGATTACTTCGATGAAGTATTGGTTGTAAGTGATTACCCTATTGAATATGCCCCGTCTAAATCGGTTTCATTTTCACTTAAGAATCCATTAAAAATAAGGAATTCCATTGAAAAACTGAGAAAGATTATCCACGATTACAACCCAAGTATTATACATGTGCATCAAGCAAACAGCTATGCGTTTATTGCAGGCAAAGCCAATAATAAAAGTATTCCCTTGGTACTCACTGCATGGGGAAGCGATGTGCTCCTGTTACCAAAAAGATCGATCCTTCATCGGTGGTTAGTAAAGCAGGCCTTAACTCATGCAGACATCGTTACAGCAGACTCCGTACAAATGATTCAAGAAATACACGCGTTGTGCCCGGGTAAAGATGTAGTAAATGCAAACTTTGGAGTCGATTTTGATTTACCTGATGCAATGAATGCCGACCGCGAACTCATACTTTACTCGAATCGGATGCATGAACCGCTCTATCGAATCGAAGATATCCTCATCGGATTTAAGGCGTTTTGCAAGGATATGAGCGGACACTTAATTCTTGCCGGCAAAGGAAGTTTAACAGAAAACCTTAAGGAATATACCAAGCTACACCATATTACTAATCAGGTTACTTTCACTGGATTTGTTACAAAAACTCAGAATAAAGCGACCTATCAGAAGAGTAAGTTTTTTATTTCAATCCCTAAAAGTGATGGTACATCGATATCCTTACTGGAGGCCATGGCATATGGGTGTATTCCCGTGTTGTCAGATATCCCTGCGAATCGGGAATGGGTTGAAGATGGGAAAAATGGTATTATAATCGGTCGAACAGAGCCATTGAGTAAGGCAATAAAACGAGGACTCGAATTGGATGCGGAAAACGTTCAACATTACAACCGTGACCTAATAAATCAACGTGCCACAAAAAGTGCTAATGCTGAACTATTTAAAGGGATTTACACTCGTATCTTAGCGTCTGAAGCCAAAGCAAATCGATAGTACAAGTACAAGGTAAAAATCAACCAAATGGCTTGAATATAGGATACCGTTTGTAAGGTTAAGATAAATACTGACGCTGATTTTCCGTAAAGCAAGGGGAACACCCAAAAGGGTATCACTTGAATTAAGGAACTCACCAAGCCCATGATTAAGGCATAACGTTGTTTATTTAGCAACAAGGGAAGTGCTGAAATCGGTGATAAAACAAAGTTAACCATTAACCAAAAGGCCATCGTTTCAGCATACGTACCTGCTATTCCCCATGGAGTTCCAAAAACAAATCCGAATATCTCGGTACCATACAAAAAGAGCACGGTAAACGGAATAATAGAAATCAAGGTAAGCACCCCAATGGTTTTGGAAAGTATCGGAGTAAGTGCCTTTTTCTTGTGCATTGCTTCGGAGGAACGGTTATAAAAGAGTTGTCCAACAGATACGCCGACCAACATCAGCGGAATACGAAGCATTTGATACGCGTGACCATAAGAACCATAAACGGCTTCGCCGAAATACGCCAAAATCAAGGTTGCAAGCAACATATCCCTGCCGTTGTCAATGAACACATGGGGAAGATTCAACAGCGGAAACTCCCGATGTTCTTTGAGCACTACACGGGTTTTACGTGAGGAAAACAACGCTCGGAACCGATGATGTGTTTTGCGGTAATCCCAAATAAATTCAAGTGCAGAAACAACGAACCCCAAAAGGGTAGCTAAAATAAGTCCGAAAGATTTCCAGTTCAAGAAAAAGAAGCCCCATTTAAGTGCATTAGAAACCAAGGAGTTGGTGATTTTTTGTCGGGAAATTATGCCATACGTTCCGCTACGAACGGCCCAGCTCGTGCCCACATTAATAACGATCATAGCGGCCGCCCCGAGTATTACACAAAGTATAAACCATGGTTGAAGATTCATAAGATCAAACACCACGGAAAAGACCAATAAAAAACAAGCAATAAAAACTAAGACCCAAAAAGAAAATAAATACACAAACCGATACATCAAATAGGAATGCTCATCCCGTTTAGGTAAGGGAAGAGCCGCTTCATATCGCAGGGTGGCAATAGAAGATATGAAGGCAATTAAACGCATGTAATACAGCATTTCACCCATTTCCGCGTTGGTATAAAGCCGGGTTAAAATCGGTGCGATGGCATACCCAATCACCTGAGCCATTAAGGTCCCTGAAAAAAGCACGGTGAACGATTTAAATACATCGCTCTTGGTGAACTGTCTTATTCTTTGTAATGGCATTCAAGACAAAGATACTATGATTATATTTGTCGGACTAATTCAGAAATGTATGAAACACGTAGCGGTTATTGGAGCTGGAACCATGGGAAATGGGATTGCTCACGTATTTGCCCAATTTGGTCACCAAGTAAACATTATTGATATATCGCAAACCGCGTTGGATAAAGCGATCGCTACTATAAGTAAAAACCTGGACCGGCAAGTAAGTAAAGGGGCGCTGACCGAGGCTGAGAAAGAAGCAACCTTAGCTAATTTATCTACGCATACCGATATGAAGTCAGGGGTTGAAGGGGTATCGTTGGTAGTAGAGGCAGCAACGGAGAACGTTGACTTAAAACTTAAGATATTTAAAGAGTTGGATGCGCTAACTGATCCTTCTGTAATTTTAGCAACAAACACATCTTCTATTTCCATTACCCATATTGCCGCGGTAACGGGACGGCCGGACAAGGTGATTGGCATGCATTTCATGAATCCTGTTCCGGTAATGAAGTTGGTTGAAATAATCCGTGGGTATTCTACTTCAGATGAGGTTACTAACACGATTATGGACATGTCTAAAAAACTGAATAAAGTTCCTGTTGAGGTGAACGACTATCCTGGATTTGTTGCAAACCGTATATTAATGCCAATGATTAATGAAGCCATTTACACCTTACATGAAGGTGTGGCAGGAGTTGAAGAAATTGATACGGTAATGAAATTAGGAATGGCTCATCCGATGGGACCCTTACAACTCGCAGATTTTATCGGGTTAGACGTTTGTCTTGCTATTTTACGCGTATTACACGACGGTTTCGGAAATCCAAAATACGCACCTTGTCCTTTATTGGTTAATATGGTAATGGCCGGTAAAAAAGGGGTGAAATCTAGCGAAGGATTTTATACTTGGACACACGGGACCAAGGAGTTAATGGTTGCTCCTAATTTCAAATAAGCCTTGGATTAAACCGTATGCTTGCGCGGCATATACGTCTGCTCGAGCTTAGCATAATCAAACGGAAAATCAAACAAATCTCCCATTGTGCAATTTAAAGCCGCAGCAATTTTAACATACGTCAGTAGTTGCGGATTAGATTTGCCGTTTTCTATAACAGACAAATTTGAAGGCTCCATTCCCACCGCTTGCGCCAAATCTTTAAGCGCCATTCCTTGCTTTTTACGAATTACTCTTATTTGTTTTCCAACACCTACCAATAACTCTTTATCTGTATTTAATGCCATAGTTTAAGTTAGTTCATGTACTCGTCAAAAGTACATAGAAAATTAATATCGCAATGCGACATGAGGCAATAAAAAAATAAAATACCCATTTCAGTAAGTATTATAATATTTTAGTAACGACCATTTTATCGATTGGAAACGTCATCAATGACTGTAAATCTTGGGAAATAGGAACCCAAGATACTCGCTCATAATCACCCACTTCGGTAGACCCCAATGGAAGGTTTGACACTCCTGTTTTAATGGTTGTAGTATCTAAGGTAACCCGATAATAAAATGAAATGACTTGATCGCTAGACTTAAAGATTGATGCTTGGAAATACTCGTTCACATAGAAAAAAGTCGCGGTTTCAATTACGGCATTGAGTTCTTCGTTAAATTCCCGATGTAAGGCATCCAAAATCCCTTCGCCAAGTTCAACACCGCCACCCGGGAATTTGTTAAATTCATACCCACCTCGGCGTTCATGAGAAACTAGGACTTCGCGCTTATCGTTTATAACGATTCCATACGCGCGCAGATTGAAGCGTGTAACCAACTATTTAAGAAACTTGAAAGACATTCCTGGATATACGGCATCGTCGCCCAACTCTTCTTCAATGCGTAGTAATTGGTTGTATTTGGCCATTCGATCGCTTCGAGAGGCAGAACCTGTTTTTATTTGCCCGGTATTTAAAGCCACCGCTAAATCTGCAATCGTATTGTCTTCGGTTTCACCAGAGCGGTGACTCATCACTGAGGTATATCCATTGGATGTCGCCATTTGTACGGCTTGAATCGTTTCGGTTAAGGAACCAATTTGATTTACTTTTACCAAAATTGAATTAGCAATTCCTTCAGAAATCCCTCTTGATAGCCGTTTGGTGTTGGTTACGAATAAATCATCTCCAACCAATTGTGTTGTATTACCTAATTCTTCCGTGGCTAATTTCCATCCCGCCCAATCATCTTCAGCCAGGCCATCTTCTATAGAAATCAATGGGTATTTACTCCTCCAATCTTTCCAAAATCCGACCATCTCAGCAGAGGTTCGTTTTTCGCCGGTAGATTCAAACTCATACAATCCTGTTTCC
>CANMTO010000004.1 GCA_947500755.1 Flavobacteriales bacterium
AAAACATGATAAACGTTCTGTTCTCTTTCTGTAGCATTCGGTTGCCATTGTTTCCGTGAATCTCGTTGGATTGGAACTTGTTTGCTTAAGGTTTTCTTATCGATCTTTCCATTTTGATTTATAGGCCAAGAGGTATTAAATTGAATAAGGTCTGGCTGCTGGTATGGGGGGATATGTTTGGATAAATATGCCCTTATCTCTTGTTCGCTTAAGTTAAGTTCGTGAAGTAAAACACTCACGCCGTCAATTTCAATTACGCAGCATTGTGTTAATATTTCAAGTGAAGCGATTAGTTGTTCTATTCGTCTACTCGGAATTCTTTTCCCATTTACTTTTATGAAGTCATCTTGTAACCTTCCAGAGATTATGAGTCCATGAATAGGGTGGATGAACGCTCGGTCTCCCGTTTTATAGGTAAGCGTTCCATTTTTATGCACAATGTATCGATCGGATTTCGATAAAGGAATGCCAACGCAAGTGCCTGAAATGTGTAATTCTCCCCAAATACCCATCGGAACGATATCTCCGTTTGATCCATGAACCGTAAATTGCTGATCCCCGAGTGGAGCCCCAAGTGGAAATTGATGATTCATGTCAAGAAGCGGGTAAAGCGCGGAGTCAATGCTTACTTCGGTTAACCCATAGCTGTTATAAATATTAATTCCATTCAACTGCTTAAAGGCAGTATAGAGGGAATGCGTCATGGCTTCTGAACCACAAATTAAATGACTTAATCCCTCCAGGTTCGGCTTGTTTTTAAGGATGAGTTGAATAAACGACGGAGTGGACTCAAGATAGCTCACTTGGTACTTCGTAATGAGTTGACTAATTAGAAGAGGTGATAAGCGTTCGTTTTCTGTTGCAAGAACTAAGGTGCTACCAAGAAAAAGGCTTCGGAATAAATCTCCGAAAAAGACATCGAATCGCATGTCTGCAAGACAGAGATGTACTGCGTTTTCTTTGATGTTCAAGCGATTTTTCCAATCCGCTAATAAGGTTACAATACCCGCTTGCTGTATCAATATTTGTTTCGGCTCTCCCGTACTTCCGGACGTTTCAGCTAAATACAGAAATTGGCCTGGGGGCATGTTAATTTCTTTCGGTGCTGTAAAAGAAACCACCCCGCCGTTTTTCCATTGCTTAAGGATCATTACAATGGTTTCGATGCTTCTATTTGGTGATAAAAATAAAATCGGGGCTTCAGTTGGTTCTGTGCTTATTCGTTTTTTTAGTTCCCCATATGTTATTTTTTGATCAGCACATATAATTGCTGTTTGATCATCAGTTGCTTTATCAAATAGACTCCAAAATTCAATGTTATTTTTAAGATCCTTGGTTAATTTGGCCTTTGGTAAATTTATTGCTGGTTCTTTGCCGTCACTGATTGCTCGTACGCCATGCAAATAAGCGTTCACGAAATTTCTCCAAAAGGATAAATCGGCAAGGTCTGTGCGCACGTCGAATGAAAGACGCAGTGATTCTTCGCCAAATTCCAGTAAATGCATTGAAATAATATTCTCATCTACAGAAGTCGGGAGAAATGTAAATCTTGCTTGCAGTTCGTCGGTATTTTTCTCGTACGCTTCCTTCTGATATGAAAATAGTGCGTTGAACGCCGTGCTTTTTCGCTCTTGGGATAACCACGTTAATAATGGGTATTCTTGATTTCGAAAACAATTTTTTATTATGGGTTCCAACTCCCTTATGTTGGAAATTGGCACGTGGCTGACGGGAAGAAAATTTACCCGTGTCAAAAAATCTTGCTTCGCAATTTTACCACTCCTGTTACGAAGCGCCATTCCGGTTTGGATTGGAATGCCAAGATGGGATTCAATTCCATCCAGGTAATGCTGAAAGCAACCTAATAAAAGGGTAGAAAGATTCAGTTGCTGTTCCTTACAACGTTGAGCTATTTCTTTTTTTCTGCTGGGTGAAACATTAAGTGTTATTCGCTCTATTGGACCTAACCCTTGTGGTTCAATGGATTTTAATATACCTAGATCAACCCTCTGTGATGGGATTTCAATACCTCCCTTATTTTCTAATGTTCTTGCAGGTTCTTTTCCTTCATAAACACCCTTGAGGTCTTCCCAGAATAGTTGAAAACTATGTGCATCAGCCAACACATGATGCAAACAAAGTTTGAGCGTTATTTGATTATTAATTTGGTAAAGATTGACGGCCCATAAGCAACTAAGTGATAATTCAGGTGCTTCAGTGTTGTCGAGCATGAAGACTCCCGTTTGGTTCTTATCAACAACCCATGACATCAAGTCCTCACTTAGTTTTAAATAAGGCCAATTACGATTCTTTAATAGTACTTCAATAGATTGAGCTAACTGATCAAATGAAGCATGGTTTATTTCAGCAATTCCAATTAAGTGATTGCTCATGGAGCTTCCAAGAGCTTGTTCTTGGCGAAGAAATAATTCTTGATAGGGAAGCACCTTCATGGGGAGCATCGTTATTTATTACAATAAATTAATCTAGGTGTACCAACCCTTTACTTATTTTTTGACCCTTATAACTGCACTGTAACCAATAGGTTCCGTTTGCAATTCCAGAAGTTTCTATGGTAAATGGAGAGGCAGGATTCGAGAATTCTTTAAGCTTCCTACCCGAAGCATCGTATAGGGAAAAGCTAAAGGTTTCGTTCTGTGGAATATTGTGCGTAATGATTGGATCGTTCACCGATGGGTTCGGCTGAATACTTACCTGTATTTCTCCATCTGTAATTTGAATTTGTTTGGTGGATTCGCCCATACATCCCAAGGTGTCGCTTACGGTCATGTGCACCTCATAAATACCCGGTGTTGCATAGATATGGCTCACCGTCTGCCCACTGGCCAAAGAGGTTTGATCGCCAAAATCCCAAAGGTATTGGCTGTTCGTACCATTATTGCCAGCGAAAATATAATGTACATCACCTGCCACGTGCAATACTTGAGTGAAGGTGGAATCCGGTGCAGAGATGCTCACCGTCATTGGAAGTGTGCGTTGACAACCAAAGCCATCCTCTACTCTTAACGTATAGGTACCCGGGGTGCTTAACGTGATGGCTGGAGTTTCAGGTCCCGGGATCCAATTGTAGGTGTAACTCGGATTGTAGGGAGCGGTGTAGGTTATTCCTTTACAAACTGCAGTGTCTGAAGGAATTATAAGGTCTGGAAGCACGGCCCCAAAAGGCGCCAATTCATTATCAATCCATGCTAATCGCTTGTATATAAATACTTTCATGTTCTGTACTTGTGCCAAATATGTGCTCGCACCTAAGGTTTGCCAAACCGCAAAATTCCGATCGGCAGGCCCTTGAAACAAGGGAGCAGAAACGGTATCAATAAAGGCCATAAACCGAGGAGTTTTCAATACATCCTCCCGTAAACTAAACCAACGGCAAGCTAATTCATGACGATACACCGAGTCCGTATATAATTTTGACCACCAAAAAGGAAAAGGCCAATAGGGGTGTGTGTTTTCCCAAACCCATCCCGAAGTTGGATCATTTGCCATGGCACGGTCGTAATCCCAAGGCGGACCAATACACAGTTTGTTGCCGTCTGTATCTTTTTCTTTGTACATGTAGGTGCTGCGACCATAACTGTCATAATTCATGCTGAATTCGTTTACAATCAAGAAGTCGATGAAGGTTCCTACATCAATCCATTGACGGTAACCTAAGGTATCGTTTGTATAGTTTATGCCATTCAGTGCATTTTCAAACGAATCCACATAGGTTTTGATATAATTGGCTTGTACCGGAAGGATGGAATCTTCCTTGGGATATACATACTTGAATTCTACGGCATGAGGCGAGGTTGCGCTATTGATTGGTGGATATACCGAATTCCATGCAGCCGGGTCGCCGTTAATATTCATTTCTATAATGTATCCCCCCGTTAAGTCACTTCCTGAGGTATCGGCTGAAGTCAGTTTTGCGATATCTAAGCGGTTATTGTCGCGTTTCACTTTTTCCGTCAAGGTATACACGCCAATGTACGTTCCGTCAAGAAAGATTTCACAGAGCCTTGTGCGGGGTGCATATCGCCCCATCCGACGTGCAAATTCGTAGGTCACCGAATTGATTAACAAGGAATTATCTAGGTATTCCGCTTTGAAAATCCAATCATTCTCAGCAGGCATGCCCAACAAGGAGGTATCTATCTTGTTTCCAATCGCATCTACCAAATCAAAGTCGTAGTTTTTCTTGGGATATCCAGGTCCTGAGAACCCTTGCCATTCGGTCATGATCGTCCCTTCATAACTGTATAGCGTATCGGCTGTTGAGTTAAGGAAACCTGGTCCATTATCAATGATTTCCATGACCACAGGAACTTTAACATCGTTGTTGATTGCATTATTCACCGTAGTTAATTTTACGATAGGTAGTACCGAGGTCATGGCACCCTCATACGTGATTGAAAAAGGAATGCTCGCAGCACAAGCAGTATTCGCTTTTAAGCCAATTTTGAAGATGTAGGGAATTCCTGCGGTGAGTAAGGGGTGAAGATCTGCTTGCAGCCCGCACAGCACATTGTCATCGTTGTAATAAAGTGCACCGGTAGCTGAACCGCTGAAGTCTACGTTCGCACAATTATTATATACCCAGATTCGTGTGTCACAGGCGCTTAGGTTGCACGTGGATAAGGCGAAAATTCCGGTTGTATCCGGTGTGAACGAATAGTATATGTTTTCTTGAGGAGAAACCGTTACTCCAGTATCTATTGGAATTGGGTTTTCGCAAATGGTTCCTGGTCCACAATTAAATGAATGTGAAGCGGTTAACGCAAATTGTCCGCCACTCGCTACTTGCGTTCCATTTAAGGTGATAATATACGACCCAAGGCCATAACCACAACAAATCCCATCGCCATAGCTATCGTGAATATCAAAACGAATGCAATCTGCCGAATCGACACAAACGACGGATCCATTTACATTTCCGTTGGCAACTTCATTGCCGTTGCTGTATAAATTCCAAGTCGTTTCTCCTGGGTAAGCATCAGGAACAATGGTGATTTCAACGGGCCATTGTCCGGCCGGGCATTGCGCCATTAAATGAGGTGCACCCAGTAGGATAATTAATGCAACTACAAGTCGATAATATATAATCATAAGCAATTCAGTTCTTAACAAAGATATAGATAATTAAACTATTGTTAACTTAGGGCGCCCAAACCTTAATTCTGTATCACATGCGCTCGGTTATAGTCGCTTTTTTTACCTTCATATCATTAAGTGTTTCCGTTTATGCGCAAGGGTGGAAAAGAGCATTCGAACGCCCAAAATGTTTCATTGAAAATCTTGGGCAATTCGATGAATACGAAAATGAACACACTGGGCAAATTCGTTATGCTGCCGATTTCGGAAAGGCAAAGGTTTTCTTTGGAATCACAGGAATCAGCTACGTTTTTTTAGATGCGGAAAAGGGACTAAAATCACAAGAACTTGAAGCCCCAGTTAACTCATTGGAAGGTCATAAACAATGGGAACGACGGATTGGAAAATACACCTACACCCACGATGAACTAAATGTCCATTTCCCGAGTGCAACGAATTCTGTGCTAGTGGCTAGTAACCCACGGTCGAACTATTTTAGTTATTCTTACCAATCTTCTGCCGGGGCAATAGTCAATAAAACCAATATCAAAGGATTTGATGAGCTGGTTTATAAAAACATAGCGCCAGGAATAGATTTAACATACCGTATTCATCCGGAATCAGGACTCAAATATGCGTTAGTTGTTCATCCAACTGCTTCTGTGCAAGATTTTCGAATGATTTTTGATCGGGACCTTAACTTGATAAACGATGAAATCCACATAAAAACGATGTTTGGTGATTTAGTTGATCACGCACCAATTTCCTTTTACGAGTTTGCAGATGATGCCACCATTCCTTCTTCGTTTAACCTCTTAGATCAACGGACTGTTGGCTTTAACTTGGGTAAGTATGACAAAGCACAAACCGTAATCATAGATCCATGGACTCAACTTCCAAGTTTTGCTAGCAATTGGGATTGCGTATGGGAATGCGATAAGGATGCCGCTGGAAATATATATGCCATAGGTGGCGTGATGCCAATGCAAGTACTTAAGTATAATGCGGCTGGAGCCTTACAATGGACGTACAATACACCGTATGATACCTCCAATGTGTGGCTCGGAACCTTTGCCGTAGATAATTTAGGTAATTCTTATGTCACTGCTGGTTCTACTGCAGCGATACAGAAAATAAGTCCGGCTGGCGCACTGGTTTGGAATAATGCGAATCCCAGTGGATTATTCAGTAACGATGAGTTTTGGAGTATTGCGTTTAATTGTGATCAGAGTATGTTGGTTGTGGGAGGAACTGGTGGTGCTGGATTTAGTCTGACGGCTTCTATTTACAATATTGATTTTAACACAGGAAATATCATTTCTAGTGCAGATGTGGCTCAGGGCAGTACTTTTGCATTTCCTCCTTCGGTGCAAGAAGTACGTGCAATTTGTGCCTCTCCCAATGGGAAATATTATTTCATGACCCAAGATACGGTTGGAGCCTTTAATCAAAATTTTAATGCCTGTAATGGTGCGCCTTTATTCTATAAAATAGATAACAGCTATGATCTCGGATATAAATGCGAGAATTATCGCTACGATAATGCCGGGATTTGTGCCATTAAAGCGAATAATAATTTTTATTATACGCAAAATGGATTGAATGTGGTCAAACGAAACCTTCAGACCGGAGCGATTCTTACTACATCAATTATTCCGGGTGGAGCAAATACAACCGCACTTGGGGATTTCTCGGTCAGCAATAGCGGAATTGATATCGATAATTGTGGTAACGTATACGTTGGTTCATCCACAGCGGTAATTAAGTTTGATGCCAATTTGGTCCAATTAGCTACGTATCCAACTTCTTTTAAAGTGTATGATGTGCACGTCACAATGGCAGGAGATGTTGTGGCTGTGGGAAGTACAGGGAATTCTTCGAGCAATACACGAACTGGATATATCCAAACCTTTGCTGCCGCTGCATGTGCGCCAATGACCTCTTCTTGCTGCGATGCATCGATTTGTTCTCCTCAAAATGTATGTATTTCGGATGCTCCCATGCAATTAACCGCGGCGACCCCCGGAGGAACATGGAGTGGACCTGGGGTAAGTGCCTCCGGACTCTTTACCCCAGCGAATGCCGGGGTGGGCAATCAATCTATAACATACACCTTACCTTGTGGTGCAGAATCAACAACCATTACTGTTAGTCCATGCCAGGGCTTAACGGCATGTATTGAAGCGAATGGTTCCTTAACGGTAAGTGGAGGAGTAGCGCCGTATGCTTGGGCGTATTATCAAGCCGCTCAAAATACACCCATTACGAATCAAGGAGAATGTCAAAGTTGCGGTTATACGTGGTTTTTTGGACAATGCTTAAACGGCGTGGTGCCGGTGAATTCCTGCAATTCTCCTGCTCAATGGGTTAATTTTGCAAATGGAACGAATGCAACACCACCCCTTGGGGTAGTTCAAGTTCAAGTAACGGATGCCGCTGGAACAGTGCAAGTATTAACCATTGCAAATTTGCTGCCTTGTAATCCGAATCCTTGTCCTTCCATTACAGTGAATTTGTCTGGTATTTCCAACGTTACCTGTTATGGATTAAGTGACGGGGAAGCAACAGCTTCCGCTACTGGAGGAACGGCACCGTACACCTACTCGTGGATGCCGGGTAATCTTTCGGGAGCTTCTCAAACCAATTTAGTGGCAGGAACCTATACCATTACCGCTACGGATGCGATGAACTGTACCGGGGATACCACCCTAACAATTACACAACCGGATCAAATCCTTGTGAATGCGCAAAACATTACTGGAACCCAATGTGGTGGTGCTACCGGTGCAATCGAAGTAAGCGTTTCTGGGGGTTCTGGGAATTATACCTATGCATGGAACCCAAATGCTGGGGTAGGGACATATATCCAAAATTTAGCTGGAGGATCATATTCCGTGGTGGTTACCGACCAAGCAACCGGATGTAGCGCCAACGCTACCTATATCGTTCCTAGTTTGGGTGGGCCTGTTCTTAATAATCCGAATGTAACGAACGTGCTTTGTGCTGGAGAAACAACGGGTTCTATTTCAGCCAGTGCAGGAGGTTCTACCCCTCCGTATCAGTATCAATTAAATAATGGGGCATTTCAAAATTCAGGCGTATTTGCCTTCTTGGCCTCCGGACAATATACCATTACTGTAATGGATGCCACGGGGTGTGAAAATTCTTTAACGGTTACGATTACAGAGCCCGCCTCGTTGCAGGTGTCCTTGCCTTCAACCGTATCCTTATGCCTTGAAGATTCTGTTGAATTGGTTTCTACCGTAACCGGAGGCGTGCCTGCCTATACGTATGCTTGGAGTACAGGAGAAAGCAATCCATCAATTTGGGTTCAGGGGGTGCAAAACGAAACAATATTACTCTCGATTACAGATGCCAATGGGTGTGATAATGATGGCTCCGTGGGAATTGAAATTATTCCTTGTGGCAGTATCGAGTATTTTATTCCAAATGTTTTTTCTCCGAATGGAGATGGAACGAATGAACAATATGGGATTTTCTCTCAAAATGTAATTAGTCAAGAAGCACTTATTGTAAATCGATGGGGAGAATTAATGATTCAATTAAATCAAGTCAATCAGTTTTGGGATGGGACCTTGCCAAATGGACAATTAGCCAAGGACGGCACCTATTTTATGAAATTCAGGCTCCTTGGAATTGGTGGAGAGGAAAAAGAAGGGCATGTATTTTTTCATTTGGTAAGATAACGTGAACAATGAATGGGGTTAACGGGTTAAATAAAAATATGCGTTATAAAATTTTAATTTTTATAGTTTTCATTTATGGTGGAAGGATTTTTCTGGCGCAAGAGGTGCATGAACTTGCTCGAACTGGAACAGTTGAATCCATGACGGCTCTTTTAGATAAAGACCCATCATCTGTTAACCGCCTGTCGGAGCGTGGTATTACGCCCTTTGTGTTGGCATGCTACCGTGGAAATAATGCCGTCGCAAAATTGCTTGCACAGCGTGGAGCAGATATTAGGTATTGTGCGGCAGAAGGCTCGGCGCTCTACGGAATCATTTTTAAAAACAATCTAGAAATGCTTTCATTTATCCTGGACCAAGGGGTATCACCCGACGATACTTGTCAGTTTTCACAATTCGGTTCCCCCTTGCACATGGCCATGAGCATGAAACGCTATGAAATAGTAGACCTCCTGCTTTCTAAAAATCCTAACCTGAAGATTCTTGATCAGAAAGGTCGTAGTATACAAGAATTATTATTGTTTTATCAAGACGAACGTCTAACCGCTATCTTTACATCGCATGAAAAAAATTAGTTTATTTCTTTTGTTGGTTGTTTCCCTAACAGCCTTTGCTCAAACCTACACCACGGGTACCGTTACATTATCTAGCACGGCTGGATTGGCAATGTCTGTTAAGTTAGATGTTGGAGCAAATGTTACCATGACTTTAATAGGTCCTTCCGCCCGTTGGTTTGCGGTGGGTTTTGATGCAGGCTCCATGGCTGCTGGTACCGATGTTGCGGCCGTTCACAGTGCTGCTGCACTAACAAGTTTTGATGGGAATTTAACAGGTTATTCTGCTCCAGCTACCGATTTGCAGCAGGATTGGACCATTAGTTCAAACGTAGTCGCCGGAGGGGTTAGAACGGTAATTGCCACGCGCGCATTGAATACTGGGGATTTGGATGACTATGTATTTACCGCCGCTCCGGGTTCTATTTCCTTGATATGGGCCAGAGCGAGTTCAAATACCTTTACCTATGCGTATCATGGAAATACAAACCGGGGGATTTCTTCGGCGACATTTACCTTAGTTCCGGTTACCGCACCACCTACAGGTAATTCACCACAAACAGTGTGTGCAGGTGCAACGCTCAATCAGCTCCAAGTAACAGGCTCTAGCATTCAGTGGTACGCCAACGCTTCTGGGGGTATTCCCTTATCCAATGCAACAACGCTTGTGAACGGGACAACCTATTTTGCTTCGCAAACTGTTACTGGACAAGAATCACAAACGCGCTTGGCAGTTAGCGTAAACGTAATTAGTGCACCAATAAACGCGCCGCAAACTGCAAATTTCCCTCAGAATATTTGCAGCAATCAAAACACGATAGCACTCAACTCAAGCAATGTACAAGGTGCCACAGGCTACCAATGGACTATTAACGGGGTGAATTCAACTACACAACAACCTTCGTTAACGATTACCCCTCAAGCTGGAGTTTCATTGATCAACATTCAGGTTACGGCAACGAATGCCTGCGGAAATGGACCAACGTCTTCCGTACAGGTTCAGGTGCTTCCTGCGTATACCGTGAACCAAACCTTGAGCGCTTGTGATTCTTTGAGTTGGAATGGCCAGATTTTAACACAATCCGGAAATTATACATTTCAGGGTCAAACCCTTTCGGGATGCGATTCAGTAGTAAGCTTGCAATTGACCATTTTATCGAATACACAAACCAATTTGCAGTTTTCTCAATGCGTTCCCTTAACCTTAAATGGACTAACGTATAACCAGAGCGGGACGTATCAACAGATTTTACCTAGCAATCTCGGATGTGATTCCACACTGAATATTCAATTCACCTTAACGCAAGGAGATACGGTGTTGGTACCGCTAAGTAGCTGTGATTCGGTGATTATTGGGGGGCAAAGCTATAATAATTCAGGTATTATTTCCGAATTACTAACCAATGTAAATGGCTGTGATTCGTTGGTCTTGTGGGATGTTGTTATTAACCAATCGGCTCCGTTAACGGTATTTGACACCACTGTTACCAGTACGTTTTCATGGAATGGTCAGGCGTACTCAAGTACAGGTTCATATACACAACAATTGAATACTACACAAGGGTGTGATAGTTTAGTCACTGTGAATTTGACGGTTTCAACGGGTGGTCTCACGGAGGATGAATTTAAATCCCCATTTCCGACGGTGTTGCATCGGGGAGAAGCACTTATGTTACCCTCTGGGAATTGGGTCTTGGTAGATATGAATGGACGCGCATTATGGAAAGGTACCTTAGCCGATAACCGGTTGAGAATGGATGTGGTCCCCGGGATTTATTTCATTCGAAATGAACGGAAAGCAGTACAAATCATAGTAATTGAATAAGTGTATGAAACGCGTAATATGTAGTGGATTTTTGTTTTTATTGCTAACAGGGACTTACGCGCAACGAACGGTCCAAGCCAAATTTGGAGATACCTTAACCACGCATTGGATAGGAGTAAAAATCACTTTATCGGATAGTGTGTTTGTCCAAATTGACGGTCCTTCAAAAAGTTGGTTTGCCTTGGGTTTAAACACGAAGCGTATGCAAGCAGGGGTGGATGTTCTTATGGTTCCAGCTTGGAAAGAGGTCTTTGTAAATACTAATCCCTACGATGCTGTTCTTACCGGATATGCACCGCCTAAACGGGACAAACTGGAACATTGGGTTATCAAATCGGAAGAGATGAAGAATGGTCGGCGGATATTTTCAATGGCTCGGGCACTTGCCACAGGAGATGCTGAGGATTTTGATTTTACGCAACTCGCTACAACGGGAGGGGTGTTAGATGTGATTTGGGCGATGGGATCAGAAAAAGAGAATAATCCAGAATATCATGAAAACAAACGGGGGAAGAGACAACTTTCCTTTTAACCTACAGTTTAATCAATTTAATGATTGAAATTTGGGGCACAAGCCGAAGTGCTTGATCCTAAAATAGGGCGATAAAAACGCCTATAAATGCTACCAAAATCCTACATTGAGAAATCCTCTGAAAAGGAAAAATAAATCCCGTAAATAAATCTTTTTACTGCCGAATAAATGGCACGCGTTGCAACCCTTCGCTTGTTTGGAATTCAAAACTATAAAGGCCAGGTGCTAAGGATTCAATTGCTATAGAAGCACGTTGATTTTCATCCAATACCATTTGCCCGTCCATTTTACAACGTCCTTGCAGGTCAATTACTCGATAGGAACAAGGAGCGTGTTCCGCGAAGTAGAAAAGTACTTCCACTGTCGCACCCGAGTTGGGATTCGGTATCAATCGTATTTCGTGACCTAACCAGCGTGATGAAGCCATGGACTCCACTAATGTTATCGCTCCGTTAAAGTTCCAACCTTTCAGTTTTAATATTTGAAAGTCCGCCTCGTAACGTACGCTGTCGCCCCATAACGTGCTTGGAAGTAAGCGCCAAGTTCCTGCTTGTTCAATCAGCAAGGAAGGATCAGCAATTGGTTTAATACGGTCAACGATCCAAGATACATCTAACGAACCTTCGTGCGTATTGAAGTATAGCGTTTGGCTCCAAGGGTTTACAGGGATTATGGGATTGGCTTGGTGCTGACCAATTTCGATGTTGCCAACCGTCAATCCATGGATACTTAATCCGTTCCATAGGAAGTGCGCATGATCAGGATGGGTCACAATACTTGTGTCGCGAAGTTCTTCGGCACGCACCTTGGGATCATAAATAATTATAGTATCCTTCTCAATCAGGTATCGTTCAAGTACATATCCCGGTGCTACCAACGTAAGCGTGTAACTTCCTTCCGGTAAGGCCAGGTGCTGGTGTGAATGCAATTCGGAATAAAGGTCGCCATCTAGGTATAAACTTGCATTAATCGATTCTCGATTGATGATTTGTATTTTGCGAAGGCTTTGAGAATAATCCGTGTAAAGCCATCTATCTGTTATGAATACCGTATCGTTTCCGTTGAAAACCATGAATTCAAAGTAGTTCATTCCATGGGAAAGGTTAACCGGGATTTTTTGTGTGGTGGCAGGGTAGTTCTTGAAGTTCATCCCTCCGTCTGTGCTGAACCAAAACCCTTGCACCTTATCCGTCTCAACGTTCAAATAGGGAGACATGTTATCAGAACCATGGCTTACACGGAAAACGATTGGTGGTCTTTGGTCAATCATCGGGATTCCCATTTTATCTGAAAAGCTGACCTGATTCAGGGAGAATTTTGTAGGAAAATAGCCAGAACGGATTATCAGCATCGAATCGCTAGCACATGGCGTAAATTCTTGAAGAATATCTACCGCGCCGTTGCCGTGTGTCTGATCAAGATAAATCCAATCCTCGGTATTTTTATTAAAAATGGATGCACCATTTACCGGAGAGGCCACGGCTTGAAGGAACAAAGCCGCTTGATTTCCTCCGTTGGCCACTACAGGACCTAAAATTCCACCCGTTGCACTGGCACTTACCTTAAAGTAGTAGTTATCACTGATCACAGACTTTTCAGCATTACTTGAAATGGTGGTGCTTTGCTGGAAGCTGATTGACGCAATGTTAAAATAACGGTTTTCGACAGTCCATTTGTAGGTCGCCCCAGGAGTTAGGGCTGGAAAACCTTGACCGTTTATTTGATTTCCACTGATTTCAATGGTATTTCCAACTTGTTGGTAGCAATTTCCATTAAGTTTGTAGAGCCTCACCCTATATCCTTTAATGTTGTTGTGCTTTATCCAGGTAAAGGTAGGAGTGGTGGTGCTGATTGTAGGGATACCGTTAGTGATGCCTGGACTCACGATTTCAGGAATAGCTCGTACCCAACCGCGTGTCGTAGGGTACGCGCTTGTAGCCTTCCACTTTCCGGCCGTTAGCTTTAGGGAAATGGGGTAATTCAAGTGCTGCGAAACGTTTGATCCCCAATTTTGTTGAAACATATTCAAGGTGTAGTTGCTCACATTTTGACTGTAACCTGGAGTGAAATTTCGAATCATGGCAACATGTCCAGCTGAATTGGGATCTGCACGCATGAAGGTAATCATATCGTTCATTTTCGGCGCCGAAGTCGAAAGACCGTTGGTCATTTGACGAAGTCCTTTTCGGTTACCTGTTACATCGAAATAGTCCTTTCCATCTCCTCCCTGAATATTGATGCGATATCGTGTAAAATAAAAACGAGCAGGTAATTCCACACATTGCCATCCATAACTCCAACCGCTTTGGCTTTGAATCGTTGTACTGGCTTTATTGTAAATTCCGTTTTCGCAACCTCCGTTTTTGTAAATCGGTACATTGTTCACCGCACCAAGCCGTGTCCCGAAGGGATCTACACCCCCTGGCACATACAAGCAATTTAGGGGGAGCATAGAGGGTTTGGGTATCGTCGTAAATTGCCTTTTAAAGCAGGCGATAGGAAGATTATTGGCATCGAAAGCAGTAACTTTCCAACTGTAAAGGGTTTTGTAGAGTAAGGCGGTGGAACACACCAATTTCGCATAACTCGCACTTACTGGTGCTGTTACTGTATTTACCAGGTTACCGTTTATGACGATTGCAACTTCGGTATTGTTTGCGTTGCTGACTTTGAACAATTCAACGTTATAATATGCTGCAGCGATTCCTTCTTCATGTTGCCATTCAAATACAGGTAAATTATCGACCCATTCTGCTTTGTGCATAGGGTTGGAATTCACCCCAAGACGATTGCAGCCAGTACAATTTGTAAGCAATGGCGCCATTCCGGTACCTACCAAATGAAAAATGAACGGATTCTCATCTAAATCGTTGGTGCTGAAAAAAATGGTACCGTTGGTTATCCCCAAAACGCTCGGCGTTAAGGTAATGGTGCGGGGTATGGAGGCACCTGGAGCTAATGTACCGGAGAGTGCTGGCGTTAATGAAAACTGGGGATTCGTACTCTGCAGGTTGGATAAATTCAAATTCGCTGCACCAATGTTCTTGATGATTATTGGAACAGCAAGGGAACTTCCCATCGTGCATGCGCCCAAATTGATGACCGATCCTGTGGCGAAATTGCTTGAATTGTAGATAACTTGAATCTCTGGTGTGGCAGCAAAAGGATTAATCCCATAACCATTAAGCACCCAATTTTGAGGACTATTTGGATCGTTTGACTGAACTTGTAGATTTCCGTTGGAGAACCCTCCCACCACAGGGGTGAACGAGAAATGTAGGTATTGTCCAGTACCCGGGGCTAAATTCAGTGGGAGTGCTGCAGGAATCCAAGAAAACGTAGATCCTGTGACTACAACGTTACTAATACTTAATGGAGCTTGGCCGTTGTTTACTATATATACCGAATCAACCAAGAAGCTACCAAGAAGGGTAGAATCCACGGTAACAGTATCTAAAACAGGTATTATTTGTGCATGGTGTTGGAGCTGCAGTTGAGAGGCCACTCCGATACCGCTTAAATTGAACCCGTAACTCGCTTCATCCCAGTCGTTCGAAGTTATGGTGATGTTATCACTTAAATTCCCGGAAAATTGAGGGGTTAAACTCACGTTCACAAAGACGGTGTCCAGCGGCGCGACGGTTGAAGGAGGATTATTCGTTATCTGCCATTGAGTTCCTTGGGTAAGGGCAATGGAGGAAATGGATAGGTTACCGGTACCCTGATTGGATATTTCGAAGGTTTTTGTTACGGTGTTTCCAATCCCAACTGTTCCGTAGTTTGAGGTGGAGTTTATGGCTTGATTCACATTTTGTTGCGTTACTTTGATATCTGGAATTTCTGGACAATACGAAATTCGTTTCACAAGAATTCCGTTAGGACCAGAAACACTCAAGGCGGTGATTTCACGTTGGGTGAAGCGGATTTTTTTGAAGGGGGTAGTCGCAGAAATAATCAATCGTCCGTCGTCTGCGTTTCCTGAATAGGCTTTAATAGTTTTCGTACTATTCACGAAGTAAGTACCACCAGCCGTTCCCGTTGGAACCCCAGGTTGATACGTGTAGGTAACTCCGTTAGTGAGAAGTTGTCCGTTGGATAATTTCGGATAAATGCGTTGAATTTGTTCCTCCCCATCGGTATTGTTGTTGATCGCCCCGAAATCCAACATTACTCCGTATACCAGTCCTGTAAAAGTGATTTCTACCACAACCGAGTCTAAATTTACGTTGTTATCCTTTCCTACCCATAGAGAATTTGTCCCGTAAGGATAAAAGTTGGGTCCGTTTCCGGCTGTTTTTTGTATAAATACATTAAAGGCCATGTTAAACGTTGCAGAGGAGTAGGTATAACTGCTTACGTTAGAACCTACTGTACCCAAGTTCGAATTGTTCAATGTGAAATTTGAGGTACCGCAAGGCAGCTGTGCCTTGACGCTTTGCAGTGTAACGATTACGAGTGTGAAAAAAAGAAAATTACGCATTCCTTTAATTTGTTTTTTCAAAGCGAAAGGATTGCATTTTTCCTTTCTCTATGGTTATAGTATATGATCCCGGCATCAATTTTTGCACATCTAATGAAACGATGGTTAAGCCATTTTCCCAATCTGATACCTCGATCGATACTTGCTGTTGTTTGCCATCCGCAGAATAAATGTGAATATCTTTAGGGGATAAATTTATGGTTTGCAATTTGATAAAATCATTACTTGGATTTGGATACACGCCAATAACTTTAGGTGTTGTTGTTTCTGCCAATGCCACATAAAATCTACTGCAGGGTCCAAGTAATTCCTGATTGAATGCACCATGTCCTGTTGCTGCGGTATTCGCTAGTATTAGTTCATTGGATCCATTGTTGGTAACGTAGGATTTTACGCATGTGGAACCAGGGTTCATTTGATCTATTGTATTCACATTATACCAGTCTCCTTGAACTCGTTGCTCAGTAATATCAACCAACATAAAACCGCGTTTTGTTAATTCCACATACTTAATATCTGGATTTTGCAGTGTGATTAAACCAGATAAGTTGATAGGTACTCCAGAAGAGGTTACGCTTGGGGTTACCATTTCAACGCCAACAGGAGTATTTCCATTTTTAAGGTTGACCGCCCAACTTGTATGAATATCTCCGGTTAATACCACCATGTTATCGATGTTATTTGAAGTTAAGTGATTAAATAATTTTTGGCGCTCCGCAGGATATCCATCCCAAGAATCCGTATTGATGGGTGTGCCAAATATTTCTATTGCACCAATCATCACCTGGTTGCCAATTATCTTCCAAGGTTGAGCGGTGCTGCTAAGTTCATTCTTAAACCAATTGAATTGCGCTGGACCAAGTATGGTGCGCGTTGTATCATTGAATCCGGGATCGTTTGCACCGACTTGCTGGTCTCTACCTTCTAGGCGGGTATCGAGCATGATGATTTTCGCTAAATCACCGAGCTCAAACGTTCTGAAAATTTCTTGATTACCCGGCGCCTTTGGACGAATTGGGATCCATTCAAAATAAGCTTTTTTTCCCGCCGACATTCGTTGTGCCCAAGGGCCTTCATTCGCTTGATGGTTATCCGCACCACCCGGATAGGAATCATTGGCGGTTTCATGGTCATCCCAAATACATATCCACGGAAAATTTTGATGCAGTTTACGAAGGGCATAATCTAGGCGGTATGAATTATAACGCAGGCGATAGTCGTTCAACTCAGTGATTTCTTCAGCAGGTTGCCACGTTCGATCTACATTATTATTTGGGGAAAATCCCTGACTTTCATATTCATATATGTAATCTCCAAGCATAAGAACTGCATCTACATCGTTTCGGTTAGCAATGGCTTCGTACGAGTTGAAATACCCAGACTCTAAACTTGCGCAGGACACCACCGCTAAACGCATGTTATCTACTGCCCCAAGGGGAAGTGTTTTTGTTCTACCCACTAAACTGTAGGCTCCATTATGCTCAAATTCATAGTAGTAAAATGTATTGGGATTAAGGCCCGTAACATCAATTTTTACGGTAAAATCTTTGGTGGAATCAGTTGAATAAGTCCCACTTGCCACTATATTATTAAATTGATTGTCGGTAGCCACGTGATAGCTTCCATTCAGGGTAAGGCCAAAATCTACGGGGGTTATTCTTGTCCAAATAATTACACGATCACTTAATGGATCACCTGAAGCCACACCGTGATAGAATGGGGCGATGCACTCCGGAGCACTTATGCTACTTTGTGCAAAAGCAGAAGTTAACAAGGCGCTAATGACCAACAAATAAAGGTAAAAGAAAGACTTCATAAGCGTTGAATTTTAATACAATAGTAAGCGATTTTCGTTAGCATTATATGAACTCTATATCAATGAATTGCTAAAAATATTAATCAACGATGGTCTTAAATGGATGTATGTTGATTTGGGTGCAAGAATAAGCTTATTGCACCAAAAGTGCTTGATGCTTGAACATCCCGCGTTGGAAATCAATGTCGATGCGTCCTAGAAATAGTCCTGCCCAGCCCGTTTGATTAATCAAGACGGGTTTTTTATTGGCATTTTCCATGACTAATGGGTTTTCCATAAAGGTATGAGTGTGCCCTCCAAGAATCAAATGAATATTCGCGGTCTGCGCAGCCAATACCTTGTCAGAAATTTGTGTACTTGAATAGTCAAATCCCAAATGTGAAAGACAAACCACCAAATCACACCCTAAATCACTCAGCAATTGGGCCATTGAATTGGCGCGCTCTATGGGGTCTATGTAGTTCATTCCGGCATATAAAGAAGCAGGGGAGAGGCCGTCTAAATTCACCCCAATACCGAAAAAACCAATCTTTATTCCATCTCGTCTCAGGATGTGATACGGTAAGGTTTGATTCGCTAAGGTGGTATTCTTTAAATCATAATTGCTGCAGACAAAGGGGAAATTCGCATGGCGTTGTGCATTCTTGAATCCTTCCATTCCAATGTCAAAATCATGATTCCCCATCGTAGCCACATCGTATTGCATGGCCGACATCAGTTTCATCTCTAATACGCCATGGTATCGATTAAAGTACGGTGTCCCTTGAAAAATATCTCCCGAATCCACTAAAAGAACGTTTTCTTCATCCCTTCGTATTTGCTCAATTAAGGCCGCTCGTTTTGCCACGCCACCCATACCAGGGTATTTAGCATGATTAAGCGGGAAGGGGTCAATGTTCGAATGGGTATCGTTCGTGTGCAGTATGGTAAGCTTTTTACCCTTGCGCTGCGCCGAGGTGCGAAGCTCGAAGGAGCTTGTTAGTGCTCCTAAACTCGTTAATCCAGCTAATCCTACAAAAGCTCTTCGATTCATGGAATAAAGCGTTTTTCTGAATTACTAACTAGGGTTCCCTGCCGTTTAACTTCATCGATAAATACATCGCGCAGATTCTTCGGCTTTAGTTGGAATGATTCTGGCGTTAAGAAAAAAGTCATTTTATCGCCACCTTGTGCTAAATAATCCGAGGTAATCACCCAAAAATGGGTGTGCGTTTCATTTAAGCCTTGAATCATGAGCTTGCCTTTTTCAAATCGAGCGTTCGCAAGCGGAACTCCTTTGGGTTGATTTTTCATGAAGGTCTCAATTGCCTCGATACGTGAAATCGGCAAACGAACCCATGCTACCGAATTGTCGAAGGGCATAAGTTTGAATAAATCACCAACCGTGATGGGACCCTTGTTTAGGCTCGCACGTAAACCGCCGGCATTTAATATACAAATAACAGGTTCAGATAAGCGAACGGTTTCTGTTTCTTGCAGTAATAAGGCATCAGTAGCCCAATTCATGAGGTTTGAACTGGGAAATACCACCTCGAAACTGGTGTCAGCCGTGCCTAGGATTTCTCCCATTTGAAGGGCTAATGAATCGCGGTACGGGACAATGAATTGCTCGATTTGTTGCACTGCTTGTACACTCGTATCAACACGAATATTCTTTGAAGCCGACGAAACATTTACTTGGTAGGAACAACTCAGGGCTCCTGCAACAAGAAGTATACAGAGAACCAGCTTAAACATTACTCTTTTATAAAGCTTCCGCGGGCTGCTCCAAGGTTGGTACGCACCTCAATCAGGTATTTACCAGATTTTAAATCGTTTCCGTTCACAATAAGTACGTCCTCATTAATGCCTTGAGAAGCCTTAACAATACGACCACTTAAATCGGTAATGGTAAATCCAGTAATGGCAAGACCATTTACTTGGGCATATACGTTGCCGTTAGTGGGGACCGGGAATACCGATAAATTAGCGGCTAATTGATCTTCAATCCCAACGTTGCATGATGTTTCTAAGTAAGACATGTTGTTAAAGTTTACGTGGCATGCAAAATTCACAGAATCGATGTATGGATTCCGGTTGCCTTGAACGCTGAAGATATATTCCTGACGAGCAATTTCATAAGAATCCGGGAGGTCAGCAAAATGCCATGTTTTTAAGGTGGCTTGATCTTGGTTTGCTGCAATTCCCCAATTCAAGTTGTTTTGCATGTTGTAACATGTTGCTTGATAAAAAATCGAACGAGCAGCATTTCCTTTTTGTGCATCTCTGGGTTCATAACACATTTGATTGCCATTATATCCAACGCTTCCTTCTAAAAACGTATAAAGCACATTCCCTGTAATTTCCATCAATGGGAGATTACTTCTATAAGAATTCGCATTCGCTAAGTTAGTAGGGTAGAGGTTGTGTTGGTCTGTATATTCTGGTTGCTCTGGATTATCGCATGGGAAGGTAGGCATCCAAGAATGGCAAAACGTGTGCTCGCGAGAATAACCAGTTGCGGTCCAATCAAATGGATCGTTAAACACCTTGTTCTCACCGGTATAAACACAGGTTACAAAGGATTGTCCGTTGGTTGTATCACACACCTCAAATTGGTTCATTACCGTTTGCTTGTAATTGAAATATGAAATGAAGGTATGTGGATTGATTAATGCTGAAAGATCACTCACCAAGGTAGGAGCGGTAGAATTAATACTTGAATAGTAGTTCCCTATGTTTAATCCAGTCGTTGTTACGTTCCCTGTGGCGGGAGTTGTTGTTTTGTAATTCTCAAATCCAGCAGGACCATTAAAGGCATATACTGAAAAATAATACGCTTGATTGGCGCGAACACCGCGTGGCACAAACGAAACAGAACTTCCAGTGTAAGCTACTTTAGCATTGCCAATAATATCTCCGCGTTGGTAACTCGTTCCATCCATAGGAGTTCCCGAAACCGGTGCATTTTTCGACCACAATACGAGGTATTTCTCGGCCCCAGCACCTGCGGTATATGCCCCAGCTAAGGTATACGCCTCAATATTAGCAAAGGTTAAGTTTGTTGGGTTTGAGGTAGGTTCAGTAGCCAAGTTATCAAGACCAACAGCTAACAAGGTAATCACGTACGGATTTTCATCATTATCATTGTTAGCAATGCTTAGCGTCGCAGTTCTTGAACCATTTCCTAAAGGTGCAAAATTCAAGGTGTAATTCTGTGAACCTAATCCAGCAACAGTGGAAGCATTTAAACTGGTAGTGAATTCTGCTGCATTCGCACCAGAAAGCGTTGCCCCTGAAATCGTTAGGTTTTGTACACCACTATTTTCTATGGTAATGGTATTGTTTGCCGTATTTCCAATCACGTAACTGGTGTTGTTTAATGCAGTGGTACCATTGATCTTAACGTTGATTTCAGTTTGTGGAGCAACATAAGGGATAATGTCTGAGGTACTTCTTGGAACAAGTTGATAATTCGCATTAAATTGTCCCATTAAACCGGTGATGGTAACTGGTCCTGCTAGAATGGCGCTTCCGTCAATATTCGTAGTTCCGTTGATTCGAACATCCAAGGTGTTGGCTCCATTGGTGATTTGTACCGTACTGTTTCCGGCAGCAAAGTTTCCACTTTGAACAAAAGTTACATTTTCAATCCGAACAAGCTGCGCTTCCAAGGCTTCTCCTGCGCTTGTAATCGGAATTACTTGGGGTACATTTGGAGTAACAGGTCCATGATCCGTAAAGCTGTTCGTTGGCGATAATTCTAACAAGCCACTGAAGTCAAATAAAACACCGGTAGCGGTTACAGAATCCCCCGTAGTTAAACTTGAAAGCGTGTTCCCATAAATAGCGATACCTGCAGTACCGTCTTGTAAGTAACGAATTGAACCAAGCTCTGTCCCATTAGAGACCACTCCTTTTACGGTTACCGTGGCACCAATAGACATGTTTCGAACTTGCTGAATGGTTTGTGCGCCAAGGGTTAAGGTGCATAATGCCGCAACGAGGGTAAAGATTTTCTTCATAATTAGAATTGATAAGACAAAGATACATTAAATCGCAACCCTTGACCAAACATCACCGCGGATGAGGTTGCATCGAAATTCTGATTGCTTCCGTTCATGTTGTTGGAAGCATCCGAGATAAAGGCTTTATTGAGTAGGTTGATAATGTTTCCTGACAAGATGAGTGCATCTTCTTTGAGTTTGAATCGATACCCGGCATATAAATTAATCAAGGTGTATGAAGGCATTTTCCAAGACTCTCTTCCTCCGTTTGCCCCTTGTAAGGAGAAGGGATTGAAATCTGAAAAATAGCGGTCGAAATATTGGATTTGACCTTTGAAGTATAAATTCCTGATGGGCTCGTATCTGACAGTTGCCGACAAGGCAGTTTGTGCGGCATCTCCCACATGAACACCCTTAGCATCAAAGGTATATTCCAATGAATCATATTGCGGAATGACAATGGTTTTACTGGAATTCCAGAACCAATCACCCATCGAGAACATGAATTCGGAAGATATTTTCTTGGAGATTTCCCAAGCCACATCAATCTCACCGCCCACGTGCACCGCGTCCATGCCGTTAATATTCACACGTATGGTTTCTGTTGGATCATTGGGATCGGGAACTGCCACTCCATATGGGAAGGGTTTGTTCTTCCAATTGGTTGCATAGGCATTGATATTGACACCAAAAGTGCGGGTTGCATATGAAAATCCTTGTTCAAGTGCTAGGATTTTCTCATTGTTAATCACCCCAAAAAACTTGTTGTAATTATTGTCAATTACATTGGAAAACATCGGAGTTCGGTTAAGGTAACCAATGTTTATGAACACACTTGCAAATTCACTTAACTTGACGCTTGCACCCGTTTTAAAGGTAAATCCGGGTATGAATTTCCATGGTGTCTTCACGTAATCTACCCCCTCAGAATAGCTGTGGTAGGTTTGACCGTTGTATGTTAATGTATCCCCGTATCCAAACTGTAAAATGGTGTCCCCAAGATTCAGTTCGCGTTTTTGAAAGTAATCAATCCCTCGGTACCCATTACCAATCCCCGTAAGGTTAACAAATGCGCTCACCGTTTTGGTCTCATAGGAAACTTGAGAAAATCCTCCAAGCCACGATACTAGGCCATCGCGGTTCGCGTTGAACAGATTCTTTGCGATTTTATCTCCGACACGTTTCATGGGACTAGCCGCATTCTTGTCGGATAAATCCACGTAATAATCGCCTCCGAGCAAATCTGTTACTTCTTGATAGTGCGAGCCTTGATAGTATCGAGCGTCTAATCCTCCTGATATTTCAAATCCTTTGTTGATTTCATAATTGGCTTGACCCAAATAACCTACCCAAAAGTGATTATTTACGCTGGATAAAATGATTTGTGAACTCTTAATTTCTGTGGGAGAATATTGCGCATCGATGTTCGGTGAACCAAACAGTGGATTCACCTGATTGGTCTCCACCATTTGGTCCCAATCAATGTTCATGTTGGAATCTCTAATGATGGCAGATGAATTGTAAATCGCAGTGCCCCCACCACGACCAATAGACAGGTATGCGAGATTTGAGATGGAAAGTTTTTTATTGACCTTCCAAAAATCTTTAAGGGTGATTTGAGGTTTGTTATAGTAATTCAAACGTTCATTTAATATTTCTTTTTTACCGTCTACCGTGCGATACCCCCAATGTTGATTATATTGTAATCCTAGGTCTGTTAAAAAGGAATTTGTATCTACTTCTACTCCGAGTTCTTTTGCTTGATCTTCACTCCAATATTGAATGGGCTGACGAAACGACCGCTGACCGTGTTGCTGCGGCGCAGAGAACCCTGAGAGGGTTAGTAAATGTTTGTTGAATTGCTTCGAAATTTTTAAGTAGCCAAAAAATCCTTGACTCGGAGTACCATCCACCCATCCTGTGGCTTGCTTGTAACTGGCAGCAGCAGTAAGTCCCCAACCTCCTTTTAGAATTCCTGTATTATAGGCAATGGAGGTGCGCATTAAGTTTCCCGTACCATACTCTTGCTTTAAACTTCCGCCCTTTTTATTTCCAATTCCTTGAGTTATAATGTTAATGGTTCCACCAATCGATGGCATAGCGATTTTAGTGGCACCCAATCCACGCTGTACTTGCATCGTCGCAGTAATCGCATCTAATCCAAACCAATTGGACCAATAAACCCAGCCATTTTCCATGTCGTTCACCGGAACACCGTCGATCATTACCCCAACGTTACGTTGGTCAAACCCACGCACATTAATCCGTGCATCACCATCTCCACCACCAGACTGGGTGGCATAAACCCCCGCAGTTCCGTTGAGCAACATTGGTAAATCCCGCGAGCCCAACTCCTCTTGAATTTTTTGCGCACTAATCCGAGTGACTGCAATCGGAACTGGACCATCTTTGATGATGTTTCCAATCACACGTACCTCATCAAATTCAAGACTACCCGACATGCTCAGATTGACGATATGATCAGGTTTGGAGATTTTTACATCCTTTACAATGGTATCAAATGAAATCAAGGTTACTGTAAATCGGTAATTTCCGAAGGGGATATCCCGAAATTCAAACGCCCCGTTGGATTCCGACAGTGCACGACCGGCTACAGCACCTGTGTTTAGGGATTTGAGTTCTATTTTTGCTCCACTAACCGTTTGGCTTGAGGAACCTTCAGTGACTTTCCCAGTTATTCGGGCTTTCGCAGTTTGTCCATAGGATATGGAACAAATTATTCCTAAAAATAAGCCAAGGAGGAATGAACGTTTCATAGAAAAAAAATCCCGCCGAAGCGGGAATACATTATCGAATGATTACTTTTCGAATCTCTGACTTACCGTCTTTGGTGGTAATGTTTACGAAATACACACCACGAGACGCATCAATTTGAAAAACCACCAACTCTTGGTTGCTTATTTCCTTAGTTGAAAGTACTTGTCCGAAGGCATTCAGCACTTGAAAACGCTTAATGTTAGCAGCATTCTTAATATATAACGTACCTGAAGATGGGTTAGGGTAGATGGAGTACGCCAACTCATCCATGTCGTTTATGGTAGCCGGATTGCATTGGCAATCGTGCGATCCGAGTGAATTCCAATTCCCGTCAAGGATTGGGTTGCCGCTTTGACTTAAAACAGTATCACCATTAATGTCCAATCTAACAATGACAGCAGGGATGGTGTCCCACTCTAATAAGGGATCAAAAAATGCAACTTGATTTATTACTCCTTTCTGAATGCTTGCCTTTCGGATCATGGAATGATCTTTTGTAGCATATTCTCCTTGACCATTATTGAACGGAAAAACCGTGGTCCATGCACCATCATTACCAGCAGAAGAACCCGTTTGATTCGCAGGATTCTCTCCGATTTTAGCAAAAATATCAACCAACGCAAATCCAGGTACATTTGCTGGACTGATTACCGTAGCAGCATTCGCAGGAAGTGTTCCTTTCGCCAAAACAACGGCATCGTTACCGTTCCAATAAAACGCATTCGATGTGTTGTATACAGGACTGTAAAATCCGTCTGCACGTGCTTGTAAGGAATCCCAAATTGGAGCTTCTTGTCCGGTTCCGGCAGTATCTAATTTCTCTAACACAGCAACATAAACATCATGTGCTTGTACCGTTCCCGTTAATTGAACTGCATTCGCAACCGTTGCGGTACTAGAACCGTTGGAATAACGAACTACGAAATACCCATTTAGATTAATCGCCTGATTCGTTGGGTTATAGATTTCAAGAGCCTTATTATTCGACCATCCTTCTACATATTCTGAAATAAATAGGTCGCTACAGTTCGTTTGGCTGAACGATAGCATGGTGATTGAAAGGGTGAAAAGTGTAAAAAGTTGTTTCATAACATGATATTTATTGGACAAAAATAATGGGTTTTTTCGAATTTAGCGCAGGAATGGAAGGTTACCATTTTGTTAATTTCAACAATGAGCGGAAATATATTAAATTAGCGTCAAATAAAGTTCATGAAATACATACATACAACCCTAGTTTTATTGGTGTTTAACGCCTTTTTTGCTCAGGAAATCAACGTTGAAAAAATTTGGAAAAAATATGAATACCGCACGCAAGGAGTGGATGGTTTCAATTCATTGAAAGACGGTGATCGCTACACGCAAATGGATGAGCAAGGCAACGTGGTGCTTGCCTTTATTTCTAAACCAAATGAAGCCCCAAGTATACTCATAGACGCAAAAGACTTATCATATCGTGGAAAACAGGTCATCATTGAAGATTACAGTTTTGATCAATCAGAGCGCAAGGTCCTCATCATGACTTCGATTACGCCGATCTACCGACGAAGCTACCATGCCGTATATTATCTGTATGATTTGGATACCAAGGTACTCAAGGCCCTGGCAGAGGAATACAGTCCACAAACCTTGGCCGAATATTCTCCCGATGGAACAAAGGTTTCTTTTATTCACAAAAATGATTTGTATGTAAAAGATTTACTCACCGAGAAAATAAGCCCCATTACCACCGACGGTAAACGCAATAAAATCATTAACGGCACCACCGATTGGGTATACGAGGAAGAGTTTTCTATTACTCAGGCTTACAGTTGGTCTCCAGACTCAAAGTATATAGCGTTTTTAAAGTTTGTCGAGAAGAAAGTAAAAGAATTTGGTATTGATATGTATGGTGAATTATATCCGGATCGATTCGAATACAAATATCCGAAAGCAGGCGAAGATAATTCCAACGTTACTGCGCATTGGGTGGCGGTTTCTAAGCCCCAAAAAATAAACCCTATATCGCTTGGGAGCTATGAATACATTCCCAGAATCCAATGGTCGAATGTCTCCAATCGCCTCTTATTACAGACGATGAATCGCCACCAAGACAGCTTGCGCTATCACATGGTGGATTTTAGTGTCGGGAAAAAACCGGTTCAACAGATTTTGTATACAGACCACAGCAATACGTATGTGGATGTGAATGAGTCCTTGCATTTTATGCCCAATGGCAATGGGTTTTTCTTTACTTCGGAAAAATCAGGGTATAATCAACTCTATGCCTTAGATTACTCGGGCAAGCTAAGTTCAATTTCTGACGGTGAATTGGACTTAATTGATGCCTACGGCGTGAGTCAAGATGGTACGCATTTTTACTTCACACGTTCCGAGCAGCTTGGGGTTTCTAAAGTGCTTTGTCAAATTAATGTTCAAACGAAAGAGGTAAAAATACTCTCGCCTTTTGAAGGGTGGATGGACGCCTCCTTCACGCAAGGGATGAAATATTTTGTGGGAACTTATTCTGATGCCAATACACCACCAGTTTATGGGCTATATAACGGCAATGGAACCTTAATCAAAGTGTTAGCGGATAATGCTGATTTAAAAGTCAAGTTAAGCGCGTTAAACTTGAGTAAAAAAGAATTTCAACGGATTGAGGTCAATGGTGTTAATTTAAATGCCTCGGTCATTTTGCCTCCTGATTTTGATCAAAGCAACAAATATCCGGTGTATATGAACGTATATGGTGGTCCTGGCCATAATGAAGTAACAAACCAATGGGATGGTAACGATTTCATGTTTCATCAGTTATTGGCATCCAATGGGTATATTGTGGTCTCTGTAGATCCCAGAGGTACACAATACCGCGGGGCAGCATTCAAGAAAGCAACCTATTTGCAGTTAGGAAAATTAGAAGTTGAAGATTTTATCGGTACTGCAAAATACTTCCAAAGTCTACCGTATGTTGATGCGAATCGGATTGGGATTATGGGCTGGAGTTATGGTGGATTTATGTCGTCTTTGGCCGTTACGAAAGGCGCGGATGTATTTCGCATGGGAATTGCTGTAGCTCCGGTTACCAATTGGAGATATTATGATAACATTTATACCGAGCGTTTCATGCGCACTCCGCAAGAAAATCCGGCGGGTTATGATACCAATTCTCCGATTAATCACGTGGATAAATTAAAAGGCAAATTCTTGTTAGTGCATGGAATGGCCGACGACAATGTTCATTTTCAAAACAGTATCGACATGATTAGTGCCTTAGTTAAGGCAAATAAGCAATTTGATTTCTTTGCATATCCAAATAAGAATCACGGGATATACGGTGGAAATACGCGAAATCACTTGTTTTCAATGATGTACGACTATATTTTAAAGAATCTGTAACGGCCTTGGCTCAAGCGCCTCGAAAAATTGTTTAAGATTTTAAAATAATCTAATCTAAAACTCGATTTTGTTTAGTATTTTAGGCGGAAAATTTACTAGAAACACTTAAACACACCATGAGCGAAATTGCGAAAATTGAATTAAACGGAAAGGTATACGAATTGCCGGTAATTGTTGGCACTGAGAATGAAAAAGCAATAGACATTTCAAAATTGAGAGACCTTACCGGATATGTTACCTTAGACAGTGGGTACAAAAATACAGGAGCAACTAAAAGCGCCATCACCTTTTTAGAGGGAGAAGAAGGAATCTTGCATTATCGCGGTTACCCGATTGAACAATTGGCTGAACGTGCCACGTTCTTGGAGGTATCTTTTCTACTTATTTATGGCGAATTACCCTCTACAGCAGAGTTAGAGGCCTTTGAAAACAGTATAAAAAAGCACACGCTCGTTCATGAGGATATGAAGCGTTTTTTTGAGGCATATCCAGCCAAAGCCCATCCAATGGGTGTATTGTCTTCCATGATTTGCTCGCTATCTACGTTTTACCCGGAATCGTTAGACCCGAATAGAAGTGCTGAAGCGAAAAACCTTACGGTGCAGCGATTAATTGCAAAATTACCTACATTGGCCGCATGGTCATACAAAAATTCGATTCGTCATCCATTCATGTATCCAAAGAATCATTATGACTACGTTAGTAATTTTATGTACATGATGTTTGCTATGCCTACGGAAAATTATGAGGTAGATCCGGTGGTCGTTTCTGCGTTAAATACCCTGTTGATCCTTCATGCAGACCATGAGCAAAATTGCTCCACATCTACCGTACGACTGGTTGGTTCAGCGAATGCCAATTTGTACTCTGCTGTTTCGGCTGGAATTTCTGCCCTATGGGGTCCGCTACACGGAGGTGCTAACCAAGAAGTTATAGAGATGCTAGAACAGATTTCGAATGACGGAGGAAATGTAGATAAGTGGGTTGCTAAAGCCAAAGATAAAGAAGACCCCTTCCGTTTGATGGGCTTCGGTCACCGAGTGTACAAGAATTTTGATCCAAGAGCTACCATTATTAAAAAGGCCTGCGATGAGGTGCTTAAAAAATTGGGAGTGAATGACCCCTTGCTTGATATTGCTAAGAAATTAGAGCAAGTGGCATTGGAGGATGAATACTTCAAAGCAAGAAACTTATATCCAAATGTAGATTTCTATTCAGGGATTATATACAAGGCGCTCGGAATTCCAACAGAAATGTTTACGGTAATGTTTGCCCTTGGACGACTTCCGGGATGGATTGCTCAGTGGAAAGAAATGACGGAGAATAAAGAACCAATTGGACGTCCTCGCCAGATTTACACGGGAGCAACAAAACGGGACTATGTTCCACTTAATCAGCGCTAATAGCTTGCTATAATATTCAAGATAATTTGAAAAAGCGTAAGATATTCTTACGCTTTTTTTGTGTCGTTTTCTTGTGCAGCAGCCTTACTTCCCGCAAAGGTGTCATACCGTCGAAAACTGCAACGCAAGTCGCCATTGAAAACGTCGTATTTTTTACTGGGTTTTAATCCAATGGATTTCCATCCTTCTTCGTTGCTGCTAATAATCCACGCAGGAACCCCTTGCATTTTATGCTTCAACCAAGAGCCAAGTTCCTGATACATTGCCTCTTCTTCTATCGTAATTCGCTCATCATATGGCGGGTTACAGAGCAAGAATTCAATCTCAGCATTGGGTTCGATCGATTTAAAATCAAGGGATTGTACCGTCACAAAACGGCCAAATGAAAAACCACGTAGGTTGCGTCGAGTTTTTAAAACCATCTCATCAGAAATGTCAGACCCTCCGATCTTACACGGTAACTCTTTAACGATCCGTGGTGCCTCATCCATGATTTCTTGCCAAACGCTTGCATCGAAGGTATTGAGGTTTTTAAATGCGTAGTGCGTGCGTTCGATGTTTGAAGGAATACCCGTGGCCAATAATGCCGCCTCAATTAAAAAAGTTCCTGCACCGCAAAATGGATCGTAAAAGGCTTGTTTTCGGTCCCAACCAGAAAGTCGGATGAGTGAGGCTGCCACTACCTCATTAATCGGTGCGATTCCTGTAGCAATTCGATAGCCGCGTTGAAACAAGGGTAATCCACTGGTGTTTAGGGATATTACTCCTTCAAAATCGGTTAAATATAAATCTAAGCCAACCTTTGGATGTTTTGTGTCGATTGATGGTCGCTCTTTGTTTAACTCTTTAAAATGATCTACCACGGCGTCCTTAACCAAGAGGAAAGGGTAGTGGGTGTTTCGGATTTTCTTGGTTTGTATGGCGCCACGCACGGCAAAGGTATTCCGTTCATGGAATAACGTAGACCAATTAATGCTGAGGGCGGCGTCATAGATGTCTTTTTCATTTCTGAAAGGAAACCTCGTGATTTCAACTAAGACATTAATCGCACAGCGACTGTACAGGTTTAAATAGTAGACATCCCGCCATGAACCTACTGTGGAAACCGCACGATTTCCCTTGCTCAAATCGGTGTATCCTAATTCTTGGAGTTCTTCCATGAGCACCTCCTCGAATCCGTAAAAACACTTTAATGTTATTGTTAATTTTTTGTCACTTTCTAGGGTCTGTTTTGTCATTGACACTTTATTGCGTGTATTTTTGTACAAATGAACAAACTTTGACGGGGATACGCACCATTTTATTTTTCTTTTTTTTAAGTGGAGTATTCCTTCCATTCTACGCCCAGCAAAAAATCGGAGTGGTCTTAAGTGGCGGTGGTGCTACAGGCCTAGCGCATATTGGGGTGCTTAAAGCGTTGGAAGAAAATCATATCCCCATTGACTATATCTGCGGAACTTCTGCCGGGGCCTTAGTGGGTTCAATGTATGCCTGCGGGATGTCACCAATGGAAATGGAAGCCTTTGTGACCTCACGTGCCTTTAAGTTAATGACGAGTGGTGAAATCCCATCGGGAAGTAGATTCTTGTACCGCGAAAAAGACCCAAATGCGAGCATGTTATCGCTTCCATTTAGTCCAGATTCCTTGCTGCAGACCTCGATCCCCATGAATATCATTCGTCCGATTTATTTGGATTTTGAAATGTTAAAGCTCATGGGGCAAATTGGGGCCTCCTCCCACCGTAATTTCGATAGCTTACTCGTTCCGTTTCGCTGCGTTGCAAGTGATGTCATTAATAAAAAAAGCGTGGTGTTTAGCGCTGGGGATCTAAATGCGGCCGTGCGTGCATCAATGACCTATCCGCTTTATGTTAATCCAATAAAAATTGACCAGGTCATTTACTTCGATGGTGGGCTATACAATAACTTTCCAGTGAATGTGATGTATCAGGAATTCAGTCCAGATATTATCATCGGAAGTAATGTGTCCGACAATACGCCCATTCCAGATGAACAGAATTTTATTGGGTTATTGGATCACATGACACGAACGCCTACGAATTATGCGATGCCCTGTGCTCAGGGAATTATCATTTCCCCAAACATCACGGTAGGGACCTTTGATTTTGGAGATGCTAAACAGGCTATTCAAGAGGGGTATGAACAAGCCTTGCTTTATATAGATTCGATTAAACGGCTGATTCCAAACGAATCGGATACGGTGGCCCTAAAAGCAAAACGAGCGCTGTTGAATGCGAAGAGCCAGCATCGAAAAATAAGTTCAATGTCTACGGAGTTTCATGGAAAACGTGCAATTTCCTATGCCTCTCAGGCATTGATTCGATCTAAAAAAAAGGAACAAATGACTTGGGAAAAATTTGAGAACCGGTATTTTCGGCTATATGCCGCAGAACAAGTTGATTATTTATTCCCCACCTTACATGAAAAAAAGGACTCTACATACCATTTGAACTTGTACGTCCGCAGATCAAAACCTTTTTTACTTAGTGTAGGGGGGCATCTGTCTTCTAGGCCTGTAAATACAGGATACATCGGCCTTACCTATCGCCATATTGGCCGAACTGCTACCTCGATTCACGCGGAAAGTTACTTTGGGAAATTTTATGGTTCGGCTAAGGGTGAGTTTTCACTCGATATACCTGGCGTTTTTCCTGTATCCGCATCCGCCTATTTTGTCATGAATCGATGGGATTATTTCAGGAGTTTCGCTACGTTTTTTGAAGACGTCAAACCCTCTTTTTTGGTCCAAAATGAAATGTACTACGGTGTAAAATTAAAACATCCAATCATGAATAATTCCAAGGCTGTATTTGATGTGCGCTGGTTTAATTTGGAGGATGACTATTACCAGACACAGAATTTTTTAAGCACCGATACTGCAGATATGACCTTGTTGAATGGAAGTTTGCTCTCCTACGAGATAACTGATAATTCCCTAAATCGTAAGCAATTTGCAAATGAAGGACATTTCCTGACCTTTAAAATTAAGTATTTAACAGGCTTGGAACGCACGGTTCCAGGAACAACTGCTCAATTCGATAGTACAGTAACGAAACAACATGATTGGTTGAATATTAACATGGAAGGCCAATATTATTTTTTAACGACCCCACATTTTCATTTAGGAATCCATGGCAAGGCCATGTTGAATTCTCAATCCTTGTTCGCCAATTACACCGCAAGCCTACTTTCCATGCCAACGCTAAACGTGATTCCCGATTTGGAAACTTACTTTTTTAAGGAATATCGTTCACCACAGTTCTTTTCTGTGGGGGCTAATGTGGTGGTTCCCATTACAAAAGGCTTGGAATATCGCTTAGATTTTTATTATTATCAACCCTTTTTGATCTTGCAAAAATTAGACGATGGTTCTATACAATATTCCAAACCGTTTAAAGGAGAAACATGGTTGGCTTCTACCAGCCTCTTGTATCATACGCCATTGGGACCAATCCGTGCAACGCTCAATTATTTTCCGCAACAAGCTATTCCTTTGAATTTTCAGATGAGTTTCGGATATGTCTTGTTTAACGAGCGCGCTGTCCGTTAGAAACATTAAATTTGCATAAATTGTTATGATGAAACCGATAATTTGTGGTATTCAACAAATGGGAATCGGAGTACCAAATGTCCAAGAAATATGGGCGTGGTATCGAACCATGTTTGGAGTAGATGTTCGAATTTTTGAAGAGGCTGCGGAAGCGCCCCTAATGACTAAGTATACCGGTGGAGTAGTACATGCACGCACCGCAACCTTGGCGCTAAGTATGGATAGCGGAGGTGGATTCGAGATTTGGCAATACACTAGCAGAAATACAGAAAAACCAACATTCGAGGTGAAGTTGGGTGACCTAGGCTTATTCTCCTGTAAAATTAAATCGAGAAATGTGCGTGAATCCTACAGGCACATGAAATCAAACGGCGCTAAGGTACTCAATGAACCTACGGCTACCCCAGACGGTACCTTGGCCTTCTTTGTGGAAGACCCGAATAGTAATATTTTTCAAGTGGTTCAAGGATTGGGATGGTTCAATAATACAGGCCATCTTTCGCATTGCGGCGGTGTAGCAGGAAGTATCATTGGTGTTTCCAATATGGAAGCATCGCTTAAGTTATATCAAGACGTCCTCGGATATGAATCCATCGTGTATGATGAAACACGTCAATTTGATGATTTTGGGGTATTATCCAATGGCACTTTTCGAAGAGTGCGATTAATTCACCGGGAAGATAGAAAAGGTCCTTTTGCAAAATTGCTTGGACCAAGCTCTATTGAATTGGTGCAATCTATGGATCGTAGCGACGTCAAGCGTATCTTTGAAAATCGCTTTTGGGGAGATTGGGGTTTTATTCATTTGTGCTTCGATATTCAAGGAATGGATGAACTTAAAGCACGTTGCGAAAAGGCAGGCTTTCCATTTACCGTAGACAGCTCAGATACCTTTGATATGGGTGAAGCAGGCGGTAGATTCTCTTACATCGAAGATCCCGACGGTGCATGGATTGAATTTGTTGAAACCCACAAGGTTCCCGTAATCAAAAAGCTTGGTTGGTACATTAACTTGAAAAATCGCCCAGTGGGCAAGTTCCTGCCTACATGGATGTTAAAAGCCATGGCCTTTAACCGAGTGAAATAGGGAAGGGGTACGTTAAGACGTTGAGAGAATTTAACTTCCATAAGTCCTAATATCCGCTTAACTACTTCCCGTAGCGTGCATTTACAATTTCATACACTACATGCTGAATGTTTGTCCGAATGCCCATATCGCGAAGTTTCCAATTGTCCTGGCTCGGATGAACCCGATTCGATAAAAACACAAAGACTACCTCGTGTTTAGGGTCCGCCCAAGCTAATGTTCCTGTAAACCCGGAATGACCAAAACTCTGCTGAGAAGCCAGTTCGTCGCAGGTGCCACCACCGGCCGCTGAAGGCCTGTCAAAACCGATTCCGCGCTTATTCCCCGTAAATTGAGCTTTTGTAAAATATGTTACGGTTGATTTATCGAAGAATTGTTGGCCTGCATAGCTTCCGTTATTCAAAAATAATTGCATGATACTCGCCAAATCCGTGGCATTTGAAAATAAGCCAGCATGCCCACCAACTCCGCCCAACATCGCAGCACCTGGGTCATGCACATGACCTTGTAATAACTGCTTGCGAAAATATTGGTCGTTCTCAGTTGGGACAATTTGGTTCTTGTTGTAATATGAAAGCGGTTTATAATTGATGTAACGAAGTCCCATGAGGGAATAGATGTGGTTTCGGACGTATTGATCTTGTTTCTCACCGGTTATTTTTTCAAAAATAGGTTGCATGAAATAATAGCATAAATCAGAATAGACATATTTCTTTTCCTTTAATGGATTGCGTAATATCCGAGCGTACATGCTGTCCTTATATGCCGTTTTTAGAAACAGTTCATTTGCCACTTCTAAGCCGTGATCTTCATCCGTTGTTTTGCTATACCAAGGGGCTAATGGTTTCTCCTCGGTTAAGGTACGCTTGTAAAATGGAATGAATGGTTCAAGTCCAGCTTGGTGGGTCATCATCTCACGTATAATGATACTTCGGTATGGAGTTTCTCCCGTTACTTCTGGAATATATGCTCCAAGTGTCTCATTTAAGTCCAATTTCTTTTCATAATGTAACTTCATGGCAATGAATGTGGACGAAGCAATTTTTGTTATCGAAGCAATGTCATACAGGTCCTCATTCTCTACGTGCTTTGACGTGGATTCATAGGTGAAATTCCCGAACGATTTACGATAAATTATCGATCCCTTTACTGCTACTATAAGTTGACATCCCGGATAAGCCCCCGAAGTTATTCCGTTTTTTGCCAATTGATCGATGCGGTTAAAATCTGAGCTTCGCATCTTTAATTCTTCCGGAGTACTAAAGCGTAATCGACCATTCACGGGTACTTTTATTCCTGTCCCACGCTTAAACACCCCAAGACCTTGCCTTAATTTCCCTTCTACGGGAATGGCACCCATTACCTGCTGAGAAATCCGATCTTGCATGTGCGTGTGATTTTCTGGTGCCATCAAAATCCCATCGAACGGACTTAACAGCGCAGTCATCTGTGAGGGAATCTTGCCAAAGGTCAAGACGATTCGTTCCCTTGCGGAAGGAATGCGCCCCAAAGCTTCCCATATCCAAGCATCAATGGTAAGCGAATCCGGATGAACCGGATGTAAACTTAGGATAATGCGTTCTGCCTGTAGGGTGTCTAATTGAGACAGATCATCCTCGGCAAATACTTGTATGAACCGACCATCCGAAAACCGTTTAATTCCTTGATGAAACGCATCGGAATTACCACCCAAGCTAAGGTAAACGGTCGGAATTGTAAGGTCGTTTATCGGCAAACACTGGGTGTTTTTTAGGCAAACCACATGGGTGTCAATGGCCCGCATGAGTTCGTCATAGGCTGTTATACCCTGAAATGGCTCACTTAACCATTGATTTTGCGCTTGCGGTTTAATCGGAGCGTCAAGGCCCCCCCATGCAAATACACCAAGTAATGCAATACATGCAACAACGATAGTTAACAGCGTTCGCTTTTTCATGACTACGAATTTAATCATTCTATTCGATTGAATAAGGCGTTGAAAGTGTATTTCTGACACTATCCATAACTTACAAAAAAAATAGACATCTCACAATTTATTTTTCCACAGAAATATAGAGGCTGTGTTCGTAAATACCGCACCTTTTAGGCTTTTTTCTCCATGCAATTCTCGTAACTTTGTTAACTAATTTCAATAAAAACGCCTATGTCGAAATTTGGTACGCTCGGAACACATTCCGATATAACAAAATCCCTGGGATTTGAAAACGCCTCGGCAGAATATTGGAATTTAGCACCGGACGAATTGGTTCGTGCCACGCTTGAACGCGGACAAGGTAAATTAGCTACAAATGGTTCACTGGCCATTGATACAGGAGCATTTACTGGAAGATCTCCGAAAGATCGCTTTATCGTTAAAGATGCGCAAACAGAGGAAGCAGTATGGTGGGGTAATGTTAATATTCCCTTTGCCATTGATGCCTTTGATCGCTTGTATAACAAAATGTGCGCGTATGCAGAAGGTAAGGAGCTGTTTATCCGTGACGGCTTTGCCTGCGCCTCTCCAGCCTATCAATTAAATCTTCGTGTGGTAGCAGAATATCCATGGTCGAATTTATTCGCATACAACATGTTTTTGCGCCCCTCCGCAGAGGAATTGAGCACCTTTGATCCTGAATGGCATGTCATCTGTCTTCCCGGGTTTTTAGCAGACCCCGCAGTGGACGGTACACGTCAGTCTAATTTTGCGATTCTGAATTTTACCCGTAAAATGATTTTAATTGGCGGGACAGGATATACTGGAGAGATTAAAAAAGGAATTTTTTCCGCCTTAAATTTTATTCTTCCGCACCAAAAGAATGTGCTCTCTATGCATTGCTCTGCTAACATTGGTAAAGACAACGATACTGCAATTTTCTTTGGTTTGTCAGGAACCGGAAAAACCACACTTTCTTCCGACCCGAATCGCCGCTTAATTGGTGATGATGAGCATGGTTGGGCGAACGATGAGGTGTTTAATTTTGAGGGTGGTTGTTACGCTAAAACCATTGATCTAAGTCGTGAAAAAGAACCACAAATTTTTGATGCAATTAAACCTGGGGCACTCTTAGAAAATATTGGTTTCAATGAAGGCACCAACGAACCGAATTATGCCGATGGGTCCATTACAGAAAACACCCGTGTTTCGTATCCGATTTTTCATATCGATAACATCGCGCGTCCATCCATTGGAAGTGCACCCAAAAATATTTTCTTTCTAACCGCGGATGCCTTTGGTGTCTTGCCTCCAATCTCCCGCCTAACAAAAGAGCAGGCGATGTATCACTTTATGTCGGGGTACACCGCGAAAGTAGCGGGCACGGAGGTTGGAATTACCGAACCTACCACTACTTTTTCAGCAGGCTTTGGAGCTGCATTCCTTCCTCTTCATCCCGCAAAATATGCAAAACTTTTAGGCGATAAATTAGCAGGCACGGATATTCGAGTGTGGTTAATCAATACCGGTTGGACCGGTGGTAGCTATGGGGTAGGGAGTAGAATGAAACTTTCATATACCCGAGCCATGATTACCGCAGCTTTAGAGGGTAAACTTGATGGGGTTGATTTTGAAACCCTTCCAATGTTTGAATTAGCCATTCCTGCGTCATGCGAAGGGGTGCCTTCTGAGCTACTTAATCCAAGAAATACATGGGAAAACAAGGAGGAATACGATGCAACTGCGGAACGACTTGCAGAAAAGTTCATAACTAACTTCAAGAAATTTGAGGCAGAAACAGCGCCTGAAATTCTTGCTGCTGCACCTAAGGTGTTAAATTAGTCTAGCAACAAACCAACATAGAGCCCTGCGCAAGCGGGGCTTTTTTTATTTTTGTAAAAAAACCAATTGGACCATCTTCATTATCTCGAAACAGAAGCCATAGAAATTTTACGCGAAACTGCGTTTCAATTTCAACGCCCTTTTTTGCTTTTTAGTGGCGGTAAGGACAGCATTTGCATGGTTCATTTAGCGCGCTTGGCCTTTGCCCCGAATCCCATTCCATTTACCTTATTGCACATTGATACCGGTCATAATTTCACCGAAACCTTAACCTTTCGGGATGAACTGGTTCTTAGCATGGGACTATCAATTAATGTTCGATCTGTAGTTGAAGCGATGCGCAAACGTGAGATCCCAGAACCAAAGATGAAATTCCCTTCACGGAATGCTATGCAGAGTTTTGCCCTCTTGGATGCCATTCAAGAACTGAATATCGATGCCTGCATTGGAGGAGGTAGACGGGATGAAGATAAGGCGCGTGCCAAAGAACGGATATTTTCCGTTCGCAATCATGAAGGAACTTGGAATCCCTTGAGCCAACGTCCGGAGCCTTGGAATATGTTAAACGGTAGAATAAATCCCGGGGAAAATGTGCGCGTTTTTCCACTCTCTAATTGGACCGAACTGGATGTGTGGAACTATATACAGCGAGAACAAATCGCCTTACCAAGCCTATATTTTGCGCATGAACGCTTATGCCTTGAACTGCCTGATGGCGCCTTGATGGGGTATAATCCCTATGTGCTTTTAGAATCAACGGATGTATTGGTAGAGCGTAGCGTAAGATTTCGTACCATCGGCGATATGACCTGTACTGCGGCAATTCCGAGTATGGCAGGTTCGGTGGAAGAAGTCATAGCGGAATTGAATCAAACTCAACTTTCTGAGCGTGGAGCAACCCGCTTGGATGACCGCATCAGCGAAGCTGGAATGGAAGATCGAAAACGACAAGGATATTTTTAAGGCAGAACGAATATGCGAATACTGAAGGTTTTTACATGCGGGAATGTGGATGATGGGAAAAGCACCTTACTGGGACGCTTGCTCTTAGACAGTGATTCCATTTCTGTAGATATCTTACATCAGCTTACGGAGCAGGGGGGAGGTGTGCCAAATCTTGCCTTGCTAACGGATGGCTTGCGCGCAGAACGAAGCATGGGAATCACCATTGATGTCGCCTATAAATTTTTCACCACGAAACACACGAAGTATATTTTAGTAGATACGCCGGGGCATCAGGAATATACCAGAAACATGTACGCGGGGGCTTCGGAATGTGAGGTAGCCGTTGTGCTCATTGATGCGTTGAAACCAATCGAAGCACAAACCAGAAAACACCTCGAAATCATGGAGACGCTTGGGATAAAGCACTTAATTGTTGCGGTGAATAAAATGGATGCCGTTGGCTTTGAACAGGCAGTCTTTATGGAGCGGCAATCCGAAGTGAATGCGGTCCTTAACCCGTTAGAAAACCAACACCTACATTGGATTCCGATTAGTGCCTTAGCCGGTGAGAATGTGGTTGTAAGTTCCCAGGCTATGCCGTGGTATACCGGTCCAACCATTCTTGAGTGCCTTGAATCCATCCCACCGCTTATCGATACACACAGTGCGCTTCCATTGCTTGAAATACAAGGAATATATGAGGGGGCAGCCTATGGAAAAGTGTTACAAGGAACGATGGATGTTAAAAACACGTGGCATCGCGGAACTCAATCCTTAGAAATTAAGGAATGCTATGTTAATGGAATCCCAAAGGCTGTTGCAACACCAGGAGATCAAGTCACCCTGCTGGGATCCGACATGCCTATGCTGGAGCGTGGTCAGCAATGGGGCGTAGAAGCACCATTACAATGTGCTGAATGTACCGTGGAACTGTGTTGGATGGGGGTAGCAATGGAACCTGGTACCATTGAGTTAATACTTCGTAGAGGTACGGCGGAACGCATGGCACGAGTAGACTTTCCAAAACAAATCAACTCGAATGATATCCAACACCTTCACATGAATTTGTCGGCTCCCATCGATGTGCTCATGGAACGAATAACTGCTAAAAAAGAGCGTATTATTCTCATTGATACACAAACGAATGCCACCGTGGCTGCAGGAATTATTAAATCTATCGCATGATTAAAGCAACCAGCGTAGATCAATATTTATTAGACGGCTGTGGACGCTGCAGCAAAGGGGGTACGCCCTCTTGTACCGTTCATGCTTGGCACCCAATCTTAGTGGCCATGCGGGAATTAGCCACGGAATGTATGCTCACCGAAGAAGTGAAGTGGTCGGTTCCGTGTTATACCCTGAAAGGAAAGAATGTACTCATGATTCATGCATTTATGGAATATTGTAGTATCATGTTTATGAAAGGTTCCTTGTTAACGGATCCGGAAAATATACTGCATCGGCAAACAGATAATGTAACGGCGGGACGTCAATTGCGCTATACGAGCTTAGCAGACTTTTTAGCACAACGTGAGCAAGCTAAAGCATTCATTATGGCGGCTATTACATTAGAAGAAGCGGGAAAAAAAGTTGAAAAGCGCACAGAAGAAGAGCCAGTGGTAGAGGAATTGAAAGAAGCCTTTTCACAAGATAGTACATTTAAAACGGCGTTTTATCAACTCACCCCAGGACGGCAACGTGCGTATTTATTGCATTTTGCACAACCTAAGCAAGCCGCTACGCGGGCTTCACGCATTGAAAACTGTATGGACATGATATTGCGGGGCGAAGGCTTGCACGATGCCTATCAGAACCGGAAAAAGTAAATATTATGAAAATCATACTCCTTACATTTTGTTTACTTGCAATCATTGGTTTCGCATTGTCCGTTTTTCTTGTAACATGGTCGTTTGCAAAGAAAATCTCATGGATTAAAGCGGCACTATTTATTTTCTCTTATGGGGTGCTTTGTATGGGGATACTACTTTTTATGATTGATAGACGAAAGCCCAATTTAATGAAACGAATTCCTATCGTACGAAGCATTAAAAAAAGCGAATCTAAGCGAAATTGCGACTGTACATGGTCTTCGCTTACGTTGGAAAAGGAAGATTATACAGCACATAAAACTTCCGCAAAACGAATTACGAATGGAATGTATATAACAAATGAGGCATCTAGGATGAAATGGATTGGAAGACGAAAGTTAGTTCCCGTAGATGAAGCGGATGGCTTTGGGATCTCTAATCTTGACTATAGTTCTGCCCATTTAACACCCTTGGCGAAAAAGCGACTGTATGAACTCGGTCAACGTTTTAGAGCCAGTATTCAAAATCCGGATGAAAAAAAGAGCTATTTTATGGTGAGTTCCATCACTCGAAGTCAAGTGCAACAAACTCAAATCTGTGAACGATATCCAAATGCGTGCACTAGAGACCATTCCCCGCATTCTTATGGGGTAGCATTTGATATCTATAAAGTAACGAGTTCCGGTAGAAACTGTACCATCGGAATGAGTGCCTTGCAGGAAGTGCTCACTCAAATGCAACGCGAAGGTAAAATTTTACTTTGTCCTGAATCGAAGTGTATTCATGTGACGGTGTGTGGCTAACCCATCACCTGTGGTGGTCAAATGGCTTATTTGAGCAGGCTGTCAATAATTTACGGTATTAAATCACCTAATGGTCTTCTGAAATCAGTGCAAGAATTTGATGATCAATGGTTCAATGGCAGTCCGGAAGAATTTATATTTTCGCATTATACGGAATCGCAGGATGATCTCCAATTAGAAAAGCCAATTAGCTTAACATCTTTTTTCAACTTACCTGAAGTGAATATAGGTGCCTTTAACATACGCTTACTTGATGCTAAAGAAACCTTGGATGCTTGTTTGACCAAGCAAGAAAATTCATTCCCGGAAATTTTTCCTGTCGATACGTATGTTAAAATAATTAATGCCCCGAAATCTGGAATACTCAAACTCGGCGAAAGCTACTACTTTGAACTGTATATTCCTAGAGCCAGTAATGTGTATTCCTATAATGGCAATGCTATGACTAAGCAGTTCAAGGAATCTACCGATGACTCTGTTTTTATGTGTAATGTAACACCTTCAATTAAGGGGGAGTTTAGAGTTTCGGTAGAATATTATAATTCTAAAGGTATTTTAGTGTTATTAAAGTATGAAGTGAAATAAATTGAAATGGATCAAGTTTCTAAATCCCTTCACTCTACGGAAGTGTAAAATTGTTCTTTTCTCGAATACTACTACAAAAATTCCCCAAAGCAAAGGTTAATCCTAAACATTTCTCCCGCCTAATTGTTATAATCTCTTAAATATCAATAATTTAATATGTTTTTTACCGAAAAGTTTAAATCGCGCTTTGAATTGCTCACGCTTTATTTCGGTATCAGTACGTTTATTATTCACGCGGCCATCATTTTTTTTCTGAAATGGGGTTGGTTGGATTCAACGTATTTCCCAAAAAATCTTTTCGGAAATCCATTCTCTGCGTTATTTTCTCCTTTCAGTTCCTTGTTGTTTTATGAAGTGTATTTATTGATCTATTACTTGCGTAAAAGTTACACCAAAAGTATTTCTAAGCAGCTAGAAATTATGGCGCTAATTCTATTGAGAAACTGTTTTAAGGATGCCGGTAGCCTAACCGATGGTACGAATTTACTTTTTCAAAGCGAGTTGATTAAAGACCTTACCGGTTTTGTACTGCTCATGTTTCTCGTTTGGGCTTTTCATTACCTCGATGCAAAACGGGTCGATTTTAAAGTTCAACTCTCGGAGCGATTTATTTTATTGAAAGATCGCATGGCAATTGTATTGATCGTAGTGTTTTTTGTCCTGTCCATATATTCATTCAGCGATTGGTTAGTTGGACTTTTTCGCTATTCTTCTTCTACCGCTGTGCTGGAAGATCCATCCCATATTTTTTATAAAGAGTTTTTTACCTTGCTCACCTTTGCCGATGTGCTTTTGCTCCTGAGTAGTGCTAAAAACCTCAAAAATACCGTGTTGATTATTCGGAATTCCGGGTATGTGTTGGCGACATTTTTATTACGAATTTCCTTCTCCCTTCATGGGTGGGAACGTATTTTTATCCTTGTGCTGGGTGCCGGAATGGCGGTTTTTATGCTCTGGATCAGTCGAAGACAAGCCTTCCTGGAATTAAAAGAGGAATAGGGGTCCATCTGACATTTTTTTTTGTGTTTGCCCAGACGCTAAAGGTATTATATCTGGTTGCTGCGTGCTTACTGCAACTCCCTCCTAATCTTAGGCATTACTTTCCAAACCACCGAACCATTCTTGGGTTATATTCCAAATCCATACCATATACAATTTGATAAGCTCAACACAATGTTAAATTAAAATTAAATTAATATAAACAAATCTCGTGTCGTAATTTTTGAAAACCCTTATTTTCACTACCTTTGCGCTAATGATGAAATCCATACTTCTTCTTTTTTTTGTTTGTTTAAGCTCCTCATTTTTCGGTCAAGTGTACAATTTCTATTTTGGAAATATTCATGCACACTCAGGGTATTCGGATGGGAACAAAGACAGCCTAACGTCGGGAATGTATACACCATACCAAGATTTTCAATACGCAAAGGAATCTGAACACATCGATTTTTATGGGATTTCTGAGCATAATCACAGCAATGCAGGGATGAGCAGTAAACAAAATTATTACAACGGAGTAGCCGATGCAGAGTTAGCCACCATAGAAGACTCTTTTATTGCGCTTTATGGCATGGAGTGGGGGATCATTTCGCAAGGAGGTCATGTGTTAATCTACGGGTACGATAGCTTAATCGGTTGGGAAAATAATTTGTACGATGAATATGTGCAACCTACCGATTTTCAAGGGCTTTGGAATGTGATAAACAGCAAGCCAAACTGTTTTGGCTATTTAGCGCACCCACAAGCGGCAGATTACGATTCGCTTTTACTCAAGCCTTGGGATTTTAATGCAGACCAAGCCATGGTAGGAATGCCATTCCGTAGCGGTCCTGCCTTCTCACAAAACTTTACCTACAGCAATCCATCCACAGGGTCCTATTGGTCACGGTATACACAGTTACTTAAGCAAGGATACCATGTAGGGATTGGTCTAGATCACGACACCCATTACAGTGTGTTTGGACGTTCACAGCAGGGGAGAATGGGCTTGTTAGCACCAAACCTTACTAAGAATGACATCATGTACGCCTTGCGTAAAATGCATTTTTACTCCACCGACGATTGGAATTTTAGACCAGATTTCCGCATCAACGAGCAACCAATGGGGAGCATCATTGAACAAGCCGGTAATCCGACTATTTTTATTGATTGCATCGATTTGGATATTTCTGAAGCCGTCAATTATATTTCCATTTATTATGGTGTTCCGGGAAGTGGGCAACAGGCTACCTTACTCACTCAAATTGGGGCGCAAAATACGGCATCTTACAATCACAGCATTCAGAATGGAGAAACGTATTACTACTATGCTCGAATCGTACAAATGGACGGAGACGAGATCTTTACCTCTCCCATTTGGTATACACGCAACGATGGTCAAATCGAAGTAGTACCCGCCGTACATTTTTCGGTGCTTTCTAATCCGGTGTGTGTAGGCAATCCGATAGAATTAACTTACGACGGCACCGCAGGAACGAACGCATATTTTTGGTCTTTTTCTGCTGGTGTAACTCCTGAATATTCTACCCAGGCGAATCCGCAAGTTACCTTTACCCAAGCGGGTACTTACCACGCAACCTTGTACGTGGAGAATAGCGCGGGAACTGGATTTTACAGCATGCCAATCACGGTAGAAGGATGTGCCGGGGTACTTGATCATGGCTTAGGATATAAAATTTATCCGAATCCAGCGACAACCCAACTTACCATTGAAGTGGATGCCGAAGTAGCCATTGATGAAATCGCCTTAGTTGATGCCATGGGAAGAATGGTATTGCACCAAGCGCTTGAAAATCAAGGAAAAAACACTATAGATATCAGTGCATTTCCTTCTGGAATGTATGTGATTCAATTGTTGGGATCAACACAACGCATTACTGAATCGCTCTGGATTCAGAAGTAAGGAGTTAAGTACAAAAGATAAATTTATATCACTGGGTGCGGATTTAAATCCGCACCCAGTGATTAATTGCAATTATTACTATCTATTACCAACTTTTTCCGTCTTTCAGTTGTTCTCTTTACAAACCCTCCCCTATGAAGCGTTTCTTTACTTGGTTTACTGTTGGAGCATTCCTGTTGATTGGGCTTAATTCATTTTACATGTCACGAATAGAAAAACCAGCATATACTGTTGAGCGCGTCCTAGAAAATAAAGTAGAAATCAGGGCCTATTCGGCTATGGTTGTAGCGAAAACGTCACTGGGTGGAGCATCCTTTGATCAATATGGATCTCAAGGGTTCCGCAGCATTGCCTCTTACATTTTTGGAAATAATCAAAACAAGCAGAAAATCGCTATGACCTCCCCTGTAATTATGGAACAAGGAACCGAGGCAAGCATGTATTTTGTCATGCCTAAACAATATGCGAAGGATGAGTTACCAAACCCGAACTCCGCGAACGTGAACATTACAGAAGTAGGAGCAAAGCGCTTGGCTGTTATTCGCTTTGGCGGATGGGCGAACGATAAACGCATCGAAAAGCATCAGCTTAAATTGAAACAAATCTTGGATGATGCTAAGATATCCTACAAAGAACCATTTTTATTCATGGCCTACAATGCGCCGTGGGATGTCATCGCCAGACGCAACGAAGTAGCTGTGGAGTTGTGATTAAATAGTTGCTGATTTAATACCGGGTGCGGATTTAAATCCGCACCCGGTTATTAATTACTCCCCAACTGGCAAGCGATAATATTGTCCGTTCAAGCAGACGAATGCAAATGAAGTTTGAAGTGAGAAGCTTATGGCGTCCTTCGATGCATTTTGTAGTGTTAGTTCAAGTGCTTTTCCTGAATAATCCAAGGCTTTGATGTCGCTTTGATTTATATTATTGCCTTCAATGACCCATTGATGTTGATCAAGTGCTTTGATTGAAATGTGTGATTCAAGGGCTGAAATACCATTTGCTCCAACGCTTATTTGTATCGAATCAATGGCCTGACCGCATGGTCCAGTGACCATACATGTTACCCAATAGGTCCCGTTTGCAAAGGTATGTGCTACTTGTTCTCCGGTCCCAATTTGATTGTCTCCGAAATCCCACGTGATTTGATCGCAATGGCTGCAGTTCGCTTCAAAAAGATAGCTACCGGGAATACCACCCGCTTGTGCGCTAATCGCTACCTCAGTTAAAGAATCCGGATGAGTTAACATCCACGTATCCATACTATCTAGTACCACTAAGTTTGCAGCATCCACTATGCGTTGAGCCGTTACCGCATCCAGACCTGCCGTGTAGGCTAAATTTGGTGTAATTGCTTTGTGGAATAAGGAAACATAAAAAACAGAGGCAGCTAAATACGTACCAGCCACCGATGGGTGCGAGCCATCTCCAACATACAACTGAATACTGGGTTGTGTTTCTCGAATATAACGCCATGCTGCACCCACTGGACTTACCGAAGCCATGCTTGAATCAGCAATCCGAAGGTAGGCGTCCCGCAAGCGGGCATTCATTTTATGAAAGGTATTGATGCTATCCCATTGAGGGTCACCAACTTCTCTTCCCCAAGTCATGAAGTAATTCACCTGTGCACAGGAATGATTGGCGTATACAGAATCCGCCAGTTGCATCGCGTATGGAAGAGACTGGGTATTCACTTGCTGGTAAGGGAAAGACGGCTCTTGACTTTGTCCTTGAATCACCACATAATCCCATACTTGCGCATTAATTTTTTGATAGGTAACCGGATCTTGAGCTTGCATCTGAAACGTGAACCCACCGTTAGTTTTTGAATCTACATTCACTTGATCACCCATCGCAGCAGCGAGTTGAACGAATGTGCCAGGCAGATCATTGGCATAGGTGTAGCTGTTCCCTATAAATAACACATTTAACTGCTGTTGAGCGATTCCAAGCGATGTGATACAAAGGATGACGATTAATAAAGGCTTTTTCATATGCTATTTTTTTCTTCCGTAAATTTACAACATGAATCCTTTTGTTTACATCCGATTCTTAGTTTTATCCAGCGTGCTGTTTGCATTGAATTCGTATGTGGCTCAATTTCAATTCAATTACAACGATTCTATTTCCGTCATTAAATTAGGGAATACCCTCAAGTTTCCATGGGCAGGAGGCATTAACTACGCGCAATTTTCTGAGCTGGATTATGATTACGACGGCGATATGGATTTGATTTTATTAGACCGAAGCAACGACCAAATTCGTGTGTTTGAACATCGGATTCAAGGAGCCACACATTCCTATAAATTCAATCCCTATGGCGATGTCTTGTTTCCCTCAGATGTGCGTTATCGGATGTTTCTGGCAGATTATAACTTGGATGGGAAAAATGATTTGTTTACCTATGGAATCGGAGGCGTAAAAGTGTATCGAAATTCCGGCAACAGTGGGGTAGGGTTGCAATGGGTGCTTGAAAAGAACTTACTCTATTCGGATTATAACGGCATGTTTATGGGACTCTATGTGAGTTCTGCCGACATTCCTGCCATTGTTGATGTGGACGGAGATTCAGATTTGGATATTTTAACCTTTTCTATTGCTGGAGATCATGTGGAGTATCACAAGAACATGTCGAAGGAACTCTATGGACATTGCGACAGCTTGATTTATGTGCTTAAAAACAAATGCTGGGGAGGATTCAGGGAGGAAGTTACTTCGAATGCAATTACCCTGTTCGATCCGGGAAGTTTATGCACTTCGGGAAATGTACCCAATCCGCAATTACCGGTAATCACTAAACCCGAAGAAGTAGAAAAAGCACATGCCGGGTCCACCTTGTTGGCGCTTGATTTAGACAACAGTGGCGTGCTTGATTTATTGATTGGAGATGTTGCCTATGGAAATTTAAACAAGTTGATGAATGGTGGAACTAATCCGAATACGAATTCGCAGATGGTCTCAGTAGACCCCAATTTCCCTTCAAACTCGGTGTCCTTAGACCTGAAATTGTTTCCTGGTGCTTTTTATTTGGACGTGGATTTTGATGGCAAAAAGGATTTGCTCTGTAGTCCAAATGCTAAGGGCACCTCAGAAAATGAAAAAAGCGTATGGAAATATAAAAATCAAGGTTCGGTATCTGTTCCGAATTTTATTTTCGAAACCGATGCGTTCATGCAGCGCGATATGATTGAACATGGCATTGGTTCCGTTCCGGTGTTTGCAGATGTAACCAATGATGGCCTGCCTGATTTGTTTGTTGCTAATTATTTTGCATACAAACAGACGCTATTAACCGAATCACGCATCGCGTATTATAAAAATACGGGTTCCCTCGCAAATCCGGTGTTCACCTTTGTAGACGATGATTTTTTAAACTTAAGCCAAGCGAATCTTGGGTTTCGAATCATGCCAACCTTTGGAGATTTAACAGGGGATGGAAGGCCTGAATTAATCGTAGGATTGGAGGATGGTACCTTGCGGTATTATCCAAATCAAAGTACAGGCGCTTCTCCGGTTTTTGGGGCAGCTCAAACCCAATATCAAGGCATAGATGTCGGACAGCTCGCAGCACCACAATTATTCGATTTAAACAAGGACGCGTTGTTGGATTTAGTCATCGGTGAAAAAACAGGGACTCTGCAGTATTTCCAAAATACGGGTACTTCAGCGGTTCCAACGCTTACCCTAGTGGATCCAACCCTCGGGGGTATTGACATCGTGACCGCTACTCCGGATGGATTTCCCCAACCGCATTTTTTTAGATGGCAGGATACTACATATTTAATGATTGGGGGATACGACGGAAAAATCCGGTTTTATGACAGCATCGATAATCACCTAAACGATACCTTTAACTTGCGTGCCTTTCCTTTTCTTGGACTAGAAGCTGGTTCCTTTTCCGCAGTTGCATTGGATGATATCGATCACGACGGTCGCTTAGATCTATACGTTGGACAAGATTTAGGAGGGATTTTTCGATTAGAACACGAAGCAGGAAGTAATTTAAGTCAAACCGAGTTACCTGATCCTACCATTACCTTGTACCCGAATCCTACTCGGAATGATATTACGGTTAAAGCATCGGTGAATTTGGGTAGAATTACCTTGCTTGATCTTTCAGGAAAATGCATACTGGATTACACCTGTAATTCTATGGACTGCACTTTACCCTTAACGGATGTTAAACAGGGTATTTACCTGTTATATCATGAAGGAAAACCGATGGGAAGAATCGTGAAGCTTTAGTGGATTTTATGTGAAATTACTTCACCGAAATCCGATACATTTCTTGTCCATTCAAGGTGCCTACTAATTCATCGCCTATGGCAATCGGACCAACACCTGCAGGGGTTCCAGTAAAGATTAAATCTCCGGTTTTTAGCGTGATGAATTTTGAGATGTACGCAATGATTTGGTCGATGTTAAATAACATCATGGTTGGATTCGCATGCTGTTTGAGTAGACCATTTTGATGAAACTCAAACGATAAGGTGTCAAATGCTTCAGGGGTGATTGGAATCCATTGGGATGAAACCACCGCGCTTTGGTCAAAGGCTTTAGCAATTTCCCATGGCAGCCCTTTGGCCTTGCATTCAGCTTGCAGATCTCGGGCGGTAAAATCAATTCCTAGGCCAACACTGCTATAGTATTTGTGCGCGAAAGCCTGGTCGATGTGTTTGCCTACACGATCGATCTTCACCACTAATTCACATTCATAATGGATTTCATTGGTAAATCCAGGAAAATAAAAGACATCATCTTTTAAGACTGCGGTATCTGGTTTCATGAAGAATACTGGGGCACTGGGAACTTCCGCGTTCATCTCGGCCGCATGATCCGCATAGTTTCGTCCAATACAAATGATTTTCATTTTTTATTGAATTTCGAGGAAAGTTGGTTGAGTTTATCTTGAAACCCAGCCTCCTTGGTGTTTTCTTTAAGCGCTTTCAAGCGGTTCACTTCTGCACGCAAGCAATCTTTGGTTTGAAATGGGAAATCCGCATCTAACATCCAACCGTAATATCCGGGTTCTAATTTCATGACCGCTTCAATCGTTTTCCCCTTGTGCTTACCAAAGTTATACATGATTTCACCTGCTTGATTCTTGGCCAACCTTCCTGCAAAATCTACAGCGCCCAGGGGGCTGTTGCTTGAAAATGCGGCGAGGGCGGGTACTTCGGGGGAAAGCTGTTCGTAACGGGATAGTTGCGCAAGAAATACATCCAAGGTTACTTCTGTGTCGTACAAGGCGTCGTGTGCATTCTCCATGGGTTTACCGCAGTAAAACTGATAGGCGGCGGATAGGGTACGCTGTTCCATTTTATGGAATATATTCTGTACATCCACAAAATTTCTACCCTCCATTGGAAAGGGATGACCAACGCGATAAAATTCCTCTACCATGAATGGAATATCGAATTTGTTTGAATTATAGCCTGCTAAATCGGCATCACCCATGAAGGCAATGATTTCAGCCGCAACCTCGGCTAATTTAGGGGCATCTTGCACCATCTCATTACTAATTCCATGAATGGCAGTAATCTCTTCAGGAATATGAATTTCAGGGTTGACGATATAATTACGGGATTCGCGACTTCCATCAGGAAATAAGGTCACGGCAGCTAGCTGCACAATTCGGTCCTTAGTAAGTTGTGTACCTGTCGTTTCTAGGTCGAAAAAACACAAGGGCTTAGAGAGCGATAAGCGCATTATTTCATGATAATGAACTCTGTACGACGGTTAGCCAAATGATCGGCATCTGAACAACTAACTCCGTCTCCACATGGTTTTAGTAATTCGCTTTCACCAAATCCTTTCGCCGAAATACGCTCAGGGTTAACAACAAAAGATTTAATATAATTCATGGCCGTTTTAGCGCGCATGTCTGAAAGCCACTGATTGTAAATAGCTGGTCCGCGGCTGTCTGTATGCGAACGGATTTCAATATTCAAACTTGGGTTATCATTCATAACCTTGATAACCTCTTTCAATTTGTTTTTCGAGAAATCAGTGAGGTAATAGCGGTCAAATTGATAATTAACCATGTACGGACCTATGAATCCTTTTTGAGTAGCCTCTAATTTGAAGTTCACGGTAACCACGGAGTCTTCCAATAAATCGGTATTCACGTTGGAAGATGCATTTAAGTAGCCTTCAGCACCCGCCTTTAATTCTCCCGCAATGTGCGACTCATATTCGTAGGAGGCGATCAGTTCGCTTCGGTACATACCATTCGCCCCACTTATTGCCGTGGCCGTTTTCCCGTCAATGGATAAATTAACTGAGGCATTTGCAATTGGAGCCCCACTTTGTATGTCCACCACAACCCCTTTAATTTCATAGGTAGGGAAAGGAATAATTTTAGAATCCTCATCAATGATCAGAACTTTTTTATTAATGATTTCAAACGATGCATCACATGTGGTACTGAATCGGTTGGTGTAAGGCTTGTTGGTCAACGGCCCATAGTAATATGCGAGTTCATATTCCTTACATTTTTCTAACGAAGCAACAAATACCCCATCGCGCATTCTTGGAGAAAGCAAGGTTTCTGTGGAATTTGCACAATTGGTGCATTTCAGGGTAATATATGATTGTTCAGGAATTGGATTTCTTTTCGTATTGATGATTCTTCCGTCAAGCATCGCAATGGAAGAAGGGGTTTCGTTTGGACTCACTTGGTAGATATCATACATACCCATAGCGCTCACACGATTGGAACTTACGTATCCAGTAATTCCATCGCCAGTAACACTAAAATACACCTCATCTGAGAATGAATTCACTGCGGTACCTAGATTTGTGGGTTTTGACCACATGCCATTTTCATCTTTGGAAGATTTGAATATGTCATAACCGCCAATACTTTGCGCATTGTTCGAAGCAAAATAAAGTGTTTTTCCATCAAAAGAAATAAATGGAGCCATTTCATCCGCTTCTGAATTAATCATGGCCATGTTTTTTACTTCAGACCACGTTTCGCCATTTTTCTCGCAAACAAAAAGATCCCAGCCACCTTTTCCGCTCATGGCATTGGAAACGAAATAGGCATATTTACCATCTTGGCTTACGCTAAGCTGCATGTTGAACGGAGCAGATTTTTCTTTACCGTTATCCACGCTCAGTTTCACCGGTTTTGAGGGAGAAAAAATACCGTTCGTTAATTCAGTAACGAACACATTCGGATTATTCCAACTGGAGTAGTAGAGTACGCGTTCATTTGAACTGATTCCACTGATGAGTTCGTCAATTTTTACTTCATTGACCGGAAACCCAGAGACCTCAGACCAATTCCCTTGTCGATCCATGCTGGTTTGATAAACATTTGCAGGTAATACATTAAACATAGGTTCTACATAGGCAGCAGAGCCGTTATCGCTCAAGGGTTTCGCAGAGGAAAACAGTAAGGATTTTCCATCCGGAGTAATGAAGGCTCCCGATTCATTGTATGGCGTATTGACAGAAGTCAACGCGATGCCTGCTTCTGGGGAATTGCTTAATTTTTTGGCGGTATTGATTTGACTTACTCGAATCTCAGCCATTGGGATTAATGTGGACCCTTTCTGTGTTTCTGACAAAAACTGATTGTAAAAGCCTAAAGCTTTATCTAAATTCCCTATGCGGTGATGGCATATTCCCAAGTAGAAAAACACATCTTTCGGAGCGCTAGTTTCTTTTGGGGAGTAAATGTCATAATTTATTTCTGTTTTGGCTGAAGCTAATTCAAGGTGCTTAAGCGCTAATTCAGGCGATTTATTCATTCCTAGAAGAATAAATCCTTTGCGGTAATTGTAATTGCCATTTTTTGGCTGAAAAGTCAATAGCTTATCCGTTACTAAATCGGCATAATGATAAAAATTTTCTTGAAGAAATCGCGAACACTCTGTAACAAGCTGAGGTTCTTCGGTAGATTTTATCATGGTTTTAACTTCAACCTCGTTCATCTGTGCGAATACTTGAAGGCTAAGAATGGAAAAAATAATACTTAATTTTTTCATAAAGCGGTAGTTTTGAGAGGATTAATTTAATTAAAATTTGCGATCAATATCAAATTGTTCGAGGTAATCTGCAACACGTCGCACGAATTGACCGCCCAAGGCACCATCAACTACGCGGTGATCGTAGGAGTGGGAAAGATACATTTTCTGACGGATACCAATAAAATCACCTTCAGGGGTTTCAATAACGGCCGGAACTTTACGAATAGCCCCCAAGGCTAAAATAGCCACTTGCGGTTGGTTAATAATTGGGGTCCCCATTATATTTCCGAAGGTACCAACATTTGTAATGGTGTAGGTGCCGCCTTGTATATCTTCAGGCTTTAATTTATTATTTCGCGCATTATTGGCCAATTCATTGACTGCTTTCGTGAGTCCAACCAGATTCAAACGATCGGCATTTTTAATCACGGGGACGATTAAATTTCCTGAAGGCAGTGCGGTAGCCATACCGATATTGATGTCTTTTTTCTTGATGATGGTGGTTCCGTTAACAGATACATTTATCATGGGGAAATCCTGAATTGCTCGAACAACCGCTTCAATGAAAATAGGAGTGAAGGTAATATTCTCTCCTTCACGAGCAGAAAATTCTTTCTTCACCTTATTTCTCCAATGTACAAGGTTGGTTACATCCGCCTCCACAAAAGAAGTGACATGCGGGGAAACATTCTTTGACATCACCATGTGATCTGCAATCAGCTTTCGCATGCGATCCATTTCGATGATTTCATCCGTTCCAGATGCTAGAACAGGAACAGGTGCTGGTTTTTGTTCAATCGGCTTAGGTGCTGCAACACCAGGCGTTTCAACTACAGCTGCTTGATTACTTCGTCCTGAAATATGTGCTAAAATATCTTTTTTTGTTACTCTTCCCTCGGAACCCGTACCCAAAATGCTATCTAATTCTGCTTGACTTAGGCTTTCCTGTGATGCGATGCTCTTAACGAGTGGTGAGTAAAATCGATTGGAAGAACTTACCACTGTGGTAGGTACAGCACTTGCAACCGGAGTATTTACAGTCGCTGTTTCCTTGGCATGAACAGGTTCTTTTTCAATGGTTTGCGTGTTATCTTTCGGTGCAGCGCTATCTGATCCGTCGGTAGAAAGAATGGCGATTACATCCCCAACTTGAGCAACTTCATCCTTTTGAAACAATTGTTTGATCAAGATTCCTGCAGCTTCAGAAGGGAGTTCATTATCTACTTTGTCGGTTGCAACTTCCACAAGCGCTTCATCCATGGCTACGGAATCTCCAACATTTTTTAACCAATTTGTAATCGTTGCTTCTGTAACACTTTCCCCCATTTTGGGTAAACGAATCTCTATTTCTGCCATATTTGTCTGCTAAGATGGTGCAAAGGTATGAAAAAGGGTTTAAAATTCGTGGGTATTTTTAGCTTTGTTGGTCAAGTTTTCTCAAGGAACCAAGGATAATTCGTATATCGGTTACAATACTGTAGTCTCTCGCATACAACAGGTTCAATTTGTCGTGTATTACTCGTTCTTCATACACTAAGTTAGGATTCGGAGTTAATACGCCCCGTGTTAACGATGGGAGCTGTGGGTCTTTGTAGGTAGTATTTGTTGGAATAAAGCCAACCCATGTTTTACTCCCCGCAATCACCTTAAAAATGTTCTCAAAGATTCCTCTTTTATCACGATAAATCCATACCATTAGCGGGGAAGAAAGCAGCAGTGTGAGCGCAATGGTAATGTCTAAAAACCGCTTTGAACGCAAGTTCTCCGGCCTGCTCAGTTTGTTGATGTTCAACTTGTAGGTTTCTCCTGAAGTTTCGATGGAGTTACTGCCGATGATGAAATCTGCATCCGGTTGCGCAATTTTGAAATCTATGTGCGCTGATTTAATCGAGGTCATCCAATGAATTATTTGATGTGCACTTAAATCTTTCGCACTAAAAATTATTTCGTCGTATAAATTTAAATTCGTCCGGTGTTCGAATTCATTAAGTGTATATCTAGCCTCCGGATACGGCTGCTGAATCCACGTCCCGTGGATATATTCTACCTCATTCATGTGTTGAAGTAGCAGGCGTTTAATGCGCTTAAATTCAGATTCTTCACCAACAATAAGAAATCGTTTCTTTCGAGAAGGGTTCCACCCGCTGGATTGTTTGAAGAGCACATAGCGAATCAAGCGATCAAGAAAATTCCACCCTAAAAACCACAGGGAGCCAATGAGTATAAATAACCTTGAAAACTGTAATTCCTTTGGAAGTAGCGCATAGGCCATTAAGATCAGCAGCGTACCAACCAAGGTTGATTTTAATAATTTTGAGGGTTTAAACGGAGGGTCGAATGTTCCCGATAACAAGTTGGTTAGCGACCAAATAACCCAATATGAGGGAATCATGGCGTAATAAACAATCGATGGAAAGGAAATGTCGTGTGTTTTCCAGAATTCTGCTAGACCATACAATCCAAGGATTCCGATTCCGCCATTCCAAACCAGAGGCATGGTTTTACTAGCGACTCGTTTTCCAATAGACATCGATGCCCGCACATAGATACCAATATGGATGAATACCGAGAAAAGGAAGGCGTAGTTTTGGGAAAAATGTTTCCGAGCAAAAATAATCATCGCGCGATAAAACACAAACACATAATTTACCGAGCTTTTTTTGGTGCTTTCTCCCTTGTAGTGAATGATGGTGGTTTCTGCTAGATACAAGTTTTTATATCCTCCTTGTTGTATGCGATAGGATAAGTCAATGTCCTCGCCATACATGAAAAACGCCTCATCGAGTAATCCAATCTGATCTAAAACACTGCGCCTCAACCCCATATACGCACCGCTTAATACATCTACTTCATGGTTCTCTTTTTCACTGAGATAACTGAGGTGGTAGCGACCAAAGTGCCTAGATTTTGGAAACATTCGGGCCAAGCCAAAGACCTTATAAAAAGCAACCATAGGAGTGGGTAAACCCCGCTTCGACTCCGGGAGAAAAATTCCTTTTCCGTCTACCATTCGCACGCCAATGCCCCCAATTTCAGGATTTTTCCGAAAGGCATTTATCGTCTTTTCAAAAGTTTCTTCTTCCACCACGGTATCCGGATTCAATAACACCACAAATTCCCCCCGCGCTCGCACAATTCCTTGGTTGTTCGCTTTGGAGAACCCCACATTTTCCTCATTGACCAATAAGTGTACACTGGGAAATTTTTCACGGACCATCGCAACTGAACTGTCACTGCTTCTGTTGTCAATGACCATGACCTCCGCCTTTTCAATCCCTTTGGCATTGTAGACAGAAAGAAGACACTGTTCCAAAAAATAAGCAACGTTGTAATTAACGATAATTACTGTTAATGTTATTTCTTGGTTAGTATTCACGCTTTTATCGCGATGCAAGAAATTTCTATGATAGCATCCATAGGTAGTCGATTGATTTCCACGGTTTCTCGTGCAGGAGGAGTTTCCTTAAAATAGCGGGAATAAATTTCATTTACCGCTGTAAAATTTGTCAGATCTTTAAGGAATATACTGCATTTTACAATGTCCGTCATTTGGAATCCTGCGGCTTCCACGAGGTGTTTAAGATTTTCCATTACCTGGGTCGTTGCCTCCTCGATGGTTCCGTTCTTAAAGGTTCCTTCATGCGGATTCAAGGGGATTTGCCCGCTTACAAACAATTGATTTCCCGCAATGATTGCAGGAGAATACGGGCCGATTGGCGCCGGAGCATTAGGTATATTTACAGATTGTTTCATAAAATTGCGCGTTTGATGCCCTATGAAGCTAACTTTGTAAAAGTAAAACAATTGAATAAAATGCGTGTACTTGTAGTAGATTTTTACGATTCCTTTGTTTTTAATTTGGTGCATTATTTTGAAGCACTCGGCTGCGATGTATTCGTGCAATCCGATTCCGAGATTGATGTCAGTGCCCTGGGGTTTTTGAAGGAATTCAATGGTATTGTTCTATCTCCGGGTCCTGGCTTACCGCAAGAAACGCGTTCGATGCAAGCCATTATCACTTATTGCAGAGGACAGATTCCAGTTTTCGGGGTATGTTTGGGTATGCAAGGTCTTGGAATGGATTTGGGGGGAACCTTATACAATTTAAGTTCAATTCGGCATGGCATGTCAACAATGATTCACATTCAAGACCATGAAGGGTTATTTCATGCGCTCCCGAAACAAGCGGAGGTGGGGCTGTATCACAGTTGGGCAATGACAGATCTCGACCCATCCGTCATTTCCGCGATGGATGAAGAGGGTGTAATCATGGCCATTGAAAATCACGAGACCAAACAGTACGGGGTGCAATTTCACCCGGAATCCATCATGACTCCCTTTGGCATGGAAATGGTCCGTAACGTGATATCTAAAATATTTTAGTAGTTTCGAAAAAAAATAAATCACATGAAAAAAATTATTTTACTTATGACCGTTCTTAGCGTAGTTTCAATAGGCTGGTCACAAACCAAAAAAACTAAAGAATTTCACGGAGTAACTTTTTACACCGAAACAACCATCAATGAGGAAGAGGTTGTGATTAATGGTGCTGGGGTTCGGGAAAAGTACTTTATGGACATGTACGTAGCGGCCTTGTATTTGAAAAAGAAGTCAACCGATGCCTCCAAAATTATTACTGCAGACGAAGAGATGGGGATTCACATCAAAATCGTTTCGTCTATGGTGACTCGAGATAAATTCAAAACGGCAGTAACCGAAGGATTTAAGAATGCAAGTTCTGGAAAAGCGACCCAAGAAGAACAGAAAAAATTCATGACTTGTCTTAGCGAGGAGTTTAAGGAAGGGGACAAAATCTATTTTGACTATGTTCCGTCGAAGGGCGTTAAAATTTATAAAAACGGCGATCTTAAAGGAACCATTCCGGGATTAGAATTTAAAAAAGCTCTTTTTGCGATTTGGTTGGGTACATCTCCTGCCCAAGAGAGTTTGAAAAATGAAATGCTCGGGAAGGAATAACACCGAATAGCGAACTTTTACAGGCCTCGTATGTTTTAAAGGAAAATCAACTGCATGCGAGGCCTTTTTATTTTATTATTTCTTTCCCCTTTAGTAACCCTTGCTCAGAATGGCATCGTTCGAGGTAAGACTGTAAATCTAACGAATAATCAAGCCCTTGATGGGGTGAAAATTTTAATGGTAGAATTATCTACAGGAACCGTTTCAGATGCCGAAGGGATGTTTGAATTCACTAAATTGCCTCCAGGGATTTATACGTTTAGAGCTACAGCTACCGGGTACAAACCCTCATTTCAAAATGAAATTTCAGTAACAAATGCTCGCTCCATTACGCTTGATTTTGCAATGGAAGAAATCGTTTCGGGCAAAGAATCTGATGAGGTTGTGGTAAAAGGACCAAAATTTCAACGAAATACAGAATCCCCTGTTTCACTAAAAACCTTGAATGCGACAGAAATAGAACGTCTACCCGGCGCAAACAGGGATGTGAGTAAAGTAATCGCTGCGCTTCCTGGTGTAGCTTCTCGGGCTACGTTTAGAAATGACATTATTATTCGTGGGGGTTCTCCCGGTGAAAACAAATTTTACCTTGATGGCATTGAAGTACCCAACATAAATCACTTCGCTACGCAAGGATCCAGTGGAGGTCCTGTGGGTTTACTCAATGTGAACTTCATCAATGAAGTTGATTTTTACTCTGGAGCTTTTCCTGCCAATCGCGCTAACGGGTTGAGTAGTGTGTTAGCCTTTAAACAAAAGGATGGGAATGAGGATGGATTAATTACCAATTTCGCACTGGGTTCCAGCGATGCCGCCCTAACCTTAGATGGTCCGCTCGGAAAAAAGGCAAATTTCATCTTTTCTGCTCGTCGTTCTTACCTGCAATTCTTGTTCGCGGCATTAAAATTACCCATCTTACCGACGTATAACGATTTTCAATATAAAGTCAACGTAGACCTGAATGCGAAGAATCGAATTTCGTTTATTGGCTTAGGGGCCATCGATCAATTTGCGTTAAATGCCGATGTCAATAATGGACTGACAGACACAGCACAAATTGCATACAATAAGTTTCTTCTTGGTAATATCCCGATGCAGAGTCAATGGAATTATACCGTTGGAATAAACTATCAGCATTTCTCGGAACAGTCAATTCAGAATATCGTAGTTTCTAGAAATATGCTCAGCAATAAAGCATACCGATATAAGGACCTCATAGAAACACCCGCTAATTTATTGCAAAACTATGCCTCATTCGAAGCAGAGAATAAACTTAGAATGGAACATACCTACCGTAAAAATGGTTTTCGTTGGAATGTAGGGCTTGGGTATGAATATGCCCGTTACCGAAATGAAACGTACGCGAACATTACCATTCAAGGCTTTCCAGTAGTTATAGACTACACTTCAGATTTATTTTTGAGTAAATATGCCTTCTTTACACAGCTTAGTCAGTCGTTTTTTAAAGAACGCTTAAATGCATCGTTTGGATTACGCATGGATGGTTCAAACTATTCAAAAACAATGGCAAATCCCTTAAATCAATTATCGCCATCGCTTTCCTTAAATTTTCGAATTAACGAGTCTTTGGCTTTGAATGCTAATGTTTCTAGGTTTCATCAGATTCCTGCGTACACGATCCTAGGCTATAGAAATTCATTAGGGGACTTGGTTAATAAACAAAACGACATTCAATACATTCGTGCGGATCATTTTGTGGTTGGCGCAGAGTACCGAACCAAAGCAAGTTCAAGGCTAACATTGGAAGGATTCTACAAAAATTATGACCGATATCCGTTCAGTTTAAAAGATTCCATTTGTCTTGCGAACCAAGGGTCAGATTTCGGTGTGGTTGGAAATGAGGCGGTAAAAAGTATGTCTCAAGGAAGAACTTACGGCGGTGAATTCCTCTTCCAACAAAAATTATATAAAGGGTTTTATGCAGTGGTGGCCTATACCTACGTGATTTCTGAGTTTAAAAATAAAAATGATGAGTATGTTCCAACCGCATGGGATAGCCGTCACATCGTTTCTTTAACGGGAGGAAAACGCTTTAAGAAAGGTTGGGAGCTCGGTATGCGTTGGTTGTTTTCTGGGGGTTCTCCATATACACCATATGATATAGAAACTTCAAGTTTAATTTCAAACTGGAATATTAATGGGGTGGGTTTACTGGATTACAGCCGCTTGAATACAGAGCGCGAAGCGAGTTTCCACCAATTGAATGTACGCCTAGACAAGAAATTATTTTTGGATAAATTCAACATGAATTTCTATCTAGATATTCAGAATTTATACGGATACAAAACCAAAGTGGCTCCGATTTTATTGGTAGAAACAGATGCCTCTGGCGCACCAGTGGTTGATCCGCTTGACCCAACACGCTACAAAACCAAATTGATTGAAAATACCTCAGGGATTGTGCAGCCTACGATTGGTATTATTGTAGAATTTGCCACTAGAAAAAAGGCCTTGCCTAAAACGCTTACTCTTTAATAATACGCGAAGGGTAGGTTCGGACAAATGCTGCTAATTCCGTTGACTTTTCAAAGCGTATTTTTGCATATTCGGCAAATTCAGGCGTGAGCATAAATGCATCTTCCATTTTTTTTCCATAGACGAAAACAATCATGCTGCGTTCCATTCGCAATGCAGTGTTTTGCTCAAGATTGTTTACCAAGCCTTGTAGGTAGTGAGTAAGGCTTTCTTGATACAATGCCACCCATTTGGGATCACTACCAAAATACGCATCCCAAGTGTTAAAATTAGGATTGACATAGGGAGTGTTTACTGGCGAACGGTTGATTTCAGGAGTAACGCGTGTTGCAGGCGAGCGACGCTCATCCGCTTCATCAACGGTTCTAGGTGATTTTTTAAGAGGTTTCACATTGGGAGTAGGTAGCACTTTTTTATCTATGCTTGAATCAATTCTTGCATGAGATTTTGGGGTGTTTTGCACCTTAGGTTCTACGTGGTTCTTGCTGCTTGAATCATTTTTATGGTTGCCCGTGCAAGCCGTAACTAATAAAAGTGCCAAGCCGAAAATATACCGTATCATACCATCGATTTAAATAGTTTTTTAGATTTTCCTTACTGAAAAGTAATGCCTATCTTTGCATCCAAATTACAAATAAAATGGCAACGAATAGAACTTTTACAATGCTCAAACCTGATGCAATCGAAAATGGTCTGATGGGCAAAATTATCGACATGATTATTCAAGATGGTTTTACGATTAAAGCGATGAAATATACGCGTTTAACTACGGAGCAAGCCAGTAAATTTTATGAGGTACACAACGAGCGTCCATTCTATGGCGAACTGGTAGAATATATGACTTCTGGACCAATCATCGCTGCAATTCTTGAAAAGGAAGATGCGGTTGCTTCGTTCCGTAAACTAATTGGTGCTACAGATCCAGCGGAGGCAGCAGAAGGCACCATCCGTAAAGCATATGCGGAAAGTAAAGGTAGAAATGCTGTTCATGGTTCAGATTCAGATGAAAATGCTGCAATTGAAGGAGCGTTTCATTTTGCTGCGAATGAGATTTACTAATTCGAATTAAATAACTCTTTAAAGACCACCTTGTGTGGTCTTTTTCATTTCCATGAAAAATCTAGAAGCTACCGAAAAACGCAGAACTTTTGGGATCATTTCGCATCCCGATGCTGGTAAGACAACGCTGACTGAAAAGTTGTTACTTTTTGGTGGAGCGATTCAAACTGCTGGAGCTGTAAAAAACAATAAAATCAAAAAATCGGCTACCTCGGATTTTATGGAAATTGAAAAGCAGCGTGGAATTTCTGTGGCGACCTCAGTGATGGCGTTTCAATACCACGGAAAGCAAATTAATATTCTTGATACTCCCGGACATAAAGATTTTGCGGAGGATACCTTTAGAACCTTAACTGCAGTGGATTCGGTGATTCTGGTGATCGATTGCGCAAACGGGGTAGAGGAGCAGACAAAACGTTTAATGGAAGTGTGTCGCATGCGAAAGACCCCCGTCATTATTTTTATTAATAAACTTGACCGCGACGGGAAGGAAGCCTTTGATTTGCTCGATGAATTAGAAAAAACCCTAGATATTCGGGTGTGTCCGCTAACGTGGCCTATTGGTATGGGAGATCGATTTCAAGGGGTGTACAACATCTATCAAAAGGGCTTGAATCTTTTTGCTGCGAATAAAACTAAGATATCCGAAGAAGTGGTTTCTTTTGAGGACATTAACAATGCGGCGTTAGACGAAATTATTGGTGAACAACCTGCCGCAGAATTGCGCGAGGAGTTGGCTATGGTGGAGGGTGTGTATGATGGATTTGATAGGAATTCATACTTAGCGGGGGATGTGGCTCCTGTATTTTTTGGCTCCGCAGTAAATAACTTTGGTGTAAAAGAATTGTTGGATACCTTCTGCGAGATTTCTCCCTCACCGCGTGGAAGAGAAACGGATACGCGTTTTATAGAACCGTCAGAAGAAAAGTTCAGTGGGTTTGTTTTTAAGATTCACGCAAACCTTGACCCAAAACACCGCGACCGTATCGCGTTTTTGCGGATAGTATCCGGTAGATTTGAACGCAATCAGTTTTATTATCATGTGCGTTCTGATAAAAAAATGAAGTTTCCAAACCCAACTTCCTTTATGGCTCAAGATAAAAGTGTGATTGATGAGGCGTTTCCTGGGGATGTAGTGGGCCTTTACGATTCCGGGAATTTTAAAATAGGAGATACCCTATCCGAAGGTGAAAAAATGATGTACCAAGGAATCCCAAGTTTTTCACCAGAAATCTTTCAAGAATTGGAGAATTTGGACCCTTTAAAATCTAAGCAATTGGATAAAGGGGTTCGACAACTCATTGATGAAGGGGTTGCACAGTTGTTTATCCAGCAACCCGGGAATCGTAAAATTGTAGGTACAGTTGGTCAGCTGCAGTTTGAGGTAATTAATTACCGACTGATTCATGAATACGGTGCAAATTGTCGCTTTGTACCTAGGAATTATTTTAAAGCATGTTGGTTAACCGCTGATGATGATGCCGAAATCGAGCGCTTTAAGCGAGCAAAATCTAACCACATGGCGATTGATAAAGATGAAAACTGGGTTTTCTTAGCTGAAACTCCCTTCTTGTTATCGATGGCAGAACAAGATTATCCAAAGATTATCTTTCATAAATCTTCGGAATTCAAATTACAACGTACCGACTAGATTTCTTTCAGAATAATTCGATTTCGTCGAATTTGTATGACTCCTCTTCCAAAATATACCCGATGGTATCGTGGAGCAGTTGTTTTTTATCTACTAGCGGTTGCATTGGCTTTATAACTAAAGAAAATATTTGCCCAAATTACTTTAGAAAGTGCATATAAATATGGGCCTAATCCAATGAGCGCAATAAAAATCAAGCTGATTTGCGTCCAAACGCCAACGTTATTAAAAAACCAATTACAGGATGCCCAAATGCTTACAAAAATAGCCACACTAAGGCCATATGACACATACATGGCACCATAGTAAAATCCGGGTTCTGGCTTAAGGTCTAATCCACAGACTTCACATTTGTTTTTCACTTCTCCCATCGTGGAAAATCGGTAAGGATTTCCAACCATCATAGGAGATTCCTGACATTGCGGACAGGTCATAGTAATAATGCTGTAGAGTTTGGATCCTTTTTTCATGATCAATAATTTCTGCGAAGGTACACATTCGAAATACTACTTTCCGTAACCTATGTTACCTTATAGGAGTTTTTGAATGAAATTCTTTGGTTAATTCAAGATAGGAGTCGCTATACGTTCCGTCTTGATTTCTTAGCGAAAAATTCGCTTCAGTTCTTGGGCTTGCATGCTTCGTATAAGCGCTAATTATCCGAACGGCCTGTTGATGTTGATTCAATAGCACATGTTTCATTGATTCATGGAAATTATTCGCACGTGTAAGCCCTTCAATTACGTGTTCCTGATTACTCGGGTAAATCATCCAATAGGTCCCATGAGTTGATAGAAGCGAATAGCAGGCGCGAATCCATGCTGAAAATTCTACCGAAGTGCTATGTTTTTGTAAGTTATTACCAGGAGAGGAGCTGTTGTCCGTAAAATAATAGGGTGGGTTACTAACAATTAGATCAAACTGGGATGTTAAAGGCGCTAATAAATCGCCTTGGATTACATGGATCCGTTCACGAAACGGACTGGATTCTACGTTGTTAGAACATTCATCGGCCGCTTTTTCATCTACTTCCATGCACGTAATCTGGGCCTTGGGATAGCGTTGAGCCATCATAAGTCCAAGAACGCCACATCCAGCGCCGGCATCTAAAATTCGTTTTGGGGATTCATGCTGCGCAAGCGTACCGAGCATCATAGCGTCCGTTCCAACGGGAAGGGAATGTTCGTTGTGAAGTATACTAAAATACTTAAAATGAAAGGATCGCAATACCTAGTATGCTTTGGCAAATATTACACGCTGTGCAGAGGGCTTACCGGTAACCATGCAGGTTCCTGCTTCGCTTGGTCCATCAAGGGGAATGCAACGAATGCTTGCTTTTGTTTCGTTTTTAATTAACTCTTCTGTTTCCGCCGTTCCATCCCAATGCGCTAAGAAAAATCCGCCCCCGTCAATGCGTTGCTTAAATTCTTCATAGGTGTCTACACTAAAGGTATTCGCTTCACGATGTTTTTTAGAACGTTCCAGTAAATTGGCTTGGATTTCATCAAGTAATGCAGTTATATGTGCTACCACACCATCCAAAGCAATCGTTGATTTTTCTTTGGTATCTCTGCGTGCAATTTCAACCTGTCCGTTTTCTAAATCCCTTGGGCCCATGGCCAATCGAATGGGAACTCCTTTTACTTCGTATTCATTGAATTTCCAACCCGGACGTTTATTGTCGTCCCCATCAAACTTGAATCGAATCCCTAGGGATTTTAATGCATTCCCGATGGACTTAAAGTTTTCTTCAATGAGGCGAAGTTCCTCTTCTGTCTTGTATATCGGAATCGCAACTACGTGTATTGGGGCTAGTTTTGGAGGTAATACCAAGCCTTCATCGTCGGAATGTGTCATAATCAATGCTCCCATTAATCGGGTACTCACCCCCCAGGAAGTCGCCCAAACGTAGTCTAGTTTTCCTAATTTATCAGCAAACTTCACGTCAAACGCTTTCGCGAAATTCTGACCTAAAAAATGCGAGGTTCCTGCTTGTAAGGCTTTTCCGTCCTGCATCATGGATTCAATACAAAGGGTATCTTCTGCGCCTGCAAATCGTTCACTGGCTGTTTTTCGGCCCATAATCACCGGCATCGCCATGAATTCTTCTGCGAAAGTGGCATAAACTCGAAGCATTTGATTGGTCTCTTCAAGGGCTTCTTCGCGTGTGGCGTGGGCAGTGTGGCCTTCTTGCCATAAGAATTCAGCGGTTCGAAGGAATAAGCGGGTACGCATTTCCCAACGCACCACATTAGCCCATTGGTTAATTAAAATGGGTAAATCTCGGTACGATTGAATCCAGTTTTTGTAAGAATTCCATATGATGGTTTCAGAGGTTGGTCGAATGATTAATTCCTCCTGTAATTTTGCGTCTGGGTCAACAATGACGGTTTTTCCATCATCAGACATTTTCAAGCGATAATGCGTCACCACTGCGCATTCTTTGGCGAATCCCTCCACGTGGCTCGCTTCTTTACTTAAATAAGACTTAGGAATTAACAAGGGGAAATACGCATTAGAATGCCCGGTTTCTTTAAACATACGATCCAAAATATCGCGCATATTTTCCCAAATGGCATACCCATAAGGTTTAATAATCATGCAGCCTTTTACATCGGAGTGTTCTGCTAAATCGGCACTGTATACTAAATCATTATACCACTTAGAGTAGTCTTCTTGTCGCGTTGTTGCGTTTTTTGCCATAGCCTTAAAATGAATGCAAAGGTAAGATTTCCCTTGAACCTATTAGGATTGAGTGCGGTGAATCTAGATTAATTGAATAAAAACTGCTGCTTTGTGGTTTTGAATCCCTCCACAAAAATAGTTTTTATGGTATCACTGGATGGCGATGTTTTTATCAAGTAAACCGTACAATCTACAGTGCTCCCACCGTAGGACCCAGGCTTAATGTATTCACCAAGGTTAAATTCAGCTAAACCGTTCACATCGGTAAATTCGGTCATCACGAAGGGGATTTGTTGTGAAGCTTGCGTTACCCCATCAATAACCACTTTGGCGCTTATTTTAGGTTGACCTTTGTACCCAACATATACGCGAAGAATGGTATCATCTTGTTTGTTGCAGCTGTTCATGAAAAAACCAACAGCTAATAATAGAAAAAGGAAAATCGGCTTCATGCAGTATTTATTTGAATCAAAGATAAGTAACTTCCTTTGGTTATACAAATGTTCTTACATTTGGAACGTATGAATTCACTAATTGATTTTTTCAAACACATTCACCCGGTGTGGGCAGCTTTGATTGCAACTGTTTTTACGTGGTTAGTTACGGCAGCGGGTGCGTCCTTGGTGTTTCTTTTTAAAACGATGCATCGCGGTGTTTTGGATGCCATGCTTGGATTCACAGGTGGGGTTATGGTGGCAGCGAGTTTTTGGTCCTTGTTGAACCCCTCGATTGAAATGTCCGAGAAGTTATATCCGTCCATGCCATGGATGCCAGCCGCCGTTGGCTTTCTTACAGGCGCCTTATTCTTGTATTTTTTAGATAAAAAAATGCCACACCTTCACCTCAATTTTAATGAGGATGAATCAGAAGGCGTTAAAACACAACTCCATAAAACTACCTTATTGGTTTTGGCAATTACCCTTCATAATATACCGGAGGGCCTGGCCATTGGGGTCTTGTTTGGTGCCGCTGCCAATGGACTAGGTGGCGCAACAATTGGCGGAGCAGTAGCCTTAGCAATAGGGATTGCCATTCAGAATTTTCCGGAAGGATTTGCGGTAGCCATGCCCTTGCGTAGGGCAGGTGCAAGCCGGTTTAAATCCTTTTGGTATGGACAACTTTCTGCTATTGTTGAACCAATCGCAGGGGTTATTGGGGCACTCGCTGTAATTTATATTCAACCAATCTTACCCTTCGCACTCGCGTTTGCCGCAGGGGCTATGATTTTTGTGGTAGTAGAAGAGGTGATTCCTGAAACACAACGTGACAAATACACCGACGTAGCGGTGCTAGGTTTTATCGGGGGCTTTGTGGTGATGATGATCTTAGATGTGGCCTTGGGGTAGAAGTCAGGACATCGAGACGCTAGGACATTAAGACTTATTAGATGTTTAGACTAGAGGACTTTATGATGTTGAAATAATAGGCAATTTCTCCCCTTAAGGGGAGATCAAGCGGGGTGACATCTAGTCCCTGAAAAATTTAGACATTTATTTATCCAAGCGTCCCGATATCTACTAAGGTATTAAGATATTATAAAAATTACCCGCAAATCTCCGCTTCCGTAGCCTTTAGAATTTCGCGTACTTCTGCCAAGGTTGGCGCTTCAGCATAAGTTCTTAGTACAGGTTCCGTACCCGAAGGACGAATCATTACCCAGCGGTCATCATCAAAGAAATATTTGAATCCATCGGTGGTTTTTACCTCACGCACAGTATATTTCCCAAAGGATTTATAGGTGTTTTCTTGACAATTTTTGATGATTTTTTGCTTTAATTCTTCGGTAATGTGTAGGTCGTTTCGCTCGAATTTAAAGGGTCCTACGATCTCATAAACTTCCTCGATTAATTCATCAAGGGTTTTACCCGATTTAGCCATGAATTCCCATAGAATAAGTCCCATCCAAATGCCGTCGCGCTCAGGGATATGACCTTTCACCGCAATACCTCCAGATTCTTCACCGCCAATAAGTACGTCTTCTTTCACCATGATGGCTGCGATGTCCTTGAACCCGATTTTTGTGGTGGTGTGCGCTAATCCGTAGTGTTCACACATCGTGTAAACACGTGGAGTTACACTAAAAGCAATAGCAACCTTTCCGCTCATTCCTTTGTATTTCACCAGGTAATGAATCAACAATAAGATTATGTGATGAGAGTCTATGAATTCACCGTGACTATCATACAATCCAATGCGGTCAGCATCACCATCCGTAGCTAATGCACAATCGATATTTTGATGTGTTTTAATGTACTGCGCAAGTTCTTGCAGATTCTTTCCGATCGGTTCTGGTGCTTGCCCCATAAACGAAGGATTGGGCTCGCAGTGCATTAAGGTAGTGGATGGAAGTACCTGTGGAATAACTCGTTGACCGGCACCGTACATCGCGTCATACATCAAGCGTAAACCGGAAGCCTGTATTGCAGGTAAATCGAAGCTTGCTTTTACGTGATCAATGTATTCTTTTTCCAAGGGAAGCACGTCAATCAGACCTGATTTTAACGCGTTATCAACGGAAAAACTTGCGTAGTCCACGCTGCAAACATCGGGGATGATTGCTTCAATCTCATTGATTTTTTCAGGTTGTAGCGGTCCACCAAATTTTGCCTTTAATTTAAATCCATTGTAAGATGGAGGGTTATGGCTTGCGGTAAGGATAATTCCAATTTCACATCCGTGTTTCTGTGCACCCAAGGAAATCATGGGCGTAGAAACAAATCCCTGTGCGATATACACCTTGATTCCTTGTTGAACCAATACTGCCGCCGCTGTATGCATGAATAATTCACCGGCAAACCGGCAATCATGTCCGATAACTACGGAAGGATTTTCAAAATGATTTTTGAGCCAAATCCCCGTTGCTTCGGTTACGCGCGCTACGTTTTCAACGGTAAAATCTTGTGCTATAATGGCACGCCAACCGTCTGTCCCAAATTTAATTTTCTGTACCAAAGCTTATGCGTTAAAGTGAATAAATGTTTTTGTAATGATCGCTATGCATTCATCCATCTCTGTTTCAGAGATCACCAAAGGTGGGGCAAAGCGAATGATATTTCCATGGGTAGGTTTAGCGAGTAAACCGAATTCTGCCAGTTTCATACAAAAGTTCCAAGCCGTATCGCTCTCTGGAGAATCGTTTATAACAACCGCATTCAGCAATCCTTTACCACGAACTAAGGTGAAAATTTTCTGTTGATTTACGAGATCCTGCATGGCATGTCGGAATTTCTCCCCCATTCGTCGCGCATGCTGCATCAGGTGCTCATCCATCAACACATTCAGCGCTTCTGTGGCTACCGCTGCGGCTAAGGGATTTCCTCCAAACGTTGACCCGTGTTGACCAGGCTTTATTACATCCATAATGGAATTGTCAGCAAATACGCCAGAAACGGGATAAACCCCTCCACCCAATGCTTTACCTAGAATCAGTATGTCCGGTCGCTGGTAAGTCTCTTGTCGCTCACAACGGTCTGTGCACGAACAGTTACCGCATACGGCAAGCATGCTTCCCGTACGTGCCAATCCGGTTTGGATTTCATCCGCAATAAACAAGGTATTTGTTTCGGTACAATGGGTTCGAATGGCTTGTAAAAAATCAGCGTCAGGTACTACCACACCAGCCTCGCCTTGTATAGGCTCTACTAAAATTCCGATGGTGTTCGGTGCGCTAAGAGCCTTCGTTGCAGCTTCTATATCATTGTACGGAATACTAATGAATCCAGGGGTGTGCGGACCAAACTTATCTTTGGAATCGGGGTCAGAGGAGAAGGAAATGATGGTCGTTGTTCTTCCGTGGAAATTTCCATCACAAACTATAATATTTCCATGATTCTCTGTGATTCCCTTAACTTCATAGGCCCATTTTCTAGCCAATTTAATAGCTGTTTCTACCGCCTCTGCACCCGTATTCATGGGAAGGAATTTGTCAAAACCAAAGGTTGCGTTTAAAAATTCTTCAAAAGGGCCCAATATATTATTGTGAAAAGCACGCGAGGTTAGGGTTAAGGTCTTTGCTTGAGTAATTAATGCATTAATGATTTTTGGATGACAATGTCCTTGATTCACAGCCGAATAGGCTGATAAAAAGTCGTAATATTTTTTCCCGTCAACATCCCACACGTGAACCCCTTCTCCGCGTTCAAGTACCACAGGAAGTGGGTGATAATTGTGTGCGCCATAGGTTTCTTCTAACGAAATGTAGGTGGAAGCTTTTGTATCGTGAGTCATTTGCATAAACAAAGATAACTCAAGTGCACTAAATTTAATAATTTACCACCCGAAACCTTTATTCATTTTACCTTTGTTGTATGCTGAAATTTCTATCGAGTTTTATTTTTATTTTACCATTGATAGGCATCGCCCAAAAAAACATTAATGATCACCGCCTTGGATGGGCACTTTACATTGGAACGCATAAAATCACCGACAAGGTGAAATTCATGACCGAATACCAATGGCGTAGAGCGGAAGGGTTCAAACAATGGCAACAATCCTTGTTGAGGTTAGGTCTTGAGTATGAAATTAATCCCAAGGGTTCAGTAATGGGTGGATATGCTTGGATTAAAACGTTTCCTTATGGAAGTCAACCCGTACTGCATGAATTTGATGAACATCGATTTTTTGAACAGCTGAATCTTAACGATAAAGTTGGACGATTTGAGATTCAGCATCGGTATCGGTTAGAACAACGATTGTTGGATCAGTATGCTAAAAATGCTACGAATGACATTGTTCAAGTAGATCCAGTTTATCGGAATAGAATTCGTTACAGGGCCATGATTATGGTGCCACTAACGAGAAAAGAAATGGGGGATAATACCTTGTTTCTTAATGTGAATAATGAGTTATTTGTTGGATTTGGTAAGGGAATTGCAAAGAATCCAATCGATCAAAATCGGTTCATTACTGCGCTAGGGTGGCGATTTAATGCCCAAACCAATATTCAAGTAGGCTATTTAAATCAATTTGTAATAAAACCCAATGCTATGGATATGGAGCGTAATCATGCGTTGTGGATAAGTATGGGCTACAACTTAGATTTCACGAAGATGTTTGATAAGAAGTAAAGTGGTTAAACAAAAAAAGGGGGCAAGCGCCCCCTTTTTTTGTACTATAAATCCTTCTTTTAGTTGCCGAACCGTTCAATTACTTGTTGTGTTACTCCCGTATTCGAGAACCCGCCATCATGGAATAAATTCTGCATCGTTACATATCGCGTTAAATCCGAGAACATCGATACGCAATAATCAGCACACGCTACGGCCGGTGCATTTCCAAGCGGTGACATTTGTTCGGAGAAGTTTATGAATTCACTGAATCCTTTGATTCCTTGTCCGGCAGTGGTTACCGTAGGTGATTGAGAAATGGTGTTTACACGAACTTTTTTAGCAATCCCATAATGGTATCCAAACGAACGAGCGATTGATTCCAGTAAGGACTTCGCATCTGCCATGTCGTTGTAATCTGGGAAAATACGCTGTGCTGCAATGTACGTAAGTGCCACAACAGAACCCCATTCATTCATCGCGTCATGTTTGTATAAGGTGGCCAAGGTCTTGTGTAAAGACATCGCCGAAACATCCATCGTTTGCTGATAATATGGGTAGTTGTTCGCTGTATAATGTTTTCCTTTTCTGACGTTGGGTGACATTCCGATTGAGTGCAAAACAAAATCAATCTTTCCGCCAAGAATCTCCATGGATTGCGTCACTAGATTTTCTAAGTCTTCGATGTTCGTGGCATCTGCAGGAATAATTTTACTTCCAGTTTTTTCTGCCAGGCCATTTATTTCGCCCATACGCATCGCAATCGGAGCGTTTGTAAGTACGAATTCTGCGCCTTCCTCATGTGCTCGTTCCGCAACTTTCCATGCAATGGATTGGTCGTTCAACGCACCGAATATAATTCCCTTTTTTCCTTTTAGTAATTGGTATGACATGTTTGTGAGTTTAGACAAAAATAACAACTTGTTTTAATATAACACATCACCACTTGCGGATTACTCAACATCGGATTGTTTGAATTGCTAAATTTAAAGATTAAGGACCTGGCTCTAATATTATGCGTTTATTTGCTCTTGAATGAAATTGATGCTTTGGATATTGAGTATTGTTTTGAGTTGCCATTCGCTGATTTGGGGGCAAGATTCCATTCCACAAAAAAAAGCATTGTTAATTTTGCCCGGATTCGGTTCAAGAATCAACGGAACTGGAGCCTTGAAACGTTATTTTAAACATGCGGAAATGCCCGTGTATGTGGCCTCATATATTTCTAGAAAATCGATTAAAAAAAGTTCAGAGAATTTAGAACACTATTATCAAACCCATGAATTGTCTCAATACGATGAGTTACATGTGATGGCCTACATTGTTGGTTCTTGGACCTTAAATCCATGGATTATTCAACACGGAAAGCGCAATATTAAGACCATTATCTACGACCGCAGTCCCTTGCAGGAACGTGCGCCCACGATATTAATCGAGGATTTGAAGCTTGTTAATGCGATATTGTTTGGAGAAATAACGAAAGACTTTATTAAAACCCCATATACAAGCTTAGTAGATACCTCGATCAACATGGGTATTTTCATTGAAACTTACGCAACCAATGTAGTACGGCGACACCAAAAAACAGCCTTAGCACTCGGGCCTTTGCGTTGGGATGTGGAGTCATTCCAACAGCAGTATGATGACTTTGCCTATATTCCATTAAATCACGATCAGATGTATACCAAACCACAAGAATTTGGAAAGGAAGTGTTCTTTTTTATAACACATGGTCATTTTTCGGAAGGGCTTAAGCGAAATGCCCCGGCTCAAAATCCATTCAAAAAACTAAAAAAGCGATGATTTCGGTTTACAACATAAAACCTAAGTTCCAACATCTGATAAAACCGGTGATGGAGTTTTTGCATCGAAAGAAATTCACACCCAATCATGTCACGCTTTTGGCATTGTTCGGTTCCATCTTAACTGGGGTTTATGTCTATTTGAATGAAGGGTGGGTTTATTTAGTGGTGGTCCCTGTGTATTTATTTATCCGCATGGCATTGAACGCCATCGATGGAATGATGGCACGGGCATATAATCAACAATCACCGCTCGGGGAAGTGCTCAATGAACTTGGGGATGTTTTGGCAGATTTGGCAATCTTTTACCCTTTATTGCTTAAGTTTGGAATGGATAAGCATCCGCATGTACTCGTGTTTTTTATTGCTTTGATGATCATTAATGAATTTGTTGGCATATTAAGTAAGGCGATGGGGGGAACACGGAGGTATGACGGTCCGATGGGGAAAAGTGATAGAGCGTTATTTTTTGGCTTATTGTGTCTCGTTATTCTCTGCTTTCCAATGGTTTTTCCTTGGATTTATTATTTGATTATTCTTGTTATACTTGCGATGTTGGTCAGCACCGTGCTTAGAATTAAAAACTCAATAAACGCATGAATTATTTTCTTTCGAATCGATTTACTGAAAATAAAGAGGTGCTTTCCATTATCTTGGTCATTCTCGGTATTCTAATTTTCGCTACGGTATTGTTTTTTATCATGGGAAGAATCTATCCTGGGGATAAGGTTCGCGAATTGCAACAGCGCACGAAATCATGGTGGATCATGGCATCCGTTTTTATCTTAGCCACCGTACTTCATCCAAGTATTTCCTTTGTGGCTTTTGCCTTATTGTCTTTTGTCGCATTACGAGAATTAGCCAGCATAAGTAAAAACGTTCGACCGGAAGATCGACGCGTAATTATCTGGTGTTATCTTGCAATCCCAGTTCAGTATTTCTTAGCCTATATGGGCTATTTCAACTTATTCATCATTTTTATTCCGGTGATTATGTTTATTTGGATTCCGTTTGTTTTGGTCATCCGAGGCTTTACGGTGGAAATCGGCCGATCTATGAGTGTTTTACCGGTACAGCTGATGTTTACCGTGTTTTCCATTAGCCATTTAGCTTACTTATTGTCTCTCCCTGAATTACATGGGTTCAATGCGGGAGGAAGGGGATTATTACTTTTTGTTGTGTTTTTAACGGAAATGAATGACGTGTTTCAGTTTACATGGGGTAAATTATTAGGTAAGAATAAGATTATTGAGAAAATTAGCCCCAATAAAACATGGGAAGGCTTCATTGGTGGCTTTATTACAACTATTGTTGTTGCATATTTTATTCGATTTTTAACCCCATTTACAGCCATTGAATCCCTATTTGCTGGGGCACTAATTGCTTTTGGAGGATTTATTGGGGATGTTATTGTTTCGGCCATTAAGCGCGATATCGGCTTAAAGGACACCGGTAACTTAATTCCGGGCCATGGAGGCATATTAGATCGAATTGATTCCCTTGCCATTGCAGCACCTTCCTTTTTCTATTTTGTGTATAATTTATACTATGCCTAATGAAATGGTTGTTGATGGTTTTTTATTACAAGTTGCTTATGCGTCCCTTTTTAGGCATTTTCGTGGGAGTTAAGCTTGTGAATTCAGAAAACCTTGGTCAATCTGGGCCCGTAATTATCGTATCGAATCACAACAGTCACTTGGATACTATGTCATTAATGGCTGCTTTACCTTTTAATCAGTTGCTTCGAACCCACCCGGTTGCCGCCGCAGACTATTTTGGTGGGTCTTGGCTTAAGCGGTTTATTTCTCGTTGGGTGCTTAATGCGATTTTAATCAAACGAACACGTGAAGCAGGAGATTTAAGTCCAACGGATCAATTAATACAATTCATAGACAAAGGACATTCCTTAATCTTGTTTCCTGAAGGTTCTCGTGGTGAACCAGAAGAAATACAAGACTTTCAGAAAGGCATTGGCGCTATCCTACACCGCAGGCCTCAAGTTCCCTATATCCCTGTTTTTATGAGTGGTATGGGTAGAATACTTCCTAAGGGCGAAACGCTTCTTGTGCCGTTTGATGCCTATGTAGTCGTAGGTAATTCCCGTAATGTACAGCATGAAGGCGTACTCGAAATCGTTCATGAGGTAAAACAAGCGATTTTGGCTCAACGCGAGCAGTACCAACACATTAATAAATTATAACGTATGTCACATCCCGTTCATCATTCAAAAAAATACGAAGAAATTAAAAATTTGAAATTGCTTGCTTCGATTTTAATAGATTTGATGGGTATGCTTTCTTACCTGATTCCTGGAGCAGCTGAATTGTTTGATGCGGTGTGGGCTCCAATTTCTGCTGTATTGGTATATTATATGTTTGGGAGAAAATTGTCCTGGGCGAGTTTTACGTTTCTGGAGGAATTACTGCCCTTTACGGATGTTGTACCCTCAGCAACGATTGCTTGGTATGTTTACTATCAAAAAATGGAAAAAAAAACCGGGCAACATTGATTTTTTTAATAGCTTTGAATAACTTAAAATTTTAGAATTATGAAAAAGTTAATGATCGTTTTAGGAGTGGCGCTTTTTACGATGGCGTCTTGTTCCAAAGATTACACATGTAAGTGTACAGTTACCGATGCAGGTATTGAGGTAGGTTCTACAAGTTCTACCATTACTGGTAAAAAGAACGATGTTACTACAGCATGTGATGCAAATGACGCGACAGTAGGTACCTTATCTACCAATTGCGAAATTCAATAAGCAAGAACTTATTAAACAACTCAGGGGGATTCGTCCCCCTTTTTTATTATGAATAGTATTGAAACATTTTTTTTGAGCCTTGGTTTTTCTTTTACCGCCGCTAAATTTATACCCTATATCATCATTTGTATTCTTGGTTGGTTTTTAGCGAGGTTTATTTACCGTCGGGTTAACGCTAAAACTTCTAAACGTTGGTTGCTCGCGTTGTTGTTTATTGGAACCTTCATTCAGCCTGTGCTCATTTATTTTGCCATTAATCCAATTTATCAAGGAGATTTGGTGGATCTCAGTTACACGCCTAAAACGTCCATGCGTCTTAGCCAATCAAAGAAATTAGTGGTCATCGCGTTGCCTGGGTGTAAGTATTGCTCCGAATCTACCCAGCTCATGAAAGGGATTAAACCGTATGCCAAGCTACCCATTGAATATTGGATATTGGGTTCTGATTCCTCCGATTTAAACACGTATCAAGCCTTAGTTGGAAATCAAATAAACTGCCAATTAAAAGCAAATCTTTCCGAAGTTTTGCCGATTACCGAAGGAAGTTTTCCTACCTACGTGTTGATAGAACATGGAAAAATCACAAAGGCATGGCATAACGATGCCTTTGGCGCACGTGCATTAAATGAACTGAATTAGTCCAGTTTAATCTTATTAAAGAAGAATACAGTCCGCTTGCGATCAACGTCTTTATCCTTACGGTTAATGATACGCTGTATCCCATAAGACAAGAAGTAGTTATCATACCAATGGATAATTTCGGCATAACTTAAGCGCGTCTTGTCGTTTTCTGAATTAGTTTCTATGGGTTCAGATTGTTTATCGCTCAACACATTTCCATCAAAATCAAATACTTTACTCGTAATCCGATTGCTGTTGGCATACACTAATTTCAAATTGTTTTGTTGTTGGTCGGCAACGTGGATAAACCGTCGAACAGTCATCGGTTTCTGAGCTAACCACATGGGAAAAGTTTGGTCCCAAATCAGGTTCCCGTTTTTGTCGAATTTCGCAATGAACGCATGGGTATATTGATACCCATCAAACACTTGCACATACGTAGTGGTGGTTACTGCTTTTCCGTTTACATAAGAGGTTGATGTGCGGGCTTCTGTTCTATAGGTTGCATAATAAGCCTCGCCGATGTAGATAAAGTCTTCGTTCACTTTGATTGGACTGTGGGCAGTAATATTATAGGAAATATTCAATTCTTGTCCATTTTTTTCTTTGCGCTGCTTTTTCTTTTCAATTTTACGTTGCTGATTTGCAGGGAGGTAGCTAAGGAAGTTCTTGAGCTCCGTGAAATTGTAAAATTTTATTGGCTCCAATTGCCCTTGAGCTAAGCGAGATATGAAAAATCCGTTGGATCCACCGGAGTTTGGAACAGAATAGGTTCCAGAAAGAATATACTCGTTATTGCCTATGTCATAGGCTCTGGCATTTCTTAAGTTATTATCAGTTCCGATGCTGATGTCTGTGCTTGCTTGAACCTGTCCCTGTTCATCTAATCGAATTACATAGAGTTCAGTCCTTTTTTTACTGATATAGGCATTAATGCTAAGTAAGATGTTTTTGCTTTCCGGCATGGTCTCCATGTTGGAAAGGCTAAGTTTTTTAGGTTTAAATCCTTCGATTGTAATTGGCGTGGTCTGCTCAGAACCTGAATTCATATCAATAGATATGATGGAAAGGCTATAGTTTTTATTAATGATTGCCATTACTGCACGATCATCCATACATGCCGTGTATTTAATGAAACTGCGGTTTGGAAGTTCGCCAGAAACTTCTTTAAATGTTTCGCTTATAAAATCATATTTAACCACCCGGTAATCCGTCCGTCGAGTTTTGAAGAAGAAATACACGTAATTTCCTGTTTGATAGATTTCATCTACATAGAATTTGTTCTCTATCGTGTAGCCTACTTCGTGTGTTGATACCAAGTCGGTATTGTACTTTTCAAAGCGATATGTACTGATTTGATTCTCGTCTTTATCTTGCTTAGAAAAGATAAGCATTCCTTTAGCACTAAATTCAAAGACACGTTCGCCGCTGAAGCCGTCTTTTAATTCGAATTCAACGCGTTTTTCGGTTACGGCATTTTGTGCAAATATTCCTGCGCTCAACGCAAGGAGAATATAAAGTGCAAATAGCTTCATAGGGTTGGTTTTAAGAAAAAAAAACCCTGACGCGGAGGTCAGGGTTACTTAATTCGGTTGAGCTTATTCAGCTACTACTGAAAATTTAATGATTTGTTTTACGCCTTTGTAAATATTAGCTTCCGCTTCATAGCTTCCAACTTCACGGATGGGCTCATCTTTAATTTTTAAAGACTTACGATCGATGTCGTGTCCTGCTGCTTTCAATGCTTCGGCTAATTGGATCGTATTGATGGATCCATAAATCTTTCCGTTTTCACCAGCTTTGGTAGCAATAGAAACGCTTACCTCGGCTAATTTAGCAGCTAAATCTTGCGCTTCAGCTAACATTTTTGATTCTTTGTGCGATTTTTGACGCATTACTTCTGCATGCGCTTTTTTGGCACTTACCGTGGCAAGGACAGCATATCCTTGAGGAATTAAAAAGTTTCTTCCGTAACCCGGCTTTACAGTTACCACCTCATTGGTGTAACCTAATTTATCTACGTTCTTTAATAGAATGACTTCCATGATTCAAATTTTTATCGATTATTTCAACATATCTCCTACGTAAGGCATAAGTGCTAAGTGACGAGCACGTTTGATAGCCTTGTTAACGCGTCCTTGGAACTTCGCAGAAGTACCGGTAATGCGACGAGGAAGAATTTTTCCTTGTTCGTTTACCAACTTCAACAAATAGTTTTCGTCTTTGTAATCAAGGAATTTAATGCCTGATTTTTTGAATCGACAGTATTTATTCTTCTTAATATCTATATTAATCGGGGTTAGGTATCTAATATCGTTTGACATCTCAGTAATTTAAAGGGGTTAATAATTAATTTGCTGATGTTTTTGCTCTGCGCTTTTCAGCGTAGATCACGTGGTCAGCATCCATACGTACGGTTAAAAACCGAAGCACGCGCTCATCACGTTTCATCATTAATTCATAATCTGCAATTACAGATCCAGCAGCTTCAAATTGAATCAAGAAATAAAATCCGGTGGATTTTTTCTGGATTGGATAAGCCATTTTTCGCAGTCCCCAGTGTTCCGAATGCGTTATCTTGGCACCCATGCCTTTGATGTCGCCTTCGAATTTCTGTACTGCTTCCTTTGCCTGATCCTCAGACAAAACGGGAGTTAAAATGAAAACAGTTTCGTAAGAATTCATAAGGTTCTTAATTAGTTAATAAAAATTTAAGGGTGCAAAGATAGCATTATTTTTCTCTTCACCCAAAGTATTTTCCTTGTTTTCACTTGCTTCCTTGGCTTTCAAACCTTTTTAAGTAACTTTCGGACACAATTCGTAGGTTTATGGGGTCTTTTAGTCCGGATTATCTTGATTTCTTTATCGAACTTGCTGCCAACAACCATAAAGATTGGTTTGATCTAAATCGAAAGCGCTATGAAGTTTCCGTAAAGAAACCTTTTGCTCAGTTTACACAAACCGTAATTGATCGAATTGCGCTTAAAAATCCTTCGTTTCAACAGGTCCTAGCCAAAGATTGTATCTTTAGGATTAACCGGGATATACGCTTTTCTGCCGATAAAACCCCGTATAAACTGATGTGTTCGGCGGTGGTTTCTCCAGAAGGTAAAAAAAGCACCGCCATCAATGGAATTTACTTTGAACTTACCCCAGAGCATGTGCGTATATATGGTGGCGTGTATGAAATCGATAAGGAAAATCTCCTTGAACTTCGCGAAGGAATTGCCGCAAACGCAGCAGCGTTTAAACGCTTAGTTTCAGAGCCTTCCTTTAGTTCCTTTTATGGAGCCATTCATGGCGAAAAGAATAAAATGCTGCCCGCGCATTTGAAATCCGCCGCCGCGCAAGAACCCCTAATTTTCAATAAGCAATTCTATTTTTATGCGACCTTTCCTGCGGAATTAATCCTTCAGGACGAGCTCTTAGATACCCTATGCACAGCCTACGAAATAGGCAAACCAATCGAATCTTTTTTTAATCAATTTATACATCGATCCTAGTTATGCGCTTTTTTATTTTCACATCCCTACTTTTGATTACCTACACCCTTAGTGCTCAAAAAAAATCCTTAACCCTTACTGAATCCGTACTGAAACAACGCGCACTTAGTCCGCAACGAACGCTTGGGTTTTCATGGATTAAAAATAAATCAGAATACACGCTCTTATCTACAGATTATAAGTCCTTGCTTGCATATACCCTTGCTCAAGAATCAGAAAAGGAACTTTGTACGGTCGATGAATTAAACAAACTGTTGCCTGATGATGCTAAAATTCAGAATTTATATGGATATGAGTGGCTTTCCTCAGAGGAGCTGCTGTTTAATAACGGAGCCGTTATTTTTACCTACAATGTAACGTCGAAGGCTATAATTATTAAAAAGACAGGACTTGATAACGCGGAGAATGTAACCTATCACGCTGCTTCAAATAAATGTGCCTACACCTTAGATAACAATGTTTGTGTTGCTGCGAATTCGAATAAGTTTTATATTCCTGTGACAAAAAATACCGACAAAAACATTGTTTCTGGCCAATCCATCGCACGCAATGAATTTGGCATTGAAAAGGGTTTGTTTTGGTCGAAAAACGCGAATTATTTGGCCTTCTATCAAAAAGATGAAGGTGAGGTTGCGGATTACCCCTTATTGGACATCAATACCACCCCGGGTTCGTTGGTGTCTATAAAATATCCAATGGCGGGACAAAAATCTGAGAAACCGCGCGTAGGTATCTACAATTGTAAAACGAAGAAAACGGTGTTCATCAAACCAAGTGGCAATGCAGACGATTACTTAACAAACTTCGCATTTACTCCGGATGAAAAGTTTTGCATCATCGCGGAGGTTAATCGCGGACAAAATGAACTTTGGTTGAATGTATTCGATGTTAAAACGGGAAAGAAAATTAAAACCCTTTGGCATGAAAAAAATCAAAAATGGGTAGAGCCTGAGCACCCGGCCTATTTTATTGGTGAAGGAAATGACTTTATTTGGATGTCAGAAAAAGAGGGCTTTATGAACATGTACTTCGTAGATTTCGATCAACTGGGAGGAGACGTGATGTTTGAAGGTAAAAAATTAGAAGTCCTACCGATTGGAATCAAACAACTAACGAACCATCAATTTGTTGTCAAGGATATCCTCGAAGTAGACGCATCCAAAAAATTGATTTATTATGCCGCCACCGGTGAGAATCCATGCAATACCATGGTCTACGCAACGGATCTAAACGGGAACACGAACGTAGTTTCAAAAAATGAAGGCGTTCACCGATTCGATCTTTCGGATGATGGGCTATATTTTTATGATGGCTATTCAAGCCTACTTATGCCCAATCATGAAATGATTTATACGACTAATGGTAAGATGGCAAAGCTACTTAAGGAATCTTCCAATCCCATGGATGAGTATGCCTTGGGGGTGAGTGAAATCAATTCCATTAAAGGGATAGACGGTTCAGATTTATACTATCGCATGGTGAAACCTTCCAATTTTGACCCAAAAAATAACTATCCCGTGTTGGTTTATGTCTATGGAGGACCTCACGCACAAATGGTAACCAATAGTTTTAATGCGGGGGCAAACCTTTGGATGAATTGGTTGGCAGAGCAAGGGTATTTGGTTTTTACCTTAGATAACCGTGGTTCATCAGAACGTGGATTCGCCTTTGAATCTCAAATTCATCGCCAGTTAGGAACGGTAGAAATGGAGGATCAATTGACAGGAGTAGAATTTTTGAAATCATTACCATACGTTGACTCGCAACGACTAGCGGTTCATGGTTGGTCGTTTGGAGGGTTCATGACCACCTCCTTAATGTTGCGTCATGCCGGGGTATTCAATGTTGGGGTAGCTGGAGGACCGGTAACCGATTGGAAGTTTTATGAAGTAATGTATGGCGAACGTTATATGGATCGTCCAGAAGAAAATAAGGATGGATATGAGGTAAATGCACTGACAAACTATACGAAGAATCTAACAGGAAAATTACTCTTGATTCATGGTACGGTGGATGACGTGGTGGTAATGCAGCATAATTATTCCCTGATTAAGAAATTTGTAGAAGATGGAAAACAGATGGACTTCTTTCCCTATCCGATGCATAAGCACAATGTGATGGGTAAAGACCGTGCCCATTTGATGGAAAAAGTGTTAACCTATGTAATTGAAAACAATCAATGATTGCTGCAGAAATTAACATATCCCTTAAACAACCCGTGATTGGCTAAGCTCGCAAGCAATATATTCTTTTGGATCGGCTTGTTTTTTCTGGTGCATCTCATCGGAATATGGAATCCGCCGATTGAGGCCGCGCACAGTTGGCGTCAAGCCACAGGCTTAATGGTTGCTCGGAATTATTTTGAAGGAAACACCTCCTTTTGGTATCCCATGGTGGATGAAACCAATGGGGGAACAGGGATTATTGGAATGGAATTCCCCTTGTTGTATTATATCCAAGGTAAGCTTGGCGTCTTATTTGGGTTTCATGTGGGTATTGGCCGCTTACTCAACGTGCTCATTTCGACCTGTGGTCTGGTATACTTCTATGCCTTAGTACGTCGGTTCGCTAAGGAAAAAACAGCGTTTTATGCAGCCTTGCTTCTTATGGTTTCTTGTTTTTTTATGTATAGCCGGAAAGTAATGCCAGATACTGAAGCTTTAGCGGTGTATATCATTGGAATCTACTATTTTTTTAAAGCCTTACGGTTTGGAAGATGGAAGGATGTAGTGCTGTCTTTTATTATGCTAAGCTTGGGGTTATTGCTGAAAATATCCGTACTGCCCTTGTTTGCTTTTGTAGCGTTTGCCTTTGTGAAAATATCAAATGAACCTAAAAAGCCTGTGGTGTTCTTGATTCCGATGCTTAGTTTGATTCCTGCCTGTATCTGGTATTTTATTTGGAATCCCTATTTAGCCGCGCATTTCGGGTCTTGGTATAACCTGGGTGGTGGATTATTGGACGGAGGAAAGGCCTTTCTTGAGTCTCCTTTTTTACTGCTAGAACAGCTGGTTTTTCATCCGTTTTTCAGTTATTTAGCGCTCGCGAGTTGCCTATATGGGATAATTCGGTTTGTGAAATCGGGCGTTTCTTGGGCATGGAAAATCAGTTTACCGTTATTCATGGTGCTTTTTTCAGGATATGCCTTAAAATCGGGGGTAATCTTTTTAACGCATGAATATTACATCTTGCCGGCGGTTCCTTTGCTCGCCATAGTAGGCGGATATGCCCTGTCAACCTTAGGAAAATATGCTTGGGTGTTGATGCTCTGTATTTCCTTGGAAGCCATTGGTAATCAGCTGTATGATTTTAGATTGAATCAATCCGAAGCATATAAATTAGGGTTAGGACAAGTGGCCGAACGTTACATCCCAACGGATGCCTTGGTTGCAATCAATGGAAATAGTAACCCCCAAGAATTGTATCTACTTGGGAGAAAAGGGTGGAATCTTTCGGATGAAACATTACGTCAAAAAGCGAAGGTGAATGAATTAACCGGCAAAGGGTGCACATACCTTGTGGTCAATAAACGGACCCTACCCAATCTTCCCAATTACGGAAAGATTATTTATGATGGAGTGGATTATCAGTTAATTCAATTAATTAAGTAAAGCGTTTCCAATTTCAATGTGTATCTTTCCTAAAATTTTTATCCGTGAGATTAATCCTTACCCTATTTTTTATAGCCTCGCTGTGCAGCGTTTCAGCTCAAAAATCATACTACATCGGACAGCGTACTGAGGGGGGAGTTATCTTTCATTTATTTCAGGATAGCCTTGGTAAACAACACGGATTGGTAGTTTCCTTAAATAATTTAACCCGAGAGGCAGAGTGGGGCGATAAGGAAAAAGACATCGAAAGCTGTGAAAGTTCATGGGACGGGCGGGCAAATACCACCGCCATTATGTTTACGACTAGAGATACAACCAAAGCGGCGGGTTTATGTGATTCCTATGTTAGCGAGGGTTTTGATGATTGGTATTTACCAGCCATCTATGAGCTTCAAGCCATGAACACTAATTTATTTACCGTGGAAAGAGCACTCAGTGAAATTCCAAAAGCAGATCCTGTGGAAATGAACCTCTATTGGTCATCTACGGAGTCAAATATTGCCTCGGCGTGGTTCTTTAGTTTCTATGACTCCAAACCAACGAATTACTACGACAAAACCAGTAAGACCTTGGTTCGGGCTGTTCGCTCGTTTTAAGCTAATGACCACCTTTCATGGGTATTTGTCAGGACATTTGCTTTATTTGAGCATTAATTTCGGCACTATTATTAACTGACATATGGGACTAGTACAGTATCTGAGTACATATCAACAAAAAACTTTTTTTTTGTATTGGTGTTATAGAACGCATGTACCAACTCAAACGCACCCAACTCGTTAAAGCCAACATAGATACGTGTTGGGATTTCTTCTCCTCACCCAATAACCTTTCTAAAATTACACCCTCCTCCATGGGATTCGTGGTTCGGACTGAAGTACCTGAAAAAATGTACGAAGGGCTCATGATCGAGTATACCGTAAAACCTTTGCTTGGTATTCCGATGCGCTGGGTAACGGAGATAAAAACAGTGAAAGACAATGCATTCTTCGTGGATGAGCAGCGTGTGGGTCCGTATACCATTTGGCATCACGAGCATCATTTTAAAGACCTTGGGGATTCAGTGGAAATGACCGATATCGTGAGTTATCAATTGCCGCTTGGGATATTGGGCAGATTAATGCACTCCTTGTTTGTCCGGAAAAAACTAGAATCCATCTTTGCATATCGTTTTGAAGTAGTAGAAAAGCTTTTCAATCAGAATTAAGGAGTTTGTGTACCTTTGAGCCATGAAGTTCAAGGACTATCCCATTCATCCGTCTATCTTACAAGCCATTGAAGATTTGGGGTATAAACGCCCCACCGACATTCAATTCAAGGTTATTCCACACATTCTCAACGGAGAGGATGTCATGGCAGTAGCGCCAACCGGAACCGGAAAGACCGCAGCATTTGCGATTCCCTTGATTCATAAAGTCAATGGCTATGCCCGAAAATCCGGAGTTCAGGTCTTGGTCATGGTGCCAACCCGCGAATTAGCACGACAAATTGAGCAGGTTTTTCTTGACCTGAGCAAACACTTATCCATTAGCATTCTTTCCTTAATCGGTGGAGTAGAGCAGGAAAGTCAGATTAAAAAATTAAAAGAAAATACCCAAATCCTAATTACCACACCTGGACGAATGTTCGATTTGATCGCTCAGGGATATTTGGATATTTCTACCGTTAAAATGTGGGTGCTTGATGAAGCAGATTTAATGCTTGATTTAGGCTTTGCACGCGATATCGTCGATGCGAAGCGAAAGTTACCTAGATATTTGCAAACCTTGTTCTTTACTGCAACCATCAATAAGAAGATTAAATCATTGGCGTATGATGTGGTGAAAGATGCCATTCGAATTCAAATTACCCCAGGAAATCCAGTCTCAAAAAATGTAGATCATCAGGTTATTATGGTGGAGATGGATGATAAGCGATTTTTTCTAGAAAACATTTTAATCGAGTACCCTGAAGAACGGTTTATGATTTTTGTTCGAACCAAGGTACGCGCAGAACGGGTGCAAAAAGCCATGGAACGCATTGGTATTTCGGTAGAAATTTTACATGGAGGGAAAGAACAGAGCGAACGGTTTAATACCTTAGAACGGTTTCGTTCTGGTGCCAATAAAGTATTAGTTACTACGGATGTGGCGTGTAGAGGAATTGATATTCCTGAGGTAGAATATGTAATTAATTATGACATCCCTGATAATCCTGAAAATTACGTGCATCGTTGCGGACGAACGGGTAGGGGAAACCGAAGAGGGCAGGCCTTGAGTTTTTGTAGTATAGGGGAAGTATCTTTATTAGACGCGATTGAAGCGTACACGGGAACTGAAGTCGCTCGGTTTGAATTGAAGGCAGACGAATACGCAGAGATCTTACGCGATCAACTTGATCCAGATGAAAATTGGATTAAACTCATGAAAGAAAACGATACCGAAACTTGGGATTAACTTTTCTTCTTCGGTTCAATAACAATCGGCTCTGCTACCTTTTCTTTCGTTAAGGCAAGGTCAAGCACGGATTTCATAGTTTCCACGTAGTGAATTTTCAATCCCTTCAGATAACGCGCTTCGATTTCTTCTACGTCCTGTTTGTTCTTGCTGCTCATGATAACCTCCTTAATTCCGGAACGCTTCGCTGCCAATAACTTTTCCTTGATTCCACCAACAGGTAGCACTTCTCCACGGAGGGTTATTTCTCCGGTCATGGCCAGATCTTTTTTCACTTTACGTTGCGTGAATAACGACGCTAACGAAGTAAGCATAGTGATTCCCGCACTTGGACCATCTTTTGGAGTTGCTCCTTCCGGAACATGCAGGTGAACGTCGTGGTCGTTAAATACCGCTTGAGGTAAACTCAACCAATCGCTGTGAGATTTCAAAAATGCTAAGGCAATTACCGCACTTTCTTTCATGACATCCCCTAAGTTTCCTGTAAGGGTTAATTTACCGGTTCCTTGAGAAATGGAAGATTCGATAAATAAGATATCTCCACCAACCGCGGTCCAGGCTAACCCGGTTACAACCCCAGCCACATCGTTCGCAATGCTCTTACTTTGGTTTCGTCCTGCCCCCAAAAAGGTAAACAAATCACTTGGTTTGATGACTAATTCAAAAGCCTCTTCATTGGCAATTTGTTTGGTTCTTGATCGTACTAATTTCGCAAGTTGTTTATCAAGCCCCCGAACACCAGATTCATTGGTGTAGGATACTACCACTTGTTCAAGCGCTGCTTTTTCGATTTCAAACTGCTTGGAGTTTAACCCATGCGCTGATAGCTGCTTCGGAATGAGGTGTTTCTTTCCAATTTCAATTTTCTCTTCAACGGTATACCCATTCACTTCAATGATTTCCATACGGTCGCGCAGCGGACCTTGAATATCGCCAAGGCTATTCGCCGTGGCAATGAAAAGCACTTTGGATAAATCGAATTCATTTTCCACATAATTATCGTAGAATGCCCCATTTTGCTCAGGGTCTAGTACTTCCAAAAGGGCAGAAGAAGGATCACCGTGAAAACCACGACCGAGTTTATCGATTTCATCCAATACGAATACCGGATTGGCGGATTCTGCTTTTTTTAAGCTTTGGATTATACGGCCAGGCATTGCGCCGATGTAGGTTTTACGATGGCCTCTAATTTCCGCTTCATCGTGAAGGCCACCCAATGACATGCGCACATATTTTCTTCCAAGCGCTTCTGCAATTGATTTTCCTAAGGATGTTTTACCAACGCCCGGAGGACCGTAAAAACATAAGATTGGAGATTTCATGTTGCCACGAATCTTTAATACGGCTAAATATTCAAGGATGCGTTCCTTAACTTTTTCCAGCCCTGCATGGTCGCGCTCCAGTACTTTTTTTGCTCGTTTTAAGTCCAGGTTGTCTTTTGTGTATTCATTCCATGGAAGATCGAGCATAACATCTAAGAAATTCATCTGAACGGTATATTCAGCTCCCTGAGGATTCATTCGCTGTAATTTGTCCAATTCCTTGTAAAAGGATTTCTCCACGTTTTCATTCCATTTCTTTGCCGTGGCGCGTTCTCTAAATTCAGCTACGTCCTGATCTTGTGGATTATCGCCCAACTCATCTTGAATCGTACGCATTTGCTGATGCAAGAAGTATTCTCGTTGTTGGCGATCCAAGTCGCGTTTCACCTTGTTTTGGATTTCGTTGCGCATTTCCAACATTTGCACTTCCATGGTCAAATGCTCCATCACCATCATCACGCGTTTTTTCATATCCATTTCTTCAAGCATTTCTTGCTTTTTAGAAACGTCGGCGTTCATGTTCGAGGAAATGAAATTTACCAAAAAGGTAGGACTGTCAATGTTTCCAAGCGCGAATTGTGCCTCAGAAGGAATGTTCGGACTGTCGCGGATGATTTGCAAGGCTAATTCCTTAATCGTGTTGATCATTACGCTTAGCTCTTTGTCTTTTTTGGAAATACTGGTTTCCTTGAACACCTTAACTTTTGCCTTCATGTAAGGTTCAGTTTGTAAAGGGGTTTCGATTTCAAACCTGCGTTTTCCTTGAATAATTACCGTAGAACTTCCATCGGGCATTTTTAACAAGCGTATGATTTGCGCTACTGTACCTACGGTATGTAAGTCATTGAAATTCGGAGATTCTTGTTCTTGGTTTTTTTGAGAAACTACCCCAATGATTTTGTTTCCCTTGTTGGAATCTTGAATCAGTTTGATGGATTTGTCCCTCCCGACCGTAATGGGAATCACTACGCCAGGAAAAAGCACATTGTTCCGAAGTGGTAAAATTGGTAATTCTTCGGGAAAGGCTTGGTTATTAACAGACTCCTCTTCCTCCGCAGTGATTAATGGAATGAATTCTGAATCGTTATCGATTTTCGAAAAGAGGTCAATGTGTATAATTCGTTCGTCCATAAGTTGACATTTTGGCAGATGAAGTTAATGGATTCTTTGGCTTATCCCGAATTCATCTGAATGACACTAAGTGTTTCAATCCGCATGCCATCAAATCAATACGGAAATATTGTCCGAATTTCGTTTTATACTGCCAAGTATTGTATTTTTGCTAAAATAGCTAATCAATGAGAATTTTACTTACTACCCTGATTGCAATCACCTTGTTTTCAAGTGTTTTTGGACAAGACACCACTTGGGTGCAGACCTTCACCTTTGACTCCATAACCAATCGTCACGATGAATTTACCTTTCCCGCAAGTTTAGACTCGCAGCGTTTTGAGAAGGTATTAATGTATTACAAATTGAAATGCAGTCCCCTAACCACTTGGGATCAATACGACTGTGGTGAATGGGATTACTTAACCTATACGCGAGTGTTTGATCACACGGGAAATTTTGATTCCGTCAAGCGTGAGGGAGCCAAATATCTCGCTAATTTTCAAGCCCCCGCATTGATTAACTACAATTCAGCGAATGCAGGAGCACCTTACGCGAATGTTTATCAAATCAATCAGTCCTTCAGAACTGGAGAAGTATTGCAAGATTTCGTGGTAAACATAGGTAATGGTTCAAGTGCACTTCCCTTTCATACACAAAGCACCGGAGGAACCTATCAATTTTTAGTTACGGCGCAAGAACTACTCGCTGCAGGAGTACAAGCGGGTGACCTGCAGTCGCTTTCCTTGTTTGTTTCTAATCTCGCACAAAACGAAGGACTTTCCTTTCCAAAAATTAGCTTGCTTGGCACCAATTTAGCCAGCTTAACGCAGTTGGTAACAGGTGCATTTGTTGACGTTTACAATCAACAAGTAAATCCAGGTTCAATGCAACTTGGTGCAAATCGTTTCCTATTTTTTCAGCCTTTTGCGTGGAATGGTGCCCAAAATATTATCGTTCAGTTGAGTTTTGATTCAGAAACTTCCACCGCTTCCCAATACAGTTTTCAATCAGAAACAGGCGCTGGATTTTCTTCGAACTATGTTGATGGACGAAATGGTGTCATTGAGTTTGATGGAACAAATTACAGCATGCTTGAACTGTCTGACACCTTAATAGCTGGAGATGTAACCATTGAATTTTGGGCCAAAGGAAATGCGAATAATGGAACAAATACAAGCATTCTGGAGGCTTACGATACCTTAAACAACCGCGTTTTAAATATCCACATGCCATGGAGCAACAACAATATTTATTGGGATGCGGGAAATCATACAGGGTATGACCGAATCAACAAGCCCATGAGTGCGGCAGAAATTGATAACAATTGGAACCATTGGGCCTTCGTTAAAAAGCAAAGTACAGGTCAAATGTTTATCTATAAAAATGGACTCATTTGGCACTCTGGATCTAATTTGAATCGTCCGGTTGGATACATCCATCGCTTTGTACTTGGTGCAAGTCGAGATTATGGCATTAAATGGAAAGGACAAGTGGATGAATTTCGTGTGTTTAAGGCCGCGTTAGATTCAACCACTATACTAGCGAATTTCAAAGAAAAAATCGACAACAGTCATCCCAACTATAATGCCCTTATTACGTATTATGATTTTGATGATGTGAATTATGCCGATGATCGTTCACCGAACGATTACAAGTTAATGCTTTCTGAGGGCTTCGACCCACTTACTGGATCCATGATCAAGGCGACAGCACCTCTAGCAGGGGTTCAATCTGTTTCTGAACGTCCTGTGGTTGCTTTTGGACAAGGAACCGTTTCAGGTGCTGTTCAAACGACGATGGTATCGCAATCAAAACCAATCGAGCCTGTGGTGATTTTTGAGCAAGCAGCAGTTAATCGCCATTTCGAAATCGTGAACAGCTACCGTGGAGTTCCACAAGGTTCTTCCTATACCTTCAGTCCGCAAGGCGCAGTGGTGTCAACGAGTGCCGTTGGCTCCGATTTACAATTAATTAATGATACCATTCTTTACCATGAGCAACCGTATGAAATTGTAAAAGATGTGGAAATTGCTCGATATATTACGCCCTATGGCATCAACTTCGATTTAGGTCCAAATGGGTTTAGTTGGATTTATGATGTAACCGATTACCAGCGCTATTTGCATGGTATCGTTGATCTAGCGGCTCACAATACCCAAGAATTATTGGATTTGAAATTTGCTTTTGTGAAAGGAATTCCGCCGAGAGATGTGCATAAACGTGAACCGATTTGGGCAGATTGGAGATCTTACAATTATGGGCAAATGGCCAATGACGTGGTGCTTCAAAATAAACCAGTCGTGCTTTCAGATACTTCCCAAATGTTTAAAATTAAAACCAGGATGTCCGGTCACGGGCAAGTGGGAAATATGGCATGCTGCGAATGGGTGCCTAATGACCACCGCATTTCAATCGATGGAACGCCACGATACAACTGGAATATTTGGCAAACCACCGAGTGTGGAGATAATCCAAACATCGGTCAAGGAGGCACATGGCCATATGCCCGCGAAGGATGGTGTCCGGGTGATCGTGTTAAGGATTTCGATTTTGAACTTACGCCATTTGTACAACCTGGAGATACCGTGAATATCGATTACAGCATTACAGCAGTTCCTCCGGGAGATCCAGGAACGGCAGGAGGTAATTATATTGGAGCCTTTGACTTGATTTCCTATTCGGCACCAAATTTCCAAAATGATGCTGCCATTGTTGACGTGTTGAATCCGAACAATTGGGAATATTACAGCAAATTCAATCCAACCTGTTCAAATCCAAGAGTGGTGCTGCGCAATACAGGTGCGACCGCCTTAACTTCATGCTTTATACGTTGTTGGATTACCTATGGCAATGAAATTCAATTCAATTGGACAGGAAACCTAGGATTTATGGAGGAAGAAGTAGTAGAAATCCCTGTAAATGACCTTGGTTTTTGGATGGATATGGATTCTACAGAAACCTTTACTGCGTATGTAAGCAATGTGAATGGTACTGTTGGAAATGATGAGTACTTGCAGAATAGTGTAAAACAAGTAAAGTTTGATGCGCCAGAAGTAATTAACGGACCGTTCTTCGCGTGGTTAAGCACAAATAACAAGGCGGTGGAGAATTCCTACAAATTAATTGATGGAGCCGGAAATATAATATTTCAACGAAATCAATTAACCAATCAAACCCAATATAAAGACACCTTTGACCTTGCACCGGGATGTTACAGCATTATTATCGAGGATACGGATCACGATGGCTTATCTTTTTGGTATTCAGCTCAAGTGGAAGGTGAAACAAACGGTCAAATGCGCTTGCGCTACGTGGGTGGAAGCTACATTGAGTTATTTCCAGGCGATTTTGGTCACTACCACCGCTATGATTTTTCTGTAGGCTTTGGAGTTGGCTTGAATGAAAATAATTTAGATCATGAAATTGCTGTATTCCCGAATCCAACGAGCGGTGAAACTACCATTGAGATTTCTGGCTTTGTTGATAATGAAGCAAGCCTAGAAATTTATGACATGATGGGAAGAAAATGGTTGACGGAGGTAATGACCGCTTCGCAACACTTTGCAGAATCTCATGTGAATCTTGGGGGAGTTCCATCAGGGGCTTACATTGCACGCATTGTGACTAAGAATCAGGTGTATACGAAACAATTTATTAAGCAGTAACCATGAACATTAAAGAAATGATTACCACCTATTTCCCCGATGTTTGGCAATACGTGGTGATAATTCTAATATTTATCGTAGCCGCAATTATATTTTTATGAAAACCATACTCGCAGCATTATTTTTATTTACGGCTTGGTATAGCTACAGCCAATTGAATGTAGATTCCTTGTCTCATATTTCATATCAGCAATTGCATGGCGCTAATTTGAATGATGTATGGGGCTATGAAGATGAGATGGGTAATGAATATGCTATCGTTGGAACCTCGAAAGGAACTTCCATTGTAGATATTTCAAATCCATCAAATCCGGTAGAGATTTTCTGGATGCCAGGCACAGAATCTATTTGGAGAGATCCTTCTGTTTATGGAGATTACGCTTATGTGACTACCGAAGCGGATGACGGCTTATTAATCATTGATTTATCGCCACTTCCTCTATCTACTAACCTTCCAACCAGTGTGTATATGGGGCCTCCCGGACAAACCTGGACTTCTGCCCATACCTGTTTTTGTGATAATCAAGGATTTGCCTATGTGTTCGGAAGTAATCGGGGAGAGGGTGGTGTAATTATTTTAGACATCACTTCGAATCCAATGCAACCCATAGAAGTGGGCGCATTTGATACCTGGTATTGTCACGATGGCTATGTGCGCAATGATACCATGTACTTGGCGCACATTTATGATGGTTTTTTTAGTCTAGTGGATGTGAGTAATCACGCTGCACCACAACTCATTGCAGCTCAACCTACCCCAAACCTTTTCGCGCACAACATTTGGCCATCAACTTCCGGTCAATATGTGTTTACTACCGATGAGGTTTCTGGTTCGTTTATCGCTGTATATGATATTTCAAATACGAATGCTATCGTTGAAGTGGAGCGCATTCAAAACTCGCCCGGAGCAGGGGTGATTCCGCACAACACCCATGTCATGGGAGATTATTTAATTACCAGTTACTATTCCGACGGTATTGTGATTCATGATTGTACCAATCCGAATAACCTGGTTAAAGTTGGACAATACGATACCTATAATGGTCAAACTACAGGCTACGACGGCTGCTGGGGAGTATATCCGTTTTTTACTAGCGGTACCATCATCGCAGCAGACATTACCGAGGGCTTATTTATTCTGGGCCCAACCTACACGAAAGGAAGCTATTTAAAAGGTAACGTCACGGAAACGGGTTCCGGAGTTCCGCTGAACGATGTTAAAGTGACCTTGAGCAATAACAATCAACCGGATTATACCAATCCCCAAGGGGCTTATGTCACTGGATATTATCAGGTTGGTACTGCGCAAGTATTGTTTGAAAAAGTTGGGTATTATCCATTAACGGCTAATGTTTCCTTAATCCAAGGACAAGAAATTACCTTGGATGCTCAGCTGACGCCAATTCCACCGTTTAACATACAAGTGAATGTGACGGATGGTGCCACAGGATCACCGATTTTTGATGCACAAATTAAATTGGTTCATCCGCTGATTACGCACACAGGTGTCACTAATGCCTTAGGGGAGGATCAATTGGTGTTGTTTTACCAAGAACAATATCAGATTTATGTTGGAAAATGGGGGTATAAAACATTTTGTACAACGCAATTAATCGATCAAAATACGCAAGTATTAAATGTGACCTTGACGCCTGGCTACTATGATGACTTTGAGTTGGATTTTGGATGGAGTGTCAACGGAACTGCACAAACAGGAATTTGGGAACGCGGAATTCCGCATGCCACCTCCAGTGGATCCGTGGTAGTAGGTGATGTTCCTTGGGACTGTGGAACTGGCTGTTTTGTAACGGGTAACGATCCGAATTTACATCCAGATTTCGATGATGTGGATCAAGGAAATACCGTATTGGTGTCACCACCGATGGATTTAACTGCGTTAACGAATCCGCATGTGAATTTCGCTCGTGGATATTATAATTTCTATGGACCGCAAGCAGGGGATGATACCTTGAAAGTGTACATTAGTAATGGAAGTCAACTGGTGCTTATTGATGCGGTTAGTCCACCGCAAGGAAATGCGATGGCTTGGGAGTATAAAAGTATTGGAATAAATGGACTAATTCCCATTACCTCCAGCATGCAACTGGTGGTGTCAATAGCCGATTATGACCCCAATATAAACATTACGGAGGCTGCATTTGACGAGTTTTATGTGTCCAATAACAGCTTGAATTCCCTGGAGGAAACGACAAGTGGTCTATCTATTTTTCCAAATCCATCGTACGATTTTGTAACCTTAACCGGTATTTCAACGAATGAACCCTACGTGATAATGGATAACTTCGGAAGAATTGTGGTACAAGGTCAAGCAGATTCAACAGCGCTTAAACTCGACGTTCAAGACTGGCATGCTGGGTTTTATGTAGTGCTGCATGCCGGGAAACTCCTTAAATTTGTAAAAGAATAGGTTGTATGAATAGGCCACAACTTTCAATCGTTATTCCCCTGCTCAATGAGGAAGAATCCTTGCCAGAATTGCATGCATGGTTGTTGCGAGTATTTCATGCAAATTCCTTTACCTATGAAGTGCTTTTTGTAGATGACGGGAGTTCTGACAGCAGTTGGGAAGTTATTCAAGGGTTAAGTAAAGCAGATCCACATACCTTTGGATTAAAGTTTCAACGCAATTATGGTAAATCAGCGGCGCTGCAAACCGCATTCCAACACGTGAATGGCGACGTAGTCATTACCATGGATGCCGACCTACAAGATTCTCCGGATGAAATTCCTGAATTATATAGAATGATTACCCAAGAGGGATTAGATTTGGTTTCAGGATGGAAACAAAAACGCTATGACCCAATCACAAAAACACTTCCCACCAAACTTTACAATTGGGCAGCACGTAGAATAACGGGTATTTATCTGCACGATTTTAATTGTGGACTCAAAGCGTATAAGCGCGCAGTGGTCAAGAGTATAGAGGTATATGGGGACATGCATCGCTACATGCCCGCCTTGGCTAAATATGCCGGTTTCAAAAAAATCGGTGAAAAAGTGGTGCAACATCAAGCCCGTAAATATGGGTATTCAAAATTTGGGTTAAATCGATTTCTGAATGGACCGTTGGATTTGATGACCGTTGCCTTTATGGGAAAATTTGCAAAAAAACCGATGCACTTTTTTGGAGCACTTGGAACCTTGATGTTTTTTGTGGGTTTTGGCTTTGGCTTATATCTAGGAATCGATAAGTTGTTTATTCATACCCGAGGCGTGAAATTGGCGGAACGCACAGAATTCTTTGTTGCCTTAGTTGCAATGCTCATGGGACTTCAGTTTTTTCTTACCGGATTTTTAGCCGAATTAGTAAGTCGGAATTCGTCGGCAAGAAATACCTATTTGGTTGAAGAGCAAGCAGGATGGGAGTAAATCTTTTTAATGTCGATCATACCTGGACCTTATTCTTGGATCGGGATGGGGTTATTAATAAACGAATTTTCGGGGGATACGTATTAAATACGGACTCCTTTGAATTTGAACCAGGGGTAATGTCTGCCTTAAAAATGGCAAACCAACGTTTTGGTAAAATTATTGTTGTAACGAACCAGCAATGCGTTGCGTTAGGCTTACTCAGTGAACTCGCGCTGGATCAAATTCATCAAGACATGATTACTCAAGTTACAAGGTATGGCGGACGAATTGATGCGGTTTATGCGGCTCTTGACTTGAAGACGGCAACCCCAAACCGCAGAAAACCGAATTCGGCCATGGCGCTAGAGGCAAAACTTAAATTTCCTGAGCTTGACTTTTCCAAGGCAGTTATGGTAGGCGATACCGACAGTGACATTCGATTTGGTAGTGAATTAGGAATGAGAACAGTATTGGTCGAAAGTAAAGAAGTAACTACAGCGGTTCCCGACCTTTCGGTGAATTCACTCTTGGAATTAATGAATAAACTATGCGCTTAATATTCTTTTTAGTATTGATGGGTTTGTTGGCATCTCCCGTACATGCACAAAACAAGAAAGATTCTAAAGGACGTAAACAAGGCGTTTGGGAGAAATATTATTCGGATGGTAAAACCATGCTTTATACAGGTCAATTTAAAGATGATCAGCCGGTAGGTGAATTCAAGTATTATTTTGAGTCGGGCAAAATCAAATCAATTGTTCAACATGAAACCAGCGAGCGCAGCTATGCGTGGTTCTATTTTGAGAATGAACAACTCATGAGTGAAGGACAATACATGAATCAAAAGAAAGATTCCGTATGGAGGAACTATAATGCACAAGGATTTTTAGTGAGTAAAGAAACATTTAAGAATAATCGACTTAATGGGGAAAAGTTGATTTACTACATTCAGAACCAAATCGAAACGGGTGAAGTTAAATGCGCCATACTAGAAACCTATAAAGACAGCATGCTACATGGCTCATGTATAGAATTTTTTTCTTCAGGTAGCAAGAAGCAACAGGGAACATATGCACAAGGAAAAAAAGTTGGAATATGGGAAACCTATCATCCCGATGGATCGTTAGCCACGCGGATTAAATTTAGAGATGGAAAGGCATATGGCTATGCTTATGCCTTTGATGAGGAGGGTACGGAACTTTACAAGTCATATTGGCTTGATGGAAAACGCCTAGATGCCAAAGCGTTTGATAAGTATTTAATTGATTGTAAAAATAAAGGGATGATTCCCGAAGAATAAGTATTTTTAGGCATGAACCGTTCGGTACTTTTGTTGTCATTGTCTTTGATTCTTTTTGCAAGTAGCTGCAAAAAAGAACCTTCTCCTGCTGTTATTTCAAGTTTTCATTACGGATATTACCCCATTAAGGAAGGCAGTTTTTGGATCTATCAAGTGACTGAAATCATACATGATGAAAACGCCGCTATTCCGCATGATACGATAAGCTATCAGTTAAAAACAGAAATTGGCGATACTCTGATTGATAACGAAGGTAGAATCGTTAACCGATTCAATCGTTATAAACGAAGTAATTCCTTTGCCTCTTGGGTGATTTCCGATGTTTGGACTACCGTTTTAGCAAATAACCGGGCTGAATTAGTGGAAGAGAATATCCGAAGGGTGGTACTCCGATTTCCCGTAAAAACAGCGACCATTTGGGATCCTAATCAATTTAATTTCTTACCCTCATTACAAGCGTATTATGAGGATCTTCATGAGCCCTTTTCACTGGGTGCAATTCAGTCTGATAGTACAGTACATGTGATATCTGCCAAAGAACTCACCTTAGTTTCTTATCAGAATCAATATGAGGTTTATGCGAAACAGATTGGCTTGGTGAAAAAGTATTACAAGGATCTTCAAATTTCAAATTTTGATACCTTGGATGTTTCACAGGGCAAGGAACTTTACTTCAGCCTCTTGGAGTACGGGCATTAATCTGTAACTTTGAACGTATGGAATTCAGTGAGGTAAAGCGAGATTGTAGTTTTTTTAAAGGACATATTCCGTGTAAGTTCAATAAATTGGACGGAAGCGTATGCGACAGTTGTACGCATTTTCAACCCCTGGAAACACGAATTTTAATAATCAAACTAGCAGCCTTAGGAGATGTGATTCGCACCACTCCGTTGCTTACACTTTTTCGGAATAAATATCCAAACGCACACATTACGTGGATGACGCAAAGTCCAGAGATTTTACCTAAGGATCAAATCGAACAAATCCTTCCGTTTAATGCGATGTCGGTTTTTCTGTTGGAAAATAGTTTGTTCGATGTGGCGGTTAATCTCGATAAAGAAGCAGAAGCCTGCGTATTAATGGCTAAGGTAGAAGCTCGCGAGAAGTACGGATATACGTGGGAAGATCACGCGGTTGCGCCGTGTACAAGCGCTGCGGAGCATAAATTAATGACCGGTTTCTTTGATCAATTATCTAAAGAAAACACGAAAAGTTACCTGCAGGAAATTTTTGAGATTTGTCACGCATCCTTCAATTTTGAACCGTATGCGATTCAGTTAAATCACCCAAAATATAACCATTGGCAAACTATCCTTGATGAAAAACGTGACGGAAAACAAGTCGTCGGTTTAAACACGGGCTGTGGTCCACGATGGAATACGCGCCTTTGGAAGGATGAATATTGGGTAGAGCTTGCAATAACCTTACGCGAACAAGGATATTATCCGATGTTTCTTGGTGGCGAATTAGAGCACACTAAAAATGTATTCTTATCGGAGAACGCTGGGGCTTATTACCCCGGACATTTCGATTTAGAAACATTCATAAGTTTAACCAATACCTGCGATATTGTGGTAACCCAGGTGACTATGATGATGCACATTGCAACAGCACTTCAAAAAAAGATGGTCTTGATGAATACCATTTTTAATCCGCATGAGTTTGAATTGTATGGAAAAGGAGTTATTGTTGGACCCCCTTCGCCATGCCAGTGCTATTATGGGAATGAATGCGTTCGAGGAGCGTCGTGCATGAATGATATCACCCCACAAAGGGTATTCAATGGGTTAAACGCGATTGCCGATTATGAAGATTAGTTTTCTATCAACATTCTATCCGTATCGAGGCGGAATCGCCCAATTCAACGCATTGTTGCATCGACAACTCGAGAAAAACCATGAGGTCAGTGCCGTAACGTTTAAACGACAATATCCTACGCTGTTGTTTCCAGGCAAAACGCAATTCGTAAGCCCTGAGGATAAGGCAGATGCTATACCAGCTCGAAGATTGTTGGATACCATTAATCCATTATCCTATATTCGCACAGCGAAAGAAATCCGAAAGACCAAACCGGATATTTTGCTTACAAAATATTGGATGACATTTTTTGCTCCTTCCTTGGGATTTGTTCTCAGCCGTCAATCAAGATTCACCAAACGTATTGCCATTTTAGATAACGTGATTCCGCATGAGCGACGATTTTTTGATCATGCCTTTAATCGATATTTCCTGAATCGAAATGATGCATTCATTGCCATGACAGAAAAGGTAAAGGCCGATTTATTGTCCTACCTTCCTGATGCTAAATGTATGGTGATCTCACATCCGGTTTATAATCAGTTCGGACCCCGCATTGATCGAGAGGAGGCATTAAAATCGCTTGGATTAAGTCAGCTTAAGGATAAGAAAATCCTGTTGTTTTTTGGTATAATTCGAGACTACAAAGGCTTGGATGTATTGATTGAAACGCTTGCGAAACTCGATGATTCCTATCATTTAATCATTGCAGGAGAAGCCTACGGGGATTTTAAAAAATACCAGCGATTGATGGATCAGGCTAAGGTAATTGAACGGTGTCATGTGTTCGAACGCTATATTGATGACCATGAGGTGCCGCTTTTCTTCTCTGCGAGTGATGTATGCATGTTAACATACAAATCGGCTACCCAAAGTGGTATTAGTGGCATTTCACAGCATTTTGAGCTTCCAACTATTGCAACAAATGTGGGAGGACTTGCGGAAAGTATTATCCCCGGAGAAACGGGTTATGTGGTCGATGTGGTGGACCCCTCAGAAATCGCGAAAACCATCAGAACGTATTTTTCAGAAAATAAGAAAGAAGACTTTAGGGGAAATATTGGACGTGAAAACAAGGCAAACAGCTGGGAATCTTTCTCGGAAAACCTACTCAAATTTATAGATACCATTTGAATAAGATGCCGATTATTCCGCTATTCAACGAACTCGGGATAAAAAGTTGATTTTAATGCGGGGAAATCCTATATTTGCACCCTTTAATTTACGATAATATTGCGACTCAATGAGAAATAAGGGATTTTTTTGGTTTTTAACCATTTTACTGACGGTAGTTTGTTTATATCAGCTATCATTTACTTGGTATGCTACACGTGAGGAGCGCAAGGCAGAAAAAGAAGCGGTGGCGCGAGTAAGTGAATTAAAGAAAGAAGCCTTCAATCAACCGGATTCCTTAAAAGGCATTGGTTTCTTGCCGAACAATACGAAAGTTGATTTTAATACCCCAGAAGGAGAAGAGTTAGCCAAGGCGGCGTTTATCAATGATATCCTTAAAGAACGAGGTTCCAAACCCGTTTATCCAATCTTTGGTTCAACGTTTTCCGAAGTGAAAAAGCGTTCTTTGGCTTTTGGTCTTGACTTAGTAGGAGGAATGAGCGTTACCATGGAGATTTCCACAGGGGATCTTTTAATGAGTCATGCGCAAAGCCCGAATTCATTAAAGTTTCGTAAAATCTACAACGAAGCCAATGCTAAATATGTAGACGGCAAAGGAGATTTTCTAGAATTATTTGTTGCGTCGGCAAAGAATAACAACATGAAATTAGGGCTTCTTTTGAAGGGGGATGGAATTGGAGTTAACTCTACCGATACCGAAGTAGAAACGTATTTTAGAGACCTTCTGACTTCCGCAATGGATGGTGTGGAGCAAATCATGTATCGCCGGATCAATCAATTTGGCGTAGCGCAACCGAACATTCAAAAAGACCTTTCGACGAATCGGTTGTATATAGAATTACCGGGAGTTCAAGATGAAAATACCGTTGCACAGAAATTAAAATCAACGGCAAACCTTGAGTTTTTTGAAACCTACATGCCTTCTGAATTAAATGCGGAACTCACCGCTGCTGATGCCGTGAGTAAGGCTCCAGAACGTATGGATAACTCCTCGGGTACCACTGCTGCCTCGGATACTACCCAAACCCTTGCCGATGCAAATAAGTCATTATCAGGTGGATTAGACAAAGGATTGATGTCGTACATTCAACCGGTTGGCCAATTTGCCATCGGGTTTGCTTTAGCCAAAGACCGTGCAGCCGTAGACCAACTCCTTCGACGAGCAGACATTCAGCAAATTTTTGCAGGAAAGAACGTTAAATTCATGTGGGGTGCAGAACCGGATGAGTTAACGAATAAAAAGAAACAAACAGGGTACATGCTTTACGCATGTAAAGTGCCGATCGATGGGAAAGCACGTGTGAACGGACAGCACATTTCCAGTGCATCAACGGGGTATGACCAGCGTGATGGAAAAATCACGGTAGATCTTGCCATGACCGCTGAAGGTACCGATGAGTGGGGTCAGATGACCACCGAGAATAAAGACCGAATTGTGGCAATTACCATGGATAACGTGGTGTATTCAGCGCCTACAGTTATTAATCCAATTACCAACGGAAATACACAAATCTCCGGTAGTTTCAGTTTTGAAGAGGCAGAATCCTTATCGGGGTTATTAAACGGTGGAGCTTTGCCTGCGCCATGTTTGATCAAAGAACAGAATCGAGTGGGTCCGAGCATCGGAGCTGAGAACTCAAGTGCAGGGTTAGTGTCCTTTGGATTTGCATTCCTTGCGGTATTGTTGTACATGTATTTCTATTACGGGAAGTCCGGAATAGCAGCAAACATAGCCTTGTTTGCAAACGTAATCTTCATTATGGGGTGTTTGGCATCCTTTGGTGCGGTACTTACCCTAGCCGGGATTGCCGGGATCATCCTAACCATTGGTACTGCGGTGGATGCAAATATTTTGATCTTTGAGCGTATTCGTGAAGAACAACGCGCAGGTAATGAAACCTCCAAAGCGATTGAAATTGGTTTCAAGAAAGCGTTGCCATCCATCATCGATGCGAATATGACACACTTATTGGTTGCCGTGATTCTTAAGTATTTTGGAACGGGTGAAATTGAATCCTTTGCAACCACGCTTATTGTGGGGATATTCACTTCGGTGTTTTCTGCCATCTTTATTTCTAGATTGGTTATTTCCTTCTGGATGGAGCGAAATAAAGGAGTGTCTTTCGATACAAAATACTCGAAAGGCTTGTTTCAAAACTTTAACTTCAACTGGATTGGTGCGCGGAAGTATTTTTACATCTTCTCTATTTCTGTAACAGTAATCGGAATGGTGAGTTTGTTTACTCGCGGACTGAAAGAAAGTGTGGAATTTACCGGTGGACGTACCTTCTCTGTGAAGTTTGATAAAAAAGCAGATATCGAGAAAATCCGTGCAGAGTTGAATAAAACCTTCATTGAGAATAAAGAGGTTTCATCCATTGAGTTAAAAACTGTTTCCAATGAGTTTAATGTAGAGATTACAACAAACTACAAATTGAAAGAAGATGGTGCTACGGAAGAGGTCAAAGGAAAAATGTTAGAGGCCCTTAAAGTCTTGGAGCCGTCTATGGGTAAATCTGTCATTATGGGTCAGCGAACAGTGAGCGCCTCTGTATCCAGTGAATTATGGAACTCTTCATTCATCTCGATGACCGTGGCCTTAATTGCCATCTTCTTGTACATCCTATTCCGTTTTGGATATTGGCAGTATTCAGTAGGTGCGATTGTTGGATTAATCCACGATGCCTTCTTTGTAATCTCTGTGTTCTCTCTATTACATGGATGGCTACCGTTTAGCTTAGACATTAATCAGGCCTTTATTGCAGCCATTTTAACGGTTATTGGGTACTCAATGAACGATACGGTCATTGTATTCGATAGGATACGTGAAAACTTACGCGCTAGCGGCGATACAGAGCATCATTACGAAATCATCAACCGGTCCCTAAATACTACCTTGAGTCGTACCTTTAACACTTCGATGATTCTCTTTGTGGTGGTGTTAATCATGTTTATTTTCGGTGGACCATCCATCAAAGGATTCCTGTTTGCATTGTTGGTAGGTGTACTTATCGGTACATATTCATCCCTGTGTGTAGCTACACCAATTCTAATCGATTTCTCCAAGCGGTTGAAAGCATAACTTTTGACTGTATTTATTGAAAGAACCATCCTTCGGGTTGGTTTTTTTGTGTTCAGGTACATTGCAGGCTTTTTAAAGATGTAATGTTCATAAATCATTGATTTTACATGCGTTTCGACGGCCTTTAACGCCTATTTTTGTTAGGATACACTTTACTATGGCAGAAAATCAATATACAGAAGATAATATTCGTTCGCTGGATTGGAAGGAGCACATTCGCTTGCGTCCCGGCATGTACATTGGTAAGCTTGGGGATGGCGCCGCAGCCGACGATGGGATTTACATCCTCGTTAAAGAGGTGGTTGATAATTGCATCGATGAATTCGTCATGGGGAATGGAAAGCGGGTAGACATCAAGGTTAAAGATGGGATGGTTTCCGTGCGAGATTATGGCCGAGGTATTCCCTTGGGGAAAGTGGTGGAGGTGGTTTCTAAAATGAATACCGGTGGTAAGTATGATTCAAAAGCATTCAAGAAATCCGTTGGGTTAAATGGCGTAGGTACTAAAGCGGTTAATGCGCTTTCTTCTTATTTTAAAGTGTACTCGGTGCGGGATGGCCAAATGAAGTCGGCTGAATTTTCCGTGGGGAATTTAGTGAGTGAAACGGAATTTATTTCAACCACGGAACAAAATGGAACCTACGTAGAGTTTATCCCAGATGAGCAAATTTTCAAGAAGTTCGCTTACAAGACGACCTATCTAGAGAAAATGATGTGGAATTACTGCTACCTCAATAGGGGGCTTAGCATGTATTACAATGGGGAGAAATTTCAGTCCAAGGACGGTCTGAAAGATTTATTGGAAAACAACATGGATGGTGATCCCCTGTATCCCATCATTCACTTAGAAGACGAAGATATCGAAGTTGCCTTTACACACGGTAGAACCTACGGAGAGGATTATTATTCCTTTGTGAATGGTCAGCACACCACCCAAGGAGGAACGCATCAAAGTGCGTTTCGGGAATCTGTTGCCAAAGTAATTCGTGACTTTTATAATAAGAACTACGAAGCTTCTGACATTCGTCAATCCATTGTTGCTGCGATTGCAGTCAAGGTTATTGAACCGGTATTTGAATCTCAAACCAAGACAAAGCTAGGGTCTGTTGAGATTGAGCCAGAAGGTAAATCTATGCGCGCATTCGTGAATGATTTTCTAAAAGATAAATTAGATAATTATTTACACCGAAATCCGGACGTAGCTGAAACGATTGAAAAGAAAATTAAACAAGCCGAACGGGAACGTAAGGAATTGGCAGGTATTCGGAAAATTGCTCGGGACCGTTCCAAAAAAGCAAGCCTTCACAATAAAAAACTTCGGGATTGTAGAATCCATCTAACGGATTTAAAAGACATTCGCCGGGAGAATACCACCTTGTTTATTACCGAAGGGGATTCCGCCAGTGGCTCGATTACAAAGTCTCGCGATGTGAATACCCAAGCGGTTTTTTCTTTGCGTGGTAAACCCTTGAATGTATATGGCCTTACTAAAAAGGTGGTGTATGAAAACGAAGAGTTTAATCTGGTGCAAGCCGCCTTGGACATCGAAGATGATTTAGATAATTTACGATACAACCGCATAGTAATTGCAACCGATGCCGATGTGGATGGAATGCACATTCGGATGCTTTTACTAACGTTTTTCCTTCAATTCTTTCCCGACTTGGTGAAACGGAATCATGTATATGTATTGCAAACGCCACTTTTCCGTGTCCGAAATAAAAAGAAAACCATATATTGCTACTCCGATGAGGAACGAAGAAATGCAATCCTAGAGCTGGGAAAGGCCCCCGAAATCACCCGATTTAAAGGACTCGGAGAGATATCACCCGATGAATTCGTGCATTTTATTGGAGAAGACATTCGCCTAGAGCCTGTACTCTTAAGTAAAGAAGCCTCGATCGACTCAATTCTATCGTATTTCATGGGTAAAAATACCCAGGAACGTCAAGATTTTATTATCGAGAATTTACGGGTAGTGAAAGATAAGGCCGCTGATGATGGAAAAGAACATACTGAATTAGAAGTCGCATAACATGGCAGAAGACGAAATAGAAGATATCACGCCTCAAGGTGAAGAGCATAACCCCTTTGAAAATAAGAAGGTAGATGAAAAAATAGTTCCCGTAAGTGGACTCTATGAGAATTGGTTTTTGGATTACGCGAGCTATGTGATTTTAGAACGCGCTGTTCCGTCATTGCAAGATGGGTTGAAGCCTGTGCAACGTCGAATTTTGCACTCCATGCGCGAAATGGAGGATGGACGCTACAATAAAGTGGCTAACATCATTGGAAATACCATGAAATTTCACCCCCATGGGGATGCTTCGATTGGGGATGCCTTGGTGCAATTAGGGCAAAAAGAATTATTGATTGATTGCCAAGGGAACTGGGGTAATACCTTAACTGGGGATGGCGCTGCAGCTGCACGTTATATTGAAGCTCGCTTGTCCAAGTTTGCATTGCATGTTGCGTTCAATGCGAAAACAACCACGTGGCTTTCTTCGTATGACGGCAGAAATAAGGAACCTGAGAATTTACCAATGAAATTTCCGCTCTTGCTTGCGCAAGGTGCAGAAGGAATTGCCGTGGGAATGGCATGTAAGTTTTTACCGCACAATTTCATCGAACTCATTGATAATTCCATGAATCACCTCCGTGGAAAAAAAGTAGAAATTTCTCCGGATTTCCCGAATGGAGGAATGGCAGACTTCACAAATTATAACGACGGATTAAGAGGCGGGAGGGTTCGTGTCCGTGCCAAAATCAAGAAGGCAGATACAAAGACCCTAATTGTGCACGAAATTCCATTCGGTACAACTACTACGTCCTTGATCGAATCCGTATTAAAAGCCAATGATAAAGGCAAGATTAAGATAAAAAAGATTGAAGATAACACCTCGTCACAAGCCGAAATCATCATTCATTTGGCGCCAGGTGTTTCTCCGGATAAAACCATAGATGCCTTATACGCCTTTACAGATTGTGAGGTGTCAATTTCGCCAAACTCTTCCATCATTGACGTCGATACTCCGCGTTTCCTAGGGGTTTCCGAAATTCTAAAAATCAATACCGACCATACCGTTCGCCTGTTAAAATTAGAACTCGAAATTCGACTGGATGAATTAGAGCGGCAATGGCATTTTTCTACCTTGGAAAAGTTGTTCATTAACCACGAAATGTACATCGATTTCAAATTGTACAGCGATCGTGAATCCTTGTACGTGTATTTATACGACCGCTTTAAACCGTTTAAAAAACAACTCATTCGAGAAATTGTCGATGAAGATTTACATAAACTCACGCAAATTCCAATGATTCGGATTACCCGGTTCGATGGAGCCAAGGCAGATGAATCCTTGTTGAAAATTGAGGAAGAAATGGAGCAGGTAAAACATCACCTGGCTAACTTAATCGACTTTGCCCTTGATTATTATAAAGACCTTAAAAAGCGTTTCGGTGACGGAAAAGAACGAAAAACAGAAATTAAGATCTTTGATACCATCAGTGCCACTAAGGTGATTATCGCCAATCGGAAGTTGTATGTGGATATTGAAGAAGGATTTATTGGATACGGCTTACGTAAGAATGAACCGGTCAGTGATTGTTCTGAAATTGATGACATCATTTGCTTTTTCTCTTCCGGTAAAATGCTAATCACAAAGGTTTCCGATAAGAAATTTGTAGGGAAGGATTTAGTGTATGCAAACGTTTGGAAAAAAGGAGATACACGAACGATATATCACATGTTCTATCAAGATGGTCTAGGTGGTTCAACCATGATGAAACGCTTCTATGTCAATTCAATTACCCGAGATACAGAATATGATTTAACGCGTGGCCTCAAAGGATCAAAAATGTTATATTTTTCTGTGCATCCGAACGGTGAGCGTGAGGTGGTTTCCGTGTTATTACGTCCAAGACCCCATTTAAAACGCCTTCGATTTGATGTCGATTTAGGCGAGTTATTGATTAAAGGAAGAAATTCCGCGGGTAATCGCGCGACCAAAGAAATCATTCAGAAAATCATCCAAAAAGAGGTAGGCGGAAGCACCTTGGCTGCGAGAAAAATATGGTATGATGATGTGGTTGGACGGTTAAATGATGAGGGTAGAGGTAGGTTTCTTGGAGATTTCAAAGGTGACGATCGAATTCTCACCTTGTATAGAAATGGCGAATATCGCCTAAGTTCATTCGATCTTTCAAATCACTTTGACGAAGATATGGTTCATTTAGAAAAATGGAATCCGCACCGGCCCATCTCTTGTGTGTATTTCGATGCCGAAAAAGAAATCAACTTTGTCAAGCGCTTTACCTGTGAGGTAATGTCAGACAAACGGGTTTCATTCATCAGTGAATTCGAAGGTTCGTACTTGCAAGTAGTTTCTACGGCATATCGTCCGGAAATTCGAGTAGTATTTAATAAGCAACTTAAGGAAACTAAATACCTTCCTGATCAAGTATTGAATTTAGCCGACTTAATCGATGTTAAAGGCATGAAAGCCCAAGGGAATCAAGTAACAAAAATGAAGGTTAAAGAGATTCTACTCACCCATGAAATTGCAGAAGGCAAAGAACCATGGCCAGTGGAAGATGTTCCGTTTGAAGTGGAAGGTAATATAGCTGCAGCCGAAGATTCAGCCGAAGATTCTGCAGAAGAAGAAACAGACGGATCTGTTGAATGGGACTTTACAAAAAAAGAGGATGACGATCAGCCTACCTTATTTGATTAGTTTCCAATAAACACCTTTTGAGTTTGACCACCTTCGCGACCTACAAGGTATATTCCTTGGGGCAGCGTAAGGCTGATTTTGTTCAATCCGACAGTTGCTGTAGCGTTCATTATTTTGGTTCCTTGGATGTCATAAATGGTGAAAATTTCAGGGATGTTGTTGTCAATTACTAAAGATTCGCCGTCATACCACGTATTCCATTGCTCATCCAAGGCGGTTACGCCAGCTGGACCACCCAAATCAATTTTGGAAACATAACTTAATACGGTCTGACAAGATGGGTCATAGATCGCATAGCTCACCAAACCGCGAGTGATGTCATCGTATCCATCAAAGATGCCGTTTTCGATCACGGTAGAATCCTGAGAGCAGAAACAGTTCAGGTTCACTTGATAATTTTTATCCGTTAAATTTTCCAAGTTGTGAATCGTATTATTGCAAATGCTATTGCTATCAATGATGGTGGTGCTGGGATTGTATGCCGTTACTTGAATACCAATTCCATTTCCATTGATTTGATTTTGACTCACAATGCCCGCGTCTCCAATTTTTAACGCAATGCCATTATTGGAAAAGGTTGAATTGGTAATCACGCAGGTAGAGCTCGCATCGATTCCGGTTCCATTCCCATCAAATACACATTGATTTACCGTAATGTTTGAAATTTCGGTCATCCCAAAGGTATTGTTGTAAAATTGAGAATTTTGAATTACTCCGGGCGAACCAATAATGTTGTTTTGATTTCCTGAGAATAAGCAATTGTTCACATTGATGTAGTTTGACCACGTAAATGAGCAAAAATTGTTTAAGAACTGGCAATTAGTAGCCGTTAATGAACCGTATAAAATCTGTGATGCTTGTCCAATGGAGTTTGATTCAAAAATACAGTTGTTATACACTAGATTAGCGTTTAATTGCAACCCATACTGGTTGGAACGGAAATAACATTCATCAAAAACATAATTCACGCCCGGTTGAGCGATGTCGTTATTAATTCCATACCATGTATTATGCAATTCAAAATGATTCATTTGAACCGTTCCGCCTTGACTGCCTTTAATCCGAATTCCTTCCCAATTAAAGAAGCCTGTGGTAGTATCTGAACTCGTAAAGACAATGGGCGCGTTACTCGTTCCATTCGCAATTAAACTTCCTCGAACTTCTAAATAAATAAAATTCCCTGTATTAAACGTGTAATCCGCTGAAACAATTACCTCAACACCAGGTTCAATTGTTAGCGTTCTATTGGGAAATACCACGATTGATCCCGTCACCAAATAGGGGCTGCCGGCCAGATTCCATGTCGTGTTATTGTAAATTCCTCCAGAAACTGAAGTTTGCGCAAATAAAGCGACAGAGCCGAGGATTGAAAAAATAAATAAGAGCGTTTTCATAGGAGTACTATTAAAGTTTGATGAGTTTGGTATTCGATGGGGATTGGTTAATCTGTTTTATAACATAGCAACCTTTTGCAAGAGTACTGACGTCAAATACATTATTCCCAAGGGATTGGATGCGTAAGGCTTTTCCTTGTAAATCGCTTAGGATAAGATCCGAAATAATAATCTCCGTCTGAATATGAAGTTGATCGAGCACCGGATTTTCAACGCGGTAATTCATATCAGTGCCCTCAATACCGGCTGTGTTGTTGAATTTTAATACGGTCGTTAATATGGTGGTACACGAAGAATCAAACACTTGGTAGTTAATCAACCCTTTGGTGATGTCGTCATAACCATCCAATATATATTGTTCGATCCCACTGGAATCTAAGTCGCAAAAGCAGTTGCTCAATAAGGAGTAATTAACGTTGGTATTGTTGTCTACATTAAAATTGATGTTGCCACATATCTCGTTGTTTGTAATGATCGGTGCATTGGTTGAGCTACTGATATCTGAAATCCGAACACCGCCTGTGTTGTTATTGATTTCATTGTTGGTGAGTGTAGTAAGCACAGAAACATTAACCGCCAGATCGTTGTAATTAAAGGTGTTATTTGTGATTTCGCATACATAGGATCCCTGAATCCCAATGGTGTTATCCAAAAACGTACAGTTCTGAACCTTTCCATTGTTAGGATTGCTAAGGGCTGCACCATTATTTTGAAAAATACAATTGTCTATGTACATCGAATCAAATACACCTGCGGAAAATGTAAGACCTGTATTGTTTTCTACAAAAGAACTATTCGTCATCGTAAAGGCTGTAGCGTAGGCATTGATGGCAGTTTCGTTGTCCTTGAAAAAACAATTGTTGATCGTGAAAAAACTCCACCCATACACTGCGGTTGTATTTCCTCGGAATTGACAATCATTCAATATGGTTTCATTACCCAAGGTAACTGCCTGTCCACAATGAGAGAACCTGCAGTTGGTGTATTGATACAAAGAAAGGGGCGCCTCATAAGAAAACGGAGTTGCCGCATTCGAAATTCTAAAGCGATCGGCGTTTAACAATCCACCCTGAGAAGAGGTACACACAAACCCTTGCCACCCAATGTTGGT
>CANMTO010000005.1 GCA_947500755.1 Flavobacteriales bacterium
CAACGATCAACGCCGGTCTTGACCAAACGGTATGTCAAGGAGCAAACGTAACGCTAAGCGGAACGGGAGGAAGTACGTATAGTTGGAATAATGGCGTGAGCAACGGCGTGGCCTTTGTTCCAAACACTACTACAACTTACACCGTAACAGGAACCGATGCCAATGGATGTGCGAATACGGATCAAGTAACTGTAACCGTTTCTCCAAACCCAACCTTGTCTGGAAATACGGTTATCTGTCCGAACACGACCTCCCAACTAACAGGAACTGGAACAGCGGCAGCAAATAACGCATGGACTTCAAGCAACGCGGCAGTAGCAACGGTCTCAAATACCGGCCTTGTAACGGCACTTAGTTTTGGTACCAGCACGATTACGTTTACCAACAATAACGGCTGTACCGCAACGACCACCATAAATGTAAGCAACCCAACAGCGCCTGCCTTTAATCCGGTTGCGGCCGTATGTGCTGGTGGCGTAATTAGTTTACCTGGGGCATCTACGAATAACATTCAAGGGACTTGGTCTCCTGCAGTGAACAATACACAAACCACCACCTACACCTTTACCCCCTCTGCCGGACAATGTGCAACCAACGCAACACTTACCGTTAATGTCAACCCGCTGCCAACGATCAACGCCGGTCTTGACCAAACGGTATGTCAAGGAGCAAACGTAACGCTAAGCGGAACGGGAGGAAGTACGTATAGTTGGAATAATGGCGTGAGCAACGGCGTGGCCTTTGTTCCAAATGCTACTACTACCTATACCGTTACTGGAACCAATGCCAACGGATGTTCGAATACGGATCAAGTAACTGTAACCGTTTCTCCAAATCCAACCTTGTCTGGAAATACGGTTATTTGTCCGAACACGACCTCGCAATTAGCGGCGAATGCTAACCCTGCCGCTTCTAACGCGTGGACAACAAGCAACGCGGCAGTAGCAACGGTCTCAAATTCCGGCCTTGTAACGGCACTTAGTTTTGGAACCAGCACGATTACGTTTACCAACAATAACGGCTGTACCGCAACGACCACCATAAATGTAACCAACCCCCTTGCCCCGACCTTCAACCCGATCTCGTCTGTTTGCTCTGGTGGAAGTATTACCTTACCAGCTGCATCAACCAATAACGTGCAAGGAACATGGTCGCCGGCGGTGAACAACACCCAAACCACCACGTATACTTTTACACCTTCCGCTGGTCAGTGTGCTACTACCGCGCAACAAACCGTAACGGTGAATCCTAACCCGAGCATTTCCGGAGGTAGCAGCGTGTGTGTTGGAAGCACCTTACAATTAACCGGTAGCGGTACCCCAGCAGTTAACGCACCTTGGGTTTCAGGAACAGCAGCTATTGGATCAGTAGCTAACAATGGTGTATTCACCGCGCTTTCCCCAGGAACGAGTGTATTGACTTACACGAATTCAAATGGGTGTTCCGCAACCACGACCGTTTCCGTGCAGGGTGCTATAAATGCAGTGCCGCAGCAAGTTGCCGCATGCCTTTCGTATCTGTGGAATGGGCAAACTTACTCGCAAAGTGGTACGTACTCAGATACCTTACAAACCGTGGCCGGTTGCGATTCCATTATTTCTTTGAATTTAACGATCAGCGATAGCATCACGGGTCCAACAACCCAACAAAACGCTTGCGGTCCATATACGTGGAATGGACAAACATATACGCAAAGTGGAACGTACACATACAATGGAACCACCGCGAACGGTTGCGACTCCAGTGCTACCTTGGTGCTAACCATTGATCAAGCGCCTAGCAATGCGCAAGTAAGTTTGAATCAGGGTACATTCACGGTGACGGCACAAAACGCATCTAATTTTGCATGGATGGATTGCGCTACCAATACCTTAATCCCCGGTGAAACAAACGCTACCTTTACCCCAACACTTAGTGGAAGTTATGCGGCTGTGGTAAGTAATGCCTGTGGCTCAGACACCACCACATGTGAACCTATAGAAGTGCAGGGGATTTCTGAAACGGACAGCGAATTGATTGCGGTGTATCCCAATCCGAGCGCTGGGATTTTCACCGTTGCAAGCAAAGGATCCATCATTCAAGAAGCCGTTCTTTACAGTGTCAATGGTGAATTAATCTGGCGTAATGCACATAACTCCCAGGAAATCACCATAGATTTGAGTGAATATGCACGAGGTACGTATATGTTACACGTAAGCACGAACCAACAAGCAACAATTTTTAGACTGATTAAACAGTAAGAAAAATAATTTCAAAAAATTTTTAAAGGGGCACTAGCCCCTTTTTTCTTTGTCTATATTAAATTCCTGGTGGTTGATACTCAATTAAGTAGCCTTAATGTTAATTCTACACTTTGATTGGATTATTTTTTTATTATCTTTGGGCACTAAATTTTTATTTTTTATCTAAAGTTCTAATTATGAAAAAGATACTACCTGTTTTGTTTCGCTTAATTGTTGTGGCTTGTATTCTTTTACTCTCGCCAAAGGCTTTTGGTCAGTTAAGTGGAATTAAGAACATTCCTGGGGATTACCCGAACGTAACTGCCGCTGTCACTGACCTTAACCTTCAAGGGGTAGGTGCTGGTGGGGTAACCTTTAACATTGCGGCTGGTTTTACTGAAAGTACCAGTGCACAAATTACCATTACTGCTACTGGAACAGCAGCCAATCCGGTCGTTTTCCAGAAAAGTGGTGCAGGGGCCAATCCAGTGATCACTAGAACCGATGCTGGTGCGCTTATTACATCAACGGTTGGAGGGCAAGGTGATGCCGTGATCATGTTGGACGGTTCGGATTTTGTTACCTTTAACGGGGTGGATGTTCAAGCCTCTAACTCAGGTATTGAATACGGATACATGACGAATAAGCCCAATGCGGCCGATGGATGTAAGAATATAACTATTCAAAACTCAGTAGTTACCATGACTAAAGGTACCAGTGGTTTTGTAGTAGGTATTCACATCAGTAACGGGCCGCTTACTGTAGCTTCGGCTACCGGTCAAACCATTGCATCCGTTGCAGGAGCCAATGAGAATATTACGATCATAGGGAATACCATTCAGAACGTTCATGTTCCGGTATATGTCCGCGGAGGAACAGGTTCATACGATCAAAACATTATAGTTGGGCAAAACGGTGCAGGAAATATCTTACAAAATTTTGGAGGTGGTAGCGCCACTACTACTTATGGAGCATATTTTATTTATGCAAGTAATGTCAGTGTTGATTATAATACCATCAACAACATTGCAGGTGGTGGGACCGCTCATCCTTCTACGTTTTATGGGGTGTTCTATTCTATTGTTTCTGGAACGGTTTCAGGTAGTAATAATGCCTTTACTACCTCAGTTTCTGGTACCTCTGCAAGTTATTCTTTATACAATGGGAACTTAGCCACCACAGAGGCCTTTAATAACAACACGTTTGCTAGTGGTACGTTTTCATCCACAGGTACGCACTATATGATTTATGCTTCCAACAGTACTACCAACAAAACCATTAATGCCAATAGTATTGTTGGTACTTTTTCAAGAACAGGGGCGGGTGCAATTTATGGGTATTACAACTTCGGTAGTCCAGCAGCAGGAACTGAAACCTTAACCAATAATAACTTTAGCAACATTACCAACACGGGTACTGGAGCTGTTTATGGGATTTACACCTTTACAACTACATCACAAAATAGAACGTGTACGGGTAATACGCTAAATAACCTAACATCCGGAACCGGTTTGATTTATGCTTTTTACACTGTAAGTGGTAACAACAACGTAGTCAATAATAATATTGTCAACAATATTAATACGGGCGGTACTGTTTATGGAATTTACGCGTCTGGAACGAATTTGAACGCTACCAATAATAAAATAACCAATGTAAGTACTGGAGGCACTTTCTATGGGATATATGCTTATGGCCCAACGTCAAGTGTCACCAATGACACGATATTCGGTATCACACAAACAGCTGCGGGTACCACCTACGGAATTTTCGTTTCTACCTCAGCTTCAACCCTGGGAACAGTAAGCAACTGTGAAGTGCGAAATATGGTTTCTGCGGGAACAACCCTTGCGGGGATTTATGTTGGGCAAGCAGCGGGAACCGTTAATAGAAACAAGGTATTTAACTTAACCAGCACGAGTGTACTTGCGCCTACTGTTTCCGGAATCCAAGTGTATTCCAATGGAATGGATGTGGTAAATAACATTATTGGAGACATCAAAGCTCCTGCGGCCAACACCGCTAGTGGTATTACGCCATCTGTTCGTGGAATTAACATTACCAGTACATCCGCTAGTAAAAATATAAACGTATACCATAATTCAGTTTACTTAAATGCTTCTAGTACAGGGGCCAATTTTGGTACAGCAGGGGTATTTGCTACAATCAACGCGACAGCTACTTCCGCTCGCTTGAAAATGGTAGGTAATATCATTGTAAACGTATCCAATCCAAACGGTACAGGAGTCGTTTCCGCGTTAACACGATCTGCCGTAGGGTTAGCAAATTTTGACGTAACCTCAAACAATAACCTTTATTTTGCGGGATCCCCATCTGCAAACAAGGTTATTTTTAATGATGGAACTAATCTAATTCAAACCTTGGGTGGTTACCAAACCTTTACGCTTTCAGAAGCTTCATCCTTGTCCTTTTTACCGAACTTCTTAAGTACGGTAGCAGCGAATGCAAACTTCGTACACATCAATCCAGCTGTTCCTACACAATTAGAAAGTGGAAGCAGCAATCTGAACATTGCGAATGACTTTGATGGTGATATCCGTGCCCTCGCCGCGGGTTATGCTGGAACAGGAACGGCCCCGGACATTGGTGCAGATGAATTTAATGGACAAACTCCGGCCCCAATCATTGTCTTAGCATCAGTTGCTCCAGCAGCTATTGGTCAGTGTGTTGCTGCTTCACGTTTGGTTACAGCAACGCTAACTACATTAGGCGGAACAATTACTGGAGGAACGTTAAATTATGCGTTTAACGGCGTACCTCAAACAGGTATTCCTATGGTCAATACTGTTGGAAATGACTGGACTGCAACTATTCCAGCTGCCTTACCAACCAATGCAGTTGTAACATGGTCCATTACTGCTACGAACTCTATTCCATTATCCTCAACATATAACGGAACGTCTTTCCAAGATGATCCACTTTTAGGTGTAACTGCAGTAGCGGCGAATACCGTAAGTCCTATTTGTGCTGGCGCCTCTTCGGGAATATATGTAACCTTAAACTACCCTGCTGGTGTTGCACCTGTTTATACCACACCCACGGTTTCTTCGCCAACATTGGACGAGGATTTTGGAAATATCACATTAATTCAGAATGGTGTAACAGTATTAAATAATACATCTGCTTTACATAGTTTAGTAGGGACAATTGGCACAGCCACAGGTATTGCGGGAGGATATTCCAACTTTAGTTCTTTTGGACCATTCAATTTGGTTTCTGGACAGCCTGTGAATTTCAGTGTATCCAGCTTAACTTCTGCGACCCCTTATACCAATGTTTTAAAGATTTTCATTGACTTAAACAAAAACGGGTCTTTTACAGACCCTGGAGAATGTATGTATTTCGATAATCCAGGTGTGGCTGGAGCGCATACTTCTACTGGAACATTTACTATCCCTGTGAGTGCTTTTGGAGTTACCCGCATGCGTGTATTTGCACAAGAAACTGGAAGTGGGAATGGATATGTAAACTCATTTTCCTGGGGGGAATTTGAAGATTACACGATTAGTATTTCTAACATCGCATCGGTGTCATGGTCAGACGGTGTATCAACTATAGGAACTGGTACTTCATTATCTGTTACACCCGGTGTAACAACTTCTTACACTGCCACTGTAATTTCATCTGGCTGTACGGTAACATCAAATGCAACAACAATAACCGTGAATCAATTACCAACAGCACCTATCGCTACCAATAGCTCACAATGCGGACTAGGTGTTCCTGTCGGTTCTGTTGCTTCTAACGCGGGTATCGCAGGAACAGGTTCGTTTTACTGGTATAACGCTGCGAATAATGGAGCCACGGTACAAACCCCTCCTTTAACCCCAATACCAGCGACGTCTTGCACCTACACATTTAATCTTTCAGATGCATTTGGTGATGGGTGGAATGGTGCTACCATGCAGATTTTAAATGGTGCCGTAGTGGTAGCTACTATAGGAACTTCATTTACTTCAGGCTCTGCTGCGACTCAAACTGTAGTTTTACAATCAGGTGTTACATACACCTTATTTTGGAATAATGGTGGATTCTATCCAGAAGAGGTTGGAATTACAGTCCTTGACCCATCTGGAAACTCTCTATACACAATGGCGCCAACCTTTAACAATCCAAATGTTAATACCACCTTATTAACTATTATTGCAGATTGTTCTTCCGCTCCTCCAATTGGATTCACCACAGGGGTAGGATACACTACGTATCAAACGTCTATTTCCTCCACTGCAACCTTTTACGTATCGGAATTAGGGGCCAATGGATGTTATAGTGCTTTAACACCAATTACCTTAACCGTTGTGAATCCAGACCCAATTATTATTACACCAGGATTAACTGCGTCACTTTGTTTAGGTCAAAGTGTTGGACTTAACGCGACATCAATTGCTAACCCGCCATATATATTTACATGGGATGCATTATCCTATGGAGGTTCTGGGTTTGCCGCTCCTCTAGCAGGTGCCGCTCAAACGATTACTCCCACATTATCAGGTGTTTACAATTACGTAATTACCGGCACGAATGGCGTATGTACAGAAACAGATACGGTAGTAACCACCGTAAATGACCTTCCTGTTATAACAAGCGTAACGGGTAATCCTTCGGGGGTTTGTAATAACGATACGATTAACTTAGCCGTTTCAAGTTTTGTAAACGGTCCTCAAATACTACCAGCTGGATATTGCGCGGTACAAAATGCAGGAGGTTCAGGATCGATGATTAACAATGTGGTATTTAATTCTATTGCAAATAATACCTCCGCAACCAATCCAGTTGGGCCACCGTTTGCTACCACCTTTAATTTAACGACTACTGTTAACATTGGTCAAACGTATCCATTCTCGATTACGATTGATCCACTTGGGATTTACTCATTAACTACCGCTTCCGTATGGATTGACTTCAATAGAAATGGTATTTACGAGGTTACTGAATGGATTAATGGTGGAATTAACATACCTTCTGGTACTACGAATACGGTAAATATTACCATTCCAGCTAACGCCCTTCCAGGACTTACTGGAATGCGTATTAGAACGCGAGGAAACACGCTGAATAATGCTACTTATGGATGTACTTATATGGGTTCTGGAGAATCTGAAGATTACCAAGTGAATATTCAAGCGGCTCCTGCTAATCCATACACCTACACATGGAATACCATTCCTGCTGGAACCGGAGCTTCTACAACTACTCCTGCGATTAACAACACGGCGTCTAACATTGTAGTAACATATATTGTTACGGCAAATGACCCGGTTACAGGATGTGTTAATCAAGATACTACGAATAACATTACCATCTACCCACCAATTTTACCTCCAACGGTGGTAAACAGTGCACATTGCGGTATTCAAATCCCAACGGCAGTGGCTAATGACGTTAATGGGTTCGTAGGTCCGAATTACAACTGGTATGCTACCGCTGTAAATTCAAATGCCCTTCAAGCTACGGCTGCGAACTCCTATAATACATTGGTTGGAAACACCACCACTTTATATGTTGCTGTTGAAGATACGCTCACAGGTTGTGAAACATCCAGTACACCAGTAACCATTACCGTTGCTGCTGGTCCAGCGCTTACCTTGGCAGCGCTAGGTGATACGATATGTGTTGGTAACACTACCTCAGCCATTGGTTTGAGCGCAGGTGCAGGTGCGTACAATGCGTACACATGGACTCCAGCAGCAGGAGTAAGTGGAAATGAAATCACTGGATGGTCATTCAACCCAGCAGTTTCTACGGTGTATACCCTTGTGGCTAACCAATCTGCAGCGCCTAACTGTAGCAATCAAGATACCATCAGCATTAATGTTGATCAAGTGATTCCGCCAGCACCGAACGTTGCACAAAACTCATTCAATGTGTGTTCTGGAACAAACAGCATTTTATTAGGCGCATCGTTCCCAATCGTAAATAATACATTTACTTATACCTTAAATTTCTTTGATTCATTTGGTGATGGATGGAACGGTAATACCATTACTGTATCTGTGAATGGTTCTCCTGTTTTAAGTGGAGTTACGCTCCCTTCAGGGTCGACTGGTTCACAAACGTTCACAGTGAATGGAGGTCAAACGATCACAGCCCAATTCAATGCCATAGGATTGTGGATTGGTGAATGTACATACAACATTATAGACCAAAACGGAAACGTTATTTTCTCGGGTACCCCAGCAAGCGCAGCAGGGCCTCCAAGTTTAACTACTCCTTATTTAGTACCAGTTTCACCTCAACCTAACTTTGTTGTGAATTGGTATAATGCGAGTAACAACGGAACAAACGTTGGAACAGGTTCTCCACTACAAGCCGTTGGAACAACAGTAATGCCTACTGCTACGAATGGTACTTACACATTCTACGCAGGATTGTCTTTGGGTGCTTGTAACAGTGCTACTACTGTACCAGTTACTGTGAATGTAGCGGACGTAGCAGGAACACTTACAGCTGTAAATACATGTATTAACGCTACCAATGGTACATTTACCGCAAGTAACTTTACGTGTGGTACCGCACCATTCGACTATTCAGTAAACAACGGACCTTACGGACCAATTCCTACGAATTTAGCCGCAGGTACGTATACGGTAGTGATTCGTGATGCCAATTTATTATTTTCTCCTACTTACACTATAACAGTAGGTGTTGATAACGTTATACCACCTGCACCAACTGTACCGCAAGCGCTATATTCAGTATGTACTGGAGTAAACAGCGTATTACTTGCCGCTGCGCCACCGGTTTTACAAGGAAGCTTAACGTATACCTTAAATTTCTTTGATTCGTTTGGAGATGGATGGAATGGAAACACAATCAATGTATTGATTAATGGTGTACCTGTATTGAATGGGGTAACCTTACCTAGCGGTTCAAATGGTACTGCAACCTTTACAGTGAATAACGGTGACGTACTTACTACTCAATTCAATGCCATAGGGTTCTGGATTGCAGAATGTACTTATTCTATCACTGGACCTGGTAATACCCTTGTTTTCTCGGGTACTCCGGCAAGTGCAGTTGGTCCACCAAGTTTAACCAATGGTATTACAATTACCACGCAACCAGCAAACCCACAGCCTAATTATATCTTGAATTGGTATAACGCTTCAACGAACGGTGCTTTTGTTGGAACAGGATCACCACTTGAAGCGGTTGGAACTATCGTAATGCCAACAGCGGCTAACGGTCTGTATACCTTCTATGTTGGAACTTCATTAGGTTCTTGTAACAGTGCAACCACTGTAGCAGTTACCGTAGACGTAGCCGATGTAGCCGCAACGATTACTCCAATCAATGCTACATGTAATGGGGTTGCTAACGGTTCATTTACCGCTTCTAACTTTATTTGTGGAACAGCACCTTATGTCTATTCTGTAAATAACGGTGCGTTTGGTGCGATTCCAACTAACTTACCGGCGGGGAACCATACGGTTGTTATTCGTGATGCAAATAACTTGTTGTCTTCAGTGTATAACCTAACTATAACACAGCCAGCCTGGTCAATTAATGCACCGGTAGCGGCTGCGAATGGATCCGCGTGTTTCGGAGATACGTCAGAAGTTATTTCAGCCGCCTCTATAATCAATGGTCAAACAGCTACCGTAACACAAACATTTACATTAGCAAGTAACGTATTCTTCGGTGGAGGAGGCACGCAATCCTTTACTCAGAATATTAGCTTGCCTCCTGGAGCAACGGTAACATCTACACAATTATCGTTTAATAATGTAAGCACGGCGAACTTTTTATGGCCTTCCGATTTTAATGTTTCATTAACAGGTGCATCAACACTTGGGACAACAACACTAGCATTTGTAAACCAAGAAGTTGCCAATGCGGGTCCTTATTTACAAAACCCGAGTTTATTGAATAATAACGGTGGTAATGTTACCGTGAATATTACCAATACCTACCCTCCTGGAACTGGGTCCTTTGGATCGGTAACGCTAATTGTTACTTATACGATGCCAGCACCTGCCTCAGCAACTACATGGTGGAACGCTGCAACGGGTGGTACATCAGTAGCCAATGGATTTAGCATTAACTCGGTTGGTACGGCTATATTACCGAATACCTTAACACCAGGAGTGTACAACTTCTATGCTCAAGGAGAAGCAAATGGGTGTAATTCACTTACACGCACCTTGGTAACCGTAACGGTTCACGCATTGCCTATCGTGAATGGTGGTAATAACTCAGCACTATGTATTGGTCAATCCACTACATTAACTGCAACTGGAGCAAGTACCTATACTTGGAACAATGGAATATCAAATGGTGTTGCTTTTGCACCGAACGCAACGAATACCTATATCGTAAATGGTATTGATGTGAACGGTTGCGCGAATCAAGATACGCTTACTATCATTGTGAATCCGCTTCCAATTGTTTCTGCCGGTGCAAACCAAACGGTATGTTTGAACACACCAGTAGTACTAAATGGTTCAGGAGCGACAACATATGTATGGAATAACGGTATTACCAATAATACACCATTTACTCCAACCACTACAAACAACTATATCGTAACAGGTACAGATGTAAATGGATGTGTGAATACGGATACGGCTACGGTGACTGTTCTACCATTACCTAACGTGAATGCTGGACAAGACTACGCAATCTGTGTTGGCCTTGGAGCAACCTTAACAGGAACTGGTGCTAGTACATACCAATGGAACAACAACGTGAACAACGGAGTAACGTTCTTCCCGAATACAACAACGACTTATACAGTTATTGGTACGGGTGCAAATGGTTGTTCAGCACAAGATTCAGTTGTAGTAACAGTAAATACCACGCCAAGTATTTCATTAACCAACGGTGGAGCAGCTTGTGCTAACGGTAACGTAGCATTGAATGCAACAACAACCGGAGCATTTGGAGGATTCTGGTCTAGTACCAACGGTGGAGGTACTTTTGCACCAAACGTATCCAATGCGAACGTAGTGTACAACGCTAATGGTAACGATCCTGCAACCGTAACCTTTGTTTACGTAGCATTCAATCAATGTGGTGCTTCTAACGATACAACCATTATCAACATCCTTGGATTACCATCTGTTAATGCTGGAGTTGACGCTGCTGTATGTACAGGAACAAACACTACCCTTACGGCAACAGCTGCAGGTTCAGTGGTTTGGAATAACGGAATCTTAAATGGTGTTGCATTCCCTGCAGTGGGAGGAACAACTAACTATGTTGCAACGGCAACAGGTGTTAACGGTTGTACCAATACAGATACGGTATCCATCACAGGCCTTTCCTTACCGCAAGTAAATGCAGGAAACGACCAAACGATTTGTGCTGGTGACTTTGTAACATTGAATGCAAGTGGTGCAGTAACCTATGCTTGGAGCAATAACGTAATCGATGGCGTTCCTTTCGCACCAGCTGCTTCAACAACAATTACCGTAACAGGTACTGGCGCAAACGGATGTGATAACACTGACATCGTAACAGTTACTGTAAATGCCTTGCCTAATGCAGTGGCTATTGCAGCTGATCCCGTTACTTTAGTAGCTACTCCTGCCGGTGCAACCTACCAATGGATTGATTGTGCTTCAGGTCAGATCATCGCTGATGCCACAAACGATACCTTAGTTGCCTCTGCCAACGGAAGCTACGCTGTGATTGTTACCAATGCCAATGGATGTTCAGATACATCGGATTGTATGATTGTGGATCAAGTAGGTCTCTACTTCCCAGAATCCGCAGTAATTGGATTGTATCCAAACCCTACAAACGGTATGGTAACCTTAGAAATTCCTGCACAAGAAGGAGCAACTGCATTTGTTTATGATGCACAAGGCAAATTGATTCTTACGGTAGCGAATGCTAAAAATGGAGAACAATTCGACTTAAGCAAATTAAGCACTGGAGTATATACCTTCCGTGTTACGTTGAACAACTTAACACACATTGAGAAAGTGGTTAAACACTAATCAATCGAATTACTTATAAAAAGGCTCCCAGATTGGGAGCCTTTTTTGTTAAAAGGAAATCCAGTAGAAGCGCGTTTTGTCTGAAGAAAACTCAATAGATGGAAACGGGATTTTAATAAAATTCAAATGAGAAAGTACCTTATTGAGTTTTGGATGTCTTGGAGCCAACGAAGAACAATCAATATCAAGAGATAAATATACTTGACGGCGCGCATTGAACCCATTCCATGAATTCTGGGACCCAACCAATTTCGCATCGCACCCATATCCAAGGCTGATACAAATCCACTTGAAACGTTTTGGCAGATTAAGGAAGGTTGCAATAGGGAGAGACACCCAATAGGTTTGTCCGTTATAATCCTTCAAAAGTTGTTCCGCATACGTACTTCCCAAAATTTCCGGTCGTACTGCAGCATAAGAAGAACGAGAAAATGAAAATTTAGGAATGATAATTTGTCGATTAAAAAAATAATCTTGTGAAAACGCTAAGCCAACCCCTACTCCATTTGCTAACATATCACTCCCTGAAAATCCCCAACCCGAACTAAAGCCATCCATGAGTTCTAAGGTGCTTAAATATGACATCGCATACACTGCCCCTACCCAAGGTTGACGCTTCCCCGCAGCCCAATAATGCAGACGATTCAGTTCATTGGTAATCAAATATCCAGTGAATGCATGTCCCATTTTGTCCATTTGCATCCATTGTTCTGCATCATTAAAAAAATGAAACTTTTCCGTTGCGTAGGGAGCATACCACACCTGATTTAGGGCTGCTAATGAGCCCACAGCAGAGGAACCCAACACCGCATGCGTAAGTCCTTTACGAACGAACAAACTATCCTTGCCTTGAGCATTTACGGACCATGCTAAAAGAATCGATACGGTTATGAGCACTCTACGCATGAAACGAAAGTAGGAATTAACAAAATAAACCCCTACAAATCCCTAGCAAATTTTACTTTTGTAAAAAAGAACCATGGATCATAATAGAAAGGATTGGAATGAAATAAAAAGTAATGACAGTTGGTCAATCTTTAAAATCATGTCTGAATTTGTTGAAGCCTATGATCGAATGTCTAAGATTGGTCCTTGTGTAGCGATTTTTGGTTCAGCACGCACTAAACCAGATAACCCATATTATCAGCTGTCTGAACAGCTTGCCGAACGCCTTGCTTCCAAGGGTTTTGGTATCATTTCGGGGGGAGGGCCAGGAATCATGGAGGCCGCTAATAAAGGCGCTCAACAGGGGAAAGGACCCTCTGTTGGTCTCAACATTGATTTGCCTTTTGAACAGAATCACAATCCATATATTGACCAAGAGCACAACTTAGAGTTTAACTATTTCTTTGTGCGCAAGGTGGTTTTTGTTAAATACTCCCAAGCCTTTGTGATCATGCCCGGGGGATTCGGTACCTTGGATGAGTTCTTTGAAGCCATGACGTTGATTCAAACGAAAAAAATCAGACGACGTCCCATTGTGTTGTTTGGCTCGGAATATTGGAACGGATTGCTGGATTGGATTAAAACTACCATGTTAGAAAAAGAGCAGAACATTTCCGCCGATGACCTCCAATTATTTAAGGTAGTTGATGATGTGGAGTCTGCGGTCTCTTACATTGAAGGCTTCTTTGAGAATCATCCGTTAAGTCCTAATTTTTAATCTGTATATTTGTTTAAATGAATCCGCTTTTTACACAGATAAAGGCTTTTATATTATCCAAGTATTTTTTAAAGCAGCTTGGATTAATTATCTTGTTCTACCTTTCTGTTGTGTTTATCATGATGGTCTTTTTACGGTTTTCAACGAATCATGGAGAGCGAATAGAGGTTCCTAATTTGGTGGGGAAAAATGCGGAAGAAGCCAAGGTTATTCTTGAAGACTTGGGCTTAGAGTATCAGATTTTAGACTCTATTTACGATCCGTCTAAACCGTCTGGAACCATTGTTTCACAGAACCCTAGCGCTACTACTTCTTCCTTGTTATTTGTGAAATCTGGCAGAACAGTTGCCTTGCGCTTAACCAAACGAACCGACATGGTAGAAATGCCAAGCCTTATCCATCGCCAATTAAGATTTGCTCAGAATTCCTTGCAAAGCAGGGGCTTAAAGTGGCTTATACGCTACAAGCCAACTAATGACGCCAACGGTTCGGTTTTGGAACAACTATTCAAAGGGAATCGCATTGAAGAAGGGGCGCGAATTCCTGTTGGATCAACCATCATATTAATTGTTGGCGAAAACGACAAAGGGGAGCCAATCGCAATTCCTGATTTCTTCGGCCTTGCATACAGCGATGCTAAATTTATTCTTGATACCTTAGGAGTTTCCGTAAGCTATATTTGTAATGACTGTATTAGTAAAGAAGACACCCTTGCGTCTCGTGTCATTATTCAAAGTCCTGAGTACATCGAAGGCGAAACTGTTCCGAAATCTACCCCGTTCACCATTCACCTTCGCAAAGATTTCAACGGATACATTGAAAACGAAGAACAATAATGCGCAGTACCCTTTTAATCGCAGCACTTGCCTGCATCATGGTCAGTTTCGGACAAGAATTGGAACACAATACAGGGAAGAATATCGGATTTGAGCCTGTTTATGGGCTTAAAAAACCAAATTCCATTGAAAAATCACTTAGCATAGACAGCACCTTTATCTTTGCCTCGGACACCTTAACCCTGCCGGTCTTTGATGATTTTTCCACCAATAAGTTTCAGGTGTTTCAGGGGGTGTTTAATGCCCCTGGGAATACCCAACAGACCTTTTATCGCCTGATCAATCCGGCAACGAACTTACCTGTCGCTAATGGATTAAGCTTTACAAACCAAGCAACCTTTCGCCGAACCTACGATATTAGTACAGAAACAACCACCGACCTTACCTTTCCGGCGTTTAATGCTACGGAAAACAACCTGGCGCAGTATCCGCCCGTGGGAACGCCAATTTCCCTATATCCTCCATACTATATCTACGATACGGTTGGGGTACAAGACCAAAGCGATACCATCTGGATCAGTAATCCGGCTTATTTTCAAGATTCGGCCGTAATATTTTTTCAAACCATTGAGGATTCCTCCAAGATTTGGATCGATCGAATGGCCTACCACAACATGCGCTATGGGTTAAATCCTCGTTCCCTTGGTGTAGCAACTTTTGACGGATTAGATGAGGATGGATATCCCTATCAATTTGGAAGTGCGGTAACAAATTACGGAGACCGTTTAACCTCCAAATGCATCAATCTCTCGAACTATAATGCTGGCGACTCCCTATATTTTAGTTTTTTATACCAACCCGAAGGACTCGGTGATGTACCAGAAGCAGGTGATTCCTTAATTCTTGAGTTTTATGCCGAAGATCTTGACCAATGGAAGCACCTCTGGAGCGTATCGGGAACGGGAGTGCACCCCTTTAAACCGGTGCATATTCCCGTTCTTGATGATCAGTTCTTTCGCGATGGATTCAAGATTCGATTTAAAAATTATGGGGCCTTAAGTGGTTCCTTAGATCATTTCCATATAGATTATGTGCATTTACGTGCCCTTTCGGATTATACCGATACCTTGTTTAAAGATTTTGCCTTATGTTATCCACTGAATACCTTATTGCAAGACTATACCAGCGTTCCGTGGGATCACTATAAAAACACGACCGCAGGAATGATGACTAATGGTTTAGAAGTGAACGTATTTAACGGAAGTAATTCAGCAGAGAACTATCAAAATGGCCAAGTTGTAGTTCAACACAATGGTTCACAGGTTGGGAATTTTAGTTTACCTGGTTTTCTGCTCGCGGAAGGCAACATCAATTACAATCCAAACGAATTATTTACCTCTTATCACGATTTATCCGCAGGGTATGAATTTGATCGAAGCTTACCGGGAAATCAGCAAGTATTTAAGGTAAATGCTTCGGTATCTGCTCAGTTTCCAAACTTAATCAGTAACGACACCTGCGAGTTTTATCAGGGATTTTATAATTACTACAGTTACGACGATGGCTCCGCAGAGGCGGCTTTTGGTCCAACGGGCGCCCAATCGATGCTTGCCGTACATTTCAATGCCTACGAGGCAGACTCCTTACTCGGAGTTTACTTACATTTCGTGCCGTCGGTAAGCGATGTTTCAAACAAGTTGTTCTACCTGACTGTTTGGGAAGATTTGAACGGTGAGCCTGGTGCCATTTTGTACGAGGACGATGCCTTTTCTCCTCGGCAACCCACCTATGCGAATGGATTAAATAATTTCAATGCCTATTATTTTCCAAACGGTGAAAAAATAGCGGTTGGCACATCCTTTTTTGTGGGATGGAGGCAAGTGGATGCTGTTCGCTACAATGTAGGATTAGATCGTAACATAGACCGTTCTCAAGAAATTTTTTACAGTGTAGATTTTGGTGCCACGTGGGAGAACCCTCCCTTTCCGGGATCAGCCATGTTGCGACCGATTGTATCCACAGGACTTGATGGGGAACTTGGAGTAGAACAGACGCCACTGCCTGCATACATCGCATATCCAAACCCTTCTCGAGATGTCGTTCACATTGTAAGTCCGTACAGCGACGAAAACGGCTTTGAATTGTTCGATTTACAAGGCCGATTAATGGCTAAAACGCTAAACAACCACTTCGATGTAACCCTTCTAACTCGCGGATATTATATCATCCGATCTATCCAACACCCTGCTCAACAATTTAAAATTTTAACGTGTGAATGAAGACCCTGAATTGCATGATTCTGAGCAAGATGAAGAAGAATTATATGAACATCATCGCTTTGAAGTAGATCCAGGGCAAACCGTCGTTCGAATCGATAAATTCCTAATCGACCGAATGCCGAAAACTTCGCGTAATCGAATTCAGGTAGCCGCCCGAAATGGCAATGTGCTGGTTAATAAAAAGGCCGTTAAACCCAATTATCGAATCAAGCCAATGGATGATATTTCCATTGTCATGCCGTTCCCTGTCCGAGAACTCGAATTAATTCCACAGAACATCCCTTTGGATATTGTGTTTGAAGATGCCCAACTGTTGGTGGTGAATAAACCTGTAGGACTGGTTGTTCACCCTGGATATGGAAATTACACTGGCACCTTAGTCAATGCCTTGGTATATCATTTTAGTCAGCTTCCTTCCCTGCCGAATAACTATTACGGACGACCTGGCCTGGTTCATCGGATCGATAAAAATACCGCAGGACTATTAGTGATCGCGAAAACGGAAAACGCCTTAACGCATTTAGCAAAGCAATTTTTTGATAAGACCACCAAGCGCATTTATTGGGCCTTGGTTTGGGGTGATGTTCCCGAGCCGGGGACCGTTACGAAAGCGGTAGGGAGGTCTCCAAGAAATAGAAAAGTAATGACAACCTTCGAGGACGGGGAGGAAATGGGCAAACATGCAGTAACGCATTTTAAGCCCCTTAAGCGCTTTGGATGGGTAACTTTAGTGGAATGTCAGCTTGAAACCGGGAGAACGCACCAAATCCGAGTGCATATGCAATCCATCGGACATCCCTTATTCAACGATTTCGAATATGGCGGCGATAAAATTCGAACAGGTCCAAATACAGGCTCTTACAAAGCCTTTGTACAAAAAGGCTTCGACCTACTACCAGGACAGGCCCTACAGGCAAAAACGTTGGGATTTGTTCATCCAGAAACCAACGAACTATTACATTTTGATAAGCCTGTAAATACTGGACTTTCAGAGCTTCTAATCCACTGGGAAAAATGCCCTTTTGGATATTAATTTTATTTTCCTAATTTTGTTTGCAAACTTCAAGTTACAAACCAAAGACTTACTATGAAAAACGCACTTATTTTTACGCTTTCGATGTTTATGTTGGCACCTGTATTTGGTCAAATTAATCAACCAAAATACATTGCTGAAGCGTTAAAGGCATATGATTCAGGGAAATACTTTGAGGCCATGCCTAAATTAGAAGCAGCCTACAATAAAATGACGAATAAGGGAAAATCCATCTCTGAAAAAGGCAGCATGGCCTATAAATTAGCAGATTGCTACCGTCGCATGGAACAATTCGATAAAGCAGCACAGTGGTATGGTTCGAGTATCGAATTAAAATATTACGACATTGAACCTAAAGTATATTACTACCATGGAGAAATGCTACGAATGAATGGTGATTTAAAGAAAGCAAAAGAAAGTTATACGAACTATAAAAACAAGCGGGGTAAGGATACATCGATTGACATTGATTTACTTATCGAATCGTGTAAAGAGTCTGCCATTGTACATGATGAAGAGTCCAAATATGTGGTAAAAGCGGAGGAGAAATTAAATCGCAAAGAATTTGACATGGCACCGTTCCTTTCGGATAAAAAGGAGTCTCAAGTATTTTTCGGAACACAACGTGAAGAGGTGGTAAATCCGGCTCGTGATCCAATTACAGGTGAAAAATATATGGATATCTGGATGGCCGAATTCAATGATAAAGGGGACTTTGTTAGCGCTAAAAGTATTGACAACACGAACTTAATAAATACAAAAGACAACGAAGGAACCGCTATTATGGATAAAAAAGGGAAAACGCTATATTTTACGCGTTGTCCAGCGGCTCCGAAACAAAACTTAGGTTGTGAAATTTGGTCGGCTGACAAGAACGGTGAAGAGTGGGAAAATGTGCATGAAATCAACCTTGGAGCTGCGTTGAATGCACAGATATCCAAATCCAAAGATTCCACATTCAGTAAATCATCAGAAATCTCAATTGGACACCCTTGCTTAACGGTGGACGGTCAAATGCTGATTTTTGCTTCCAATATGCCAGGTGGGATGGGCGGAAAAGACCTTTGGTATATCACTTACGATAAGAAAGCCAAGGGTTGGGATACTACCAAGGTTTACAATATGGGAGAAGGAATCAATACCGCCGGAAATGAATTATTTCCTTCCTTGTCACCGAATGACAGCTTATTGTTTTTCGCCAGTGATGGTCACCCTGGTGTTGGCGGGCTAGACATCTTTAAATCGATTATAAAAACCGCTACCAAAGAACCGCTCAAGAAATGGGGAGCCGCTCAGAATATGTTGAAACCCATCAACTCGGCATCCAATGATTATGCGCTTACCATTCGTAAAGATTTAAAAAGCGGCTATTTTACGTCAGAACGATCAAATCCGAAAAACAGAACCTACACGCCAGATATCTATTCCTTCACAACCCCTCCGGTCACTTATGAATTGTTAGTTATTGTGTACGAATTGGGGAACAAATCCAAAAAAATATCAGAGGCACGAGTTACCGTAAACGAAGTGTCTGGGAAAAACTGGGATGGTCTAACCAATAAAATCGGAAAGACTGATAAGTGGGCTGATCGTAAAGGAGATAAGGCCTCACCAAGATATATTAACGGAGGATTCAATTACGAAATTAAAGCGTCAAAAGAGCGCTATTTTCCAATGTCACGTGCTACGGTAATTACAACAAAAGGGGAAGATGGCCAAGGGGTACTGGAAAATTCTCAAAGTTTTGTAGTGGAGATTCCATTGATTCCAATCGAACTTAGAACCCCAGAGATTCGATATTACCTTGATCAATGGACTTTTGTTAACGACAACACCATACAATCAAAAGACTCCTTACAATTCCTTGTAGATTTATTGAAAGATAATCCAGACATCGTCATTGAATTGTATTCACACACAGATAGTCGTGACACTGAAATCCACAATCAAGCGCTTTCTGAAAACCGTGCAAAAGCAGTGTACAATTACCTAGTTGGAATTGACCCAAAGAATGCGTGTAGAATTAAACCTTTCGGTAAAGGTGAAAGCGAACCCGGAAAATACATAGATGACAAAGGAGTAGAGCAAACCTTGAACGATGTTTACATTAACCTATTTAAAGCGGATAAGGTAAAATTTGAAGCCTTACATCAGTTGAATCGTAGAACTACGGTTAAAATTGTAATGGAGCCAGGAACACAAAATCCTGTGATTTTCGATTACAATGCCCCTTGTAATCCTGATCCAAATTATTTCAAATACACAGACCCATTACCGAGATAATTACTTGGATAGAACCTTGAAAGCCGGCAAATGCCGGCTTTTTTTGTACCTTTAAGTGTGCGGGAAGATGGATTGCAATGGGCATGGAGTAAGGGCTTAATATCAGGGGTGGATGCATACTCAAAGTATCCAATTCAAGTCATCCATACAGGCACGTGGAATCGCTTTGCGCCAGGGCCCGATTTTCGGAATGCATGCATACGCATTGGAGAGATAACGTGGTATGGAGATGTTGAAATCCATGTTAAATCCTCGGATTGGGTCAAGCATAGGCATCAAACTGATCCGAAATACCGTAACGTTATTCTGCATGTGGTAGCTGAAAATGATCTACCGCTTGTATTTAATGAGGAACTTATCCCAACCCTCGTTGTGGAAACACAGGTGATTTCAAATCTTACCTATTGGAATAAAAAAGATGAATACCTTCTGCCATGTAAGTTTGGTCAACATGCCTTCTCCACAGATTTCATGTATCGCTTTTGGCGAATGCGGATGGCTCGAAAACACCATGAATATTCCAGTGAAAAAGAAATTGCTGCATACATTCTGAAGCAAAATTCTACGGTGTATGTACACAAGCGAAATGCACGCCAAAGACACTTAGTCACCCTTGAAGCCGCATTAATAAGACTCAGAAATACCACGACCTTTAAAAAACAGAACCCTTTGTTCTTAGAACTCAAAACCCTAAAGGATAGCTTTAGGGAACACCTTACAGCATTTGAATCGCAATCAATCCTCATCAATGGGGTTATTCCAACCTTATGGGATCCGCAAGATGAGGCTGAGCTATGCGCCTTTGCCAAAACAATTCCGCCCGAAAAGAACAAAATAATTAGTCAGTTCAAACACGTCCTACCAACTGCTAAAAATGCATACGAAACACAAGCGCTTCTCGAAATAAATCGCCAACTTTGTAGTGCGAAACAATGTTTAACGTGTGAAATTGGAAAGAAGATATTAAGCTCATGAAACGTCAATTACAAAAATTAATCTTCTTTTTTGAATTACACTCCTACGGGGTATGTTTGTGGTGGGCCAGAAAACTGGGCATTAATCCCTACAAGGTGCGCTTGGGATTTATATATTTTTCCTTTATTGGGCTTGGCTCACCGATATTGTTGTATCTCATAATGGCTTGGATCCTGGAGCATAAACACTATTTTAAATTCAAGGGCACACCCAAAAAAACCATTTGGGAGCTATGAAATTACTGATTACTGGGTCCAATGGCTTGCTTGGACAAAAATTAGTCGCCAACTGTATCGCTCAACAGATCGATTTTCAGGCTATTTCATCTGGAGATAACCGAAATCCCTCTTGTCCTGAATCAAACTATGCGTCGATTGATATTACTGACTTTAACGTAGTTGAAAAATTCATCAACGAGAATCCATGCACGCACATTATACATACCGCCGCCATGACGAATGTGGATGCGTGTGAGTTAGATCCAACAACCTGTTACCGCGTTAACCACCTCGCAAGTAACCATTTATTTGAAGTTGCACAGGCAAATCAACAGCATTTCACCCTCCTCTCTACAGATTTTGTTTTCGATGGAAAAACGGGTAATTACTCCGAAACGGACCTTCCTAATCCACTCAGTGTGTATGGAAAATCAAAATGGTTTGCTGAACAGGAACTGATAAACTCAACCTATACGAATTGGGCGATTGCAAGAACGATAATTGTGTATGGTGTCGGCTATAGCCTAAATAAATCAAATATTTTTTCTTGGTTAATAAACGAATTAACTCAGGGTAAAGAAGTTTCCTTAATTACTGACCACTTCAGGGCACCTACATGGGCAGAGGATTTAGCTTCGGGTTGTATGGCGATGGTAAGGCATCAACAAACGGGGATATATCACCTATGCGGACCGGAAACGCTATCGATTTTCGAGATTGGCCTTCGCGTTGCCAAATACTTACACGTATCACCGAGCTTAATAAAACCCATTGACTCTAACACGCTCAATCAGCCAGCACCAAGACCTCCGATTACAGGGTTCAACCTAAATAAAGCCAAAACAGAACTGGGCTATGAACCACATACGATAGAACAAACCCTTGAGTTCTTGTAGAATAAATTGATAATCGGTTAATATTCGGGTTAAAATAATATATTTGTTAACCTAAAAAAAGGATACTATGTCTATTTGGAGAAAAAAGGATTTAGCCGCAATGCTTGCTGATGCGGAAGGAGGAGAAAAATCATTAAAGCGATCGCTCGGGGCATTCCAATTGGTTGCGCTCGGTGTTGGTGCGATTATTGGCGCCGGATTATTTGTAAGAACGGCGGCGGCTGCTGCTGAAGCTTCTGGAAATGGTGTTACCTTATCCTTTGTTGTCGCAGCGATTGGTTGTGCGTTTGCAGGGCTATGTTATGCGGAATTTGCTGCTATGATCCCGATTTCAGGTAGTGCCTATGCCTATTCATTTGTTACCATGGGTGAATTAGTTGCCTGGATCATTGGTTGGGCCCTAGTTATGGAGTATGCACTCGGAGCAGCTACCGTATCCATTGCATGGAGCGAATATCTCAACAATCTCTTTGGCGGTTCCATACCTTATGAATGGTGCCATTCTCCCTTTGAAAGCATTAAATACCTTACGGGAGAAGCCATGAACAAGGCAACCCTGTTGTTTCCTGAATTCACTAAATCGATTCACCATGGGAAATTGGTGTTATCCACAGCGCAATTAAGCAAGATGCCTGAGTTGGCAAACGCGGTGCAAAGTGCTTCTGGGATTATTAATGCACCCGCATTAATCATTCTATTTATGTTGACGGCACTTTTAATTCGTGGCACCAAAGAATCTGCGTTTGTTAACGCGATTATTGTATTTCTCAAAGTGGCCATTGTATTGGTATTTATCGTTATTGGATGGCAATTTATCAACCCTGAGCATTATTCGCCATACTTAATCCCAGAAGGAGTTAAAGGCCACGAAGGATTTTTTGATTGGGGATGGGGTGGCGTTCTTGGCGGTGCTGGAATTGTTTTCTTTGCCTTTATTGGATTTGATGCAGTATCTACAGCAGCCCAAGAGGCTAAGAATCCAAAACGCGATATGCCTATAGGCATCCTCGGGTCATTGGTTATATGTACCGTGTTATATATCCTATTCGGTCATGTATTAACAGGTGTCGCTCCTTGGTCTGATTTCGGCGATCCAGCGCTCGGAAAAGAAGCATCCGTTACGTATACGATTAGTACCTATATGAAAGGATATGAGTGGTTGGCAACCAGTGTTAATGTAGCCATATTAGCTGGATTTTCAAGCGTAATATTAGTAATGCTTATGGGGCAAAGCCGTGTGTTTTACTCCATGAGTAACGACGGATTATTGCCAAAAGCTTTTGGGGAATTGCATCCAAAGTTCCAAACGCCATTTAAGGCCAATTGGATCTTGTTTGTATTTGTTGGATTATTCGCGGCATTCGTGCCAGGAAGTGTAGCCGGGGACCTTACATCATTCGGCACCCTCTTTGCGTTTATTTTAGTGAGCGCAGGAGTTTGGATTATGCGTGTAAAAAACCCGGAATTTGTTCGTCCATTTAAAACACCCTTGGTTCCTTTGGTTCCGATTTTGGGAATTCTTGTATGTACGGCAATGATTGTTTCTTTAGATATTCAAACCCTTAAAGTTGCCGGAGCTTGGATGGCACTAGGGTTAATCATCTATTTTGCATACAGCAGAAAGAACTCTCATTTGCACAAATAAGAACCCTTTAATCTACCGCTATCTATGGGCAATGTCCCGCAGAAATCTTTAGGCCTACTTGATGCTACCTTGCTTGTTGCTGGGTCTATGATTGGATCAGGGATATTCATAGTATCCTCGATTATGATGAATGACATCGGCTCTCCCGCATGGATGCTTGTCTTGTGGATATTAACCGGTATTATAACAATTTTAGCAGCCCTAAGCTATGGTGAACTGGCGGGGATGATGCCCAATGCAGGTGGACAATACGTCTATATTCAGCGGGCTTTTGGAAGGTTGCCTTCGTTTTTATATGGATGGACTGTATTTACTGTAATTCAAACCGGTGTAATTGCCGCCGTGGCCGTTGCTTTTGCAAAATATACCGCTGTATTTTTCCCTTCATTAAACGATGTGATATTGGATATATCAATCCTTAAACTTACCTATGGGCATGTGGTTGCCATTGGTTCCGTAGTGATCCTGACCTATTCAAACGCTCAAGGATTAAAGAATGGTAAAATCATTCAATTTGTTTTTACATCAGCGAAGTTGTTTGCCCTGTTTGCCCTTATCATTTTAGGGATTTACTTGGGTTTCAAAACGAATGTGTTTACCTTAAACATGGCGGATGCATGGAGGGCCTTTAAGACAACAAGCAATGAGGCTGGCGCAATAAGTACAACACCTCTCATAGGTTGGGCATTGGTGGGAGCACTCGGCGCAACAATCATTAATTCGCTGTTCTCCGCTGATGCATGGAACAATGTAACGTTTATTGCAGGGGAAATTAGAGATCCCAAAAAAAACATACCCCGAAGTTTGTTCTTAGGCACACTGATCGTAACCATAATTTATATTTTAGCGAATGTAGCGTACCTCATGTTATTGCCCAATCAAGACATTATGAATGCACCAAGCAACCGCGTAGGTGCAGCGGCAGCTCATGTGATTTTTGGTGAACCTGGGGTATTAATAATGGCCGGGTTAATTATGATTTCAACCTTTGGGTGCAACAACGGACTAATCCTTGCAGGTTCCCGTTTATATCATGCGATGGCCAAAGATGGCTTATTTTTTAAAAAAGCAAATGAATTGAACGCACATGGGATTCCAAGCGCCGCCTTATGGATTCAATGCTTGTGGGCATCTGTCTTGTGTTTATCCGGGAAATACGAAGACCTACTCACCTACAGTACCTTTGCCAGTTTATTGTTTTACATTTTAACGATCGCCGGTATTTTTCGTTTGCGTAAAACAGAACCGGATACACCTCGTCCGTACCGTGCATTTGGCTACCCAATCCTACCCTTGCTCTATATTGCAATTACCAGCAGTATTTGTTTAATTCTTTTAATTTATAGCCCCGTAAACACCTTAATTGGACTCTTCATCGTGGCAATAGGTGTTCCTGTTTACTTTCTTACCAACAAAAAACAATAGGACGTTTAAAAAATACGTTTGGGTAGGCTATGAGTCAACAACCTAAACTAACACAGCGAACCAAATTGGGTCTAATCGTGTGGAGCATCCTAGCCCTAGGAATTGTACTTGCCCCCAGGATTATTAGAACTTGCTTTCCAGGAGACCCTATAAAAGTTGAGATAAAAACACTGAAAAAGATCAAGCGATTCAGAAAGGCTGAGCGAAAGAAACAATGGAATTACAAACGGAAAAGATATCACACACCGCCGTCGAAATTCAACCCAAATCAATATTCCTTAAGCCAATGGATGGCACTCGGATTAACAGAAAAACAAGCCAATGTGGTGTTGAAATTCTGTAAATATCCACTTAAATCAAATGCCGATTTAAAACGAATTTTTGTGATCCCTGATGCGCTGTTCGAACGAATTAAAGACTCCACATTTTACCCAGATAAACCTTCAGATAAACTCCATCTTCAACCAAGTTCCCACCCAGAAAAACAACAACTACTAGCAACACGCTATGGAATTGAAACCATTGATAGCACTCAATTGGTTTCCATAAAAGGAATTGGGCCATTCTACGCTAAAATGATCATGCGCTACGAGCGTTCACTTGGAGGCTTTTTAAAACCAGAGCAACTCCTTGAGGTCTATAAGATGACCCCGGAAATTTATGCCCTCCTGTGCGATCGACTGGACTTTTCCGTACCCAATATTCGGCAGATTTCTATTAATAAAGCTTCGGTAGAAGCACTAGATCGCCATCCATACTTGAATCGATGGCAAGCTAACTCGATCGTAAAGATGAGAATTCAACTGGGGGGATTCCAATCACTGAACGAACTTCGTAAATCACATTTAATTAACGTAGAAGATTTTGAGAAGTTAGAACCATACGTATCTTTGTAAGATGTTACTATCAAATAAAATCCACCAAGCCATTCGAGATGTACATAATTTCCCAAAAGAGGGAATTGTGTTCAAAGACATTACTCCCATTATGTTAGATTCCATCTTGTCCAACGAAATCGTTCAAGCCTTAGCAGAACGGTATAAACACGCCAACTTACAAGGCATTGCGGGGATTGAAAGCAGGGGTTTTTTATTTGGGTTCCCTTTAGCCATGGCGCTAGGTATCCCGTTTATAATGATTCGGAAACAAGGCAAGTTGCCGTATGAAAAAATCTCACATGCCTATGAATTGGAATATGGTTCCGCAGTGATTGAAATGCATTCTGATGCCCTTACCCCCGGGGACCGGATTTTAATCCATGACGATTTATTAGCAACGGGCGGTTCCGCGGCTGCGGCTGCAGAATTAATTCAAAATTGCCAAGGCGTAGTTGCAGGATTCAATTTTATGGTTGAATTGCAATTTTTAGAAGGCCGTGAAAAACTAAAAACCTACTCAGACAACATATCAAATCTCGTCCAGTATTAACATCAACAAAACAATCAACATGAACTTTGAGAAAAATGAAAACCAGCAAATGATTGCACAAATGGTGCGTGACTTTGCTGAAAAAGAAATTAGACCCTACATGATGGATTGGGATCGAGATGAGCACTTTCCCGTAGAAACGATGAAGCGCATGGGAGAATTGGGATTACTCGGTATATTCGTTCCTGAGGCGTACGGAGGGTCTGGCTTTACTTATTTTGAATATGCTACGGCGCTGATGGAGCTCGGAAGAGTTTGTGGCGGAATTGGCCTCAGTGTAGCTGCTCATAACTCCTTGTGTACAGGTCACATTTACTACCACGGGAATGAGGAACAGAAACAACGGTTTTTGCCCAAACTGTCAAGCGGAGAATTTATTGGCGCATGGGGTTTAACTGAACCAAATACTGGGTCTGATGCCATGCGCATGAAAACTACGGCCGTAAAAGAGGGGAACGATTGGATTATTAACGGTGCAAAGAACTGGATTACTCATGGGCTTTCTGGAGATCTAGCCGTGGTACTTGTTAGAACTGGCGAAGTATTAGATAGTAACGGAATTACTGCGTTTATTATCGAGAAAGGAATGCCCGGGTTTTCGGCGGTTAAAATCAAGGATAAATTGGGGGTGCGCGCCAGCGAAACCGCTGAATTAATCTTCGACAATGTACGTGTACCGCAAGAAAACGTACTTGGTGAAGTAGGTCAAGGATTTAAACAAGCCATGCAAGTGTTAGATGGCGGTAGAATATCCATTGCAGCACTCAGTTGTGGAATTGCAAGGGGAGCATTCGAAGCCTCTGTAAAATATGCAAAAGAACGTGAACAGTTTGGACAAGCCATTGCAGGATTCCAAGCCATTGCCTTTAAACTCGCTGATATGGCCACAGAAATCGAAGCCTCTGAACTCTTAACCTTTCAAGCGGCATACCGAAAAAACAACAAGTTAAGCGTTACCAAAGAAGGTGCCTTTGCTAAGTACTTTTCCTCAGAGGTTGCCGTAAAATGCGGCAACGAAGCGGTCCAAATTATGGGAGGCTATGGCTACACGCGAGAGTATCCAGCGGAGAAGTTTTTGAGGGATTCTAAGTTGTTGACCATTGGTGAAGGAACCTCTGAAATTCAAAAAATAGTAATCTCAAGAGATTTAATAAAATAAATTTGGATTTTTAGCGGTTTACCGTATCTTTGCAATCCAAAAAAGTTAGAACATATGCTTATTATTCCGATTAAAGAAGGCGAAAACATCGAACGTGCCCTCAAGAAGTACAAGAAAAAGTTTGAAAAAACAAACGTAATGAAACAACTTCGAGCACGAAAAGAATTCGAAAAACCATCTATTTCTCGACGTCAAGAAGTAATTCGTGCCGCGTATAAGCAACGTATGCAATCACAACAATTGTAACATTACAACTCATATTTCGTTAAGGGGCCTAGGCCCCTTTTTTTATGCTCCAAAAATTCTACGAATACTTGCGCTTTGAAAAGCGTTTTTCTGAACACACCCTAGTGGCTTACACTACGGACTTGGAGCAATTTGTGGTCTTTTCTGAGGTGACTTCCCTGCAAGCAATCACCCAATTGAAATCAGTATTCATACGTGGATGGATTGTTCAACTCATGGAGGATGGGTATTCTAATAAAAGTGTAAATCGTAAATTAGCCTCACTGCGTACCCTGTTCAAATGGCTAAGGAAAGAAGGTATAAGTATTGAAAATCCGATGTCGAGAATTAGAGGCCCAAAAGTTGAAAAACGACTCCCCTCCTTTGCCAGAGAACAAGAACTGGGCTCAGACCGAACGAAGCACTTGTTTAATAACGACTTTAATGGATTACGTGATGAATTAATGTTGGAATTATTTTACCAAACAGGCATTCGTTTGAGCGAACTTATTGGATTAACCCTACCGGATATACAATCCAATAGCATTAAGGTATTGGGGAAACGAAATAAAGAGCGCATCATTCCGATTAGTTCCTCCTTGCACCAAATAATCCAACACTATATCGCTGCACGAGCCGTTTTCGCTAAATGTAATCGCTTGTTGATGCTAGAAAACGGTAAGCCCCTTTATCCGGCTTTCGTATATCGAAAAATTCATCAAATGCTTGGTACGCTCACTACCTTAGATAAACGAAGTCCGCACGTATTACGACACACCTTTGCTACACACATGCTAAATAACGGCGCTGGACTTGAAACACTAAAGGCCTTACTTGGACATGCTTCGCTGGCCGCAACGCAAGTATACACGCACAACTCCTTTGCGCAATTAAATCAAATTTATCGGCATGCGCACCCTCGGATGAATAAAAACTAAGGGTTTAATTTAGGATTCTTCAAATGCCGCTCGGCATCACGTTGCGTTTTTTTATCGAGATTTTTTATCATGGCATGCGTAAGATCGATTCCTGTTTGATTTGCAATGCAAATGAGTACAAACATAACATCCGCTAATTCATCTCCTAACTCCTTGTTTTTGTCTGATTCTTTTTCACTTTGTTCACCATACCTGCGGGCCATGATTCGAGCCACCTCACCTACTTCTTCCGTGAGCATCGCCATGTTCGTTAAGGGATCAAAATAGCGGACTCCGTTCTCTTTAATCCATTGATCCACTAAGGTTTGTGCCTCATCTATTTTCATACGCTTTCATATATTGTTGCACATATTTCCCGATAATATCAAACTCCAAATTAACGCGGTCTCCGATTGAAATCTGATGAAAGGTTGTATGCTCATACGTGTATGGAATAATGCAAACACTAAATTGATTCGGTCGAGCATCGACCACCGTAAGGCTTACGCCGTTCACCGTAATAGAACCCTTTTCTACAGTCAATTGATCCCCTTCATAGGTAACGGTAAATTTCCAACTCCCCTCTTGGTCTTCCATGGCAATGCAAATCCCAACCGTATCAACATGACCTTGAACAATATGCCCATCAAGCCTGCCGTTGTGCTGCATACTTCGCTCCAAATTGACTAAATCTCCAAGCTTCCAGTTGGCCAGATTTGTTTTCACAATCGTTTCATGAATCGCTGTAACTTTATATTCAGCGGTAGATGGATTGACATGAACAACGGTTAAACAACAGCCATTATGAGAAACACTTTGATCTACATTAAACGAAGGTGCTAAGGCTGTGGTTAAGGTAAGTGTTATGTTGTTTTGATGTTTTTCAATTTCAACCACACGTGCCATTTCTTCAACAATCCCTGTAAACATGATTTAATTGCTTTGATTAATAAATTTATACCCAACCCCACGAATCGAATGGAAGTATTTTGGGTGTTTTTGATCCCCTTCAAACAACTTTCGAAAAGCTAAGACAAAGTTATCAATTGTTCGGGTTGTAGGGTATACATCCTCTCCCCAAACTTTATCTAATATCTCATCTCGAGATAATACGCGGTTTTCATGTTCCACAAAAAGTTTAAGCAAGGTCATTTCTTTTTTTGATAAGGTTTGAACTTCTGATGTTTGCGTATTAATCACCTCCATAGACTCAAAATTAAGTTCAAATAATCCGAGGGCATAGGTCATGGTCTGTTTGGGCAAAAGAACCTGAATTCGGAGGATCAACTCTTCCAAATTAAAGGGTTTTGCCAAATAATCATTCGCCCCGGCCTTCAATCCTTCGATTCGATCGGATGCATTTCCCTTGGCAGACAGAAATAATATCCCTACCCCGGAGTGCCTTCTGATTTCTTTACACAGATCGATGCCAGAAAACCCCGGCAACATGTTGTCAAGCATCACCAAATCGCAGGAAAGAACCTGCTGAATATTATCCATTACTTGCCCGCCATGCGTATAACACAACGTTTCAAATCCCTCCTTCCTTAAGTTGAATACGATAAATTCTAACAAAGTCGGGTCGTCTTCAACCACGCATATTTTGGCCATTCTTGAACATTAAAAATTGTATATTTGCGAGTGAAATTAAACAAAATCCGTTCTCTATGAAAAAACTTTTACTCGGATTCATTAGCGCTTTTGTGCTAACGGTCTCAATTCAAGCACAGGTTCATGTGTTTTCAAAACAAATGTTTGGTAAAGAAGTGCCAACCATACAAGTTGCTGCGCCTAATTTGGTGCAATTACAACAAGAAGATATTTTACGCGACAAACAAGGATTGCTTTATCGAGTTGGGAGTGCACGTACTGTAAATATATCTCCACAAAATGCGGGGATTTGGAGCACCCTGCCAAATGGTGACCGTCAATGGAAATTGCGTGTTAGCTCGGAAGGAGCTGAAGCCTTAAGCTTTTTATTCCAAACGTTTAAATTGTATGGCGGTACAACCCTCGAAATAAAAAATAACAAGGGGGAATTGTTACATCCAGTTTTACGTAATAAAGATGTAGAAGAGCACTTTATGTACGATGCGGCGTTATGTACTGGAGATGAAATGGTTCTTATTTTGACCGAACCAGCGCATGTGACCCCATCCGAATTATTCATTGACCGCATGATTTACAACTATCGTGCTACAGAAATAAGTACAGAAGAAAAAATCAATGAATCTGAGGCGTGCGAAGTAAACGTAAATTGTACTCCGGTCGGTGATAACTGGCAAGATGAAAAACGCGGTGTTGCTCGGATCTATGTGGTTGAGGGGAACCAAGCAGGGTGGTGTACAGGCTCATTAGTAAACAACTTAGCCAACGATTGTAAGCCCTTATTTTTAACAGCCTTACATTGCGGGGTAAATTGCAGTGCCGCTGACTTTAATCAATGGAAATTCTACTTTCGTTACGAATCTCCAAACTGCCAAAACCCAAATACTGCTGGAACCTTAGATGACTATTTCATCAATGGCTGTGTTAAATTGTCTGACTCTGGTGACGGTGGTGGCGCTACGGGTTCTGACTTTTTGTTGGTGCAATTAGGGACAGCAGCAAATCAAGCAACTACGATTACTACACTTAAATCAGCAAACTTTAATGCGTATTGGAACGGATGGGATGCCAACAACACCGCAACTTCAGGAGGTGTGGGTATACACCACCCCGCAGGTGACATTAAAAAAATATCAACCTTCAATGGAAATACCGTGACCTCTGCTTGGAACGGAAACGGTTTACAATCCCACTGGAGGCTCACTTGGTCTTCCAATGCTAACGGTTACGGAGTAACGGAAGGTGGTTCCTCGGGTTCGCCTTTATTTAATAATTCCTCAGGAAGAATTGTTGGTACACTCACGGGAGGTGGTTCTTATTGCAATGCAACCAACCAACCGGACTATTACGGTAAAATGTCCTACCACTGGATTTCCAACGGGTCAACGAATAATCGTCGTTTAAAGCCGTTCTTGGATCCGGCTAATACAGGTGCATTAACACAAAATGGTTCAGCGAATCCTTGCTCTGCTGGGGCGACGCTGTGCATACCATCGATTTCAAATGCTTGCGATGAGTATATTGGAGGGGTGCAATTGAATACCATAAACAATACGAGTTCCTGCACGGCTGGTGGATATATCGATTACGGTAATATTTCTACAACCCTTGCTAAAGGAACCGCATATTCTGCAACAATTACCCCTGGAGTCATTGGCCAAGCAAATCCTGGTGCATATCCGAACGACGAGATTGCGATTTGGATTGATTACAATAACGATATGGATTTCAATGATGTCGGCGAGCAAGTTGGATACGTATTGGTTGGTGCGGGATGGAGTAACGTATTTAATTTTACCGTTCCAATGTCTGCAACTACCGGTGCCCTGAACATGCGTGTTCGTATTTCTTTTTCTCCGGACGGGGCAATTGACCCTTGTGCTGTTTCTACCTACGGTGAAACAGAGGATTATACCGTAAACATTACGGCTGCGTCAGGACTTCAGGGGCTAAACGCGGACTTGGTTTCTATTTATCCGAATCCAACAGAAAATAACATAACGATCGCATTGGGTGAGTTGGCTAAAGAAATGAATCAAATTGATGTGCTTGATATCACAGGAAAAATTGTTCGTCAGCTTTCACAACTCAATGGATCTGTTGCTGAATTAGAACTAAGTAACCTAGCAAAAGGAATTTACCATGTGGTAATTTCAACGAATCAAGGAACGATAACGAAACAAGTAATTAAACAATAAGTAAGCACTTCAAGCATTTAAAGCCCCGGAATCCGGGGCTTTTTTTTGTACTTTCGCAGTATGAGGATTGAAGTTGCTCATCCTGGATTTCTTGCGCTCCTACCCGATTCCCCAGGGGTCTATAAATACTATGATGCGAACGGGAAATTACTATATGTAGGCAAAGCCAAACACCTAAAAAAAAGGGTTTCTAGTTATTTCAACAAAACGCACGAGGATGCGAAAACAAGAATTCTTGTAAGGCAAATTCATTCGATTGAACTGATACTAGTTGACTCGGAAATGGATGCCTTGTTACTCGAAAACAACCTCATCAAAGAAAATAAACCACGGTATAACATTCTATTAAAGGATGACAAAACCTATCCTTGGATTTGCCTGAAAAAGGAACCCTTCCCACGGGTGTTTATCACACGAACACGTTATATAAATAAAGATGAATACTTTGGGCCTTACCCTAAAGGTAGAATTCATAGGCAGCTTTTGGATATTATCCACGATTTGTATCCGATTCGCACCTGTTCATTAGATTTATCTCAGCAAGCCATCGAACGTAAACAATACAAAGTCTGTTTAGAATATCATTTGAAACGCTGTGATGGTCCGTGCATTAATGCTGCGCTTAATGAACTTTACGAGGGGTATATCGCGGAAATTCGCTTACTCCTTAAGGGTAAGACCTTTGCTTTGATTCAAGCGCTTAAGCGGCAAATGAGTGAACACGTAAGTAACCTGGCGTTTGAACGAGCACAGGTAGTGAAAATAAAATTGGAAGCACTTGAAGGATACCACGCGAAATCCGTGATGGTAAATAATCCGAAAATAAACTGTGATGTATTAACCTTGTCACAAGAGGCCAACTTGGTTTATTACAATTACCTTTGGGTTCGAGAAGGTCGCGTAGATTTCTCCGTTTCCGATCATGTGAATCTTCCCATCAATGAAATCATGGATGACCTCGCTAAAATCATTTGGCATCAACTTCACATGGGATTCAATAGCCAAGAACATGAAATTATAAGTAATATCGATATCACGAATGACCTTCCAGGATTTCATTTCAGCAAACCCATTCGCGGTGAAAAAATGGAACTGATAACGTTCTCATTAAAAAACATAAAACACCGGACCAATCAAACAGAGGCACCCAAAAATGTGGTTAATGTTCGTGAACGCATTGCTCAATTACAAGTAGGGTTGCGCTTACCCTCCCCACCCATTCATATCGAGTGTTTCGATAATTCTAATTTTCAAGGAACCAATGCCGTTGCTGCATGCGTAGTATTTAAGAATGGCTTGCCCTCCGCTTCCGATTACCGGCATTTTAATATAAAAACGGTGGTGGGTCCGGATGACTTTGCTTCCATGAAAGAAATCGTTCATCGGCGATATAAACGTACGTTGGAAGAAGACCGAAGCTTACCCGATCTGATTGTAATTGACGGTGGGAAAGGACAGCTTTCTGCCGCATTAGAGGCGCTGGAATCATTACATCTAAGGGGTAAGATTCCGGTAATTGGTTTAGCCAAAAAACTTGAAGAGGTGTTTTTCCCAGGGGATACATACCCAATTCTTTTAGATCGAAACAACCCTGGGCTATTATTGCTGCAACATATCCGTAATGAAGCACATCGATTCGGAATAACGCATCACCGAAATAAACGGAGTAACTCCTTTTTAGTGTCTGAATTCAATGAAATCCCAGGCATTGGAAACAAATCTCGTCAAAAAATACAAGCGCATTTTGCCAGCTTGAAACAATTTAAAAAGGCCAGCCTTGAGGAACAAGACCTTAAACTAGGAAAACCCTTAGCAAATAAACTAAGGTCCTACCTTAAGGATTAGTGCTTAATGAATGGAAGGGTCGTCTTTCCGCTATTTCCTTGCAACAATAGCGTATATTTCCCAGCAGCCAGTTCTTTCGTGTCCATCATGATTATATTTTGACCGGCATTAGACTGGATACGATGTGCCTGAACTTGTTTTCCTGCCATATCTACGATACTCACGGTTATTTCAGAAGCCGACGTGGCAGTATATTCTACAGACAATTCATCTTGAACCGGATTAGGATACAAGGTGATGTTGTTTAAGGTTTGATCTTCATTTACACCCAATACAATGGTGTTTGACGGTGAACCACCATATAAATTGATATCGTCTAAATAAAAGTTGTTTCCACCTTCCCCTTCAAAGCGAAATTTCACACGGAAGTTTTGCTCGAAATAGTTACTGGTTACATTGGTCATATGTACCGTAGCCCAGTCCGCTTGACTACTTGGTTTCCATGAAGTTGCTAAGGCTATAGAACCTAGTTGCGTGCCGCCTAAGGTTTTTCGCTGCACCCAACTCTCCCCACAGTCGCCTGTGATAAATACTTTGAGGTATTCGTAATCCGCAGCAAGTTTTTTTCTGTACGAGTAACGGAAACTTAAGGTAACCGTTCCGTTCGCTGGTACTACTGACAAATCGATAGGGGAGCTAATTAGTTCATCTATATTCGACGGCGCTTGACCGAAATTTACCAATTTCGCACATTGGTTTCCAGAATAAGCTGTGGTGTTTTCAATGGTAAATGCATTGTTGTTCTCTTGATTAATCACTTCCCAGTTGATTAGGTTATTCAAGGAAGCATATGACTCGAATCCTTCCCAAAATGGAATGGTAGCCGGAGCAGGCAATACACGAATAAAATTATTTTTTACTTCCGCATCGGTGGTTCCACCGTCTGAAGCAGTAAGCGAAACATTATATACACCCGGTGTGTTGTAAACAACTATTGGATTTTGCGACGTTGAAGTAGCTGGTGTTCCTCCGGTAAATACCCAATTCCAGCCGTTAACCAGGTTATATGATTCATCGGTAAATTGAAGTGTGTCGCCAACACAAATGGTAGATCGTGTTGAAATAAAGTCAGCTTTACACAAATAAGGGGTAGCTCCCGCACCAACCGCTACTAAATTCGCAGCAGAAATCACATTCGCTCTTCCCGTATTGTTGCTCTGTAACGCAGTTCTCATGCGTGTTTTTTGTCCTTCAGTAAACATTTTAGAACAATATGAATAATCCATGTAGTTTTCCACATTGTCACGGATATCAAACCCCCAATAGGCGTTATCTGAATTACACGTATTTGAGCTCATAATACACGCCTGTACTCCTATACAATTAGGTGTATCTTGTACGTTGTCATCTGTAGAACAACTTGAAGCCGTACCTGGATTGTTGTTAGGTCCCCACGTATGATCCAAATTCAACCAATGACCTACCTCGTGGGTCATTGTGCGGCTTGAACCGATCGAACTGGTGCCTATTGAGCCCACATAATCATGCAGGATCCAAATGCCATTGGTCATTTGCGTAGCCGACCAACCGGAAGGTTTTGTGGTATACCCAGCGGCACCACCAATATCTCCACAAATAAATACATTAAGATATTTATTTCCTGGCCAAGTACCATTAAACACGTCGTTTCCAGCAATGATGGCCGCTACTTGATCCCCACCATCAGCCCCCTGATAACTCATTGGAGAGAGGGTTCGGGTAATCCCCTTGAAACACTGTCCGTTCGGTGCTTTAGTAGCTAACAAAAATTCAACCTCGATGTCTGCTGGCATTCCTTGAAATTCTGCATGGACGTTGTTCGCATCTTGATTTAAAAGCCGATAATCCCGGTTCATTTTTTCAATGGCATCATAAATTTGTTCATCTGAAATATTCTCAACCCCATTGTTATGCAATACGTGAAACACAACAGGTATTTTATATACCGTACCTTTTTGAATTGGCTTTTTAGCAAGCTGAAACTCCTCTAAGGAATCCATCATGCGGTGATACTGATGTTCCGGATTCTGCATTAAGGCTGCCATCTTTTTGTGTTGATGACAATATTCTACCCCTTCACCTTCTCTGGCATTGCTTGGGTCAAAGGTGTTTTTTGTTTTCACTTGAGCGCTTGTGCTTAATACAAAGAACGCAACAAATAGGGTGAGAAGATGCTTCATGTTTATGGATTTTCGATGCTAAAATACGATATTATTCTTTCTATTCAAACGCAAAAGGGCTGATAAAGTTCATTTAACTATCTTTACCTTATGAAATCAAAAACCGCCAAAGAATCAATTTCAATAACGACGTATGTCGTACTTCCAAATGATACGAACACCCTCGGTAATTTATTTGGTGGACAGCTATTAGCATGGATGGATGTGATTGCAAGTGTTTCCGCACATCGCCATTGCAAACGTGTTGTGGTAACCGCGTCTGTGAATAATGTTTCGTTCAAGAGACCCATTCCTCAATCTTCTATTGTGACGCTTGAAGCAAAAGTATCACGTGCGTTTAGCAGCAGCATGGAAGTTTTTGTGGATGTTTTTGTGGAAGACCCCGTGACCGGTGTACGAGAGAAATGCAATCAAGCCATTTACACCTTTGTAGCGGTAGATCAAAACGGTGGCCCAATTCAAGTACCGGAACTAAGCCCGGAAACCGAAGAAGAAATTGAGCGATTTCATGGGGCAATGCGACGGAGAGAGTTGAATTTAATCCTAGCCGGAAAAATGAAACCTTCCGAAGCAGTTGAAATCAAAAAGCTCTTTTTAGATGATGCGTTATAAGTTCTTCGTTCTTTTTATAGTTTGCAGTGCTGTTCTTTTTGGGCAATCGCTCTCAGGTAATTGGTATGGCACCTTAGATGTAATGGGTCAAAAACTCCCACTCGTATTACACCTTACTGATAGTGCGCGAATTTGGAAAGGGACCTTAGATAGCCCGAAACAAAATGCGAATGGTATCCCAATGTCTACCGTTTCTGTGAATGGCAAGAAACTACGTTTTACCATAGACAAACTACAAGCCTCCTATGAAGGAGAATTGAATGACTCCATGGTTATCCGTGGTAATTTCAAACAAGGCATGATCAACGCCGAACTTAGGTTTAATCAACAAAAAATTCCACAGCAAGAAACAAAAAAACTGCAAGACCCTAAAGAACCATTCCCCTATGTACAAGATGAAGTAACCATATATAACCCAACAGGCGATTTTAATTTAAGGGGTACACTGACTCATCCAGAACAAGACAAGTTGATCAAGACTCCCTGTGTTATTTTAATCACCGGAAGTGGTCCACAGGACCGAAACGAAGAGATTCTTGGGCATCGCCCGTTCTTAGTTTTAGCCGACCGATTAACGCTTTCTGGGTATGGAGTCTTGCGCATGGACGACCGTGGAACCGGCAAATCTGAGGGGGTGTTTAACGGTGCTACCTCCAAAGACTTTGTAACAGACATCGAATCTGCCATCGCGTTTGTAAAGACCTTATCCTATATCGACACCCAAAAAATCATCTTAATGGGACATAGCGAAGGAGGGATGATTGCTAATATGGTGGCCGCCAAACATCCGGAAATTTATGGTGTAATTTCTTTGGCCGGACCTGGCGTGTTAGGCTCAACCCTTTTAACAGAACAGCAACAATTAATAGCTAAATCGGTGGGTGCCACGGAAAATGAGCTAAAAGAAATAAAATCATTTTCTTTGGAATTCTACCCAATTCTTACCCTGGACACGATTGACCAGGTAAGAAAAAATGCAACTGATTTTCTTGTGCAATTTATTAAAAAAGGAAAAATTAAAGAGCTTAAGAAAAGTAGTAAGAAGGAGAAAGAAGAATGGGTACAGCAAAATCTTGATGCCTATGTAAATCCCTGGATGATTTATTTTTTGAATTATAACCCAATGACCGACCTCAAGCAACTTGATTGCCATTATTTAGCCCTAAATGGAACCACCGACCTGCAAGTTCCTGCGAGAATGAATTTAGAAGCGATTTCCACCTATTGCAATCCAAGTGCTGGAAAAATCAAAGAAATCAAAGCGCTTGACGGATTAAATCATATGTTCCAACCTTCCGCCACAGGAAATCCCTACGAATATGGGTCAAATGAAATCACATTTGACATCACAGCAATTCAAGAAATTCTTAATTTTCTTGATAGAATAACGCAGTAATTTGTTCGGAAATCTCTACCGTTTGTTGTTTGAGCATACAATCAAAATGACCTTTAGGACAGGTATTATGTCCAATCTTAGAGCACGGCCGACAAGATAGATCACTCACTTGCGCATGAAAAACTGGTGCTGATTGGTAGGGATACATGCCAAATGCTGGAACCGTATTACCCCAAATACACACCATGGGTTTTTCATAAAAAGCCGCCAAGTGCATCAACCCCGTATCATTCGTTACCACAACGTTTGCCTTCGATAAAACCGATGCGGCTTCAGCAAGGATCGTTTTCCCAACTAATGAAATAAGCGATGGAAAGTGCGCTTGCAGTGAACTGGCCAATGGGTTTTCCTTTTCGCCGCCCAGCAGTACAATCGGCATATCAAGGCGTTCGATGGTTTCGATTAATTTACTTAACGGAAATTGTTTGGTTGAGAAGGTAGCACCCAGTACCCATGCAACGTACTTTGAGGGTAATAATTCCATCCCATTAATCGTGTCGCAGACAGCTAGGGTAACATTAGTAGGGTTAACTAAGGCTGTTTGCGCATACCGATCCACTACATGAACCTTGGGTAAGGCGTTCCATTTAAGGGCAGTAAACAACCACTTTTGGAAATTTAATTTTCTAAACCGCTTCCATGACCCTTTCATCAGAAGTACTTGGAGTAAAAAGGTCCGTAAATTATTGTGTAAATCAATGACTAGGTCATACCGTTCTACTCTTAATTGCTTGGCTGTTTGAACGAGTGATTCTTGCAAAAAGCGAGGATGTACCTTGCTGGATAATAACTCCACCACTGCTTTGTTACTTGGTTTGGTTAGAAAATGTATTTCGGCCGAAGGATATTTATGCTGCAAGGCTTCTACTACAGGGAATGTTAGTAAAATATCTCCTATAGCGCTAAACCGTATAACTAATATCTTCACCCTTTAAACATCAATTCAACAATCACTCCACGCCCTTTTTCACTGGAGATACTCCCCTTAATCCCAGCCATATCCATGCGGTGTTTTATGTTCTGCATTCCCAAGCCTTCGTTTAATCCTTCGCTATTAAATCCCACCCCATTGTCTATAACTACCAGGCTAATTTTTGATCCTTTAACTGGCTGAATGGATATGGAAATCTCCGAAGCTTTTGAGTGTTTCAAGGCGTTATTCAAAACCTCCTGAACGATCCGATATAAATTAAATCGATCCACGTTTACAAAGCTTTCCTCATTAATTTCATCATGTATCGATAAACTCAAGGTCATCTTTCCTGTGGCATTGATCCGGTGAGCGAAGCGTTCTAAGGCATTTAAAAATCCTTTATCAAGCGATGGCGGTAATAAATTATAGGCCATTTCTCGCAATTCTTGAATCGACCCTTGAAGTAACTGCTTAATTTGTTCTAATGCCCCTTCCTCAGAAGAAAGCGGCGTTAAATTCTGCAGTAATAAATTCAATAGCACCAATTGTTGTCCAATCCCATCGTGAAGCTCTCGTGCAATTTTCTTTTTCTCTCCTTCTTCCGCTTGAGCAATAATCTCATATTTACCTTGCTCAAAAAGCAGTTCATCTGTTTTATCTACGACCAGTGCTATATATGCTTCTTTATCCTCCGTTAACTGATTTAAAATAATTTGTGTAGACAATTCTTGCTGATGCAAGGTGCGTTGTTTGTACAACCCGGCCCAACGTGGAGTAAGTTCATCCGAATTTAAATTCTCCTCAGAAATAATAAACTCATTCAAGGATTTACCCACGATTTCATGGGCGTTTTTTGCATCAAATAAGGTGAGTGCGGCTTGATTACAAAATAATATTTCATACGTACTCACCGATAATTTCAACATCGGAAGGGGCGAGTTATAAAAGAGGTCTTTATATTTTTTTTCTGATTCCGTGAGCTGAACTTGAAAGGTTCGTCGGAGCATTCCGTATTTAATGGTTTTATCTAGAACCCCCGCATTAATTTCATTTTTTAGTAAATAATCTTGGGCCCCTTTTGCAACAATTTCAAGTGAAAGTGCGCGGTTATCCATTCCTGAAAGCACGATAATCGTTGCCCCATCAAAAATTGCCTGAATTCGTTCATAGGTGGCAATGCCCGAGGAATCACGGATGTTCAAATCCAAGAGAATAACATCCGGCGTAAACTCTTCTTTGACCTCCAAGGCATCGGCTATGGCATCAATAGACACGATGTCATATGAATTGTACCCCAAAAGAACTAAACGCTCTTGAAGCAGGCTTGCAAAAGACAAGTCATCTTCTACAATGAGTATGTTTACATTTTCCATTCCCCTAAATTCTGAATAAAGACACGATCTTTATCCGTAACTGCTTCTAAGTTATGAAGAAAATTAGTTCGGTCATTCTCAGGAATACAGTCTACCGGGAAGGTAAGCTGGAGGGATTGCATGTAATCAAAAAACAGCGTTTGTTGAGACAGACTAACCTTACGCAATCCTGAAAAATAAAGTACAACAACTTCTCGGTCGGCTACAATGATTGCTTTTTTACTCAGTCCTACTCCAAATCGAGGCAATCCAATCCATAAAAACAATAGATTGTCTAGGGCAGAGCACAACAGCACACACGCACAGAGGACTGCATCTGAGCAAAGCACATAAAGGCCTGTGCCTACAGCGGCTAATATACCGGCTTCCAACACAGTATAAACCGTAATGCGTAATTTACGTTCTCCACTCACTTTAGTATGAAATACAAAGCGGTCAGTTTGACTCACGGTAAACAAAGCAACCCAGCGGCGAATGCTTCGATTCCCAGTCAATATTGCCATCAAAACAGCAAACAGACCAAAAGCGTAATCTTTAAATGGGATGTTTTCACCGGTTGTTCTCAGAAACTCTAGTGGAAAGTCAAAACCAACAAAAATAGATAACGCTAGGGTGGGGAAAAATATGACTAGTAAAAAAGAATTGGTAAGCCTATTCATTGGGGAGTTGTTTCAATCTAGCTTTCAACTTCGAAACCTGTTGCTGCATGTCCTTTATTTTATTCTCTACCTCATTCCGTAATGAATCTGCGCCTTTTGAACGTGCGAAAAAAGACAGGTTTGTTTCCATTCGGTTTGCTTCTTGTTCCAGGCGTTCAATCTGTTTTCGGATATCAAATCGTTCCTTTTGAAGTAACTTATTACGCTCAGGCGATGCTTGAATACTATCTATTTTAGCAGTAAAGGCCATGTCTTCTTTCTCTTTAACGCTTAATGCCAAGGAACCATATTTAGCGTCTAATGCCCCTTTATATGCCGTATAAATTTCATCTTTTTTCGCGAGTGGCACTTGACCTAATTCTGAAAATTCAGCCGCCAAACTTCGCAAGGTTTTTAATGCCTCAGAACGGTCGGAAATCTCCAACTCATTAATTCTTTGCACTAGCGCTAATTTCAAGGTAAGGTTATGCTCTCGGTCTTTCTCTGCAGACTGATTAGCTTCATCGCGCGCATTAAAGAAGGCGTCACAGGCACCTCTAAATTCGGCCCACAATTTATTCTCCAATTTACCTGTATTCCCAATAGTTTTCCATTCTTTTTGATATCCAATAATCTTCTGAGAAGAAGTCTTCCATTCGGTAGAATCTTTGAGTGCATTCACCGCTCCTATTAGCGCTTTTTTCTTTTCAATGAGCCCGGAATAGGCCTCGTGCTGTGCCTTACTGTATGATTTCTTCAGGTCGAAGAAGCCGTCGCAGGCCGCTCTAAATGCTTTCCAAACCTCATCGTTATCCTTTCTTGATCCTGGACCGATTTTTTTATACGATTCCTGTACCGCTTTGAGTTGTTCCACCAGCTTGTCCCAATCCTTATTGGACTTCGCTTCGCCTGCGGCGGTGTGTAAACCAAGAATTTCTTCCACCAAGGCGCGTTTTGCAGCGATATTCTGCACATACACCTGGCGTTGCGCCTCGTAATGCACATTGATCTTTTCGTAAATTTGACGAACGGTTTCCCAATATTTAGGTTTTATTAGTTCCCATTCTTCGTTTTGAACCGGGCCGATTTCTTCCCATTCATCCTGTAATACGCGTAACTGTTGTTCCACGGCTTTAAGGTCTTCTTCCTCGTTTCGAAGTTGCTGCAGCTTGTGAAGGACCTTTTGTTTTAATTGTAAATTCCGCTTATAATCATGGTCTTTTATCTCGCGATAAATGCGCATAGTATAAAAGAAGATTTCTAGTACTCGCGCATATTCTTTTTGAATTCCATCCCGCTGGTCTCTCGGAATATCTCCGATTTTCTTCCATGTTTCATGAATGTTCTTATACGATTGAAATGCCGAAGCAATGTCCTCTTCCGACTCAATGATGCGCTTTAACTCTTCAAGTAACCCCTTTTTTAATTTAAGATTTTCACGTTCTAAGGTGTCTTTTAAAGAGATTTGCTGTTTACGCTGCTCTTGGATGGCTTTGTAACGAGTAATGAACTCGTTTTTAATATCGGTAAAGTCCATTGATTCAATCGGTTCACCTTTATCTGCCGCATCAAGCACAGCGATTTGTTGCACGCGCTCCGCTTCCATTAAATGATCCTCGAAATTAATCTTTACTTCGTTAATTTCTCTACCAATGGCGATTAAATCGTCTTGAGATTCAAAGGCAATAAGTTGTTCTAGTAAAAGACGTAGTTGTTCCATACTCACACTAATTCAAATTGGGAAAGGGAATAGAATGCTTTGATGCGATCATCCAGTTCGTTCTTCGTTAATTCTTCCAAGCGTTGTGTACCAAACTTCTCAACACAAAAAGAAGCTAGGGCCGATCCTACGATCACCGCTTTTTTCATGGAATCAAAGCTAAGCTCCTCTTGTATAGAAAGATATCCCATCAAGCCACCTGCAAAGGTATCGCCTGCTCCTGTTGGGTCAAATACTTCCTCAAGAGGCAATGCCGGCGCGTAAAACACTTCATCCGCACTAAATAACAAGGCACCGTGTTCTCCCTTTTTTATAATTACCAAACGAGGACCTAGGTCCATAATGCGTTTGGCCGCTGTTTTCAATGCGTATTCCCCTGTTAATTGACGTGCTTCTTCATCGTTCACTATCAATAGATCCACTAATTTAAGGGTTTTGTGAAGTTCGTCCAATGCTATATCCATCCAAAAATTCATGGTATCCATCGCAATTAATTTAGGCCGAACGGCCATTTGTTCAACCACCTTTCGCTGTACATCCGGACTCAAATTTCCCAACATTAAAAAGGGTGCATTTCTGTACTCCATGGGAACAACAGGGTCAAAGGTTCCGAGCACATTTAGTTCTGTCACCAAGGTGTCACGACTATTCATGTCGTTGTGATATTTGCCTGCCCAGAAAAAAGTTTTTCCACCCTCAGGTATTTGAATGCCACGAATATCAATTCCCCTGTTGACCATAGCGTCAAGAACATCCGAAGGAAAGTCTTCCCCAACCACAGAAACTAAGGCTTGATTTCTATTAAAAAACGAAGCGGCAAGGGAGATATATGTCCCCGCGCCTCCTACAATTTTATCCGATTTTCCAAACGGAGTTTCAATGGCATCAAAGGCCACACTTCCCACTGTTAATAATTGCATGCCAATCTTTTTACAAAGATAGGAAAGCAAAGTGGGAATGGGAACAGGAAATGCTTAAATTATAAATCAAATTTAATCCCTTGTGCCAGGGGCAAACTATCCGAATAATTGATGGTATTGGTTTGTCTTCGCATGTAAATTTTCCATGAATCAGAACCCGATTCTCTTCCTCCACCCGTTTCTTTTTCTCCCCCAAAAGCACCGCCGATTTCAGCACCCGAAGTTCCTATGTTCACATTAGCAATGCCGCAATCCGAACCGGCTTGCGATAAAAAGGCTTCTGCTTCTTTCAAATCATTAGACATAATCGCAGAAGACAGGCCCTGAGGAACGCCGTTTTGTATGGCAATCGCTTGGTGTATATCGCCGCTGTATTTCATTACATACAAGATCGGAGCAAAGGTCTCATGCTGTACCATCGCATAGCTATTTTCTGCTTCAATAATGCACGGTTTCACATAACATCCCGTTTCATAACCTGGTCCGGATAGCACACCACCTTCAACCAATACCTTACCCCCTTCTTGAATCGCCTTTGAAATGGCTGCTTCATATGCCGAAACAGCTGCTGTATCAATTAAGGGCCCAACGTGGTTTGCTTGATCTAATGGATTGCCAATCTTTAATTGACCGTATGCATTTTTCAATGCTTCTTTTACTTTTTCGTAAACCAACTCATGAACAATCAACCTCCGCGTTGAGGTGCAGCGCTGACCTGCGGTTCCTACCGCGCCAAATACAGCACCAGGAACCACCATTTTCAAATCTGCTGTTGGCGTAATGACAATGGCATTGTTTCCTCCTAACTCCAATAAAGAACGTCCTAACCTAGCGCCTACCGCTGCGCCTACGGATTTACCCATACGTGTAGAACCTGTAGCTGAAACTAAAGGAACGCGTACATCTTCGGCCATAAGCTTTCCGATTTCCGGACCACCAATCACTAAGCAAGAAACTCCATCCGGAACATTATTCGCTCTGAAAACCTGGTTGGTGATGTATTGACATGCCAAAGCAGTAATTGGTGTTTTTTCAGACGGTTTCCAGACACAAACGTCACCACAAACCCAAGCTAAAGCGGAATTCCAACACCAAACGGCTACTGGGAAATTAAAAGCGGAAATTATTCCTACCGTTCCTAAGGGGTGGTATTGCTCATACATCCGATGGCCGGGGCGTTCCGAATGCATGGTAAGTCCATATAATTGACGTGATAACCCAACCGCAAAATCACAGATATCGATCATTTCTTGGACTTCCCCAAGCCCCTCTTGTAAGGACTTCCCCATTTCATAAGAGACTAGAATTCCTAAAGCCTCTTTATGAACGCGTAATTGATCTCCTAGTTGACGCACTATCTCTCCTCGTTTAGGCGCTGGCACTAAACGCCAGGAGGTAAAGGCTTCCTGCGATTTTTGAATAATACGGTCGTATTCCACTGGAGTTACTGGACTTACTGAGGCGATCGTTGCACCATCTACCGGAGAGAAAGAAACAATTGTATGTGGATCAGAACCCAAGGATTCTGCACCAATATACCCACCTGGGTTTGTCGCGTTAATTTTAAATTGCGCTAAAATTTCGTGTATTTGCATGAATATAATTTTTTACAAAGATAATGGAGTAGCTCAGATAAGTAATCAACCTAAATTACAAAGCAAAAAAAAACCGCCGAAGCGGTTTAAAACGTTACTATGCTTCTTCCTCATCATCAGGGTCAACATCAGAACCTTTGACAGCTCCTCTCGCCATTTTCACAGATACCACCACGGCATTCGCGGGGTCTAATATTTTAACGCCAGGAATCTCAATGTTTGAAACACGGAAAGAGTGTCCGATACGCATTTGAGAGATGTCAATTTTAATTTCTTCAGGAAGTGCCGAAGGCAATCCTTGACATTGCATGTGACGAAACACTTGCATTAATTTACCTCCTGCCCTAACACCACGTGAGGAACCCGTCAATCTAACAGGCAGTTTAACGCGAACTTCTTTCGAATCATTTAATTCTAAAAAGTCAATGTGCTGAACCGTATCTTTGGTTGGATGCTGTTGCAACTCCCGAATAATAGCTTTTGCTTTTTTTCCATCAATGTCAAGTTCAATTTGATAGACATCTGGAGAAAAAACTAATTTTTCTATTGGTACTCGCTTTACTGCAAAATGCGTTTGTTCGCCCTGCCCATAAAGCACACAAGGAACTAATCCTTCATTACGAATTGCTTTAGCATCCTTTTTCCCTACGTTCGCTCGAAGCGAACCGCTCAACTGTGCTGTTTTCATTTATTATTAATTTAAGGTATTACAAAATGTGAACTGATGGATTCATTATTAACCATTCGCTTAATTACATCAGCAAATAAATGGTCCACAGAAACTACTTTTATTTTTCCAGACGCTTGTCGCAAGGGAACAGTATCCGTTACAATGAGCTCTGTTAAATGAGATTTTTCTATTCGTTCATAGGCTGGGCCCGATAAAACAGCGTGTGTACAAAATGCACGTACTGTTTTTGCTCCTCGTTCGATTAACAAATCTGCTGCGGTAGTAAGGGTGCCTGCCGTATCGCACATGTCGTCGATGATGATCACATCCTTGCCTTCGACTTCGCCAATCACTGTCATTTCAGCAATTTCATTGGGTTTCTTTCGGTTTTTATGACACAAGGCTAACCCGCAATTTAGAATCTTGGCGTATGAATTCGCGCGTTTAGCGCCACCTGCATCTGGTGCTGCTACTACTAAATTATCCAAATTCAATTTTTGGATTTCAGGAATAAATATAGTTGACCCAAACAAATGATCTACCGGAACTTCAAAGAACCCTTGAATTTGATCGGCATGCAAATCCATGGTCATAATGCGATCTGCCCCAGCAGCCATAAGCATATTAGCTACTAATTTAGCCCCAATTGCTACTCTTGGCTGATCTTTTCGGTCTTGTCTTGCGAGTCCAAAATAAGGAATTACCGCAATGATTTTTCGTGCAGAAGCACGGCTAGCGGCATCCATTAAAAGCAGCAACTCAAACAAATTATCTTGTGGTGGAACTGTTGATTGAATGATGAAAACATCCTGTCCTCGGACTGTTTCTTCAAAACTTGGTTGAAATTCACCGTCACTAAACGTGGTTACTTTAACATCCCCCAAGGCTACGCCATAACATGAAGCAATATTCGACCCCAAGGTTTGTGTAGCTCTTCCTGCAAAAATTTTAACACCCATAAGTTTCTGTTTGAGGAGGGCAAAGGTAAGACAATTAATCTTGTTCGCAAAATACCTGACTGCACCAATTTGTTTAATTTTAACCCATGTCCAAGGAAGTTTTCACACTCAAACAAGTTTCACAATCGATTCGAAAAACGTTGGAATCACGGTATGATCGCTCCTATTGGGTTAAGGCTGAAATATACAAAATGAATCTTTTCGCGAGCGGACATGCGTTTCCAGAGCTTGTTCAACGAACAGACGGAAAGATTGTAGCGAATTTAAGTGGTGTTATTTGGAAAACAAACTACCTAAAAATCTCGAAACAATTCGAGGCCGAAGTAAAAGAGCCATTCAGTGAAGGGAAAGAAGTGCTGATGTTAATTAAAATCACCTTCAGTGAAGTATATGGGCTTAGCCTTCATATCTCTGACATCGATCCAAGCTATTCCCTCGGAGCACTTCACAAACTAAAACTAGAAACCATTGAGGCGCTCAATAATTTGGGAATTCTACAAAAAAATCAACTCCTGACGCTTGAATTGCCTAAGCGAATTGCCGTAATTTCCGCAGAATCAAGCAAGGGCCTCTCAGACTTCATGCAGGTGTTAAACGCATCTACCCATAAATTCGGTGTAGGCACCTTTTTATTCAATGCAACCGTACAAGGGGATCAGGCGGTGAACTCTATTTTGTTTGCTCTTAAAAAAATTGAACGGCTTCGTAATTATTTTGATGCGGTAGTGATTGTTCGAGGGGGCGGAGCTGAAGTTGGTATGTCTTGTTACGACGATTTCAAACTTTGTAAACGTATTGCAGAATTCCCTTTGCCAATCCTGTGTGGAATTGGCCATTCCACAAACCTCACTGTAGCAGAAATGGTGGCCTTTTCCCATGCCATTACTCCGTCTGTATTGGCTTCAGACTTATTACAAGAATTTGAACTAAAGCTGCTTGAACTTCATGCCTTTGGTGCCAGCCTAACCCGAGTTCAAAACAGACTTCTAACCAATACAAAAAACACCTTTCACCAAACAGTTTCTAAAATTAATGGCGTTACCAAGTGGCGTTTTGAACGCATTAACAACCAACTCAAAAGCCTTGAACAACGCAGTATTCAAGAAACTAAACGGGTGTTGACATCCCATCAAGACCTCATAGCATCTAGTCCCTTGGTCATTCAAGGACTAGTAAAGCGATCGCATCAACAGGAGCATCACAGACGGACCATGCTTGAACAGCACCTGGTTTTCACGCTTGAACGTACCCTGGGGAAAAACAACACGGTATTGGAATCCCTGGATAAACAAGTCCACCTCATGAGTCCTGCTGCTGTTTTATCGCGGGGATTTGCAATTGCTCGAAGCAACGGAAAGGCCTTGCTCAGTAAAACATCACTGCACCCGGGAACCTTAATACAAATTGAACTCAGCGACGGTACCGCCGAAGCCGAAGTAAAATCAACCTAGGATTTACCTACTTTTGTACCTATGGACGAAACCTTCGGAAAGGCGCATCGGATTTTCTTAAAAAAGGAAATTGACCATGTATTTACAATGAAGGAAAAGGTCCTTGTATTTCCTTTTCTATCACATGTTTCATTTGAGGCGAGTGAAACACCAAGTTTTGCAGTCTTGATAACCGTTCCGAAAAAGCGAATAAAAAAGGCGCATGATAGAAATAGAATCAAGCGCTTAATTCGCGAAAGCCTACGCAAAGAAAAAACACCCATATTGGCAAGGGCAGTAGCTAAAAACCATAACATTCTTTTTAGTATCGTTTATCTTTGGGAAGAAATCCCCGTAGATGATCTCATTGAGCAAAAAATTAAAAAATTAATATCCCGAATATGCGAACTTCCTTAACTCAGATCCTTTTCTGTTTTTCACTGCTATTTTACGCGTTAAGTTATGGGCAATCCGAGTCGTTTGAAGAACTCAAAAGTTTAGAACTCATGGATCAAATCTATGAGCACCTTGACTTATACTTTGTCGACGAGGTAGCGCATGGAAAACTATCTAAAACAGCCATCGATGCCATGCTTAAGGAGCTCGATCCATACACGGTATATTATCATGAGGCGAACATCGAAGATTATCGATTAATGACCACGGGACAATATGGTGGAATCGGTGCCTTAATCGGCAACATGGATAACGAAATTTACATCACCGATCCGTACGAAGGAAATCCTGCACAAAAAGCGGGTATACAGGCAGGAGATAAAATTCTACGAATCGATAGAAAGCCCATTTCAGGTAAATCGGTTGAGGAAGCCTCGAATGCACTCAAAGGACCGAAAGGAACGACCGTAAGTTTAGAGCTTGAGCGCAATGGGCAGATACTAACCTTAGACATCGTTCGCGATGAAATTAAAATTCCCGACGTTCCATATTCGGGCATGCTAACAGGGACAACAGGGTACATATCTCTAAGCAGCTTTACCCAAACAGCAGGAGAAGAAATTAAAAAAAACATCCAGGACCTTCAATCAAAGGGCATGACCAATATGATTCTAGATTTGAGAGGCAATGGGGGAGGGCTCTTGATCGAAGCGGTTAAAATTGTTGGCTTTTTTGTGCCAAAAGGTCAAGTTGTGGTAACCACCAAGGGGCGTTCAAAGCAAGAAAACATGGTGTATAAAACGATGGAAACACCCATTGCCGAAAAGTTACCTCTTGTAGTTTTGATTGATGAGGGAAGTGCTTCCGCCAGTGAAATTGTAGCCGGCGCCTTGCAAGATTTAGACCGTGCGGTTGTGGTTGGAAACACCAGTTATGGCAAAGGGTTGGTGCAACGCACCTTCGACCTAAAATACGGCTCGAAAATGAAACTCACCATCGCAAAATACTATACCCCTTCTGGCCGATGTGTACAGCGGTTAGAATATTATGACGATGCCAATGATGGAAAACCAAGGGTAATTGCAGATAGCCTTTTGCAAAAATTCAACACGAAAAATGGACGACCAGTAATTGATGGAAGGGGGATTGAACCCGACATAAAAATCGAAGATTCTGTGTACAGCGATTATACCCGCGCATTGCTTGCAAAACATCACATATTCTATTACGCAAGCGCCTACCGAAATACTCATCCCTCAATCGCTTCGGCAGAAACTTTTGAATTATCCGATGAGGCATTGGAAGAATTCCGCACCTACCTTAGCAATAAAGGATTTGTATATACTTCTCCAGAACTAAGAGCGTTAGAGCGCATCAAAGAAGCATTGGAAAAGAAACAACAATTCAGTGCGGTTTCAGGAGAATTCTCCGCCTTAAATGACCGTTTGCTAAAGGCTTCGAGTAGCTATTTCGAAATTAATAAAACAGAAATTAAAGACCTATTAACCCAAGAAATTATAGGGCGTTACTATTTTCAGAAGGGAGAACTTATTTATGCCTTTAAATCTGATGAGGTAGTTGTTCGAGGCATGGACATATTGACGAAGGAGAAGGAATATAAATCCACCTTACATATTAAATAAACAAAGCATTGAAGTTTTTAAAGCAACACTTAGATTCTATATACTTCTATTTAAGTCTTAGCTTCTTAGTTGGCTTGACCTGTAGTAAATTTCTAATGTCCGCCTCGCTCATTCTACATGCAATTCTCTTTGTTTTTGCAGGTGATTACACGGTTTTTATACAGCGGTTTAGATCCAATCAATGGCTTTTTTTACTACTCGCTTTTTGGGGGCTCCATGCTCTAAGCCTGCTTTGGAGTTCGGATTTAAACGAAGGGTGGAATGCGCTCCGCGTTCGGATTTCCCTTGTTTCTTTACCCTTGCTATATATTGGAACGCTCTCATTCAAGCGACAACAAATCATAACATATACTAAAGTCCTTATGCTTGCTATCGTTGTTGTTATTGGTTTAAATGTGGTTCATTATGGCGTGTTGATTCAGAATAATTTGGCCTTGGATATCCGTCAACTCAGTTGGTTTGGTTCACATATTCGATTTGGGATTTTGGTGGCATTTTCGGGTATCCTTGCTTTTAACCTCTGGAAGAATAAATGTCTATCAACGCTTTGGTTGGTGGCTTACTTAACGCTTATTGGAATGTATACCCTGTACAGTCAAACGCTTAGTGCATACCTTGGCGCTTTGTTTGTATTGCTAGTCATCGCATATGATGTTATCCGGTCGACACGTTTTTCTAGGGAAATTGGCTTCGGGGTTATCGTGCTTACAAGCGTTATGGGAGCCCTGGTAATTAAGGGTATAGCTACACCTAACCCCACTTGTGGGACCTTTGCCTCCACGGAGGACGCCATCACCGCTTGGGCCTTACGCTCCAACCTGCCCTTGGATCGTTTAGACCGAAAAGGTCAGAGACTAAGCCGTACAGCTGAGCGGTATTTATGTGCTAAAAACGAATCGCTTACAGCAAGGTCGATAAAAAAACTAAGTCAACAAGATGTAGTAAATATTGAAAATGGATTTGCCAGTGAGCATTCCGTTCAGGGTGGGCTTTGGAGTCGCATAGAAGAATTAAAATTTGAGCTAAATGAGGCCAAAGATCCGAACGGCCATTCGCTGCTGCAACGCATAGAATATTGGAAAACCGCATGGGCGGTGATAAATGACCATCCTTTGTTGGGGGTTGGAATCGGTGATATCGATCGTGAAATGGAAAATAAATATAACGAAACAGGCTCGGCACTTAAACCCGAAAATCGACGGCGGAGTCACAACATGTACCTAACTACTTGGATGGGCATTGGGGTCTTCGGGGTAGTGCTTATGTTATGGGGGATCGGTTATTTGGGGTGGATTGGGGTCAAGGAACATCACCCAGTTCTCATTGCCTTTTGTGCCATTATATTCGCTACCATGTGCCTAGAAGACAGCCTGGAAACGCAAGCGGGAGCCTCATTCGTTGGTTTTTTTATAGCGATTCTCTGCGGACAAGCGGGGAGAACGGCGTGGACCACTAAAAATTACTAATTTCGCACGTATGTCAATTGAAGTTAAGCATCTAACTAAGTTTTTTGGAGAGCAAGCCGCCGTTAACGATATTTCGTTTGAAATCGGTAAAGGTGAAATTGTCGCCTTTTTGGGTCCTAATGGAGCGGGGAAGTCTACAACCATGAAAATGATTACTGGATATATTCCTGCAAGTGCCGGTACGATTAAAGTGAACGGGATAACGGTAGATGTAGACGATCTTGAAACACGAAAAATTATCGGTTATCTTCCAGAGAACAACCCCCTATACCTTGACATGTACGTCAAAGAATACCTCCATTTTGTGGGGTCTATTTATAAAGTTTCAGCCTTAAAAAACCGAGTGAATGAAATGATTCAAATGGTTGGATTGGAACTAGAACAACATAAAAAGATAGGCGCACTTTCGAAGGGATACAAGCAACGGGTGGGGCTAGCACAAGCCTTTATTCACGACCCACAAGTGCTGATTTTAGACGAGCCAACCTCGGGGCTTGACCCCAATCAGTTGGTGGAAATTCGAGAGCTGATTAAAACGATTGGCAAAGAAAAAACGATAATGCTCTCCACCCACATTATGCAAGAAGTTGAAGCCATTTGTGATCGGGTCATTATTATTAATAAAGGAAAGATTGTTGCGAATAATAATCAGCAAGCCTTAGATTCAAGGCCCGAAGTACAGACGATATACATTGAATTTGAGGGCAATGTAAGTAGCCAGGTACTTTCAAAAATATCGGGGGTAACTACGGTTAAATCCTTAGATAACGGTTGGTTAATCGAAGGAAGTACCGACCAAGATCTGCGGAAGAACGTGTCTAAAAAGGCTCAAGAAGCAGGATGGTTAATTATGACCTTAAAACTTGAGAAAAAAAGCTTAGAGGCTGTATTCAAGGAACTAACAAAAAACTAGGATGAATTTTATTGAAGAAATGACATGGCGAGGTATGATTCATGACATCATGCCTGGGACTGAAGAAGCATTAAGCAAGGGGATGAGGAGTGGATATATAGGATTTGACCCAACGGCGGACTCTCTGCACATTGGAAGTTTAGTTCAAATCATGACCCTCGTGCATTTTCAGCGCGCTGGCCATAAGCCCATCGCCTTAGTTGGAGGTGCCACAGGAATGGTAGGAGACCCTTCTGGAAAATCTCAAGAGCGGAACTTATTAAACAAAGAAACCCTGGATCATAACATTAAGGGCGTTAGGGAACAACTCACACATTTTTTGGATTTCGACGGACCTAATGCGGCAGAATTAGTAAACAACTACGATTGGTTTCAACACCTGTCATTTTTAGAGTTCATACGCGATGTGGGTAAACATATCAGTGTCAATTATATGATGGCTAAAGATTCGGTTAAAAATCGCTTAGAAACAGGTATGTCGTTTACCGAGTTCTCCTATCAATTGGTTCAAGGATATGATTTTTACTACTTAAACCAGCATAAAAACTGTGTCGTTCAGCTCGGAGGCTCTGATCAGTGGGGAAATATTGTGACCGGAACTGAGCTTATTCGAAGGAAGTCGGGCGGTGAGGCGTACGCCGTGACCACACCTCTCATCAAAAAAGCGGATGGCAGTAAATTCGGGAAAACCGAAGGAGGTAATGTTTGGTTATCGAAAGAACGCACCAGTCCGTATAAATTTTACCAATATTGGCTCAATACGAGCGATGCGGATGCCCAAAATTATATTCGCATCTTTACCTTATTGTCTAAATCGGAAATTGAGCAATTAGAAAGCCAACATCAAGAAGCCCCTCATTTACGTAGCTTGCAAAAAGCACTCGCCGAAGACGTTACAAAACGGGTTCATGGAGAGAAAGAACTTGAGGCCGCAATTAATGCATCTGAAATCCTTTTTGGCAAGGCCACTAAAGAGAATTTACAAAAGCTTTCAATAGAGGATTTCTTGGCTGTATTTGAAGGGGTGCCGCAAGCCATTATATCGAAATCTTTGATTTCTGATGGGTTATCTGTGGTTGATGCCCTGGTAAAAGAATCGAATTTCCTTGCCTCTAACGGAGAAGCGCGGCGCGAATTAAAAGCCAATGCAATCTCTGTAAATAAGGAAAAGGTAGAAGAATCCTTTGTCTTAAATGAAAGTCATTTGTTAAACAATCAATTCATCTTACTCGGTAAAGGAAAAAAAACCAACTTTATTCTCAGGTGCCAGTAACTATTTCGTGGCACAATCATTGATTTAGTAATTTGAAATCATTGCCATGAAAACAACAGGTTATTTTATTGGGCTTGCATGCGCTTGCATCCTATTACTTTCTGCGAGTAACTCGCGCGAATATCCAGAAATCGAAAATGAATCTTTTAAAATCGGAGAAAAGCTAAGGTATCGGATCAGTTATGGATTTATAGATGCCGGTGAAGCCACATTAGAAACTAAATATACCGACAAAAAGGGGGATAACCGAAGTTTATATCATGTAGTTGGAATTGGCAAAACCCTGGGTGCCTTTAATTCGGTATTTAAAGTGGATGATCGATATGAATCGTATATCGACAAAAAAAGCATTATGCCATGGTATTTTGTGAGAAGAGTGGATGAGGGGGGCTATAAAATCAAACAAGATTATACCTTCAAACACAACGTAGAAAAGGTGGATAACGGAAAAGGGAAAACCTTCAAAACTCCGATGGGTGTACAAGACATGATCTCCTGTTTTTACTATGCCCGAACCCTTGATTTTAAACACATAAAAAAAGGAACGGTATTCTCCATTCCATGTTTCATGGATGATGAACTTTTTACGCTAAAAATCAAGTATAAAGGGGATGAAGAAATAAACATTCGCAAGGGAACCTTTCGATGCATGCGTTTTGTTCCCGTGGTTCAAACGGGACGATATTTCAAACATGAGGACGACGTTAGCTTTTGGATTACCAAGGACAAAAACAGAATCCCCATATTAGTGAAAGCAAAAATCCCTGTTGGAAATGTGAAGATGCACCTTGTTGGGTGGTATGGCCTTAAAAACGAATTAAGCAGTAAGATTAAATAATCAGCATGGCATCGCCATACGAATAGAATCGGTACTTTTCCTTAATTGCTTCATGATAAGCCTCCATCATTAATTCATGCCCCATGAACGCAGAGATCATCATTAATAAGGTAGATAAGGGCGTATGAAAGTTTGTGATTAAGCAATCGGCAACCATAAAATCATAGGGCGGAAAAATAAATTTGTTGGTCCACCCATTGTATGGTTTTAACATCCCTTCCGTAGAAACGGACGATTCAATGGCGCGCATGCTCGTTGTTCCTACCGCACACACCTTTTTCTTGTTACGCTTAGCCTCATTTACAATGTTTACTGCTTTTTCTGAGATTATTGCTTGCTCTGAGTCCATCTTGTGTTTCGTGAGGTCCTCTACCTCCACCGAACGGAATGTTCCCAATCCAACGTGAAGGGTTAACTCTGCAAAATTTACCCCTTTTAATTCTAATCGCTTCAATAATTCACGAGAGAAATGTAATCCAGCCGTTGGAGCAGCAACCGCTCCTTCTTCCTTGGCGAAAATTGTTTGATACATTTCCTCATCCATAGGCTCTACCTCACGTTTAATGTATTTAGGAAGCGGTGTTTCACCGAGCTCTGTAATAATCTTCTTAAACTCTTCGTAGGGTCCGTCAAATAAAAATCTAAGGGTTCTTCCACGCGAAGTAGTATTGTCAATGACCTCAGCAACCAAAGAATCATCTTCACCAAAATATAACTTATTTCCAATGCGTATTTTTCGGGCAGGATCCACTAAAACATCCCATAAAAAGCTCTCTCGGTTCAATTCTCGGAGCAAAAACACCTCGATTTTAGCCCCTGTTTTTTCTTTATTACCGTACATCCGAGCAGGAAAAACTCGCGTATTGTTTAAAATCATCACATCCCCCTCGTCAAAATAAGAAAGCACATCCTTAAATAACTTGTGTTCAATCTTACGGGTTTTTCGATTAATGACCATAAGGCGACATTCGTCGCGATTTTCTGAAGGATATTCTGCGATTAATTCTTGGGGAAGATCGAAGTTGAACTCCGATAATTTCATTTTACTCATATGTTCTAAATAGGGAGCAAAGATACAACCCTAAACTAGCGTTTGTCAAGTTTTCGCGGATGTATTTTGTGTTTCCTTTGAAAACACTGACTAAAATCAGTAAAAAACACAGCAATCATCATTCTTTAACGTAAGGAATTAGAAGAATTTTGACAAAAAAACTAATGAATTTAGAAAATCACTTTGAAAGCGAGTATAACCGATTTGGACTTATTCCAATTCTTATCTTACTCGTCGGTTGTCTAGGTGGAATCACTGTAGGCATGGGGGCAATTCAGGATACTTGGGCATTAATCCTGGTGGTTTTACCTACGATGTTAACCTTAAGTTTATTGCTTGCCGTGTCGCCTATGAAATGGATTTATAAAGCAACTAGTATTACCATTGTAATTGACCTATTGCTAATCGCCTACTATTTATTTCAGTAATTGGGGTGCAACTAATCCTTGAAAAAACAGACACTAAGAACATACACACCTACCGTTCAAGGCTAGGTCTAGCGCTTATTACGGAATTTTTAAGCGCTGCCCCACACGAATAGTATCTGAAGAAAGGCCATTAGCTCGTTTAAGCGCTGCAACCGTGGTGTGGTTTCTACTGGCAATTGCCGATAAGGTGTCCCCTGATTTAACTACATAATATGATTTCGGTTTTGGTGTAAAAGGTTCAGCAACGTTGTCCTTATATTCTTTTAATGGAATGCGTAATTCCTCCAAGGGTTTATCTGCGCTCAAGGCCTTTAATGTATTCATGAAGGAGGTATACAAGAGCCCTCCTTTCACTTGATAACCACTCTTAGTGAGATGTATATGGTCACTTTTTGCATAACCCAAGGTTGCCCACGTTCGTATGGTATTCAAGCCCCCGGATAAATCATACCAATTCCAAAATAAACAATCATTTTTTTTGGCTAAACTATCCATGAGATCGCGAAACAAAACCCCTGCGGTAATGGGATGTTTTTTATAGTACAAATCTTGGGTGCTTGTTAACACTATCAAGACCTCAGGCACCATGGATTTCCACCAGCTTATGGCTTTTTCTACCTCCAACGGAAGCTTAGGGTCTATCTTATTCTCATACAAAATATCGTTGGTTCCAAAGTCCAATATCACGATGTCTGGGTTAATCACAGGGATTTGCTCTGGAAGTTTCTCCAAAATCAATATCGATCTAAATGCCGCTGCACCCACTCCGGTTGAATGATAAACGATTCCTCGACTTGCTTCGTGCTCTACATTGATTCCATAAAACCTAAATCGCTCAGATTCCGTACTTTTCTTTAAAATTAACTGAATCGAACGAATGGAATCAGTCCAAGAGAAGGATACTCCCTGGGGTATGAATCTTAATGCGCTTATTATGGAATCATTAACCTTGACCTCCAACTTCATAGACCTGTCATCCTGTTCATACATCACCGTTACCATGTTTAGGTTCGGTGCAATGGCCTTTTTCATCCCAAAGCTGAGTGAAGCAAGTGTATCCATGGTTTCAACCACCATGCCACAAACCCCTAACGGCAATTCCTGCTTTTTTCCCTGATAGCTTTTATTGTAAGTCCATTTCCCTGTAAACGTCGAAGTATAATTAATTGAGGAGTAGGTGTTGGCGGCCCCGTAACTGAATAACAAGCCCCTGCCGCCATTACCGAAGGACTCCTGAAACAGATTCCGAGCAACCGTGGTAGGATTCTCCGCTTGAATATGGCTTCCTCCATAATGAAGTATTACCAATTTATTAGAATCAACCGCATCAAACTGTAGTTTCAGGCGACTTAAGGTTTCTGAACTATATCCTTGAATGTAGGCAAAAGAAGAGTCAATCTTTAGCTCGGCGGGGAGCTGTGCGAACGCAGAAAAAACGACAAGAAAAAAAATAGCAGTAATACTTCTCATTCCGTTTCGGTACTATCCACGCTCGGAGTTGGTTCAACATTGGGATCAAGCACCTCAGGATTGGCAGTTGGTACGTATATGCCACTTTGTGTGGTCAGCCTTCGCATCATGCCAATTGTACCTTTACTCATGGCAGCGTACATACCAACGGCAAAAACGATGTCATTAATGTTATTCTCCTTAATGATCTTCGTTAAATTCTGTTTAGAATATCGCAAATCAACTACCCAAATTTCTTGATAATGATTCACCAAAAATACCGCGAAGGCATTTCCCATTGAATTTTTAATTACCACCGCTTTCTTCCCGTTTTTTATTCCCGTTTGAATTCGAATTAAGGGCTCATCTCCCCCTAAAAAAGTTGAATAGGTATTGCCTCCTGAGCTGCTCTCATAAAACACCTTAGTTTTTGAAGGTTTATCCGTATTGTATGGCCCAAATTTAACTGCCTCCGTTTGAACTTTCGGTACCCAATACTCCATGGTGTCTGGGTGGGCACGGACGGTTGGATCTTGTGTATGTTGGTACATTGTGCCAAGGAAATTATACTTTACTTTCTTGGTCATTTTTTCCATTGGGACCGCCTCTAAGCCTGCCGCGTTACAGAATGCAACATATCCGTAATATGCCCCCAAAGGTTTCCAATGGTGGTCTGTCCCGAAGTACAACTTGGTATTCGAATGTTCATTTAATTCATTAAACACATCACAAAAAATAGCACCATCTTTAAGGTTGTTTTTAATGGCCAAAAGGGTACGTTTATTTTGACTGTTATAATGCGTGTATTTCTCTACCGGAATAAAGGCTGAGGACAGGGGTGCCACCGCAGAAAATACCCGAACGCCTTTAAAGGTTCGAGCGTATTCATTAACCATTTCCGCAAAATACTTTGACATGGCCGAACTACCCCCTCCCATGGGATACACGCAGCCATCGATGATGAGCATGGATCCCGCGTACTTTTCTTCAAATTCATCCAGAAAATCCAATTGATTCTTAGTACTGTCTGTGGATTCACCTTGAGTTTTAGTTCGCCTCTTCGGAAGTACAACTACCCGTTCGCTATTTTTAAGCTGAAATCCTTTAGCTGCATGAAAATAATCAGTAGAGGAAATAAAACTCGTTCTGAATGGGAAATGATCGTCAATGTACTTATCGACTTGTTTAGTCCATGTTCCCGCTAAGTATTCTTTTGAATTAAAGCTTGGAAAAGTTGCCAGTTTCCGTTTTTCGTTGTCTGATTTAACCGACTTTGGCATAAAAAAGTAGGCCACCGGGAAACCCAATACAAAAACAAAAAACAAGAAAACGTTTATCTTTTTATCCATCAAAATCGAGTATATAGAAAGGGGTTAAACGTTGCATTAACAAGCAGCATGGTAGATAATATTAAAAGAAAGGCATTAGCGAATGGCCTAACATACGCATATCGAATAGCAACTCGATTTCTAAAGGGGTGTTCTTGCGTATAGATTTCATCCCATGGAATACACAATAATACAACTAAAACAAACCAAAATGCATGCGTCGTGATGTCTGATAAAAATCCCGGATTAACCGCATGTTTTGAGTAGAATAAGTTCCCAATAAAGTAACTTAATTGATTGAAATCCACAAAGTAAAAAATTGCTCTACTGAACACAATTAAGACCAAGGTGTAGCCGTGTTTTAGAAAGCGAGGGGTTTTATCCAATACAAATTTCAAGTGTTTTTCTAACACCATAAGAACACCGAAATAGGTTCCCCAAAGGGCGAAGTTCCAATTTGCTCCATGCCAAAAACCGGTTAAAAACCAAACAATTAAGATATTTCTATCCTGATGTTTTCGATTTCCACCAAGTGGGATATACACGTAGTCTCGGAAAAATCGTCCTAACGAAATATGCCATCGGCGATAAAAATCTCCTACTGAAATCGCGGCATACGGATGCTTAAAATTCTCATGAAAATCAAACCCGAACAATTTGGCTAAGCCAATTGCCATGTCTGAATATCCTGAGAAATCAAAATACAACTGTATTGAAAACATCGCAATTCCAAACCAGCCTTCGTACGAAGACAAGGAATATAACTGTGTATCCAAGTATTTATCTACCAATACCCCTGCTACATTGGCAATCGCTACCTTTTTAAACAAGCCAATACAAAACCTCGTGATACCATCACTCATCCTGGACCAATCGACGGTTCGTTTCTCCACCTGTTCTGAAATCTGACTGTAGCGAACGATCGGACCAGCAACTAAATGCTGAAACAAACTAATAAACATTAAAAAGTTGAGGGGATTGCGTTGTGCCTTAATCTCTCCACGGTAGATGTCAACCACATAAGAAATGACCATGAAGGTATAAAATGAAATGCCAACCGGTAAGGAATTTTGAGGACGATCAAACGGCAGCGGAAACAAATAATTGAGGTTATCGTAGATAAATCCGCCATATTTATAGGCTACCAATAGCCCGATATTCACTAAAATACTGGCAATTAAACCAACCTTCGCCCAAGGGGTTCCGCGTTTTTTTTCAATGTAAAGTCCGGTAGAAAAGTCAAATAATGCGGTAAAAACCATTAAAAAGATCCACATGGGTTCTGCCCATGCATAAAACACTAGGGAAAAAATCGTAAGAAATATATTTCGGAAAAGGTCGTTCTTGGTCGAATAATGAAATAAGAGACTCAAGGGTAGAAACAAGTATAGAAAGGTCAAACTTGAAAATACCATAGGCTACGAATTCGATTAAATTTAGGATAACGAATTTAACCACATTCTACCGAAGAAAAAAATTCGGGGCGGAAAGGTGAACTAGAACCCAAGAAAATCTAACTTATAATCAGTTTTTTCTAGCAAGCACGCGTGCTGCGGCAAGCACGATATCCGTTGTTTCAAGGTGATATTTTTTTAACAACTCATTCGGTGTACCACTTTCGCCAAACGTATCATTAACGGCTACAAATTCTTGCGGAGCCGGACTACTTTTAGACAGCACTTGCGCAACGGCATCGCCAAGGCCACCATTCATCATATGTTCTTCCGCCGTGACAACACAGCCCGTTTTAGCTACAGAACTCAAAATAGCAGCGGTATCTAATGGTTTAATCGTATGCATATTAATCACCTCCGCAGAAATTCCTTGCTCCGCTAACTGTACTTGAGCCTCTAAGGCTTTCCAAACCATGTGTCCGCAAGCGATAATGGTTACATCCGTACCTTGAACCAACAGATCAGCTTTTCCGATTTGAAAGACCGCATCTTCCGGTGTAAAAATTGGAACGGATGGTCTTCCGAAACGCAAATATACGGGTCCATCCCATGCTGCAATGGCTAAGGTAGCTTGAAGGGTTTGGTTGTAATCTGCGGGAACTACAACGGTCATGTTAGGAAGCATTCTCATCATACCGATATCCTCTAATACCTGGTGGGTTGCTCCATCCTCACCAAGCGTCAACCCGGCATGAGAAGCACAAATTTTTACATTTTTACGAGAATAAGCCACGCTTTGACGAATTTGGTCATAGACGCGTGACGTAGAAAAATTGGCAAAGGTTCCGGTAAAGGGAATTTTACCACCAATAGTCATTCCCGCTGCAATTCCAATCATGTTTGCTTCGGCGATTCCAATCTGAAAAAAGCGATCGGGATGGTTTTTCTGAAACGCATCCATTTTTAATGACCCGGTAAGGTCTGCACACAATGCCACAACCTCAGGGTTAGTCTCTCCTAATAGTCTCAATCCTTCTCCAAACCCAGAGCGTGTATCTTTATTGCCAAATGTCTTAAGTGCCATAAGTTCTTTAGTTAATGTTTAATGTATTCGTTTTATTACTTGAAATCGTAATGATTTTTTCATGCGTATACCCACTCGATTTCATGTCTTTAGTCCTGTAAACCAATTTGTAAGTGCCTGGTTGTATTAATATTTTTCCAGCGGTTGATGAATCAGAAAAGGTATAAATTCCATTCCAAAACCCTACTTTGTCTTGTAGAAAAAGTTGCGCAATAAGGGGCTTGTTAAACGTATAGGCTAATTCTCCTGGTGCATCAATAGAAATCGTAGAGACCGAAGATTGGGTAACTTCCACCGTTTTGTATATGCGAGGTATGGTTAAAATCTCCACTTCATAGGTTCCAGTCAAATACTTGTAAATGTCATTATACGTTTGGGCAAGCAGCGTTTTACTATCTCCTTTTGGCATTACACGCATTTCAAACCTTGGATTATAGTTACTCTTCATTGAAGTCAATCGAATAAAGCCTTGTGGCGCGGAAATACTGATGGTATTATGCACGTGCTTTTTCAATGTGATTCCAGCTTTTAATAGGGTCGGAGTTGTATTTACTTTTAAATCATAGGCTATTGCAGGATCCAAATAGAGCGTATCGGGATTTCCGAAACGATTTAAGGTATGAACAAACGTATATTTTAAATTTGCAGTTCCCGCTTCATAAAAAAACATGGTTACATTGGTCTCTGTTGGTTTACCGGTGATGTCGTTTAAATTTACTTGAACACTTGTCTTTTCTAACACCGTATTTAAAATGTTCTTAAATACATTTCGGAAGGATTCTTTGTCCTCAGCATCAGAATAGGTTCCGATACAACTGAATTTATCTAGGTAAGACATATCCATCCCCAAACCAATAACGAATGGGGTAACTTTTACACCTTTTGTTTTTAGTTTTTTTGCAATGATGCAGGGATCGTTATCACAAGATTCTAGGCCGTCCGTAATTAAAATAATGATGTTTCTAGCGAGTGTGTCTGGGAAATCTCCGGCAGCAGCCTCAAGCGAACGGGCAATTGGAGTAGCACCTTTAGCGTCAACCGTCTTTATCTTCAGTTTTATCTGTTCCAGGTTATTGATGCCGAAAGGGACTTCTAATTTTGTATCGTTGCAATCTTGCTCAAAGTTATTGAAAGGTGTTTGATGCCCATAAATTCTTAATGCAATTTCAGTATTTGGAACATTGCGAAGCGCCTCTAATTCCTGATTAAGCACCTCTCGTGCGGCTTGAATCCGTGTTTGTGAACCCCAAGAGGAATTCATACTGTTCGAAGCATCAAGAATAAAAAGAATGCGGGTGGTTGGGTTCAATTGCCCAAAGACCGCTGAGAAATAAAAAATAAAAACAAAAAACGTTATTCCTTTCACTGATTAATAATCTCCTAAAGTTTCTGGTAACTGAGCTAAAGCAGTTGCTAATTGTTCGTCATTGGGCGCAGAGCCATGCCATTTGTGCGTACCCATCATAAAATCTACCCCTTTTCCCATTTCAGTTTTCATTATGATCATTTTAGGCATTCCGTTTGACTTATTCGAATCTATGGTAGCGAATACTTCACGCATGTTGTCATAACTATGGCCATCTATATGGTATACATCCCATCCAAATGCTTTCCACTTATCTTCAAGCGGCATAATTCCCATAACATCACTCACATCGCCATCAATCTGACGGTTGTTATAATCAATGATTCCGATAAGGTTACTTATGCCCTTACTTCCCGCATACATCGCCGCTTCCCACACTTGTCCTTCTTGTAATTCACCATCGCCCATCAAACAGTAGACCATAGATTGATCCGCATTCATTGTTTTGGTAGTCGCAGCACCAATCGCAACGGATAATCCTTGACCGAGAGATCCAGAAGCCATTCGAATTCCTGGTAAATTTTTGTCCACCGAGGGATGGCCTTGTAAGCGACTGGAAATCTTTCTAAAGGTGGCTAATTCACTCACTGGAAAAAAGCCACTTCGAGACAAGATGCTATACCATACTGGGGAAATATGCCCATTGGACAAAAAGAACAAATCTTCATTCAGCCCTTCCATCGTAAATTGATCCGCATTCACCCTTAATCGTTCTGCGTACATGAAGGTAAAGAAATCGGCACAACCCAAAGATCCTCCGGGATGTCCAGAACTTACTGCATGCACCATGCGTACTATATCTCTTCTTACCTGAGTTGCTATTGCCTGTAAATCTGCCATCACTTTTTTTTACAAAACTACTTTTTTAATGCATTCGGTGGGATAATTAATTTCACCCTGCAACGGAATATTACCGGATTACGTCTCTCATTCCGAGTTGCCGAAAATTATCAAAACAATTTGGTAACTTCGTCTTCAAATTCGTTTCATTATGGGAAAATTAATCTTGTTTTTTTGCTTATTTATTCTGGTTTTTTCGGTTCAAGGACAGAAAGATCCCGCCTTAAAAGCACTTAAAAAAACATACGGAAAAGAGGCATTAAATGCCTTTAAGCAAGATCACGGTAGTTTAGAATTATTATACTATGCCTACGAAAATGGCCTTCATATTATTCAAAACAATGGGGGTAAATCCATTGATCAATACCCGAAAGCACCGCAGACTGAAATTGTACATTTTACAGACCTGGGCGTTAAAATAGAACCATTTACGCAATACTTTCAAAGTGAAGTTCCAAATCAACTCATTGCGGTAATATCACTATACCAATTACAACTAGAATTCAAGGCAAGTAAGAATTCAACTCATTAACATGTTTACTATGAAACACCTGTTTATCCTAATAATTTCCGTTTTTTCTCTGGGCATTTCATACAGCCAAATGCTCCTAACGGGTCCAGATTTTCTTCAAGCAAACCCATTAAATTGTGCTGCTATTGTTCCGCCTGCTGGTGGTACAAACTTCAGCGATGGACCTGCCAATTATCTTCCGAACATGGATGAAATTATTACGTTTTGTCCAAACCTTTCGCAAGGGTCAAAAGTCTCTATTGCGTTTGCAACGAATATCGGATTTACCTTTAATATACATCCTACCGATACCTTATATATTTTTGATGGTCCGTCAATCGCCTCCCCCTTGCTTGGGGCTTACAATTCAGGGTCCCATCCAAACGGGTTCTTTGTTCAGGCATCTTTTCAAAATAATCCAAGTGGTTGTTTAACCCTGCGGTTTCGCTCCAACGGTAGTTCAGAAGGTACGGGTTGGGATGCCAATGTTGCCTGTGGCAACCCTCAACAACCCTTTGTTCCTCACATGCATGCCTACATAAATGGTACAGGGCCCGATGCCCTGAATCCTGCGGATACCGGGTATGTGGATGTGTGTTTTGGTGACAGTATTCTCTTTGTAGCAGACCCGGCGTTTCCCTATGCATTAGAAGTGACCAATACCGGGTATTCTCAAAATGCTGGAAATTGCAGTTACCAGTGGACCATTGGAGGTGTGGGACAATTCAATAATGATTCTGTTTGGTTTACCCCTCCTGCTCGAGCAGGTTATTTTATCGACTTGCGGATCACCGATATTTTCCCTCAAATTAAACGCATCACCGCAAAAGTTAGGGTGTCGCAATTGCCGAGCTTTGCAGGCACAGGACCATTTCAAGATACTGTATGTTTAGGTCAGAACACCTTTTTAATTGGCGGGGTTACACCACAGGACACCGTGGGTGTGGACATTCCAGTCGGAGAATTCGAGATCGGTGGTATTTTCGCTGGATTGACCTTTTTACCGGATGGGAGCGGGGTTCAATACCAAACAAACATTGGCATCACTGGATTTGATGATTCCACGACCATTACAGGTGCTGTTGATTTCGACCAAATGTGTATTGATATCGAACATTCTTACATCGGAGATTTGGAGATTGCATTAACATGCCCTAACGGTACGACCGTTTCAATCATGAATGCGTATAACTCTGGGTTTGGTGCGTGGCCTGAGTTGGTACCTGGAGGATGCGGTAGTGGGATTGGCACCTTTCTAGGTAATGATACCAATTTAGATGGTGGTGCTCCAGGCTCACCCGTTTGGAGTTATTGCTTTTCTCCTACTCAAGCTACCTTGGGGACAATCTGTTCGGAAAATGCCGCTGGAAACACGGTTACAAATGCGTATGGCTTTCCTTCCATGAATCCCAATGGAGTTTATTTGCCAGATGGTGATTTTAATAATTTCATTGGCTGTCCTGTAAATGGGAATTGGACCATTACGGTGCAAGACAATCAGGGTATTGATGATGGATACATTTTTCAATGGGGTATTTATTTCAATCAAAGTTTATACCCAGACCAAGAAGGTTATCAAAACACAGTAGTTTCGGATAACTGGACAAACAGCCCTTCCATTATTTCAGGACAAAACGATACGGCGCTTATTATTCAGCCTATTACTGCAGGAACAAGTCTTTATACGTACAATGTGGTGGATGATTTTGGGTGTAATTACGATACCACGGTAACCCTGGAGGTACTTCCATTGCCGGCTATTTTTGGAGATACCATTACCTGTAATTTATTCTTGCAAGTAACAGGTACCTCATCCTACAGCGGAGGGGTTTGGACCGCTTCTGACACAGCCGTCTCGTTCTCTAATAGTGCCGTAGAGAACCCTTTGATTTCGACCTCTGTTCCCGGGCTTTACATGGTGACGTTTACGGATAATGCGTGTAATAATTCCTTGAGTGCGATCATTGAATTTCCCCCATATGTGTATGTGGATATCCTCGATTCATCCATATGTAATGGGGCAACCATTGATTTAGTAGCGGCTTCTATAAATTCAGGTACTATGCAAGGAGGGTATAATCCGCCCCTTCAATTAACCTGGAATAATGGCTCTACAGATAACTTTATTGTGGTCAATACAGCGGGACAATATTATATCACGGCAAACAATATCTGTCACACTTCCACAGACACCTCAACGGTGACAATAAAACCGTGCGATATTGAGGTTCCCAATATCATTACCTTAAATTCCTTGGTTGGAAACAATTTATTCACAATAGACCATGAGGGTGTGGTGGAATTTGAGTGTGTAATATTAAACCGATGGGGTAACGTGATTTTTACATTCACAGACCCAACCGCTTCTTGGGATGGTAAAACCGAGGATGGTAAATTAGTTGAAGAAGGCACGTATTTTTATCGAATTTTCGCAACCTTCGACGGTGGAATAGAAATCAAGAAGCATGGATTTGTATATGTAGCATATTAAATTCACTAAGGCTGAACTCTTTATTCCCTTTGCTGTTGTACTTTTGTAAAAAAATCAGATGAAATCAATTGGGATTAACGGATTTGGGAGAATTGGTCGATGTTTTACTCGAATTGCATTGGAAAGAGCCGATATTTCTGTTGCCCTGGTGAACGATTTATCCGATGCGCAAACCTTAGCTCACTTATTGAAATATGATTCCGTTCATGGCCCCTTGCCCTACTCGTTTGAGTTGAAAGGCAATGAACTTCTTTTCTCTAATGGAAAGCGCATTGTTTTTACGCAACACAAAGACCCCAAAGATATTCCATGGGCAGCGCATGGGGTTGAACTTGTACTTGAGGCAACCGGATTGTTCTTAACTAAAGAAAAAGCAGGATTACACCTACAAGGTGGCGCGAAAAAAGTCATTATTTCAGCACCGGGAAGTGATGCAGATATACGAACGGTAGTCCTAGGAGTAAATGATAATTCCATAGAAGCCACGGATCTTATTGTATCAAACGCCTCCTGTACTACCAATAATGTGGCGCCAATGATTGCGGTGCTTCTTGAATTATCAGAAATCGAAGTAGGTCATATTTCCACCATACATAGTTATACCTCTGATCAACGGCTACATGATGCGCCACACAAAGACCTCAGAAGAGCAAGGGCGGCGGTAAACTCGATCATCCCAACATCTACGGGGGCAGCAAAAGCAATCATTCAAATTTTTCCGCACCTCAAAGGAAAACTAACGGGATCAAGTGTCCGTGTACCGGTAATTGATGGTTCCATGACAGAATTAACACTGGTCACTAAATCTATTTTAACGGTAGGACAGATCAATGAAGCGATGAAAGAAGCCTCCGAAACCAGTCTGAATGGGATATTAGGATATACCACGGACCCTATCGTTTCGTGCGATATTATTGGTTCTCGTTACAGTTGTTTATTTGATGCAGAGTTAACTATGGTGTCCAATAAGTTAGTGCGCGTTGTTGGATGGTATGATAACGAAATGGGTTATTCGGCGCGCTTGATAGATTTAATTACTCGAATTTAATCCAAGGCCTTTATACCGGGTAGGGTTTTACCTTCAAATAGTTCCAATAAGGCCCCTCCCCCAGTACTGATGTAGCTCACCTTATCTGCAAGTCCAAATTTAGCAATTGCCGCGGCGCTATCTCCCCCACCGATTAAAGAAAAAGCTTCTTGCTCCGTCGCTGTAGCAACAGACAGTGCAATTTCTTTTGTTCCTCGTGCAAAAGAACTCCATTCAAAGACACCCATTGGACCATTCCACAATATCGTTTTACTCTTTAAAATGACCTCTTGAAACTGTTGGATAGCTGCCGGGCCAATATCAAGTCCCATCCATCCTTCAGGAATATGATGGGTATCAACGGTTTGAGTTAGTGCATCCCCGGCGAACGAATCAGCCGCAACACTGTCCACGGGAAGATGAATAGATACCCCCAATTCCTTAGCCTTTTTAAAAATATACAACACTGTATCAATTCGATCCGCTTCAAACAAGGAATTGCCAATTTCACCCCCCTGAGCTTTTGCGAAAGTATACGCCATTCCACCACCAATAATGATATCAGAAGCAATGTGTAGTAAGTTTTCTATGATGAGTACCTTATCGGATACTTTTGCCCCTCCTACTATGGCTGTAAAGGGTCTTGTTGGTGTTTTTAATATCCGTTTTGCATTCAAGAGTTCCGCTTCCATCAAAAAACCCATCATTCGATCATTCGGAAAAAAGGAAGCAATTTGCGTCGTACTTGCGTGCGCTCGATGCGCTGAACCAAAGGCATCATTTACATAACACGTTCCTAAGGAAGCGAGTAGAGACGCAAAATGCAAATCACCTTGTGTCTCTCCCGGATGAAAACGCACATTTTCTAACAACATTACTTCACCAGAAATCAAGGCTGCAGCCCGTGAGGAAGCCTCATTAAAATCCGCACAAAAAATCACCGGACAAGCAAGTAATTCAGAAACTACTCCTACAATCTGTCTCAGGGAAAATCTTTCTTCGGGACCATGTTTGGGTCGTCCAAAATGAGACAATAAAATAACGGACCCTCCATGCGATAAAATATGCTTTATCGTAGGTATTGCTGCGCGAATTCGCTTATCATCTTGAACAAGATTCGTAGTTTTATCTAAGGGTACATTAAAGTCAACGCGAACAATTGCACGCTTCCCGCGAAAATCATATGAATTTATCCCCTTCATTGCAGCTAATTTGAGTCCAAAACTATTAAATAAATTTTGCTTAAAATCAATAAAACACACATATGAATCAAAATAAATAAGCAGATTTGTAAATAAAATACCTTGTCTATGAAAATGAAGTGGTTTTGGTTTATATCCCTCGTGTTGTTAGCTTCTTGTTCCGTGAGTCCAATGGATTCGCCGGAAGAATTGGTTGAGTCAGAAGCATCAAGTGAAGACTATAACATAGATTCCACCTTTGATTGGGGAGATTTCAATGAAGGTGATTTTGAAGAATATGCTGAACCAAGCTATAATGCATCTCGTCAACGATATGTTGACTTAGTACATACGAAAATTGAAGCCAATTTAAATTGGGAGGATTCGCAATTAAACGGTAAAGCAACCTTAAGCATGAAACCACATATCTATGCACTTGATAGTGTGGTATTGGATGCTAAAGGAATGGAAATTAAATCGGTAACACACGCTGGAAAGGAATTGTCATATGACTATTCGGATGGAAATGTTTTGACTGTTTATTTGGGGAAATCCTATAAAAAAGATGAGCTCATTACATTGACCATTGATTATATTGCAAAACCAGAGGAACGAGAAACTTCTGGAAGTGCTGCAATTACCTCCGATAAAGGCTTGTATTTTATTAATCCTAAAGGGGAAGAAGCGGGGAAAATGACTCAATTATGGACCCAAGGAGAAACAGAAGCCAACTCGGTTTGGTTTCCTACGATAGATGCACCAAACATGAAATCTTCTCAAGAAGTGCTTTTAACGGTAGACAATAAATACACCACGCTTTCTAATGGAAAATTAATTTCATCAAAGAAAAATGCGGATGGCACAAGAACCGATTATTGGAAACAAGACCTCCCGCATGCGCCATATTTATTTATGTTGGCTGTTGGCGAATTCAGGGTAGTGAAAGATTCGTATACCCGAGGGGATGGGAAGAAAATTGAGGTGAATTATTATGTGGAGCCTAAATACGAAAATGATGCTAAGGCAATTTTTGGTAAGACCCCAAAGATGATCAAGTTTTTTTCAAATAAACTGGGGGTTGAATACCCTTGGGATAAATACTCAGAAATCGTGGTGCGGGACTATGTTTCTGGAGCGATGGAAAATACAGGAGCGGTAATTTTTGGAGACTATGTGTATAAAACAAAACGTGAGTTAATTGATGGCAACGATGAATCCACCATTGCCCATGAGTTGTTTCACCATTGGTTTGGTGACTTAGTAACCTGCGAATCCTGGGCGAACCTACCATTAAATGAGTCTTTTGCAAACTATTCTCAATACTTGTGGGATGAATATGAATACGGAATTGATGAGGCAGATTACAACGCCATTGAAGAAGCAAACGGGTACTATCAATCAGGTAGCTACCATGATTTGATTAACTTTTATTACAATGATAAGGAAGAGATGTTTGACGGGCATTCATATAATAAAGGAGGTAGAATTCTTCATATGTTGAGAAATCATTTGGGAGACGAAGCCTTTTTTCAAGGATTGAATACATACCTTACTACGAATGCATACAAAAGCGCTGAAGTTCACAACCTGCGTTTAGCCATGGAAGAAGTTAGTGGAGAAGATCTCAATTGGTTTTTTAATCAATGGTTTTTAGGGAAAGGGCATCCCGTTATTTTTACGGAACAAGAGATAAACCAAGAACAACAAACCCTAACGCTCCGTATTCAGCAGGCACAATCATTCAATATATTTAGATTACCGGTAAAAATTGCCTTATGGGATGAGACAGGTAAACATAGTTATTCCGTGGTACTCGATAGCGCTAACCAACAATTCACCTTTCCGTTTAAAGGGAAATTAGCGAATGTATTGTTAGACGAAGAACAAATTTTGCTCGCCAAAGTATATGAGGAAAAACCAACGGCACAGTATATTCATCAATTAAATAACGCTGATAAATACCGAGCTAAATCAACAGCGTTAAAACACATCGCCAAATCCACGACTCCGGAGAAAACTGCCGTGCTTGTAAATGCATTAAATGCTACGTTCTGGGGCATTCGCGCGGAAGCACTCGGATACTTGAAAGATGTAGAAGATGCCGTTAAACAACCGTCCTATAAATCATCCCTTAAGAAAATCATCGAAACCGACCCTAAATCCAAGGTTAGAAATGCAGCGGTAAGCGCCTTATCAACCTTAGAAGATAATGAAGCCATCGCAATCATTCGCCGGGTGCTTAATCAAGATAGCTCTCTCATGGTATTGGGCAACGCGTTAAATGAACTTAAAGAAATTGATACGGTTCAGGCATTAACACTAGCGCGTGAATTAAGCAGTTCAGTAGAAATTGAATTGCAAGTGGGAGCCGCAGAAATCATGGGCGAATACGGCAACACTGCCGATTTAACGTTTATTGAGAATCTAATTAAATCAACTAAAGTTAAGGATTATAATAAGCTTAGAACACTTCTTGCTTATGCCTATTTTGTGCTCCGAAAAGGAAGTGATGCCATGGTAAACAGTGAAGACATATTAAGTTACGTTAAATCAAACGGGAACCAATATACTGGGTGGTATTACGACCTAATCGTTGAACGCTTTATGGCTATTCTTGGTGAAGAAAGTGAGCAAATAACTGCAGAAATTGAAACCCTAAATCCACAAGCCGATAACGCAAGCATCAAGGTGTTAAGCAATAAAAAAGAAAAATTAGAGGATTTATATAAGCGCCTGTCTGTCTTTACAGAAACGGAGGAGGTTGAAGAAAAATAAGCCGAAATTATTGGTTGAGCTGAACATTTTTTAATAAAACGTGTTTTGATATTATTTTAATCAGTATTTTTGATTAGTTTTTTATCATTAAACACGTAACTATGTTAACCATTGGATCACACATCCCTGATTTACAAGGGAAAAATCAATTAGGAGAAGACGTTTCTCTTCGCGCGCATCTTGGAACTCGAACGGCTATTTATTTTTATCCAAAAGACGATACGCCAGGCTGTACAGCTCAAGCATGCAGCATTCGTGATGGAGAGCAAGTTTTGGAGAATGAAGGAATACGGGTAATCGGCATTAGTGCAGACTCCGTGAATGCACATCAAAAATTTAGTGCTAAATATTCCCTTCCATTTACACTGATCTCTGATCCGGAGCGATCAATTATCGAAGCCTTTGGCGTGTGGGGTCCTAAACAATTCATGGGAAAAACGTACGACGGGATCCATAGAAAAAGCTTTCTTTTCGATGTCCATGGAATCTTAGTAAAAGTGATTGAAAAACCAAATACAAAAAATCATGCAGAAGAAATTATAAATTTTTTCAAAGAAAATCAATAAACGTAAATCGTTTACGTTTAACCGTCCGAATTTTGTACACATTAAACTTATAAAACATGGCAAATAAAGAATTGCACGCAGAAAAATTAAAAGCACTCCAACTTACACTGGAGAAATTAGATAAAACATTTGGCAAAGGAGCCGTAATGAAATTAGGCGATAATCCCGTAGAAAAAGTGGATGTAATACCCACTGGATCGCTCACGCTAGATCTTGCACTCGGGATTAATGGATATCCAAAAGGACGGGTTGTAGAAATATATGGTCCTGAATCATCCGGTAAAACAACCCTCGCGATTCATGCCATCGCTGAAGTTCAAAAGCAAGGGGGTATTGCCGCATTCATTGATGCAGAACATGCCTTTGATCAATTTTACGCCCAAAAACTTGGTGTGGATATCGCGAACTTACTAATCTCGCAACCCGATAATGGCGAACAAGCCTTAGAAATTACTGATAATCTTATTCGTTCCGGAGCAATTGATTTAATTGTCATAGATTCTGTAGCCGCCTTAACACCAAAGGCAGAAATTGAAGGAGAAATGGGTGATTCTCAAATGGGATTACAAGCACGACTTATGTCGAAAGCACTCCGTAAACTAACCTCTTCTATTAATAAAGCTGGATGTTGTTGCATTTTCATCAACCAATTGCGGGATAAAATTGGCGTTATGTTTGGTAACCCTGAAACCACAACCGGGGGAAATGCCCTGAAATTCTATGCTTCAATTCGCTTGGATATTCGTAAAGCAACCCAAATCAAGGATGGAGAAGATATCGTTGGTAATCGCGTGAAAGTAAAAGTGGTTAAAAACAAAGTAGCTCCTCCGTTTAGAAAAGCTGAATTTGACATACTCTACGGTGAGGGTATCTCTAAAGTTGGGGAAATCATCGACTTAGGGGTTGAATTAAATATTCTAAAGAAAAGTGGTTCATGGTTTTCGTATGGTGAAACTCGTCTTGGACAAGGGCGGGATTCTATTAAATCTATTTTACTAGATAATCCAGAACTATGCGAAGAACTTGAAACTAAAATCAAACACGCGTTAACTGTTGGAAAAGAAGCTGTTTTGCAAGAGTAATTGCAATTCTTTGAGGAAAAGGTGGTGATATCACCGCCTTTTTTTATATTTACACAACAAAAAATCACTTATGAAAAAAACATTTTTATTATTAATGCTTGGACTTGGAGTACTTAGTATTAATTCGTGCAAGAAAAAAGGATGTACAGACAATGGGGCTGTAAATTTCAATTCAAAGGCTAAAAAAGATGATAACACTTGTCTATACAAGCCGTTTTTAACACTTAATGGTGCTGCGCAAGTTACCATTAACGTTAGCGCTTCTTACACAGATGCAGGTGCCACAGCAACCAATAAAGACGGTTCATCTGTTGCGGTTACTACGGACAACCAAGTAGATTCTTCTACTGTCGGTTCATATTACGTAAATTATGCTGCAACCAATGCGAATGGAACATCAACGGCTAAACGACGCGTAGATGTGGTGATTGGTGCAGAGAATTGGACCGGGGTAACTTGGGCAATGACTACTACATGCAGCGGAACACAATTTCCGTTATCTGCTTCACCAAGCATCACCGCTGGAGGTAGTGCAACTGCAGTAAATATTGAAAACTTCTTCAATTTAGTTGGCGGAACGGCTACGGGAACAATTAATGGCGCAAACATTACAATACCTAACCAAACCATTAATATTACTATTGGAGATGTTAATTTCTCTGGTACGGGTGCGATGAACGCTACCGGGACACAAATACAAATCACCTATACTTATGACAACAATGCCCCGTTAATTGGTGGTAATGGTACGTGTATGGCGATTTACGACAAGCAATAATAGATTCTATTTTATAAAAAAGGCGGCCTTGGTCGCCTTTTTTTGTGCCTTAAGTTACATTCAAGCCTTAGAAAAGCAACTACTTTTATGCGATGGGAAAATTCAACGAAATCATTAAAGGTGCGACACCAACATTAGTGGATTTTCATGCTGCTTGGTGTGGTCCTTGTAAAACAATGGCCCCTATTTTAGATCAATTAAAAACAAAGAAAGGTCTATCCCTAAGAATCCTAAAAATCGACGTAGATAAAAATCCATCCATTGCCGCTCAACTAGGAATACGTGGTGTCCCTACACTTATATATTACAAAAACGGAAAACAACTTTGGAGAAAAAGCGGTGTAATTCCCCTGCGAGAATTAGAAACATTAACTAAGTAACACGCCAGGTTTCCCAAAGGATTCCAGTAGGGTCAGTTTATCCGCATGAATGGCATCTGGCAGGAACAAGAATTTTTTATCAAACAACTCCTCGTTAATCCAGAAGCTAACCCAATATTCATTGTAGAGTCCAAAAACTTCCGGAACAATGATCTCTATTTTTGCCACTTCATTGGGCAACATTAGTTCTAGTGAATGTCTTAAGGTTGCTGTTTTTATAGGTTCACCTGTAGAAGGATTTTCACCATAACCTACACTAGTAATAATTATCCCTTCGATTATATCTTCTTTCGCATTGTGCAGATAAACTGCGTATTCTGGCGTATCGTTTTCCAAAATTACAGCGAGTTCAATTCCTTCTACGTTCGGTATAAGTTCACTTAGTTTCATCGTCTACTATTAAATCAAAATCAAATAACGCCCCTAAATGGCCAACTAATCGCGAGGTGACATCATCCATATTCAGGGCAAATCCTAACTCTTCTTTCATGGAGGTAACTTGCTTATCCGATATTCCACAAGGAATAATTTGATCAAAATACGCTAAATCCGTATTTACATTAAACCCAATCCCATGCATGGTCACCCAACGGGAACTTTTAACGCCAAACGCTGCGATCTTTCTTGGTTTTTCTAAATCAATCCACACACCCGTAAGTCCTTCAATTCGATGACCAATCATTCCAAAATCCGCCAAGCTAAGAATCACTGCCTCTTCCAAGAACCTCATATACTTGTGAATATCCGTGAAAAACTGATCTAAATCCAAAATTGGATATACTACTAACTGGCCAGGACCATGATACGTAATGTCCCCCCCCCTATTAATCTGATAGAATTTGGCTTCTATTTTTGTTAAAGAAGCCTCATCCGCTAATAAATGATCTTTTTTACCACTCTTACCAAGGGTAAATACATGAGGGTGTTCACAGGTTATCAAGTGACTCAATAAATCTGACGCACCTTGCTGTTTGCTGGAAATTAGTGCATTGAATAAAGACTCTTGATATTCCCAAGTTTCTTTATAATCGACACTCCCTAAGGGATGGTATTTAACCTTGGGGCGGTTCATTACATCTTGCCCAATTCACTTTTGAGATAATCAATAATCTCAATATCCATGATGTCAGCATGATTCCGCTCACACAAATAGTAAGAGGCCCAATCTACCAAGTGAATTAAATACAATGATCGTTCAATTAAGGAATCCCCTTTTGCTTCTAAATTAAATACTGCGTTTGATTTTTTAGAAACCGCATCTTTCGTTATTTCAAAACGTTTTTTATTTCTTGGGTGGATGTCCGCCGCATTAAAGAATACAGGGGCAAAACGCTCGTCTCCACCACCCCAACCGACAAGCTCGTTGTGATTCATTTCTGGAATCACTTGATTCCACGCCAAGTATTTTGAATTCTCGTTAAACTGTTGACGTGCACGCACAATCACTCCCTCATATTTAGTTTCTCCATAAAGCACACCAACTTTACCAAACAAATAGGTAGAGAGTTCTTGAGCAATTACATCTATTTCTGCGGTATTATTACGAATCAAGCCAATACTCGCTTGAACCTCATCTAAGGATTTAGCTGAAATAAATCCAAGTTTATTGAAGTAATTAAGCAATTGAACGAGCGAATACGCTAAGGCGCTTCGCGGTGGATTTCCGCCAGGAACAATTACACAATCATAGCCATTTTCAGTACAAAATTTAGCCAAATGGCCTCCACTAGTAACCCCAAAAATAAACGCTCCTTTTGCTTTCGCCTCATCTAAGGCCATGGTAGTTTCTTCTGTGTTCCCTGAGTAAGATGAACCTATGACCAAGGAATTAGGACCTACGAACCCAGGAAGGGTGTATTCATTGACCAAGGTAATTGGCAACGCAATTTCATTTTGAACCCAGTTGCTCACGATTTTGGCACCAATACCAGAACCACCTAACCCACAAATCACAATGTTGTGAATTGGTCGGTCAGGGGCATTAAACGCTTGTTTGGAAGCTATTTCAAAGGCTTCTTCAAGTTGATTGGTGAATGTTGCGATTAATTCTTTCATGTTTCGGTTTATTAAAGTGGAATGTTTCCATGTTTTTTTAAGGGTAGGTTTTCTGCTTTTTTCTCAAGCATTTTAAATCCTAATGCTAATTTTTGGCGCGTTTCTTCCGGTAGGATTACATCGTCAACAATCCCTCGTTCTGCTGCCCTGTAAGGATTGGCAAAGGTATCGGCATATTCCGCCTCTTTTTCAATCCATTTTTGAGATGGATCTTCTGCCGCATTAATTTCTCTTCTAAAAATTATTTCTGCGGCTCCTTTTGCTCCCATTACCGCAATTTCAGCGCTTGGCCAAGCATAACTCAAGTCTGCACCAAGTGATTTAGAGTTCATCACGCAATAAGCGCCTCCGTAGGCTTTTCTTGTTATAACTGTAATTCTAGGAACCGTCGCCTCAGCAAAGGCATAAATTAATTTGGCTCCATGAGAAATAATGCCATTCCATTCCTGATCCGTACCCGGCAAAAACCCTGGGACATCTTCTAAGATAAGAAGTGGTATATTAAATGAATCACAGAATCTCACAAATCGCGCACCTTTTCGGGAAGCATTGATATCCAATACCCCCGCTAATTCTGCAGGTTGGTTAGACACTACACCAATCGTACGGCCTTCTAATCGGGCAAAACCAACGACAATATTTTTTGCATAATCCTCTTGCACTTCCTTGAACGACGCATCGTCGACCAAGCAATCAATTACTCTTCGGCAATCGTATGGTAAGCTGCTGTTTGCTGGAAGTATTGTTTTAATTGACTCTGTTTTGATTTTTGAAAATTCGTAAACCGAGGTTTTTGGTGACTCCTCGTAGGCATTTTGAGGTAAATACGTCAATAGTGCGCGAGCATTCTTCAAACATTCCACATCATTACTAGCCACAAAATGATTGACGCCGCTGCGCTCTGCATGGGTTTTTGCCCCACCAAGATCTTCAGAACTCACTTCCTCATGCGTTACTGTTTTCACGACATTTGGACCTGTAACAAACATGTAGGAGGTGTCCTCCACCATGAACACAAAATCAGTTAAGGCCGGTGAATACACGGCACCCCCGGCGCATGGCCCCATAATTAATGAAATCTGCGGCACCACCCCACTAGCGCGCGTGTTGCGAAAAAATATCTCAGAATACCCAGAAAGCGAAACCACCCCTTCTTGAATTCTCGCGCCTCCGGAATCATTAATTCCAATGATCGGAGCACCATTCTTGAGGGCTAAATCCATGATTCTGCAAACCTTAGCGGCATGCGTTTCGGAAAGGGAACCTCCTAATACCGTAAAGTCCTGAGAATATACATACACTAATCGGCCATGTATGTTTCCAAACCCTGTGATTACACCATCGCCAGGAAAACGCTGTTTATCCAGGTCAAATGCAGTTGAGCGATGCTCAACAAAGGCGCCAATTTCATTAAAGGAGCCCTCATCAAGAAGGAGCTCTAACCGTTCTCTCGCCGTTAATTTGCCTTGTGCATGATGCTTTTCAATGCGGTCTTTACCTCCTCCAACGTGGATTTGGGCGCGTCTATCTTTGAGGTATTGATTTTTATCTTCCATCGGTTTCAAAAGTACATTATTTCACGATAATAATTGATTTAGAAATGAGATTGACCAGCGTCAATACCCCTAAAAAGATCAACGAAGCGCCGAGGGGCGCTTGAACGAAAATCATAAAAACTCCAAGTAATGTAAACCCAATAATTTTCATTAGGTGGGTTTCATTCGAAGAAAACATAACGCGGTGTGTGCGTTGCTCCAATTTCCATCGCATCCATTCATTCAAAAGAACTAACGGAATTAACACATATCCTTGAGCAATTCCCATGTCTTTGTAAGCGAGGAAATCTATCCACGAATCCCAGTAGTTTTTTCCAGATAACCCAACAAGTAGGATCACCACTGCGAATTCAAGCCAAGGCAACCACAGCCCTGTCGACGTGTGAAATCTACGATGCCTAATTATACCCACCAAGGCATTTATGAAAACGTCGATGGCATAAAACCAACACATAAAATCAAAGGACCAGTTCCACGCAATTACACCAATGAGCGGCAGGAGAACCTCAGCCAACAGCCGTTGAATCCGACTATCCGTCATCTACGACTTTTTAATACCGCAACGCGATCCTTCGTGAGTTGATATTCAGGATTTACTTTCAACACCTTTGCATAGGACAACAAGGCATTAGACACATCGCCTTGATCTTCATAGATCAATCCTAAATTATGCAGTGATTCCACATGCTTTGGGTTTATCTCCAAAGATTTACTGTAAAACAACATGGCACTATCCAGGTCGAGGTCGTCAAATTGCTGAATAAAGCCTAAATGAAAATATGCTTCGCAGTAGGTGCTATCTAATCCCGCCATTCGACGATAGTGTTTTTTTGCCTCATCAATTTTTCCAAATTCATAGGTTGCATAGGCCAAGGAATAGGCCACTTCAGGATTCTTGGGCTGTAACTTACTTGCGGTAGTAAAATACTCAATACACAAGGCGTTTTTCTCATATTGGTAAATCGTACCCAACATCATATATCCAAGAAAAAACTTACTGTCTTGTTGTACCGCTGTTTCGTAGGAGGATTTTGCCAATTTATAATTCCCTTGGCTTAAATAGATTGACCCTTTCAGAATATATGCATCGCGATATCGCGGGTTGATTCTTAGGGCTTTATTAATCGCCCCAAACGCGTCTTCAAGATTGCCGCGAAAGGAATATACACTTGCCATTCCAATGATGGCCTTTAAATTTTTAGGGTCATTCTTTAATACCTTCCCAAAATGATATTGGGCAGATGTAAAATCTGCATCTGAAAAGTCTTTTTTATTAATTAGGGCCAAGGCGTAAAGCAAGCGGCTCTCGTAATCGGAACTATCCAACCTAAATGCATGAGCGGCATCCGCTAGCAATAATTTATAATCCAAAGAATCCAAAGAACGATTCGCTCGTTTTTGCAAGAACGGAATACTATCTGGATATTTTTGCACTAATTGATCGAGGCTCATGTGCTTCTCTTGCTCGTCTTCCAATGACCCGCATGCGCATAAAAGAATGGCAGTTATTCCAAAAATCAAGTACTTTATCATAAATGCAAAATTAAACAAAATGAAAGTGTTATTTTTGTAAAAATAAACAAGATGAACCGCATTTTCACTTTATTACTAATCAGTGTCCTTGCAAATTCAAATGCCATCGCTCAAGGGTGCAGTCAATGTAAATTAATGGCAGAGCAGGGAATCGGCATTGAAGATAGCACCTTTGCTAGTAATATAAATTTTGGAATCTTGTATTTGATGGCTTTCCCCTACATAATATTACTCATTCTATTCAGGAAACAGCTTATTCGATTTTTTAAATCGTTTGTTGCTCAATCTAAATCACCCCAGTAAACCACAAGTTTTCCGGTACTGTTTCCGCTTTCTAATAATTCGTGGGCCAAATGAAGTTCTGAATGGTGAAACGAGGTCGCCGGAATCGGCATAAGCACTTGATTCTTATAGTGGTCAAAGCACTGTTTCAGATGGTAAGCGAGCACTGAAGGATTATCGTCTGCAATCTTCAACATATTCACACCCACCATTGCCTTGGATTGCATCATTAAAGGAATGGGCGAGTAAATTCCGGTTTTTCTAACAAAATTCAACAATGATAACACACCAAATTTTGCGTGTAAAATCCCTGCTCCACCAAATAAAAACAGTTTACCGCCACTTCCTAACAATCTTAGGTCAGCCTTTACTGTAGTTCCTGCAACCGCATTAAATGATGCAATAAGGCCCTTTTCTCCCACAATTTCTTTCACTGTTTTTTCATAGGTCATTTGATCTGAAACAATGATATGGGTGGGGTTAATTAGGTTCAGGGCCGCTACTTTTTCCTGGGAACGAACTTTGGCAATGGTTTGGATCCCCTTATGGTGGAGCATTTGCACTAATAAACTGCCTACCCCGCCTGCCGCAGCATGAACCAAGGCAAAACGCCCCTGATAAACCCTTGAAATCATCTCGGCCATGAACGAAGCCGTTACCCCTTGTGTACACAATGACAGTGCATGGGCCGTTGGTATTTCATTAATTTCAACTAAGGCTTCCACGGAAGTAATCACCTGTTGGGCGTAGCCTCCGAACCGGCAAAACCCGGCAACTCGCTTCCCAACCCAATGCTGATCAGAAGGGGAGTGCACGCGAAGGACTACTCCTACAATATCGTACCCCGGAATAAACGGATAAGGAGGCGCATCCCGATACTTGCCTTTTCTCGCCATTACATCGGCGAAATTTAGACCAAAAGCCTGTACCTCAACGATTACTTGACCCGGTAGAAGTTCAGGTAAATGAAGTTCTTGTAGTCGAAATGCCTGTTCAGAACTGCCGGATTTAATTAAAAAATACCCCTGAATCATCGCTTGTTGTTTCTGAATTTAGTGCTTTCTGATAAGACCAATCTCAACTGAAGGAATAAATTATTGGTGATGACTCCAGGGATGGGGTTCGCGTAGAAATAATATCCAGCATTGGCATGAAGTAACCAAATTTTGTAGCCAAGGGTCGGCGTAAATCCGATCATGGCCCGGTCAAAATCAGAACGCACTGCGGCCTGTGCTCCTACGGTAAAACTAATTCTACCCGGACGAAACCAATAGCCAGCGTCAGCGCCTAAGACGCCTGCCTTATAATCATAATTGGCCCCCACATTGAAGGCATGTGCGTTTGGACTCTTCCATTTAACCTCCTTTATTCGTTTTTCAAACCCAAGCTCTAACACGATGTTACGGCCTTGCTGAACCCCCAGATAGGGTCCGCTTTGAATTTTCGAGAAATCGAACCCCGATTGCTTTTGACTAAACGTAATGCAGGGAACAATAAAGGCTAACCATAAATATTTCATTCAGTAAATTTAATCGGTTTTTACGCATGACATCCTATTATTGCCAAACATTTTCTAAGTTTGAACATGCTAAATCCATTTGATGATTCATACTTCATGCGCCAAGCTATTATTGAGGCAAATAAAGCCTTCGATACCAATGAAGTCCCTGTTGGAGCGGTAGTTGTAGCTGGCAATCAAGTTATTGGGCGCGGGTATAATTTAACAGAAAAACTTCACGATGTTACCGCTCACGCGGAAATTCAAGCGCTGACAGCAGCGGCGAATTTCTTGGGTGCAAAATACTTAAAAGAATGTACTCTTTATGTAACCCTAGAACCTTGTCCGATGTGCGCTGGCGCCTTATATTGGAGTCAAATTGGCAAGGTTTGTTATGGGGCAGCAGATGAGAAACGTGGATCCACAAGACATCACCCCTCGTTATACCACCCATCAACACACATTCAAGGTGGAATTGAAGAAGAACCCTGCGCACAAATCCTACGTACTTTTTTTGAAGGAAAAAGATAACAATCCCCTTGGTGTTTGTGTATATTTGTGGAAGAATTAAGAACACATGAAAATTAATGCCGAACATGCCCCGAAACCGGTTGGTTTGTATCCTCATGCGCGACGCGTTGGGGACTTATTGTTTCTTTCTGGTGTTGGCCCGCGCATTGCCGGGTCAGATGCAACAGACTCGATGGTTCCAGGTTTATCCCTGGATAAAAACGGAAACTTTACTGCATTTGATTTTGAAGCGCAATGCCGCAGTGTGTTTGAAAATGTCCGCTTAATTCTAGAGGCCTCGGGGTCTAGCTGGGAAGAATTAGTAGATGTAACGGTTTTTTTAACCGATATGAAACGAGACTTTCAGGCCTATAATCGGTTATATGCAGCGTATTTTGCGAGCAACCAGCCGTGCAGAACAACGGTGGAGATCAACTCGCTTCCCACTCCGATTTGCATTGAATTAAAGTGTATTGCGACTATTAAAAAATAAGGGTATGATTGGTTTTATTCTTCGAATTTTAGTGACGATTGTATTGCTAACGGGTACAGTAAGTTTATTTGCAACTGGCTATTGGGGTTGGGGATTAAGCGCTTTGCTCCCGCTAGCCGTCGTGATTTTTTCGTTTTTCAGAAATGAAAATGTGATTTTGGCTTTAAATCAAATGCGTATTGGCAATCAAGATAAGGCAAAGCGTTATATCAATCGGATTAAATCACCAGAATATATGACTCGTCGGCAACATGCTTACGTACTTTATTTAAAGGCATTGATGAATGCTCAAGAATTAGGCTTTGCCCAAAGCGAACAACTACTGCGTAAGGCATTAGCACTCGGGTTGCGAACGAATGAAGACAATGCCGTTGCGCGGATGCACTTAGCGGGAATATGTGCACAAACAGGCCGCAGACCTGAAGCGAGCACACTACTGACTGAAGCAAAAAAATATGATAAAAACGGAATGTTAAAAGATCAAATTAAAATGCTTCAAAGTCAAATGCAAGCCGTTCCCTCGAAAAACCAAATGCGCATGGCACAAATGATGGGTGGAAGAAAGAAAACGCCAAAAATGCGCTAATCCTTGAAAAACAGAATCTACGCGCCTCATTGGGAGGATTACGAACTTATCGATGCAGGAAACGGGTTAAAACTCGAAAGGTGGGGGAAATACGTCACCATTCGTCCGGAAATCAACGCATATTTTCAGCCCCAACTTTCTAAGCCAGAATGGGAGCGCAAAGCACACTTTATTTTCAAAGAGCAAAAAGGAGTATTTGGAACCTGGATGAACCCAAAAAACTTACCGCTTCATTGGGACATTGAATTTGACGGGGTTAAGTTGGGCATCTTTTTGAAAAACACAAAACATACGGGGATTTTTCCGGAGCAAAACCTCAATTGGAAATTCATTAAAGAATCCCTTAATTCAGAAGGTAACTTTTTGAATTTATTTGGATACACTGGCGCCTCTAGCATGATGGCTTTGGTTCAAAAAGCCGACGTTATTCACGTGGACTCCTCTAAGTCTGCCTTGACTTGGACCAAAGAAAATGCACTAATAAATCAATTTGATGGGTGTAAATTAGTGCTTGAAGATGTGGTATTATTTATGGAAAGAGAAGTAAAGCGTGCGCATAAATACGATCTTATTCAAATGGATCCTCCGGCGTGGGGCATTGGAACAAAGGGTAAAAAATGGCAACTTGAGAATCACATTGATTTGTTAATGAGTTTAGCGGCGCAGCTGCTAAAACCGCAGGGAAAACTGATCGTTACTACCTACTCCAACAAAATCACTCCGGTAACGCTCAAAGAAACTGCCGAGATTTATTTTCCAACTCGAAGCTACCGCACAGGCATGCTCGCCACGAAATCCACCACCGGAAAGGCGCTAGACCACGGCAGCATGTTACAAATCTATTAAGCCCTACTTACCGCCGTTGATGATTGCCTTGGCGTTCGTGATCCACACCTCTGGACCTCCTTGCAAATAGCCACTAGAACTCAAAGGAGCTAAATTTAATTTATCCGCTTCTTTGGTGACATTCACAAACCATACGGTAGGATATCCTTGAACTCCAAATTGCTGCTGTAGCATTTGGTTTTGCTCCATAATATTTTGTGGAAGGACTTTGTTTCTGGGGAAATCTAGTTCTACTAAAATCACATCACTTGATGCCCATGCGGTGAACGCAGGGGTATTAAACACCTCACGTTGTAAGCGATGACACCATCCACACCAATCACTGCCCGTGAAAAACAGCAACATTGGTTTATTCTCTGTGGCGGCGGCTTGAGATGCTAACGAAACATCAGTATACCAACTTAGGGTAGTGGCCGTTTGCGACCAAGTAACAAGGGTGCTCACAGAAAGGAGAAGGGTTAACATAATAGACTTCATAAGGCGCTTTTTAAATTGATTTATACAAATATCAAACTAATCCTTGCAATATTAGCAAATTAACACCTATTTAACTTTTCATCAAGGTACGTGGAATTCTACTATATTCGCAAATAAACCAAATCGAATGAAACTACTATTATCCGTTTTTGCTCTGATAATGAGCCTTGTCGTTGCTGCACAAACGCAAAACGTGCGTGGAAAAGTACTAGACTCCGAAACGAATTTCCCACTTGCAGGGGCGAAAATTGAAATAGATTTAAAAGATCCCACTGGGGTTAATTATCGCGCCGTTACCGACGGGGAGGGGGAATTTAAAATCTCCAATGTTCCTGTAGGAAAATACGGACTAAGCACTCGATTTGCTCAATATGAACCCAAAAACCAAACGGTAGAAATTAATTCGGGTAAAGAACTCATCCTTACCATTTCCCTTCAAGAAATGGTGACCAATAAGGAAGAGGTGGTGGTAACCGGAAGAAAAAAAGGTGAAATTATTAATGAATTGGCGGTGATTTCTGCACAACAATTCTCCGTTGAAGAAACGAATAGGTATCCAGGTTCGCGTATGGACCCAGCTCGAATGGCATCGAACTTTGCGGGGGTGCAAGGAGCAGATGATTCCAGAAATGACATTATTATTCGGGGGAATAGTCCCTTGGGTGTAGTTTGGCGTGTAGAGGGGATCGATATTCCAAATCCGAATCACTTTGCCATCGCAGGAAGCTCTGGGGGTCCGGTTTCCGTATTAAACAATAAAATCCTTGGTAACTCTGACTTTTTAATGAGCGCATTTCCCGCAGAATATGGGAATAGCGTTTCTGGGGTTTTTGATTTAAAGCTCCGAAGTGGAAATGATCAGCGGCATGAATTCACTGGACAGTTTGGATTATTGGGAACGGAATTTTTAGCAGAAGGCCCGCTGAACAAAAAAGGAACCGCTTCCTTTCTTATGATGGGTAGATATTCGACCCTGTCTCTTTTTCAAACCTTTGGTATAAAGTTAGGAACAGATGCCATTCCAACCTATGGTGATTTAGCCTTTAAGTTCAATTTTAAATTGAGAAAAGGAGGAAATCTTTCCGCTTGGGGCATGGGAGGAAAAAGCGATATTGCTATAATGATCTCGGAAAAAACGGAATATACCACCGATTTATATGGGGAAGGAGATCGTGACCAGTATTTTGGAACATCGATGGGTGTAACTGGGCTAACATACAAAAAAGCAATTAATGAAAAAACATTTGTGAGTAGTACCCTTGCCTTATCTCAAGAGATTCAGCGGGCGAATCACGACTATTTGCAACGAAGTCTAAATGTAACGGCGGGAGGAGATACAAGCATTCAAATCAATGCCATTTACCCATTAATGGCATACACCTTTACTACCAATAAAATTTCTAGCTACTCCGCGGTCAACCATAAAATCAACAAGCAACACCTGATCAAATTCGGATACAATGCCGATTTTTTCTTAATGAACATGAAGGATTCCGCCCTGGTGGATTACGATGACTCTACCGCGTTTTTTACCCGCTGGGATTATGAAGGTTCTTGTGTGCTAATTCAGCCCTTTATTCAGTGGAAATGGAGAATGTCTGATAAGACCGACTTCACGGCGGGAATTCACAGCCAGTATTTTTCAATGAGCAATAGTTTAAGTCCGGCGGAGCTACGCCTTGGATTTAAACATAAACTTCCAGGCAACCAATCCATCTTTGCCGGGGGGGGAATGCACAGCCAAATACAACCGTTGTACACGTATGTAGACAACCGTAAAGGGGCTGGTAATTTCTTTAACAAAGGGATGGATTTTACAAAAAGCCTTCATTCTGGTGTCGGTTATGAAAAGTTCTTTAACAAAGGTTTTAGCATTCGAACAGAAGCCTATTACCAATATTTATATAACATCCCGGTAACGATTACTCCAAGTGCATTCTCGATGATTAACATGGGCAGTGGTTTCACTAGAATCTTCGCTGATTCGTTAGAAAACACCGGAACTGGGTATAATTACGGGTTGGAATTAACCGTTCAAAAGTACTTTGATAAAAGTTTCTTTTTCTTGTTTTCGGGTACCCTGTACGATTCCAAGTACACAGGAAGCGATGGTGTATTAAGAAACACCTCATACAATGGCGCTTACGTGGCCAATTTACTTGCAGGCAAAGAATTTAATGTGAGTAAACGAAGTATTCTTGGGGTTGGCGCTAAAATCACTACTGCAGGAGGAAAGCGATATGGGTTAGTGGATCTTGCACGAACAAACCAAGAAAAAGATTTAATCTATCAAGATTCGATGTTCAATGAATATCAGTTTAGAGATTATTTCCGAATAGATTTGAAAATCTCTTGGCGCATGAATGCCAAAGCCATGACGCATGAAATCGGACTAGATTTAGTGAATATACTGAATACGAAAAACCTCTTAAGTTTGGCCTACGCGCCCTCCTTAGACCCAGCAGTTGTTAGTTCGGGAAATTACCAACCCGTAACGGAAAAAACACAATTAGGGTTTTTACCCATATTCTATTACAAGATTGATTTTAGAGCGGGCGGGAAAAAAGATTAAAAATGAGGGCAATCACAGTTTTCTTTCTTCCCGAGGAAGAAAACGGCACCTATATTTATGGATACTTGTCCGAATCCAACATTATGTCTAACATGTTGTGTTGCGTCAGATATATCTATCCTTAAATTTCTTTGAAGTAAATAACCGCCGTTTAATAATGGCATCATATAGAAGTGTCGGAAGAACTCAAAACGTAAACCAACATTAAGATTAAGACCGAAGCCCGATAAACCCGATATTCTCGATTGTTCTGCTGGACCAAATACCACATCAGAGGCACTGTGTAAGGCACCGATTCCAATTCCATAAACAGCATTAATTACAAACATCCGATTTTTTACGCGATAAAGATTTTGCAGGAATTCTAATCGCGTAGAGATAAATTTAGCACTTGAAACATTAAACGCAAACCCTAGTGTATCCATAGAAACCGGGGTGTTGTCATAAGTTCCTGACAACCCTCCTAACTGATCATAACCAGGAGCAACACGGCCAGAAATCAATAATTCTTGCGGGGGAATTAAATATTTGAAGTTATCAATATTGAATGAAAGTAATATCCCTCTTTTGACCGTATAACCTACCGTTAATTTATATTGATTTTCACTCCATTCTGATGATGGAAGTGCAAGCGTATTATTGGGTTGTCTCAGGTTTGAATTATGCAACACAAAATCGAATTTACTCCCTGAAAAGTTTAACGTAGAAGCTTGAAAATAAGTAGATGCTGTTCCGAGTTGTACATTAAAATTTCCCTTATATGCCGAATTAAACACCCCGCGCTGTGCAAAAGAAACACTGCCACACAAAAACAAAAAGAACCAAGCTGATTTCAAGGCCTGACGAATTTCAACCATTCCGTTTGGTCCATAATCTGTTCCAATCGAAAATGCACCTTATTTCCCTTACTCTTCCATTCAACCAATCCAAGCCCTTCTGCATAATACGTGGTTGATGCCATTTCTAATTTCTTTTCAATTTTAACAAAGGGGTTTATGAGGGTGAATTTTGTGAGATCTTTGTATTTTATACACGTTTTTTGTTCTCCCATTACCTCTATTGACGCATGATCGCTGAGTTGCTTACGTTTCAATTCTTGTAAAATCAAGGTAGAGTCCAATACTCCTTCGAATTTTGTTGCAAACCATGTTTGGTCAGTACCTTTCCAAGGGAAATAGGTCGTTTTATATACTACCGCTTGAGTTTTCTTTTGATTTCTGTTCACTACCATATGGTCTTGAATATCCAAAGAATCCACATTAAAATTCAATGCTTCAAGGATTCGTCCGTCGGATGCATAGCGTTCCACTACTACGTGGTGTCCTAACTGGTCTTTTACCGCATAAACTCGGTGAAATTGTTCTTCAAGTCCCCCAATCATGTCTCGATAAACATAGATTTTTGGTTCATCCAGAATCGGATAAAAAAACTTAGCTGCAGGGTGTTTGCTTTGGGTTTCATTCAAAGAACAGGCCCCAAGCAGGAGTACTAGCAGGAAATAGCTAAAAAACCCATGCTTCTTACTACACATTTTTTGTCATTTTAAGGAAGCTAACCTCATCTTCTGTAAGGTGCCGAAACATTCCTCGGGGCAAATCTTTTTTCGTCAACCCGGCATAAACAACTCGGTCTAATTTAACGACATCATATCCTAAAGCCTCAAACATTCTTCGAACCACCCGGTTTTTCCCTGAATGTATTTCTACCCCTACTTCACGAGAATTTCCACCCTCCACATAAGAAGCCAAATCTGCCCTTGATTTCCCGTCCTCTAGGTCTACGCCTTTCAAAAGCCGATCAAAATCTTCAGTTCTAAAGGGCTTATTTAATTCTGCATGATAAATTTTACGGGCTTGGTATCTGGGATGTGTCAATTTTTTCGCAATATCGCCGTCGTTCGTAAACAGCAATAGTCCGGTGGTTTCACGGTCTAACCTACCCACAGGATAGACGCGTTCACGGCTTGCGGATTTAACCAGAGACATCACTGTTTTTCGACCTTGAGGATCGTCCATGGTGGTAATAAATCCTTTCGGCTTATTCAGTAGCACATACCTCTTTTTCTCTGCATTGATGGTTTCCCCGTCATATTGAACCACATCCGTTGGTGCAATTTTATGCCCCATTTCGATAATAATCTTTCCATTTACGGTAACTACCCCAGTTTGAATTAACACATCAGCCTCACGGCGGGAACATATTCCAGCATTCGAAAGGTATTTATTTAAGCGGATTTCATTTTCATTGAAATTTGGCAGCGGATCCCCTTTTTTAACTTTAATCTTAAAATCAATGTACTTTCGTTTATCTCGAGCGCTCACCTCTTTTGGCGCGTCCGGTTTTGATGTTCTGGTAGATTTAGCAGCGCTAGCGGCGGCTGGTTTATTTGATCTCCCTGATTTTGCCGGCTTTGCGGCAACGGGCTTCGTTGATTTCCCCGGTTTCGGAGAAGGTTTTTTGTTTGTGTTCATCGCGAGCAGTTTTTACAAAGGTACGTCAATAATTCAAGGAGTTAAAATGCTGGGAATGCATCCTCTAAGTGTACAATATTAATGCGCTCCCCTTGTTTAATGACACTTATTGCATCCATTCTTACTTCAATCGGCTCCTTGAACTTCTGAACGTAGTGATTAATTCCTAGCAATAGATTCCGTTGTTTCTCTCGGGTAATGGCATGAAAAGGTGTTCCAACTATAATTCCTGAGCGCGTTTTTACTTCCACCGCAATAATCACATTCCCTTTTCTTGCAATTAAATCGATTTCTGCTTTTTTAAATCGGTAATTTGACTCCAGGATTTCATACCCCGATTGAAGCAGATGTTCTTTTGCTCGATCTTCGCCCCATCTACCTAATTCTAGGGTCATCGAATCAGATGGAAGAATCCATGACCAGAAACTTCACCTCCCGAAACCCCAGTAGCCTTGTACGTATAAGTATACACGCCCTCGCTGGCCTCATTTCCATTTGAAGTTCCATCCCAAGAGGGTTGTGACTGTGTTAAATCAGTACTGGATCCACTGTACATAATCGCTCCCCAGCGATTGAAAATTATTAACTCAATCGCAACGACATTCTTGTATTGCAAGAAAAACTCGTCGTTGGTTAAATCTCCGTCTGGGGTGATTACATTCGGTGCTTCCACCTCTGGATATGGATAGATACAATTCGAAGGTACATTCACATTAGCACTGCCGTTATAGTTTAGTGCCTCTGGGTCGGTACAATCACACACATCCACTGGGATGGTAATTGACATTGAATCAATGCAATTCATTCCTTGAGACACCACTAAAGTGACCGTATAACTTGCTGGTGTTGGAGTCACATATTGAGTACTTTGAGGGTCCGTAGTTTGAACCACTGCACCTTGTCCGTTACCAAAATTCCATGCATACCCTGTTCCGTTAGCACTATTATTTACAAATACGACATTCAATGGAGCACATCCAGCTGCTGGGGTTGCGGTAAAATTAGCTACCGGAACGGCAATTGCACCCACAAATACGCTGTCGCTAGCAGAACAAACCTGATCTGTAATCGTCAACGAATACCACCCGCTGGCTAGGTTTTGGATATTCTGCCCTTGTTGCCCGTTAGACCACGCATAATTTACATTACCCGTTGTTCCTGATACTACTGCTGACAAGGTTCCTGTTGGCAAACAAGTTGCTTCGGTCATATTTATCGCATCAATTGCAATCGTTTGATTTACCGTGACCGTTGCTGTATCGGTTTGGGAGAAATTACATTGATCAACCGCCGTAACCAAGAATTGAACAACCCCATTTTGAGTAACATTTATCGGTAGTGAGTCATTCGTCGAAAGAACCGTGCCGCCTAAGGCGGTCCATGTAAAGTCATAGGGTGCATATCCGCCAGACGCAGATGCGGTTAGTAAGACACTGTCCGGAAAACATTGAACTAGTGGGTCGGTTTCTGTAATATTAATAATTGGACCATCACCAATATAAATGGTTCCTTCAGAAGTGATCGTGTCTCCGCATGGGTTAATGATTGATACAGAAATTGTCACCGACTCAAACCCTTCGTTTAACCCATCTTGAGTAGGCGTTAAATTCAAAATAACGGTGTCTTGTCCAGGTAAAAACACGATTGGATTCACCATATTATTATAGTCAACCCCTTGGATAGCTGATCCTGTTACCGTGTAATTGATGATCAAGGTGTCATTGGTTTGTCCTTCCGGTCGAGTAAAAATAAAGTCTGCATAGGTACATCCTTCAACAATGGTCGTGTCTCCTGATACGGTAGCAACGGCTACACTCACGGCTGCAGAGGAAAAAGACCCTGCCTCCAAGAACACCCCAGAATCAAACGCCTGGTCAAACACATTGGCAATGGCAAACTTGATGTGATAGGTTTCGTTGCATTGCACACTTGCACTCGCAGTTAATTTGACGGTCGTGCCATCATATTCAATGGCATCCCCATACGTATCTTGAGGGAATTCATTATACACATAGTACGGTGTATTTGTGACCCAGTTTACATTATTAATAGTTACGGGTGTTCCTCCAGGGATTATGGCAATATTGTCTCCTCCGTTTGGATAACCCGCAAATGGATAGGGACCAGAAATACCAGGGCCCCACAAAAAGATACCAAAGGCATCGTTAAAATTTGATGGAGAAAATTCCGTGTATTCATCGGAGCCGAACATGTAATTAAAAATAAGCGTATCCCCAGCAGGAATAAAATCAAACTCCAAGACTACGCCGTTGGTTACATTTCCGTTTGCAATGGCATTTAACTCGGGATCCCCTGCAACCAATTGTGAGGTTCCTGGATTCGTTGTACTTCCACCCATGTTTGGGCCAACCGCACCCATTGCATCCCCAGTGGTTAAAATAATACCACTTGCCATTGGAAAGGTTGCGTTGGTATTGGTGAAGTATCCTATATTACCAAAAGGAGTTGATGCTAAGCCCGGAACCCCGTTTATTGTGATGTTAGAGGCAACAACACCTGCTCCCAACAACACATTATTTACTAATTGCTGAGGCGTTTGCGTTGGGGAAACAGCAATGGGCTGCGCTAACGTCAAAAACGGAAGCAGCATCAGTGTCAAAAATAATTTATGGAGAACAAACATGTTTTTAAATTTTTTTTATGACCTATGTTAAGCAAGTAAAGTTGCACTAAAAGCAAAGATAAGGCACATTTTCTATTTCTGATTTAGGATACGTGCTTCAATCAGTTTCAGTCTAGACTCTTCTAAGGGATTACCGAAGGGAAATCCCGTATGCAAGGAAGATATCCGCAGGTTATTTTGCGCGTTTTTTTTTCGATTAAACGAAAGCCACGCATGATAAATTAACTGGCGTACAGCGGAAGGTATGAGGCGCTTAATCCGTCTGTTTCGGTCCCGAGCACTATAAAAATTCGTTGCGTTTTCAGATGATAAATATTGAGAAATCTGTTGTCTTATAATCCCTTCGTGGTCCTTAGCCATTGGTTGCACCACACTAAATAACGTGGAAACACCTGCAATGAACGCTTCATATTGAACCGCTTGATTAGGATCTGAGACCAATACATCAAGACCTATATTGGTTCCTGCAGAATTACTAATTAGCTCTCGAACGCTATAAAACACGGGCAGGTATTTGTTTTTACCGAGCAATAACGCCGTTAAACCTATATGATATTCTAATAGATTTAAACTTCGAATGGAACGATCTGCCGTTTGAAAAACCTTACAAAAGTCTTCTTTTTGATACACGGAATAAAACAATTGTATTCCTGAACCCCAATAAGAAGCGATGCGTTCCATTGGTGCTTCAAAATCGACAGATTTCCCAATTCGTTGGGTATACAAGGGTAAATAATACAAGGTCTTTCCTAGGTTATAATACGCAATATAATTTCCTTGAACGCTGCTGTATGTTGGGTTATCCGATAAAAAATCAATCGATTCATTTAATGCATGTTCCAACAAAAAATCGTCATCAGCACTTAAAACCACATAATCTGTTGCGAGGGTAGGGAGTATTGACTGTATTTTCTCGACAAAGGAAGCCTCAGGAAAATAGTGGTAGCTTACTTGCTTTGGAATTTCCGCGGTAAAGGGCTGTTCAGAGCTATCGCAAACAATGAGCTGAATTGCATCAAATTGAGTATAATAAGCGATTGCTCTGGCCAAGTAGTCCGGTCGATTTCTTGAGGGAATGACTATGGAAAGATTCATTTAACGAAATCCAGAAGTTAAGGGGATAATGCTTCTATTAAGGTTTTCATTCGTTAAGAGTAAGTTCACAACGGCAGCAATATGTTCCAATTGAATGAGGGTACCTTGGTGCATTCGGTCGCGATGTTTCTGTAAAAAATCAGGGGTCATTTGATTAAATACCGGAGAATTTTCAACCAGTCCAAGTGCAATTGCATTAAACCTCATGGATGAAAACTCATTCGCAAAACTGTTAATCATGCCTTGAATAGCCGCTTTCGATGCCGCATATCCGGGGTCATAACTGCCTTTTTCAGCAGCAACTGAACTAAAAAAAATCACATTGCCATGCGGATTCATTCGTGGAAACAAATGTTTTAATAATAATACTGGACCCATGATGTTTACCTTGAGCATGGATAAAAGGTGTTCGGCGGTCGTTTCTTTTGTACTCAATGAGGGATTAATTCCTTGAGCGAATAATATGGCATCATAGGGAGGTAGATCAGTATTATTACAAAATTGTTCAATCTGAACCTCATCCGTAATATCCAAAACCGAGCGATGAATCCGAATTAACGCTATCCCCTGGGTTGAAAGATAAGATTCTATCCCCTGAGCAATAAAGCTGTTTCCTCCAATGACAAGAACTTTCATTATTTAATGATTCGTGCACGAATTGCTCCTGCGCCTTTATTGACCAATTTCAATACCTCACATGAAGAAAACCCCACTAAGTTTGCAATATCAATAAACTTCTGCTTCGTGTATCCGTTTTTATGAAATTGCCCCTCCCCGTTTTGGTTGCCAAAAAAGTGCGTTGTGATCATTCCCCAGCGATGTTCATAGGATTTACCATGTCCGAAATAATGATCCATCGCCCCTGCTTGGTAAAAGCTAGTAAATTCATCGTTCGCTTGCAGGAAGGCCGTACAAAGCCACTCCATGTCCGGAGTTTCTACAACCAATGCGCCACCTGGTTTAAGTACTCGGTAACATTCTTTGAATAATTGTTCCTCGTCTTTAAAGGGGAGATGCTCAAATAAGTGCTCCGCTAGAATCTCATCTGCACTGTTGTCAGGATACCCTAAATTTAATATATCCATATTTACAACTCCTTCTCCTGTTACATATCCATCTATGTTTACGTAACCTTCCTTAATGTTCGGACCACATCCTAAATGCAATTTCAATTGTTCCATTATATTCTAAATCTTTTTTCTGTTTTTTTCTGCTGCAAGGTATGTTTAATCTCTAGAGCTACCTGGATGCACGTTGATATTTTCCCTGAGAGAATGGCAAAATAATTCTCAAATTGCTCATACATATATAATTCTGTTAACCTAGCATCGTCTGAATTCTTATGTACCACACGGATGGTTTTGAATTGATTCGTACGTTTTACCTGTGCTAAAAAAGGCATGTAGTGTGTTGCTTGGTCGTATATCAGCGCCTCTTGTGACGGATTATCTGGTTTAAAGCTCGGGTGCAATTCGGAAAGAACTCCTTGTTCTACAGAGTGGGTAACGTGATACAATAAAAACTTATCCGTTTGTTTTCCTTTAGGCATTACCGAGCAGAATGGACCATCCATAATAGTCAGTCCAAAGGGATTGTGTTTAAATTCAAATTCAGGGATGAGTACTTTTTCAAATAAAAGTGGCTTTAACGGAACACCAAGGGCATGATTGATTTCATTGAAATCTGAATAGGTAGCATTAATAACCACATCAAAATGTTCTACCCGCTGATTTACAACTAATTCATATTCTCCTCCAGGTTTTTTAGTGATCCCCTGAACTTCTTGATTCAACCGAATGTCAACCCGAGAATTCACAAGGCTCTTTCCAACCTCTTGCTTTAAAATCTCGTAATCAAATACAGGCTCAGGGACTTTAAAACTTGCAGACAATGCGTTTCGATTCAAAAAGGTGTCTGATGGATACTCGAAATCATATCCGATTCCAACCTTATTACAAAATGCAAGAAACTCTTCAGGGGTAGTTTTACTTCCCTCTTTAGCAATCGCGTAGTAATTGGGGAATTGATTTTCTACGGCCTTACCATAATTAAACAAAAAAGAAAGTAGCCCTTCAATACTTTGTTCCGCGGTTTCAACACTTCTCAGATAATGGTATCCCAAATGAATGCGGTTATGGTTGACCCGCGATGCTTTTTGCATAATATCATCTTCTCGATCAAGCAATACTACGTGAAAGCCTGCTCTCGCTAATTCTATTGCCGAGCAACAGCCAAAAAGTCCAGCACCAATTATAACTACCTTCATGTGTATTTAACGTGGTTAAAGGTATGAAATATTGCTAAGTTTTACATGAACCAGGTAATTGGGGCGGGTAATTTGATAGGAAACCCTCCGAAAGTTGTATCTTCGTTGTACCATTTTTAATACGCGGTATGACAAAAACAAATACTTATATTGACCAACATTTAGGGCGATTTACGGATGAGCTAATGGCCTTGCTGCGTATCCCATCAGTCTCAGCAGACCCTGCCTATTCAACAAGTGTTTTAGCCTGTGCCAACGAAGTTGCAGCGCAATTAAAAAAAATTGGCATGGACGCTGTAGAGGTAATTCCCACCAATGGGCATCCGATAGTCTATGGCGAAAAAATTATAAACCCCACATTGCCGACCGTTTTGGTGTATGGTCATTACGATGTTCAACCGGCAGATCCCATAGAATTATGGCACAGCCCAGCATTTGAACCCGTAATTAAAACAACAGAAATTCACCCAGAGGGCGCAATTTTTGCGCGCGGTGCATGCGACGATAAGGGACAATTTTACATGCACGTAAAAGCCGTGGAGGCGATGCTTTCAAGCGGTGAACTTCCGTGCAATGTGAAATTCATGATCGAAGGGGAGGAAGAAATTGGAAGCGAGCAGTTAGGATACTTTGTTAAAGAAAATAAGGATAAACTAAAAGCGGATGTGATTCTTGTCTCGGATACGGGGATGATTGCGAACGATGTGCCCTCGGTTACCACAGGACTTCGCGGATTAAGTTACGTTGAGGTTGAGGTTACCGGGCCAAACAGAGATTTACACTCGGGATTATATGGTGGATGTGTTAAAAACCCAATCAATGCCTTGTGTGAAATGATTGCTTCGCTGCATGATGAAAACGGAAAAATTACCGTTGACGGATTTTACGACAGCGTAGTGGAGATTTCAAGAACCGACCGAGACGCCATGGCACAAGCTCCGTTTTCGGAAGAGGCCTATAAAAAAGCGCTTAATCTTCCAGACACCTATGGAGAAAAGGGATATACAACGCCTGAACGAGGTTCTATCCGTCCAACATTAGATGTAAATGGCATTTGGGGAGGGTATATTGGAGAAGGTGCAAAAACGGTGATTGCCTCACAGGCCTTTGCTAAAATCTCTATGCGTTTGGTGCCTAATCAAGATCCTGAGGAAATAACGAACTTATTTCAAACCCATTTTGAACGTATCGCTCCAACCGGTGTTACCGTTAAGGTAAGTCCTCATCACGGTGGGCAGGCCGCAGTAACACCCTTAGATTCCATTGGGTATCGGGCGGCGGCATTGGCATACAAAGAAACGTTTGGTAAGGAAGCGATTCCTGTTCGCAGCGGGGGAAGCATTCCTATTATAGCGATGTTTGAGCAAGAATTAGGGTTGAAAACAATCTTAATGGGCTTTGGGCTTGATAGCGATGCGATACATTCACCCAATGAGCACTTTGGACTATTCAATTATCGAATGGGGATTAAAACCATTCCATATTTCTACAAAAATTTTGTTAAACTCAGTAACGTATAAGTTTTGCTATCTAAAGACACCCCTAAGAAATTATTCCTGCTTGATGCCTATGCGCTCATTTACAGGGCATATTTTGCTTTTGCTAAAAACCCAAGAGTTAACTCAAAAGGCCAAAACACGAGTGCAGCGTTCGGATTAACCAACGTATTAATTGATGTGATTAAAACAGAAAAGCCGACGCATCTTGCGGTAGTTTTTGATCCTCCTGGAGGAAGTGAACACCGACAAACAGAATTCGAAGCCTATAAAGCACATCGGGAAGAAATGCCAGAGGATATTCGATCTATGATCGAACCCATAAAAGATATCGTTCGTGCTTTTAATGTCCCTATGATTGAAATTGCAGGGCATGAAGCAGATGATGTCATTGGTTCTTTGGCTAAACTTGCTGAACAACGTGGGTATACTACGTATATGATGACTCCAGATAAGGATTATGGACAATTAGTAAGCGAAACAACCTTCATATACAAACCCGGCCGTGGGGGAAATCCCCCGGAGATTCTTGGGGTAAAAGAGGTATGCGAAAAATTTGAGGTGGAACATCCCCTTCAAGTGATTGATATTCTAGGGTTATGGGGGGATGCATCGGACAACATTCCGGGCATACCTGGGATTGGAGAAAAAACAGCGAAGCTGTTAATCGCTAAGTACGGTAGCGTTGAAAACTTGATTGATCATGCCCATGAATTAAAAGGGAAACAACAAGAAAATGTAATTCAATACGCAGACCAAGGTCGCGTTTCAAAAATGTTAGCGACTATTTTAATCGATTTGACCGTTCCCTTTGATGAAGAACATTTAGAAATTTGTGAACCGAATGCGGATGCTATTCGCACCTTATTTACGGCCTTAGAATTTAGAAACTTACTTAAAAAAATCCTTGGAGAAGAATTAGTAATTACATCCACTCCCTTAACACCAAACCGGGCGGTTAACACCGAGCAATTGGGGCTCTTTGATGCGGCAGAATTAACTCAGCCGATTGGAAACGAAGATGCGACTGAATATAAAACCTTGGAAAGTGAAAAACCTTCTTATCACTTAATCCAGACTCCTCAAGAACGCGCAGAATTACTTGAATTATTACTAGAACAATCCAGTATTTGTTTTGATACGGAAACTACTGGCATTGACTCCCTGCGTGCAGACCTTGTTGGCTTTTCATTTTCATACAAAGCAAAAGAAGCTTTTTATGTTCCTACGCCGCTAAATTATGATGAGGCCAAAGCCATTGTTGCTGAGTTCAAACCCCTCTTCGAACATACAGCGATTGAAAAAATTGGACACAATGTAAAATATGACATCCAAGTGTTGCATCGATATGGCGTAGAATTCAAAGGCGCCCTGTTTGACACCATGATTGCACAATACCTAATTAATCCAGAGGCCAAGCAAGGAATGGATTTTATGGCAGAGGTATATTTAGGATACAAACCCATTTCCATTGAATCCTTAATTGGAAAAAAAGGTAAGGGACAGGGTAACATGGGTGACCTGAGCGCCGAGGATATATATCAATATGCGTGTGAAGATGCAGACATCACCTTACAACTCAAAGAAATTTTAGCCCCTGAGGTTGAAAAACCGCATCTAAAGCATTTGTTCTATGACATGGAAATGCCCTTGGTTCGAGTGCTTGGAAGCATGGAGGAAGAAGGCATCGCCATTGATGTTCAGGCATTAAAGGCCTATTCAATCGAATTAGAAGAAACCTTAGGTAAATTGCATGAAGAGATTATAGAAATGGCTGGTGTTCCCTTTAATCCGGATTCACCCAAACAGCTTGGCGAAGTGTTGTTTGACCACTTAAAAATATCTGCTAAGGCAAAAAAAACCAAGACGGGACAATATGCCACATCCGAGGATGTATTGCAAAAACACGAACAAGATCACCCGATAGTTTCTAAAATTCTTGAATATCGTCAGCTCAGAAAATTAAAGAGTACCTACGTTGACCCACTGCCGGAATTATGCAGTCCCAGCGACGGAAGAATTCACACGAGCTTCATGCAAACCGTAACGGCTACGGGACGTTTAAGCTCAAATAACCCCAACCTTCAAAATATTCCAATTCGTACGGCCAAGGGAAGAGAAATCAGACGCGCCTTTGTACCTCGTAACGAGGGATTTAAGATCATGTCTGTTGACTACTCGCAAATTGAATTGCGCATTATTGCAGCACTCAGTGAAGACCCGTCAATGATCAAAGCATTCAAAGAAGGACAAGACATACATGCCGCCACGGCAGCAACCGTTTATAAGGTTCCGATTGAAGCGGTTACAAGGGAGCAGCGTAGCGCCGCGAAAGCAGTTAACTTTGGTATTATTTACGGGCAATCGGCTTTTGGATTGGCTCAAAATCTTGGAATCTCCAGAACTGAAGCGAAGGGAATCATTGATGCCTACTTTGAGCAGTTTGGGACCATTAAATCATACATGGACCATGTAATTGCCTTTGCGCGAGAACACAGTTATGTAGAAACCATTATGAAACGCCGTCGCTACTTACCAGATATTCATTCAGCCAATGCGATGGTGCGGGGATATGCCGAGCGAAATGCGATCAATGCGCCGATCCAAGGTTCTGCCGCTGATATTATTAAAATGGCAATGATCGCGGTTGATAAGGCCTTGGCTACAAAAGACTTGAAATCTAAAATGATTTTACAGGTGCACGATGAACTGCTGTTTGATGTGCATGTGACGGAACAAGAGGAAATGAAAACCTTAGTGAAAGAAGCCATGGAAAAAGCCGTACATTTGGTTGTACCGATGGAAGTTGAGATGGAAATTGCAGATAATTGGCTTGAGGCGCATTAAACATGAAGTATTTTCTATTTTTTACTCTTGGTGTTGTTTGTATGACTGGTTGCAACAAGCCCATCTTCGATTACCGATTAAAATACCTTGGAACTTACCAAGTGACCTCCTACAATACAAGTTGGATGATGGGGCAAGCACCGCTCATCGACACCTCCTTTTATTCAATTGAAGTAAAACGGTCGGATGAAAGATATTATATTGACTTTATTAGTGAGAATGGAGAAACATCTTATCTCATAGAAACCAATGGGAAATTACATTATAAAAGCCATGATTTTCATTATCAGGTGAGTGGTAATTTTACAGATAAAAACCATTTCGAGTTGAGTGGAGGCTATTATGGGCTTGGTGGAGGTAACTCATTTAAAGCCTTTGGGATTAAACAAAAATAAAACCACAATACATTAGGGAAGCCAATTAATGTCTTTGGTAACATCAGTTATGGAACAAGAAAACGACAAGCAAAAGCATAAAAAACGCGGTGTAGCGATTTTAGGGTCTACCGGCTCCATCGGTACACAAGCCCTTGAAGTGATAGAAGTATATCCGGAATTATTTGATTTGCAAGTGATAACTGCCGGGAACAATGCGGATTTGTTAATTGAACAGGCACTCAAGTTTAATCCCAACATGGTGGTCATTGGAGATGAAACCCAGTATAACAAGGTAAAAGAAGCGCTTTGGAACGAAGACATTCATGTATATTGTGGCGCTGATGCCTTGTGTCAGGTGGTTCAATCCACCGATGTAGATGTGGTATTAACCGCCTTAGTGGGCTACGCAGGTCTTAAACCTACCATTGCAGCGATTGAAGCAAAAAAAGATATAGCACTCGCCAATAAAGAAACCTTAGTGGTTGCCGGGCAATTAATTACGGCTATGGCCAAATCGTATGGCGTAAATATCTATCCCGTAGATTCTGAACATTCAGCTATTTTCCAATGCCTACCTGGAGAATTCATGAATCCCATTGAGAAAATCTATTTAACGGCTTCGGGTGGTCCGTTTAGAGGATATTCCACGGAACAACTGGCGCAAGTAACCAAAGCACAAGCATTAAAACATCCAAATTGGAGTATGGGGGCGAAAATCACCATCGACTCTGCTACGATGATGAATAAAGGCCTAGAGGTTATTGAAGCGAAGTGGTTATTTAACTTAACGGCAGAACAAATCGATGTGGTTGTTCATCCGCAAAGCATCGTGCATTCGTTGGTTCAATTTGAAGACGGGAGCATGAAAGCCCAAATGGGCTTGCCGGATATGAAATTACCCATTCAATACGCCCTTACGTTTCCTTATCGATTGAAAACGAATTACCCACGATTCAATTTTATGGACTATCCGAACCTTACCTTTGAAACACCTGACCGGATAACCTTTAAAAATTTAGATTTAGCCTATCAGGCCATGGATCGTGATGGTACCGTGCCTTGTGCATTGAATGCAGCAAATGAGATTGCGGTTCAAGCATTTCTAGACGAACGCATTGCATTTTTAGATATCGCTCGCATAAATGAACATGTAATGAATACGGTAACGCATGTTTCAAAACCTTCATTAGAAGATTATATTGCTATAGATTTAGAGGCACGACGAATGGCAAGCTTATTGGTTGGAAAATAAATTATATCCATACGTTCTATGAAAGGCAACTTGTACTTATGCGGTTTTTTGTTCCTGTTGGTTTCTTGCAAATCTACTATTACGATACAGGTAACGAACCATTGGCCTTATTGTGGTGGAAAGTTGCCAGATTCAACCGAAATGAATGGAAGGAATGAAGGATTTTCTTATCATTCATTTCAAATTACTGAAGGCAATAAAACCAAGATAATAAGAACAGATGAATTCGGATTATGGAAAGGTCGGTTGGACGTATCGGAGGAAATTACCATTATGGACATCGATAAGACATCTTCCTTGGATGAACTAAAGCTTAAATACCCCCTTCCGACATCAGACAACGCAACAGAACAACCCGTATATGCGTATTTAACGCCCGAAGAGTGGTTATCTCGTTGTTCATTGGATTATGTTAGCATCGGAGCACTTTGCAGTAAGGAGAATATTACGAAAAATGGAAAGATAGACCCACTCCAAGTGGTGATAAATCGAACCTGCTTTACAGGAACCAATCCCATCATAAAATACATTGGACCTAAACCGAGGTAATTAGCATCTCAGGGGTTACGTATTCCTTTTCAATAAAATAATCGATAATCGCTTCTTTTAAGACGTGCTTTTGCTCCTTTTCATTCAGTGTTGGTAAGGCTTGAACCAAGGTGAAATGGGGCCAGTTCTGCTCATCCCGATGAGAGAATTCATAATAACCGCCCGGTGCAAGCAAGGTGCAAATGGCCACATGCATGAGGTCCATTTTTTCTTGTTTTGAATAGGTTCTATAGCCAAACCCGGCTTCATTTAAGCCAATGAGATAAATCAATGCAGTTAAATCCAAATCCATTTCAAAGGTTGGTTTCAGGCAGTTAATCAACTTTTGAAAACGTAATTCGGTATCGAAATCCATGGTGCAAAGGTATGAAAGGAA